>CAKUBI010000001.1 GCA_934636865.1 uncultured Oscillospiraceae bacterium
TATAACCGCGACGTGGAGATCTTCCCCGTCCTGCGCGCGATCTTCGAGCGCATCTCCGGCAAGTGCCCCTACCAGTCTCCCACGGATATGGGCGTCAACATGGCGGGCAACTGCATCATCGACGACGCCGTCTGCCGCGAGGCCTCGCGCATGGAGATCCTGCGCCGCTACTACACCGCGCAGGTGGACGTGGCGCGCGGCACTGCCGACGCCTGCCAGCTGCGCAAGCTCGAGCTTGTGATGCAGCAGGCGGACGTAACGCCCGACCTCTGCCCCGCCGTGGCCGCGTCGAAGCAGAAGGCGGAGGAGACCGGCGCGCCCGCGGGCGCGATGATGCTGCCGGACGGCCGCGTCATCACGGGCAAGACCTCGTCGCTGCTCGGCGCTTCCGCCGCGCTGCTTCTGAACGCGCTCAAGGCCATGGCCGGCATCCGCAGCGATCTGGACCTCATCTCCAATCAGGTCATCGAGCCGATCTCCGCGCTCAAGATCCAGTCTCTCGGCCACCACAACCCGCGTCTGCACTCCGACGAGGTGCTCATCGCGCTGGCGATCTCGGCGCTCACTAATCCGCTGGCCGACATGGCCCGCTCTCAGCTCGGCACGCTGCGCGGCTGCGACGCGCACTTCTCCGTCATCATCTCGGAGGAGGACATCAAGCTTTACAAACGTCTCGGCATCCACGTCAGCTGCGAGCCGAGATACGAGTCCAAGCGGCTCTATCATAAATAATTTTCGAGGACCCATATCATGCAGAACGAACTGAACTCCCCCTATGCCGTCGTCTGCGGCGGCGTGAACATCGACATCGGCGCACACTCCTTCGCGCCGCTCCGCGGCAAGGACTCCAACCCCGGCAAGGTCGAGCTGAGCCTTGGCGGCGTGGGCCGCAACATCGCGCACAACATGCGCCTTCTCGGCGTGAACGTGTGCCTGCTCACCGCCATCGGCGGCGACTCGCGCGCAAGCCAGGTCGAGCAGAGCTGCCGCGCGCTCGGCATTGACCTCTCCCACGCCCTGCGCGTGCCGGAGGGCCGCACCTCGACCTATGTTTTCGTCGGCGACAGCGACGGCGACATGGCCGTGGCCGTTTCCGACATGGAGATCTGCGAAAAGCTGACGCCGGACTATTTTGCCTCCCAGCTGGACCTTCTGAACGGCGCAGCCGCCGTGGTCGTGGACGCGAACCTGCCGCGCGCTTCCATCGCATATTTGACGGAGCACTGCGCCGCCCCCGTTTTCATTGACCCCGTGTCCACTGTGAAGGCAGAAAAGCTGCGCGGCCTTCTCGGCCGCGTGCACACGCTCAAGCCCAACCGCATCGAAGCAGAGCTGCTCTCCGGCGTGAAGATCACGGACGAGGAGAGCCTGCACAGGGCCGCCGAGGCTCTGCTCGCGCAGGGGCTCTCGCGCGTGTTCATCTCACTCGGCGGCGACGGCGTGCTTGCCGCGCAGCGGGACGAGATGCAGCTCGTCCCCATCTGCAAGGCCGAGATGCGCAACGCCACCGGCGCGGGCGACGCGATGATGGCGGCGCTCGTGTGGTCGTTCCTCGCGGGCCAGCCGCTCGTGGAGAGCGCCGCGTCCGGCACCGCCGCGGCGGCCATCGCCGTGGAGAGCGAGGAGACCATCAACCCCGCCATGAGCGCCGAGGCCGTGAACCGCCGTCTCTCGCGCTGAGCGAAAAAGGGCAGCAAAAAAGGACCGCTTTCGCGGTCCTTTTTCTTTTTGCTTTACTTTTCAACAAGGTAGCTTCCGCTCCCCGCCGCCTCCGCGAGGATGGGCACGAACTCCACGTCGTAATCCTTCATCGCTTCCGTCACCGCGTCGAGGTTTTCCGCTGTCACGGGGACGTACACGCGGTCAAAGTCCTTGACGTACTCGCTCATCACGATGCCCGTGCGCTCCTCGCTGCCCGCGAGCACGATGTCCGCATCCACGCGGACCGAGAGCTTGCCCTCGTAATTCGCGGCCTTGAGGATGGTGCGGAGCTCGCCGCTCAAAAGCGAGAGCGCCTCCTGCTGCGTCATGGTGCGCTCGTCGGTCTTGATGCGGCTCATGCGCCCGTCGCGCGGGTACTGGAAATCCTCGAGCAGCAGCTCGTCAAAGCCCATCTGCGCGCATTCCGTGACAATCTCGGTCACATATTCGCGCGCGGCCTGCTTTTCCGGCGCGAGCCAGTGCGTGCTGTTCGTGTCGTACCACACAAGGCCCGACTGCTGGCACACCGCTGCGTCCGTCATGTGCGCGTAGGCGTAGATGCTGTCGTGCAGGGTGCTGATGCGGCCGATCGTGTAGTACTTCGAAGCGACCAGCCCCTCGATCGCGCTGCGCGCGGCGCTGCCGCCCTCCACAGCCCCGCAGTCGATCGCGCCGCGGACCGCAGAGTCATACAGGAGCCTGCCGCCATCGTCCTTTAGGCGCACCGCCACGGCGTTGACGTTATCATCGAGCGCCGCAAGCGCATCCTCCCAGCCGTCGCCGAGCGCGTCGTCCGCGAGCGCCACGGCGCGCGTATCCTTGATGACCGGCTTTTCCACCGTGATCTCCAGCTCGTCCTGCTTCGTCTCGCCGCCGTTCGTGCCGTCGTCCGCCGCGTCCTCCTGCGGCGCTTTCTTCGTCCAGGGGAACTCAAAGCGGACCGAGCCGTCCGCGTCGTATACCATATAGCGCTGTGCAAACAAAAAGCCGCACGCCGCCACCAGGATCAGCACCAGCACCACCGCCAGCACGCCCCTTCCGCGGCGGCGTCCGCGATAGCCCGAATAGCCGCGCGTTCCCGTCGATCTTCTTGCCATAGTCTGCATCCGCCTCCTTTTCCGAGCTACAGTTTACCTTCTAAATGCAAAAAAATCAACAAAAACCGAAATGGCTTTTGTTGATTTTCCGCTTTTGTATGGGTTCAGCCCTCGATGGCGTCCATCAGCGCGACACGGCGCGCGTGGCGGCCGCCCTCAAACGCGGTGGAAAGGAAGGTCTCGACCATGGCCGCGGCCAGCTTGGGGCCGGTGAAGCCCGCGCCGATGGCCATCATATTGGCGTTGTTGTGCTGGCGGCACAGCTGCGCCTCGAGCGCGTCGGCGCAGTGCGCGCAGCGGATGCCCCTGACCTTGTTCGCCGCGATGGAAATGCCGATGCCCGTCGTGCACACGACGATGCCGTACTCGCACTCCCCGCTCGCCACGGCGCGCGCGGCAGCCTCGCCGAACACGGGATAGTCGCAGCTCTCGGTGGAATAGGTGCCGCAGTCCTTGACCTCGTGGCCCATGCCCTCCAGCTGCTTTTTGATGTCCTCCTTCATGGCGTAGCCGCCATGGTCACAGCCCAATGCGATCTTCATAGTGTTTCTCCTTTTGTCGGTCAGATTTTGTGAAAGACCGGTTTTTTCTTTTCAAATGTGCACACGTAGGCAAGGCCGCAGTCCTTCAAAAGCGCCTGCGTCTCGCGTGCGCGCAGGCCGACGAATTCCGGCGTGTGCGCGTCGGTGCCGATGGTGATGATCTCGCCGCCGAGCTCGTGATAGAGCCGGAGCCACTTCGCGTCCGGCAGCGGCGTGTTGCCGCGGTTGACATTGCACTCGATGCCGCAGCCGTTTTCGATAAGCGCGCGATAGATCTGCGCGACCTCGTCCTCAAAGCCGTCGAAGCTCATGTGCATGCCGTGGTTCTCATTCATGTAGCGAAGCGGCAGCGTCAGGTGCCCAAGCACGGAGAACTTTCCCCACTTTGCCGTTTCCAGCACGAGCGAGAGATAGTCCGCGATCTGCTCGCGCGCCTCCCTCTCCGAGCAGCCGGGCATGAAGTAAAGATCGTCCCAGCCGTATTTTTCCGAGAGCTGGTGCTGCGAGCCGATGACAAAGTCCAGCTCCGGCAGGCGCTCGAGCAGCTCGCCGGCGTAGGCAAAGTCGCGCATCGCCTCGCCCAGCTCGATGCCGCGGCGGACGGTGATCTTCCCGTCCGCTGCCTTGTCTGCACGCGCGAAGATCTCCGCGCGATCGGAAAAATCGTGCTCCCAGTGCGCCGTTTCGCGCGGACGGAAGAGGTCCACATGGTCCGTCAGGCACATTTCCTGCAAACCCTGCGCGATGCCCGCGCGCACCATGTCCTCCACCGGCGTTTTCGAGTCGAACGAAAGCGAGCAATGGGTGTGGTAATCGGATAAATACATATCGTTTCTCTTTTACAGCTTGAATTTGCCGAAGAAGCTCTTGTGCTCCTCATAGTTTTTCTCGCCGAGCGACTCGCTGAACTTCCTGAGCGCTTCCTTCTGCTCGCGGTTGAGGTTGCGCGGCGTTTCGATGTTCACGGTGACGTACTGGTCGCCGCGGCCGCGGCCGTTGAGGCCGGGGATGCCCTTGCCCTTCAGGCGGAAGGTCGTGCCGCTCTGCGTGCCCTCGGGAATGGTGTACTTCACCTTGCCGTCGATCGTGGGGATCTCGAGCTCCGCGCCGAGCACCGCCTGCGTGAAGGTGATGGGCGCTTCGCAGAGGACGCTCGTCCCCTCGCGGCGGAAGATCTCATGCGGCCGCACGGAAACGACGATCAGGAGATCGCCCGCCGGGCCGCCGTTCTTGCCGGAGTTGCCCTGCCCGCGCAGGGAAATGGTCTGCCCGTTGTCGATGCCCGCGGGGATGTGGACCTGAATGGTCTTGCGGCGGCGGATCATGCTCTTGCCGCCGCAGGTGGGGCAAGGCTGGTGGATGATCCTGCCCTTGCCGCCGCAGCGCGGGCAGGGGCTGGAGGTGGACATGTAGCCCAGCGGCGTCTGGCGGCGCTGCTGGATCACGCCGCTGCCGCGGCAGTCGGGGCAGACCTCGGCGGTCGTGCCCTTGGCGCAGCCCGAGCCGTGGCAGTCGGGGCACTGCTCCACGCGGTCGATGCTGACCTCCTTGTCGCAGCCGAAGGCTGCTTCCTCAAAGCTGATGTTCACGCTCGTGCGCAGGCTCTCGCCGCGCGTGGGCGCGTTGGGGTTGGCGCGCGTGCCGCCGAAGCCCCCGCCGAAAAAGCTGCCGAAGATATCGCCGAGGTCGCCGAAGTCGAAGCCGCCCGCGCCATATGCGCCGCCGCCCGCGCCCGCACCGTAGTTCGGGTCCACGCCGGCAAAACCGAACTGGTCGTAGCGCGCCTTCTTCTCCGGGTCGCTGAGCACTTCGTTCGCTTCGTTGATCTCCTTGAATTTCTCTTCCGCTTCCTTATCGCCGGGATTCATGTCGGGGTGATATTTGCGCGCAAGCTTTTTGTATGCTTTTTTGATCTCTTCCTCCGAAGCGCCCTTCGATACGCCGAGCACCTCGTAATAATCGCGTTTATCCGCCATAGACAAAACTCCCTTGAAACGCCACGATCGGGGGCAGTTGAAAAACTGTCCCCGCTGTGGCCGAATGATGCAAATTACTTCTTGTTGTTATCGTCGTCGTCAACGACCTTGTAGTCGGCGTCATAGTACTGCTGACCGTTCGGGCCCTGCTGTGCGCCGCCGTTCTGGCCGCCCATGTCGGGACCGGCCTGCGCGCCGCCCTGCGGGTTGGACTGCTGATAAAGCTTCTCGCTCATCTGATAGAACAGCTGCGTCAGCTCCTCGGTCGCGCTCTTGATGGCGTCGGTATCGTCGCCCTTGAGCACTTCCTTGAGCTTGTCGATGCCGCTCTGGACCTTGGCCTTCTCGTCCGCGGGGATCTTGTCGCCCACCTCGCCGAGGGTCTTTTCGCTCTGGTAGACCATCTGGTCGGCCTGGTTGCGGACCTCGACCTTTTCCTTCATCTTGGCGTCCTCGGCAGCGTACTGCTCGGCGTCCTTGACGGCCTTCTCGATGTCCTCCTTGCTCATGTTGGAGGAGGAGGTGATGGTGATGTGCTGCTCGGTGCCGGTGCCGAGGTCCTTCGCACTGACGTTCACGATGCCGTTGGCGTCGATATCGAAGGTGACTTCGATCTGGGGCACGCCGCGGCGGGCCGGGGCGATGCCGTCGAGGTGGAAGCGGCCGAGGCTCTTGTTCGCGGCGGCCATCTCACGCTCGCCCTGCAGGACGTTGACCTCAACGCTCGTCTGGTTATCGGCGGCGGTGGAGAAGATCTGGCTCTTCTTCACGGGGATGGTGGTGTTGCGGTCGATGAGCTTGGTGCACACGCCGCCCATGGTCTCAATGCCGAGGGACAGCGGGGTAACGTCGAGCAGCAGCAGGCCCTTGACGTCGCCGGTCAGAACGCCCGCCTGGAGCGCTGCGCCCATGGCGACGCACTCATCGGGGTTGATGCCCTTGAAGCCTTCCTTGCCGGTGAGCTTCTTGACCATTTCCTGCACGGCGGGGATACGGCTGGAGCCGCCGACCATCAGGACCTTGTGGATGTCATTGCCGGAAAGGCCCGCGTCGCTCAGCGCCTGACGGACAGGACCGGCAGTGGCTTCGACCAGATGCGCGGTCAGCTCGTTGAACTTGGCGCGCGTGAGCGTCAGGTCGAGGTGCTTCGGACCGGTGGCGTCGGCGGTGATATACGGGAGGTTGATGTTGGTGGAGGTCACGCCCGAGAGCTCGATCTTGGCCTTCTCGGCGGCTTCCTTCAGGCGCTGCATGGCGACCTTATCGGTGGAAAGATCCACGTTGTCGCTGCGCTTGAACTCGCTGACCATCCACTTCATGATGCACTCGTCGAAGTCGTCGCCGCCGAGACGGTTGTTGCCCGCGGTGGCCAGGACCTCGATGACGCCGTCGTCGATATCCAGAATGGAGACATCGAACGTGCCGCCGCCGAGGTCGTAGACCATGACCTTCTGGCTCTGCTCCTTGTCCACGCCGTAGGCGAGGGCCGCGGCCGTCGGCTCGTTGATGATACGCTTGACCTCAAGGCCGGCGATCTTACCGGCGTCCTTGGTTGCCTGACGCTGCGCGTCGGTGAAGTAAGCGGGAACGGTGATAACGGCTTCGCTCACGGGGCCGCCGAGGTAGGCCTCCGCGTCGCTCTTGAGCTTCTGCAGGATCATCGCGCTGATCTCCTGCGGGGTGTACTTCTTGCCGTCGATCTCAACTTTATAATCGGAGCCCATCTCGCGCTTGATCGAGGAGATCGTGCGGTCGGGGTTGGTGATGGCCTGACGCTTTGCGACCTGACCGACCATACGCTCGCCGGTCTTGCTGAACGCGACGACGGACGGGGTGGTGCGGTTGCCTTCGGCGTTGGGGATGACGACGGCTTCGCCGCCCTCCATCACAGCCACACAGGAATTGGTAGTACCAAGGTCAATACCGATAACTTTAGACATAATGCTGTCCTCCTAAGATCTATCTTAATTTTTTGTTAACGAAATAAATTTATCATTTCGCGCTTCCGCGCGGAATTTGCACTTTAATTGGCCACTTTTACAATGGCGAAGCGTAGCACCTTGTCGCCCAGCGTGAAGCCCTGCTGCAGGACCTCGGCCACGGTGTTTTCGCCGTAGTTCTCATCCTCGATGTGCATCACGGCGTTGTGCTTTTCGGGGTCAAAGGGCTGACCCACGGCGTCCATAGTCTCGACACCGAGCTTTTTGAGGCTCTCCTTGAACTGGTTGAACACCATTTCAAGGCCCTTGCGGTGGGTCGATTCCTCGTCGCCGTACTGCGCGATGCCGCGCTCTAAGTTATCATAAACGCCCAGCAGCGCCTTGATCGTGTCGATCTTCGCGTCGGCGTAAAGGCTCTCCTTTTCCTTCGCGGTGCGCTTGCGGTAGTTGTCGTATTCGGCGGCAAGCCGCAGGTATTTGTCCTGCTCGGCGGCGAGCGCCTTGGCAAGGCCCTCCATCTTCTCCATCTGCTCGCGCGTGACGGTGAAGGTCTCCGGCTCTGCGCTCTGCTTTTCGGTCTCCTCCGCCTTGGCCGGTTCCTCGGCCTTGGGCGTTTCCGCCGCCTGCGCCGTTTCCTTTTCCGGCGTGCTCTCCGCCGCGTTCTGCTTGTCTTTCTTACCCATTTCTTACTCCTTATCTGTATCCTTGGGCGGAAGCTCGTTCTTGCCGAACATCCGCGTCAGGCTGTCTGCAAAATAACTCAGGCGCGCTGTCACCGTGGCATAATCCATTCTCGTGGGACCTACCACGCCGACAAGGCCGCGCATCCCGTCGCCGATATCATAGCTGGCGACGACCACGCTCGTCTCCTTGAGCGCCTCGTTCACATTTTCCGGGCCGATCAGGATCTTGAGCGGCGCGCCGTCGTCCGGCACGGGAAGCTCCTCCTTGTTATCCACAAGGAACGTCACAAGATCGTGCGCCTTGTCCACATCGCGGTACTCGGGCATTTTGAGGATCTGGCTCGCGCCCGCGGTCTCCACGCTGCGCTGCGCGCTCTGCTCGAGCACGCCGACCGCATACTCGACCGCCTTGGACACCACTAAAAACAGCTCCGGTGAAAGCTGCTCGGAAAGGCTCATCAGCCTTGCGCTCATCTCATCGGCGCCGCGGCCGGTGAAGTGCGTGTTCAAAAGCTCCTTGACGTCTGCGAGCCGCTGACCGTCGAACGGGAGGTCCGAGCGCTGCAGCTGGCTTTTCACGCGGTTGTCCTCGCCCATCACCACGACGATGAAGCTCATTTCATCGACCGCGATGAGCTCGAAGCGCTTGACGCTTGCCTCGCGCCGTCCGCCCGTCACGCTGTAGACAGGGTAATTGACGATGCTCGACACCATCTGTCCTGCCTTGGCGATCACGCTGTCCGTGCCGCTGAGCTTGCTTTTGAGCTGCTCGTTGATCTCCTCCGCTTCCGTTTCGGAGACCTCGCGCTTCTCCATCAGCTCGTTGACGTACAGCCGGTAGCCCTTCGGGGACGGGACACGTCCGGCGGACGTGTGCGGCTGCTCAAGGTAGCCCATTTCAACCAGATCCGCAAGCTCGTTGCGGATGGTCGCGGAGCTCACCGAGCCGCCCATCTCCTCGGCCAGCGCCTTGGAGCCGACCGGCTCTGCCGCGGCGATGTAATCCTCGACCACGCGCTTGAGTATCTGCTTTTTGCGCTCCGTCAAGTCCATGCGCCGCACTCCTTTCTTACTTTAGCACTCCTTTCCCCTGAGTGCTAAACGCAGTGTACCACTGTGTTTTCCCATTGTCAATAGGCCCCCGTGTAAACAGTTTGTGAACGTCACAAAAGTCAGGCCGCGGCCGCTTTTTCGATATAAAAAAAGAGGAACGCTTTCGCGTTCCTCTTTTTCAGGAGCTTTACTCAGCCTTGGGCGCTTCCGCGGCCTTGGCTTCGGCGGCTGCCTTGGCGGCAGCGGCCTTGCGCTCGGCGGCAGCCTTCTGCGCGGCCTTGAACTTTTCCTTCTCCTCGGGGGTCGGGATGGGCTCGATGGCGTTGCGCGGGCAGGCCTTGGCGCACATGGTGCAGTTTTTGCACTTGGTGTAGTCGATGACGGCCACGTTGTTGACGACGTGGATCGCGTCGAACTTACAGGTGCGCTCGCACATACCGCAGGCGATACAGGAGTTGGCGCAGACCTTCGTGACGGCCGGGCCTCTTTCCTTGTTCGAGCAGTTGACGAACACCTTCTGCTTGTAAGGTACCTCGACGATCAGCTTGCGCGGGCAGACCTCGCGGCAGGCGCCGCAGTCGGTGCACTTTTCCTTATCGACCTCAGCCACGCCCTGTTCGTTGATGTGGATGGCGTCGAACTGGCAGGCGGCAACGCAGGTGCCGAAGCCCATGCAGCCGAACGAGCACGCGGTCGGGCCGCCGGCGACCTTCGTCGCGGCGACGCAGTCGTGCAGGCCCACATACGCAAAGTTCTTCACAGAGGCCTCGCCGCCGTTGCACAGCACGTGCGCGACCTTCTTTTCGCCGCTGGGGGCTTCCATGCCCATGATCTCAGCGATCTTCGCGGCGCCCTCCGCGCCCGCGGGAGCGCAGGCGGTGACGGGAGCCTTACCGGCCAGAATTGCCTCGGCGCAGCCCGCGCAGCCGGGATAGCCGCAGCCGCCGCAGTTCGCGCCGGCAAGGCAGGCCTGGATCTTGGGCAGACGCTCATCGACCTCGACCTCAAAGGCCTTGGCCGCAACGGACAGGATCAGACCGAACACAACGGCGATCACGCCCAGCACGAGGACGGCATAAATTACGTTCATCATACTTCCATTCCCTCCTTACATGGGCCACACCTGCAGACCCGAGAAGCCCATGAAAGCAAGGGCAATGAGGCCTGCGGTGATCAGCGCGATGGGGAAGCCTTCGAATGCCTTGGGATAGTCGGCAAACTCCAGGCGCTCGCGCACCGTGGAGAAGAGGTAGATCGCCAGCAGGAAGCCAAGGCCGCCGGTGATGCCGTACACCACGGATTCGATGAAGTTGTAGTCGTTCTGCACGTTGAGCAGCACCACGCCGAGCACGGCGCAGTTGGTGGTGATCAGCGGCAGGTACACGCCGAGGGCCGTGTAGAGCGTCGGCATGGACTTTTTGAGGAACATTTCGATGAACTGCACGAGGCTCGCCACCACGAGAATGAAGGCGACGGTCTGCATGTAGTCAAGGCCCAGCGCAACAAGGATCTTGTTCACGCCGAAGCAGAACGCGGAAGCAAGGCCCATGACGAACGTGACCGCAAGGCCCATGCCGATGGCGGTGTCGCTCTTCTTCGAAACGCCGAGGAACGGACAGATTCCCAGGAACTGCGAGAAGATGAAGTTATTCGTCAGGATCGCGCCGAGGGAAATAGCAAGAAGCTTCGTGACACTCATTTTTATTTACCCTCCGTTTCTTTCTTGGCCGCATTCTTCTTTTCGCTCTTTGCAAGCGCCCACTGCATGATGGCGATCAGCGTGCCGAGGCACAGGAAGCCGCCGACGGGCAGGGTGAGCATGTTGGCCGGAACGTAGGAAGAAGGCATGACCTGAATGCCGAGCAGCGTGCCCGCGCCGAGCAACTCGCGGAACGCGCTCAGGATCAGCAGCACCACCGTGTAGCCGATGCCCTGGCAGATGCCGTCCACCGCGGAGGCGGCGACGGAGTTCTTGCTGGCAAAGGCCTCGGCGCGGCCGAGGATGATGCAGTTGACGACGATCAGCGGGATGAACACGCCAAGGCTCTCGGCGATGGCGGGAACAAAGGCCTGTAAGCACAGGTCAACGATCGTCACGAAGCCCGCGATCACGACGATGTAGCACGCGATACGTACCTCGTTGGGGATGATCTTGCGCAGAAGGGAAATAAAGATGTTGGAAAGCGTCAGGATAACGAGAACGGAGAGGCCCATACCAAGGCCGTTCGCCACACTCGTGGTGATGGCCATCGTGGAGCACATGCCGAGCACCTGCACCAGAACGGGGTTTTGGTAGATCAGACCGTCTTTGAGCTGTTTATTGAAATTCATTGATCGTTCCCCCTTTCTCAGTTCATGGCCTCAGCGGCGGCCAGAGCGGCATTGACGCCCTTGGTCACGCCCTTGGTGGAGACCGTCGCGCCGGAAACGGCGTCGATGTTCTGCTTGACGACGAGCGTGCCCGCGCCGGACTTGCCGACGAACTGGTCAAGCGCAAGCGCGCCGGAGGTGGTCGCTTCGTTGTTCATGACCTTCGAGCCGATGCCCGCAGTCTCGGAGTTGCTGACGATGGAAACGCCCGTGACCGTGAGGTCGGCGTCCACGCCGACGATCATCACGATGTTGCCCTGAGAGCCGCTCGCGGTGACCTGGAAGGCATAGCCCGCGTTCTCGCCGCCGACGAGGATCTCGTAGACGTTGGTCAGCTTGCCGCCCTGCTCGTTCGCCGCGTCGATGACCTCCTGCGGGACGTCAGTGACCTCGGGGAATTCGCAGTCAGCGGAGGAGACGACCTTTGCAAGCGCCTCTTCCGTTTTCTGCTTGTTGATGGCCGCGATCTTGTCGGCCGTGAGCATATTGGTGAGGCCCAGCAGCAGCGCGACGACCAGCGAGATCGCCGTCAGCGTACCGGCTACCTTGAAAATGAATTTACCTTCGATCTTCATTTCTTTGCCGCCTCCTTCGCTGCTTTCTTGTCCACGCCGAAGCGGGTGGGCTTGGTGTACTTGTCAATGATCCAGGTGCAGCAGTTCATCACGAGGATGGAGTAGCACACGCCCTCGGGATAGGAGCCGAAATAGCGGATGAACACGGTGATGAGACCGCAGCCGAGGCCGAAGATCAGCTGGCCCTTCTTCGTAACGGGGGAGGTGACATAGTCGGTCGCCATGAAGAACGCGCCGAGGAACAGACCGCCGCCGAGGACGTTGTAGAGCATCCACGACACGGCGTCGTTGCCCTGGGGGAAGAGGAAGGTCAGCACGGCCACCGTGCCGATGTAGGCCACGGGGATCTGCCAGGAGATGACCTTGCGGAAAATTAAGTACAGACCGCCGATGAGCAGCATCATCGCGGAGATCTCGCCCGCGGAGCCGCCGATCTTGCCGATGAACATATCGGAAAGGCTGTACTGCGCGGTCAGCGCGTCAAACTCGCCGCCCTTCATCATTGCAAGCGGGGTGGCGGAGGTCACCACATCGGCAAGGCCGCCGAACAGCGGCGCCTTCTCGCCGGGGGCGATCCAGCTCGTCATCTGGCCGGTGTAGCACGCCACAAGCGCGGCGCGGCCGGCAAGCGCGGGGTTCAAAAAGTTCTTGCCGAGGCCGCCGTAAAGCTGCTTGACGACAAAGATCGCGAAGAAGTTGCCGACGATGAGCATCCAGTAAGGGAGCGTCACAGGGCAGACGAACGTGAGCAGCATGCCGGTGACAGCAGCGGACAGATCGCCGATCGTCTGCGTCTTGTGCATAAGCTTGCGGTACAGCCACTCAAAGAACATCGCGGACGCCATGGAGACGGCCACGGCGATCAGCGCGCGGAAGCCGAAGCGCAGCACGCTCATCAAAAGCGCGGGGCACAGCGCGATGATCACGTCGAGCATGATCGAGCGCGTATCCTCGTTGGTACGGATATGGGGGTTGGAGGAAGCGATGAGCTTCAGACCCTTATAATCATTCAGCATCCCTTATGCCTCCTTCTTTGCTTCTTCGGCAGCCTTGGCAGCCTCTGCCGCGGCCTTGGCCTTGGCGGCGGCTTCCTTGACCTTCTGCTTGCCGACCTTGAACGAATGCGTCAGGTGCAGGCGGCCCGGGCAGATGTAGGAGCACGCGCCGCACTCGATGCAGTCCATGACGTGCGCCGCCTCGAGATCCTCGATGCGGTTCTTCTGCACATAGAGATAAAGGTAAAGGGGCTCGAGGTGCATCGGGCAGGCCTCGACGCAGCGGCCGCAGCGGATGCAGGTCGGATCCTCGGAGACCTTGTTTTCATTGGCGGCAAACGCCAGCACCGCGCCCGTGCCCTTGGCCACGGGGAAGTCGGCGGAGGCCTGGGCCATACCCATCATCGGGCCGCCGGCGATGAGCTTGAACGTCTCGTCCTTCAGTCCGCCGCAGGCGTCGAACAGGAGCGAGACCGGCGTGCCGATCGGGCACTCGAGGTTTTTCGGCTCCACAACGCCGCTGCCGGACACCGTGACGACCTTGCGCACCACGGGCATGCCCTCCTTGATGGCATGGTAGATAGCAATGGTCGTATTGATGTTGAACACGGCGCAGCCGATGTTCGCCGGCAGGCCGCCGGGGGGCACCTGCTTGCCGGTGATGGCCTGGCAGAGCTGCTTTTCGCCGCCCTGGGGGTAGCGGCAGCGCAGCGCTTCCACAACGACCGGGGCCTTCTGCTCGGCGATGACCTTGTTCAGCATATCAATGCCGTTTTTCTTGTTGTCCTCCACGCCGATGACGACCTTGTTCACGCCGAACATCTTGGCGAGGTAGCAGCAGCCGCCGATGATCTCAGCGGGGCGCTCGAGCATCGCGCGGTGGTCGCCGGTGATGTAGGGCTCGCATTCCGCGCCGTTGATGATCACCGTATCGACCTTGCCGATGCCGCTGGAGATCTTCGTGTGGGTCGGGAACGTAGCGCCGCCCATACCGACGATACCGGCCTGCTTGACCATTTCGACCATTTCCTCCACGCTCAGCGCGCCGGGGTCGGCGGGGGCTTTCACTTCTTCGCTCAGCTCGTCCTTGAAGTCGTTGTCGATCACGACGGACATGACCTTACCGCCCATGGAGTAGGGACGGGGCTCCACCGCAGCGACCGTACCGGAAACGCTTGCGTGAATGGGAGCGCCGAGACCCTTGAATTCGCCGATCTTCTGTCCAAGCTTGACATAGTCGCCCTTGGAGACCGTGGGAGTGCAGGGTGCGCCGAAGTGCATCGACATGGGGATGACCACCTGAGCGGGGGGTGCCAGCTGTTCGATGGCCTTTTCATTGGTGGCAGCCTTCATGTCATTTGGATGAACGCCGCCAAAGAAAGCTTGTGCCATAGTCTTCACCTCATCTTTATACTGCCAGAGCAGAAAAACACTGCTCCATAATCGGATTGATTATACAACCATTCCGTCCGGTTGTCCAGTCAATATTCTGCATGACCATCATTTTCCTTCATAATTTATCAGATTTCGGCGCCATTTTTGCGCAGAATCGTCACTTTGTACTACACTTTGCCTTTTTCGTCCCCGCGCATGCTTCTTCCCATTTTCCCATCAGCTTGACGCTTTTGTGCCAGAATGGTATAATAAAATATTGTCATTTGGCAATTTTTTGCACATTCTTTATCCATTTTCTCCCGCAGAAACAGAAAGGAGCTTTCCATGCCCATTCCCGATATCCGCGCGCTTAAGTCTGACGCCCGTGCATTGATCCGCACCGGCTCGGTCTCCCCCATCCGGATGACGGCGCTGCTGCTCGTCATCTCCTTCGCGCTCGAGCTGCTCGATTCCTCCGTCAGCTATATGATCGGCTCGTCCGGCGGGTTCACCGTGCTCTCGTTCAGCTTCATCAGCATCCTCATCGAGCTTGTGACCCTCGTGCTCAACGCGGGCTACACCTGCTACAGCCTCGGCATCCTGCGCGGTGAGCGCATGCCGTATGAGAGCCTTTTCGACGCGTTCTCCTTTGCGGGCAAGGTGATCCTGCTCTCGCTCGTGCAGGGGCTTTTCATCTTCCTCTGGTCCCTGCTCTTCTTCATCCCCGGCATCATCGCGGCCTACCGCTATTCCTTCGCCATCATGAACCTCTGCGATAACCCCAGCCTTGGCGTGATGGAGGCGCTTGATCTCAGCAAGCGGCAGACCAACGGCTATAAGGGCCAGCTCTTTCTGCTCTCGCTGAGCTTTTTCGGCTGGATGCTGCTCGCGGGCGCAGTCGTCATGCTCGTCGAATACCTCATCTACGGCAGCCCGGCCGTTATGCTCGATCCCGCCGCAACGCTCATGCAGGTGCTGTCTCTCACTTTTGTCGAGCAGGGGCTTGCGAGCCTTGCGGCCCTTTACCTCACGCCCTATATGCACCTCTCCTTCTGCGGCTTTTACCGCGCCGTCACTTCCCCGGCCGAGCCGCCGCAGCCGCAGCTGCCGCAGGACGGCTGGAACGGCAGTTTCTAACGGCCAGACGCAAAAGGCCGGCGGAGTGCTCCGCCGGCCTTTCCTTATATTCTTCTTACTTCAGCACATAGACGGTCCTGACGCCGAGCAGGCGGCACAGCTCCGTCTTTTCCGCGATGTCCGTCTCGCTCTCATACCACACGGCCGTCACCGAGCCGTCCTTCTCCCTGATGAGAAGGTACGAGCTGTCATAGCGGCCCGAGCGCGACTTCTGCGCCGACTCGTCAGCAAGATAGATCGAAAGCTCCTCCTGCGTGATCGTGCGCGGCGCGCTCACTCTGCCGCCCTTCACATTCTGTGCGATGGGCACGGCGCTGAGCGCCACGCTGCCGCCCTTCCCGGCCTTGACCGCCGCGTCGTAGACCTGCTCCATCGGCGCGCGCGGCGACAGCGGCACGCTGCCGCTCTCGCCCGTCAGGCTCTCGGCAAGCACCGCGCCGTCCGGCAGCGTCGTCACGGTCGAGACCGTCACCTTGGCGATCTTCGCGTTATGGGCGCGCAGCAGCACCGCCGCGGCCTGCTCGCGCGTGGCGTCACTCTTGGGGTCAAAGGACGCGGCCGTCATGCCCTCCACAAGCCCCATGCGCCAGGCAAGCGTGATATAGCCGCGGTTGGTCTTCGTGTCGGTGAACGGGCACTCGTCCTGCACCACGCCGGAGAGCGTGCTGTAGCCCAGCGCGCGGATGGTCATCGCGGCCATCTCCTCGCGCGTGATCGGATCGTTCGGGCGGCATTCCGTGCTGTGACCGGAAAAGACCTCGTGCTCGCTCGCGGTCTCGATGGCGCTGTAGTACCACTTTTTCGTATCCTGATTGTCGGTGAAGCTGCCCTTTTCGGGCGTGACGCTCTTCCAGCCCATCAGGCGGCAGAGCGCCGCGGCATAGGCCGCGCGCGTCATCTTCTGCCCCAGGCCGAATTTTCCGCCGCCGACGCCGCACATCAGCCCCAGGTCTCTGCACTGCGCGATGCTCTGCGCCGCCCAGTGCGTATCCTTCACGTCGGAATAGCCGGTTTTATTGGCCGCCGCGGCCATCGTGGCCGTCATCACGAGGGCCAGCAGCAGCGAAACGCTGCGTTTTACAAACTGTTTCATATTCGTTTCTCCCTTTTTGGGTCATGTTTCTGCTGTATTGTAGCACAAAGTCGCACCGGTAGTCAAATTTCCTCTTTACCTTTTCTCCTCTCTTTGTTAAAATAATAGATTGTATTAGTATGATGAGGTAGTGTTTCCCAATCAGGCGGCATTACCCGCAGGAAAGGAAGGTGAGCCGATTTGAAGTATGAGCGCTGGCAGATCCCGCCCGTGCCGGAGGACGCGGTCCGCGCCCTGATGGACGCAGGATACCCGTATCTTGTCTCGTCGGTGCTGGCCGCGCGCGGCATCTGCACGGGCGGGCAGGCCGCCGAGGCGCTGGAGCGCGAGACCTCGCTCCCCTGGTCTCCCTTCCTGATGAAGGACATGGACAAGGCCGTATCGCGCATCAGCGAGGCCCTTGCCCGCGGCGAAAAGCTTGCGGTCTTCGGCGACTACGACGTGGACGGCATCACCTCCACCTGCCTTCTGACTGATTATCTCCGCTCGCGCGGGGCGGACGTGACGATGCACATCCCCCGCCGCATCGAGGAGGGCTACGGCCTGGGCTGCGACGCCATCCGCGCGCTGAGCGAGTCCGGCGTGACGCTCATCATCACGGTGGACTGCGGCATCACGGGCGTGGAGGAAACGGCCTACGCCGCGACGCTCGGCGTGGACCTTGTCATCACCGACCACCACGAGTGCAAGGAGCAGTTCCCCGCCGCCCGCGCCGTGGTGGACCCCCACCGGCCGGACTGCCCCTATCCTTTCAAGCACCTGGCAGGCGTGGGCGTTGCGCTCAAGCTGGTCCTCGCCCTCGGCGAGGGGCGCGAGGATGCGCTCTTCGCGCGCTACTGCACCCTTGCCGCCATCGGCACCATCGCCGACGTGATGCGCATGGAGGGCGAGAACCGCACCATCGTGCAGTGCGGCCTTGACGCCATCGACCGCAGCGACTTTACGGGCCTGCACGCCCTGCTGCGCGAGGCGGGGCTCACGTCGCGCCCGATCTCGTCGATCCAGATCGGCTTTGTGCTCGCCCCGCGCATCAATGCCGCGGGCCGCATGGGCCGGGCCGAGCTTGCCGCGGAGCTGCTGCTCACCGACGATCCCGCGCGCGCGGAAAAGCTCGCGCGCGAGCTGTGCGAGCTCAACCGCGAGCGGCAGAGCGTGGAGCAGGACATCTTCCGCCGCGCCATCGAGCAGATGGAGGACCTGCCGGACGACGAGCGCAGCGCGCTCGTACTCTCGAGCGAGGACTGGCACCAGGGCGTTGTGGGCATCGTCGCATCCCGGCTTTCCGAAAAATTTTCCTGCCCGAGCTTTATGATCCACCTCTCCGGCGGGTCCGGCAAGGGCTCGTGCCGCAGCTACGGCGGCTTCAACCTCTTCAGCGCGCTCGAGGCGTGCTCGGACCTTCTGGTGAGCTTCGGCGGGCACGAGCTGGCCGCGGGCTTCACGATCGAGGAGAAAAATATTCCCGCCTTCCGCACGCGCATGAACCAGTACGTGCGCGCCCACACGCGCGGGCAGGAGCATGTCTCCTCGCTCGAGGTCGATGTGGATTTGCAGCACCCCTCGCTCGTCTCGCTTGAGGAGGTCGAGGCGCTCGCGATGCTCGAGCCCTATGGCGCGGGCAACAACCGCCCCGTGTTCTGCCTGCGCGGCGCAACGCTCGAGAGCGTGCAGGGCGTGGGCCAGAACCGGCACCTAAAATTAAAGCTTCAAAAAAGCCGCGTGAATTTCGACGGCATTTTCTTCTCCGTCACCGCTCAGGAGTGCGGCGTGTGCGCGGGGATGCGCGTGGACGCGGCATTCTATTTACAGGTGAACGAATTCCGCTCCCAGCGCTCCATCCAGCTCCAGCTCATCGACCTGCGCCCCTCGCTCGACCCCAGCGGGCGCGAGAGCGAGGCGCTCTCGCTCTGCCGCGCGCTCACCGGCGGCGGCGTGCTCTCCCCGCGCGACGCGGCGCGGGCGCTGCCCTCGCGCGATCAGTTCGTGCGCGCCTGGCGCGTGCTCGAGCGCGAGGTCGGCTCGCAGGGCGTGAGCGAGCCGATGCTGCCGCTGCTGCGGCGGCTGAGCGCCGAAATGGTCGGCGCGGAGACCTTTTTACGCACGGCGATGTGCCTGCAGGTCTTTTCCGAGCGGGGACTTCTCACCATCGAGCGCGGCGGCGACGGCGCGCTCACGCTCCGCCTGACGGCGGAGGGCAAGAAGGTGGAGCTTGACAAAAGTCCCTATCTTTCCGCCCTGCACGGCTTTCTTTCGTAAAGGAGACGACGCGATATGACACAGGATCATGTGACCCCCACCAAAAAAGAGAATACCGGACCGGCCCAGCCGAACGTCCCCGCGGTCAAAGAGCGTCCTCCCCTCTCGCCCGAGCACGAAGCGCTCGTGGGCGGGATGTACGGCCACCTTGTCGAGACCATCAAGGCCTACAACCCCGGCGCGGACTTTGCCCAGATCGACAAGGCCTATCACTACGCCAAGGACCACCACTGCGGGCAGCTCCGAAAGGACGGCACGCCCTTTATCACCCACCCGCTCGCCGTGGCGCAGATCATCGCCGAGGAGCTGAAGCTCGACTCAGAGTCCATCGAGGCCGCCCTCATGCACGACTGCATCGAGGACACCGACGCGACCTATGCCGAAATCGCCAAGGAGTTCACCCCCGCCGTCGCCGACCTTGTCGAGGGCGTCTCCAAGCTGACGCGCGTGCAGTACGCCAGCAAGGAAGAGGAGCAGATGGAAAACCTGCGCAAGATGCTCATGGCCATGGCCAAGGACATCCGCGTCATCCTCATCAAGCTTGCCGACCGCACGCACAACATGCGCACCATGGAGTATCAGACGGCGGAAAAGCAGCGCCAGAAGTCGCTTGAAACGATGGAGATCTACGCCCCCATCGCCCACCGTCTCGGTATGCAGCGCATCAAGTGGGAGCTTGAGGACCTGTCGCTCAAATACCTCGACCCCGTGGGCTACGAGGAGATCACAAAGTCGCTCGAGGCAAAGCAGCGCGAGCACGAGGCCTTCATGGACCGCGTGCAGGCGCAGATCGAAGCGCGCCTCAACGAGCAGCACGTGCCGTATCTGAAGGTCTACGGCCGCATGAAGCACCCCTACAGCATTTACCGCAAGATGTACGCGCAGAATAAAACGATGGACGAGGTGCTCGACCTGTTCGCCTTCCGCGTCATCGTCGATACCGTGGCCGACTGCTACAATGTGCTCGGCATCATCCACGACCTCTACCGCCCGGTGCTCGGCCGCTTCAAGGACTATATCGGCACGCCCAAGCCGAACATGTACCAGTCGCTCCACACCACCGTCATCGGTGCGGACGGCATCCCCTTCGAGGTGCAGATCCGCACCGAGGAGATGCACGAGATCGCCGAATACGGCGTGGCCGCGCACTGGAAGTATAAGCAGGGCATCTCCGGCAGCGCCAACGAGCACAACTACGAATGGGTGCGCCGCCTGCTCGAAAACCAGGAAAACACCGACGCCGAGGAATTCGTCCACACGCTCAAGGTCGATATGTTCGCCGACGAGGTCTTTGTTTTCTCCCCGCGCGGCGACGTGACGAACCTCCCCGCCGGCGCGACGCCCATCGACTTTGCCTACTCCATCCACTCCGCCATCGGCAACCGCATGACGGGCGCGAAGGTCAACGGGCGCATCGCCCCGCTGGACTATCAGCTCAAAAACGGCGACATCGTCGAGATCCTGACCTCCAAGAGCGCGCACGGCCCCAGCCGCGACTGGCTCAAGATCGCAAAATCCAGCGAGGCGCGCAGCAAGATCCGCCAGTGGTTCAAAAAGGAGCGCCGCGAGGAAAACATCATCAACGGCCGCATCTCGTTCGAAGCAGAGCTCAAGCACCTCGGCATCCCGATGAGCGACGTGCTTGGCACCGACCTCGAAGCGGCGCTGCTCAAAAAGACCTCGTTCGGCTCGATGGACGAGATGTACGCTGCCATCGGCTACGGCGGCTTTTCGGCGCAGAAGGCCGTCAACCGCATCCATGACGAGATCGTCAAGCTCGAAAAGCAGCGCAAGGAGGAGCGCGCCGCCACCGTGCCGGTGGACAATACCGGCGCGACGCGCCCGGCCATCCCCAAGCGTACGAAGAGCGAGCAGGGCATCGTGGTCGAGGGGCTGTCGAACTGCCTTGTGAAATTCTCCAAGTGCTGCACGCCCGTTCCCGGCGATGATATCGTCGGCTTCATCACGCGCGGCTACGGCGTGTCCGTCCACCGCAGCGACTGCCCCAACGCCGCGCCCGAGCGCAGAAAGCCCGAGGAGCGCGGCCGCTGGATCAAGGTCAGCTGGGGCACGGACGTAAAGGAAGCCTACCAGACCTCGCTCGACATCTACGCCAAGGACCGTCTCGACCTTGTGCTGGACGTGTCCGCCGCGCTCTCGAGCACGCAGACGCGCGTGGCCTCGCTCAACGCCACCACCACAGCCGACGGCTTTGCCGTCATCCACCTGAGCATTTTCACCTCCGATGCGAACCACCTCGCCGCCGTCATGAGACGGCTCCACCAGATCAGCGGCGTGATGAAGGTGGACCGCCCGGCAGGCTAACGACGATACGGCCTTCTCCGAGGGCACAGAAAGGATATTATCATGCGCGCAGTACTGACAAAGGTAAAGCACGCCTCCGTCACCATCGACGGGGCGCTCAAGGGCGAGATCGGCAGGGGCTTTTTGATCCTGCTGGGCGTCGCGCCCGACGATACGGAGGAAAAATGCCGCAAAATGGCAGACAAGCTCTGCTCGCTGCGCATTTTTGACGACGAGAACGACAAGATCAACCTCTCGCTCGACGATGTGGGCGGGGAGCTTCTGGTCGTTTCGCAGTTCACGCTCTACGGCAACTGCCGCAAGGGCAGGCGGCCCGAGTTTTTAAGCGCCGCGCGTCCGGAGACCGCCGTTCCGATGTATGAAAAATTCGTGGAGATCTGCCGCGAAAAGGGCTACCATGTGGAGACCGGCGAGTTCGGCGCGCACATGGAGGTCGAGTCCCTCAACGACGGGCCGTTCACGCTGATCGTCGATTCCGCCGATCTGGACGCGCCCAAAAAGCAATAAGGAAAGGGGTATTTTCATCATGAAGATCATCACCACCGTCGTCGGCTCCCTGCAGACGAACTGCTACCTGCTCATCGACGAGGAAACAAAGCTCGCCGCGCTCATCGATCCGGGCGACAACGCCGAAAAGCTTCTCGCTCTCATTAAGAGCGAGGGCGTGACGCTCAAGTACATCCTGCTCACCCACGGCCACCGCGACCATACGCTCGCCGTGCCCGCCGTCAAGCAGGCCATCCCCGAGGCCGAGGTCTATATCGGCGAGGCCGACGCCCACTCCACGGGCATTTACCACTATCCCCTCGCCGACCTCATCCCCGACCTTAAATTCTACGGCGAGGGCGACACGCTCGCGCTCGGCTCGCTCACCATCCGCGTGATGGCCACGCCCGGCCACACGCTCGGCGGCATGACGCTGCTCGTGGGCGACGCGATGTTTTCCGGCGACACGCTCTTCGCCGGCTCCATGGGCCGCACGGACCTTCCCGGCGGCAATGGCGAGCAGATGGTCCAGTCGCTGCGCCGCCTCGGTCAGATCGAGGGCGAATACACCGTTTACCCCGGCCACATGCGCTCCACCATTCTCTCGCGCGAGCAGGAATACAACCCCTACATCCGCCAGGCGCTGCGGTAAAAGGACGGCCTTACATGAAAGTACAGCTCATTGGGCATGATGAAAAATACGCGCTGGAGCAGAGCCTGCTCACGCTCTTTCCCGGTGAAAAGCCTGTCTACGGCACGGTGGACGAGGAAAGCGACCCGCACTGGGCGCGCGTGACGCTCACCGAGGATGAGAGCGCCGTGCAGGTGACGACCGAGCTGGGGCTTGACGGAAAATCCGCCGCCCACAGCTACAGCTACCCCCTCTCCGGCACGGACTATGAAAAGGAGGGCCAGCGCCGCCACGCCGTCGGCATCAGCTTTTTCGGCGCGGCAAAGGACCTGCTGGGCATCTCCCCCGCGTGGGGAAGCCTGACGGGCGTGCGCCCGGCGAAGGTCGCGCTCTCTCTGATCCGCGAGGGCGGCAAGGCAAGGGCCGAAAAGGAACTGCAGGAGCTTTACTGCGTGCAGAGAGCGCGCGCCCGTCTTGCCATCGAGGCGGCGGACGCCGGGATCCGCGCCGCGGCGGCGCTCGAGCCGAACGACATTTCGCTCTACGTCGGCATCCCCTTCTGCCCGACGCGCTGCGCCTATTGCAGCTTCGTCGCGCAGAGCGTTGAAAAATCCTTCTCGCTCGTCGAGCCGTACCTCGAAGCGCTCTTCGACGAGATCGCCGCGGCGGGGCAGCTCGTGCGCGAGCTGGGGCTGAACGTCAGGTCCTTCTACATGGGCGGCGGCACGCCGACCACGCTGACCGCCGGCCAGATGGACCGGCTGCTCACAAAGCTCGAGCAGAGCTTCGATTTCACCGGCCTTGCCGAGCTCACGATCGAGGCGGGCCGTCCCGACACGATCGACCCCGAAAAGCTGCGCGTGCTGCGCGCGCACAACACCACGCGCGTTTCCATCAACCCGCAGACGATGGAGGACAGCGTCCTTGCGGCCATCGGCCGCCGCCACACGGCGGACGACATCCGCCGCGCGATGGCACAGGTGCGCGAGGCGGACTTCCCGCACGTGAACATGGACCTCATCGCGGGCCTGCCCGAGGACACGCCGGAGGGCTTCGCCCGCAGCCTTGACGAGGTCATCGCCATGGGCGCGGACAACGTTACGGTGCACACGCTGTCTCTCAAAAAGGGCAGCCGCATCATGCTTGAGGGCAGCCGCATCCCCGGCGCAGAGGAGGTTGCCGAAATGCTGGACTATGCCGACCCCACGCTGCGTAAACATGGTTTTGCCCCCTATTACCTCTACCGGCAGAAATACATGTCCGGCAGCTTTGAAAACGTGGGCTGGACCAAGCCCGGCGGCACGGGCCTTTACAACATCTACATCATGGAGGAGCTGCACTCCATCCTCTCGCTCGGCGCGGGCGGCTCGACCAAGATGGTCGGCGGCGGGCAGATCCGCCGCGCGTTCAACGCAAAATATCCGCGCGAGTACATCGACCGGCCCGAAAAGCGCCGCGCGAACCTCATGGAGTTCGCCCGCTTTTACGCCGAACAAGGAGAATAACGATGACGAATATGAAATCTTCCGCTGACTCCGTTCAGCCTCACTTCACCTACGCCGACTATCAGGAGAGCGCCGCCTATCTGCGTGAAAGGCTCGCGGGCTTCGAGCCCGAGGTGCTGCTCGTGCTCGGCAGCGGGCTAGGCTTTCTCGGCGAGCGGGTCGAGGCCCGCACCTGTGTGAGCTATGCCGATATCCCGCATTTTCACGTTTCCACCGCGCCGGGCCACGAGGGCCGCTTTGTCTTCGGACTTCTTCGCGGCAAGCGCGTCGCGGTCATGCAGGGCCGTATGCACTGCTACGAGGGCTACACCATGGAGGACGCCGCCTATGCCTGCCGCGTCATCCGGCTCCTCGGCGCAAAGACGATGATCGTGACGAACGCCGCGGGCGCGGTGAACACCGATTATCAGGCGGGCGATCTGATGCTCATCTCCGACCACATCAAGTTCTTCGACTTCGGTCCCCTCTGGGGCCCGAACATTGAGGAATTCGGCACGCGCTTCCCCGATATGTCCAATGTCTACTCCCCGCGCCTGCGCGCGCTGGCGAAGGGCGTTGCGGCGGAGCAGGGCCTTTCTCTGCGCGAGGGTGTTTACATGTACTTCCCCGGCCCGCAGTTTGAAACGCCCGCCGAGGTGCGCGCCGCGCGCGTGCTGGGCGCGGACGCGGTCGGCATGTCCACTGTGCCGGAGGCCATCGCCGCCGTGCACTGCGGATACGAGGTGCTCGGCGTGACGCTCTGCGCCAACATGGCCGCAGGCGTACTGCCCCAGCCGCTCTCCGGCGCGGAGGTCAACGAGATGGCGGAGCAATCCGCCCCGCACTTCTCCTCGCTCATCCTCGGCTGCCTCGAGCGGCTGTAAACCAAAGTCTATTTCAGCAAAAAGGAAAAGGTCGTTATTCATGGCTACGGAAAAGAAACAGTCCTTTTTCGGCGGCGCGGCGGTACTGGCCGCCGGCGTCGTCATCGTAAAGATCATCGGCGCGCTCTTCAAGATCCCGCTTGCGAACATTCTGGGCGAGACGGGCAACGCCGACTTCAACAACGCCTACAACATCTATGCCGTGCTTCTGACCATCTCGACTGCGGGGCTCCCCGTGGCGCTCTCGAAGATGATCTCGGAGGCAAAGACGCTCGGGCGCGAGCGGCAGGCCCGGCGCGTGCTCAAGGTCTCGTTCGCCGCGTTTCTGACGCTCGGTTTTGTCTCGTTCGTCATCATGTGGTTCGGCAACAACTGGTGTGCGGACCTTCTCAATAACCCCAACGCCGCCTACGGCATCAAGGCGCTGGCTCCCGGCGTCGTGTGCGTGGGCTGCCTTGCCGCGTTCCGCGGCTTTGCGCAGGGGAGCTTCCGCATGACGCCCACCGCCGTTTCGCAGATCATTGAGGCGGTGAGCAAGCTCTTCATCGGCCTGGGGCTTTCGATGTACGTTGTGAGCATCGGCTATGAGGACTACATCGCCGCGGCCGCGGCGATCGTGGGCGTGACGGTCGGCTCCGTGCTGGCGCTCGTCTATATGCTCATCGACTACCTGCGCCACCGCCCGCGCGAGGCGGGCACGGACGTGCCCGATCCCTCGGGCGCGATCCTAAAGCGCCTGCTCGCCATCGCCGTGCCCATCACGCTGTCGGCCTCGATGGTATCGATCATCACGCTCATCGACACCTCGCTCGTGCAGGGCCAGCTGCAGAACGCGTTGGGCTACACGCTCAAGGAAACGCGCCACCTCTACGGCACGTATTCCTCGGGCATGAACCTCTATAACCTGCCGTCGTCGATGATGACGGCGCTGACGATCTCCGTCATCCCGACGGTGTCGGCCTCGCTTGCGCGGAATGACCGCGTGCACACCGCGCGCGTCATCAACTCCTCGCTTCGCGTCACGGGCCTGATGGCCTTTCCCATGGGCCTTGGCTTGTGGGCGCTGGCCGAGCCGATCATGAAGCTCTGCTACCCGCGCTACGACAGCGAGCTTGGCGGCTCGCTTCTCGCGGTGCTCGGCATTGCGAGCATCTTCGTCTGCCTGATGCTCATCTCGAACTCCATCTTACAGTCCTACGGCCGTGTGCATGTGCCCGTTTTCACGATGCTGCTCGGCGGCGTTGTGAAGATCGTGCTCAACTACAATCTCACCGCCGTGCCGTCCATCAACATCCACGCCGCCCCCTTCGGCACGCTCACCTGCTTTGTGATCGTGGCCGTGCTGAACCTCTATTTCGTCTACCGCACGATGGAGGATAAGCCCCACTATCTCAGGGTCTTTGCAAAGCCCCTCATCGCGTCCCTTCTGATGGCGCTGTGCGCGCGCCTTTCCTACCGCTTCTTCGCCGCCCACATCACGCTCGGCGGCGCGACCGTGACGCAGATCGTGAACGTGGGCCTTGCGGTCATTCTGGCGGTCATCGTGTATGTCGCGCTTGTCCTCGCCCTGCGGATCGTCACGCGCGACGACCTCGCCCTGCTGCCCAAGGGAGAAAAGCTCGCACGCGTGCTTCATGTGCGCTGAAAACCCCTGTAAAATCAGGGAAAATCGCAGAAATTCCTTGCATTGAGAGGCAATCTATGGTAAATTATCCTGAGAAAGAAATCTACACCTACGAGGACCTTGTTCAGATCCTGCGCATTCTGCGCGCGCCGGGCGGCTGCCCGTGGGACCGGGAACAGACGCATCTGAGTAACCGCCGCAACTTCCTGGAGGAAGCCTACGAGGCCGCCGAGGCCTTTGATCTCGACGACCCGGAGCTGATGAAGGAAGAGCTCGGCGATATGCTGATGCAGGTCCTCTTCAACATTCACATGGAAGAGGATATGGGCCGCTTCACGACCGACGATGTGACCGACCATGTCGTGCGCAAGCTCATCTTCCGCCACCCGCACGTGTTCGCCTCTGCAAATGCGGACACGACCGAGCAGGTGCTCGTCAACTGGGACAAGCTCAAGCGGCAGGAAAAGGGCCAGCGCACCACCGCCGAGGCGATGGATTCCGTCGCCCGGTCGCTCCCCGCGCTCTGGCGGGCGGACAAGCTGCAGAGCAAGGCCGCGAAGGCGGGCTTCGAGTTTGCCGGCGTCAGCGGCGCGCTCGACAAGCTCGACGAGGAAACGCGCGAGCTGCGCGAAGCCGTAGAAAACGGCACGAACTTTGAAGAAGAGCTGGGCGACGTGCTTTTCGCCGCCGTGAAGGTTGGCCGCTTCTGCGGCGTCGATCCCGAAGCGGCGCTTACCAGGACCTGCGAAAAATTCATCTCCCGCTTCCGCTCCGTGGAGCAGACTGTCGCCGCGCGCGGCGAGGAGATGTCCGCGCTGCCGCTCGACGAGCTCACGGCGCTGTGGAACGCCGCCAAACACCCCGAATGATAAGGGCGTTATCCGCCTTTTGTCATATATCCCCGGAATATTCTATTCCGGATACCAATAACAATCAGGAGGATCTCACAATGAACAAGACTGAACTCATTGCTGCCGTTGCAGAAAAAGCGAGCATTTCCAAGAAGGAGTCCGAGGTTGTGATCAACGCCGCCCTCGACACCATTATCGACTCTCTCAAGAACGACGAAAAGGTCCAGCTCGTCGGCTTCGGCTCTTTCGAGACCAAGCACCGCGCCGAGCGCACCGGCCGCAACCCCAAGACCAAGGAGAGCATCACCATCGCCGCTTCCAAGGTCCCGACCTTCAAGGCCGGCAAGGCGTTCAAGGACGCTGTTGCGGAGTAATTCCGGAGCATCCATGCGACTGGACAAGTATCTCAAGGTCTCGCGGCTCATCAAGCGCCGCACCGTGGCGAACGAGGCCTGCGACGGCGGCCGCGTCACGGTCAACGGCAAGGTCGCCCGCGCGTCCTACGACGTGAAGGTCGGCGACGTGATCGCGCTGCACTTCGGCGAGCGCACTCTCGCCGTGGAAGTGCTGGACGTATCCGAGACCGCCGGCAAGAGCGAGGCGTCCCTCCTCTACCGGGAGGTTTCCGCCCCGCAGGCATGATCTCAGGCATCGCGCAGTTCTGATCCGGACGCGCCCTTCATACATTGTGGTATGGAGGGCGCTTTTTTGCGCCCGCAGGCGAAAGGATGGGTTCTGCCATGACGTATGATTCTTCCCCCGCTTCTCCCCAGCGCATCGAAATGACCGCCCGCTCGCACCTGAGCGTCACGGGCGTGGAGGATGTGGACCGCTTCGATGAAAACGAGATCGTGATGAACACCGGCGAGGGCGTGCTGATCGTCACGGGCGAGGGGCTGCACATCGGCAAGCTCAGCCTGGACGGCGGCGAGCTGCACGTGGACGGGCGCATCGACTCGCTCTCCTTCGAGGACGCGCCCGCGGGCCGCGGCGGATTCCTCTCGCGCCTTTTCGGGGGCTGAGGCGATGGGCTTCCCGCTCGCCTTGCAGGCGGAGGGGTTCTTTTCCTCCCTCCTGCTGGGGATCGTCCTCGCGCTTCTTTACGATCTTCTGCGCGCCCTGCGCGTGCACCGCGGGGCGGCCCGCGCCCTCACGGGCGTGCTCGATGCGCTCTACTGCCTGCTCTTTTCGCTGCTGGTGTTTCTCTTTTCCCTGCGCGTGGGCGGGGGCGAGCTGCGGCTCTACATGATCGCCGCGGCGCTGGCGGGCGCGCTCTTTTACTTTCTGCTTGCAACAAGACTGCTTCGTCCGCTGTGGGCCTTCTGGGCGGAGGTGGTGTTCTCGCTCTGCGCGCTCGCGGCCGCTCCGCTGCGCGCGCTGAAAAGGGCTTATGGTAAACTTGCCAAACTTTGCAAAAGATACTTTCTTTTTTCCAGAAACCGGCTTATAATAAATGCGTATGGGCGCGGCGCGATGCGCGCGCGGCGCCGGACGCGGAAAAAAGGAGGGGCAGCGCATGGCAAAGGTCAAGGAAGCGAAGAAGCGCACGAGCTTTCTCACGATGCTCGTGATCGCGGTGCTGATCGTCCTCGTGGGCGTGCAGCTCATCCACCTGCGCGCGCAGATCGAGTCGGCGCAGGCCGAGCAGGCGGCCCTTCAGAGCAAGCTGGACGCCGCCAAGCAGGAGAACGACGCGCTGTCCTCCGCGCTCGAAAAGGCCGACGATCCTGAGTTTTTGCAGGAGCTGGCGCGCGACCAGCTGGGCTACGTCACGCCGGGCGAGAAATCGTTTTACGACGTGAGCAACTGAAAAAGAGATATGCGGAAAAGCGCCCTGACGGGCGCTTTTTTCATGCGCAAAAAAGGGGCCGCTGCTGCAAAGCGCATCAGCGGCCCAAATGGGTGGGATATTGGAAAGCTTCCGATGCTTATGATATCCCGCCTGTCCAAAATCGTCAATGGAAGCTTTTGTCGCTTCCGCGCAGCATCTGTCGAAGCCCGTCGGCTCGTCCGTTTTTCGTCTCTTTGCACAAAATCGCAGTTTTAACACTTCGTTCATTTGATATTTTCGTTCATCTGTGCTATGATACAGAAAAGGAAAAAGAACCGCTCCGGTCCCTTTTCCTTCCTCACCAACGAAAGGAGCCAACATCATGAAATTCACCTACACCTGCAAAAAGATCTCCCTGAATGATTCCGTCAAGGCCTACGCCGAGAAAAAGGTCGGCAAGCTGGAAAAGTTTTTCAAGGAAGAGCCCGAGGCTTCTGTCACCTTCTCCGTTGAGAAGAAAAACCGCTGTGTCGCCGAGATCATGCTCCGCGGCGCAAACGGCACGCTGTTCCGCGCGGTATGTGAGGACCCGGACGGCGACATGCGCGGCGCGATCGACGAGGCCGCCGCCCAGATCGAGCGCAAGATCCGCAAGAACAAGACCCGCCTTGCCAAGAACCTGCGCGCCGAAGCCGTGCTGCCCGAGCTTCCCGAGGAGTTCGAGGCGCACGAGGAGGGCGAGTTCGACATCGTGCGCACCAAGCGCTTCACCGTCAAGCCCATGAGCGTGGAGGAGGCCATTTTGCAGATGAACCTGCTCGGCCACAGCTTCTTCGTCTTCCGCAACACCGACTTCGGCGACGCGATCTGCGTCGTTTACCGCCGCAACAACGGCGGCTACGGCATCATCGAGACCGAGGACGACGAGGAGTAAGGCGTTAAATGTAAATACAGAAAGGGCGGAACTCAGGTTCCGCCCTTTCCTTATCCGCCGCCCCATGCTATACTGAGCCTGTTACTTTGGAAAAAAGGAGACTGCCTATGAACCGCTTTTTCTGCCGCGCGTTCCAGTGCTGCTTTGCGCTCGGCGCGCACCTTCTGCCCTGGCGCAGGCCGAAGGTCTATACCGGCCCCGGCAGTCTCCTGCGCGTATCTGACATCCTGCAAAAAGAGGGGCTGCGCCGCCCCTTCGTCGTCGCGAGCCGCCGCCAGTGCGCGGACGAGCACTTCCGACTGCTGCAGGAGGTGCTCGACGAGCAGGACATTCTGCTCTCCATCTATTCCTCTGTTGAGCCGAACCCCTCGGTCGAGACGGCAGAGCGGATCGCGGCGCAGTACCGGCTCGACCGCTGCGACTGCTTCCTTGTCATCGGCGGCGGCTCGCCGATGGACGCAGCCAAGGCCGCCGCGGCGCATCTCGCGCGCCCGGAAAAGCCGCTCGCCCGGCTCGGGGGACTTTTAAAGGTCCGCCGCCGCGTCCCGCCGCTCATCGCCGTGCCCACAACGGCGGGCACGGGGTCGGAGACGACCATCGCCGCCGTCGTAACAGACGGGCGCCACAAGTATTCCATCTCCGATCTCTGCCTCATCCCGCGCTATGCCATTTTAGACCCCACGCTCTCCGCCGGCCTGCCGCCGCGCATCACGGCGGAGACGGGCATGGACGCGCTGACGCACGCGGTCGAAGCGTACCTGAGCCGCTTTTATAACACCGTCGAGACCCGCGCGCTCGCAGAAAGCGCCGTTGTGGCCATCTTCTCGCACCTCGAGCGCGCGTACCGCGACGGCGCGTCCCTGCCTGACCGCGCGGCGATGCTTCAGGCTTCGTTCGACGCGGGCGCAGCCTTCACGCGCGCGAGCGTCGGCAATGTGCACGCCATCGCCCACACGCTCGGCGGGCTTTACGGCGTGCCCCATGGCCTTGCCAACGCGGTGCTCCTGCCCATCGTGCTCGACGATTACGGTCCGGCGGCCTATCCCCGCCTTGCGCGCCTTGCTTCGCTCGCAGGTCTTGCGGGCGAGACGGAGGAAGCGCGCGCCAGGGCGTTTATCGCCGGGATAAGCGCGATGAACGCGCGCATGGGCATCCCCGATCACTTTGACTGCATCCGCGATGAGGACATCCCGCTCATGGCCCGCTGGGCCGCGCAGGAGGCGAACCCCGTCTACCCCGTGCCGGTCATTTATGACGAGCCGCGCTTTGCGCGCGTCATCGAGAGATCGCGGCACGCGCGATAACCTTATCGCCGTCTTAACCCCGTTTCCTTTGCCACGCCCCGCCGCGGCTGGTATAATCAAAGCATCAAACCAGGATGGGACTGATCCGCATGATCGGCGTTTACGATTATACCGTGCTCGCGACCTACCTTGCCCTGCTGTTGGGCCTTGGCGGCATCTACGCCGCCTTTCAGGCGCGTCCCCTCCCCGCGATGCTCGCACTGATGCTCGCGGGACTGCTCGACGCGTTCGACGGGCGCATTGCCCGCACGAAGAAAAACCGTACCGAGCAGGAAAAGCGCTTCGGCATCCAGATCGATTCGCTCAACGACCTTGTCTGCTTCGGCGTGCTGCCCGCCGTGATCGGCTGGTCCACGGGCTGCACCCGGTTCTGGTTCCTTGCGACGATGGCGTTTTTCGTGCTCTGCGCGCTCATCCGCCTTGCCTATTTCAACGTCAGCGAGGAGGCGCGGCAGGACAAAACGAACGAGAACCGGCACTATTACCTCGGCGTACCGGTCACGGCGTCGGCCGTCGTGATGCCGCTTTTCTACCTGCTGGCGCTGTATCTCGATCTCAGCTGCGCCGCCGCCTACGCCTTCGGTGCCTTTGTGCTCGGCGTGCTCTACATCACGCCCCTGCACGTGCGCAAGATCGGTCTGCGCGGCGTGGCGCTGATCGCCGTCCTCGGCGCGGCGGAGTTTTTCGCGCTGCTGCATATGCTGAGATCATAGCTTTTTCTATCTCTCTCCCCCCACATCGCCCGGAAGGCCCACCCTTCCGGGCACTTTTTGCCCGCAGCCCCGCGCCATCCCCGCCAGGCGCATGCCGCAGCGGCAAAGCCGCTGACAATGCGCCTAAGCGTCGCAGACTTTGCCGCCCGCAGGCGGCAAGGCACGAAGCGGAGCGAATCCCCCTAAAAAGAGGGCCTGAGAGCAAAGCTCTCAGGCCCTCTTTTTAAGTTAAAAATGTCTTCGGGTCGCACGGCACGCCGTCCTTTGTCACGGCGAAGTGCAGGTGCGCGGGCACGGCGAACTCGGCGATGGACGTGCAGCCCACCGAGCCGATGACCTCGCCTGCGGAGACGCTCTGCCCCTCCGTCACCGCAAGCGCGCTCTGGAGATTCGAGTAGATCGTCTCGTAGCCGCCGTCGTGCGCGATGGTCACGCTCATGCCCATCAGGTCGTCGTCGATCACCTGCGTCACAACCCCGTCGCAGGCGGCGAGCACCTGCGTGCCGACCTCGGCGGCGATGTCCACGCCGTCATGCGTGCGCCAGTCGCCGAGCGTTTCATTGTACGCGAGCGCATCGACCGAGAAGGCCGCGACCTCCTCGCCCGTCAGCGGCGGCACAACGAGCCGCGGCTGCTCAGCTGCGACCTCCTGCGTGCTCTCCATGGCGGGGAGCGTGTCCTCCTCGCCGAGCGGCGCGTTCATCACCGGCTCGTCCGTCTCAGGCTCCGGCGGCAGGAGCGCCGCTTCGTCAAAGTCCGATTCCGGCATCTGCACCGGCTCCTCCTGCACGGGGAGTTCCGTCTGTGAGGAAACGTCCTCCGCGTCCTGATCCGCCGTATGGTTCGGCAGCAGCGTCCAATAGCCCGCGACGGCCAGCGCCGTCACACCGAGGAACAGGGCTATGTATAAGCCCGTCCCGCCGAAGGAATGCCGCTTTGCGCGGCCGTTTGATCCTGCCATGTTCGTTCCTTTCCGCCGCGTATCCTTAGGGCGCGGCTCCTGCAAAGTTGCGCGAGCCATGAAAAAAGCTCTGACGGTAGTGTGTACCGTCAGAGCTTTTTCTAAACCTGTTTTTCTTCGATTTTTCAGCGCACGATGAGCGTTCTGCCGTCCATCTCCTCGGGCTGGGCAAGGCCCATCACGTCGAGGATGGTCGGGGCGATATCGGCAAGGCGGCCGCGGCGCAGCTCCGTGCCGGCCCCGCAGAGGATGAAGGGCACAAGATTGGTCGTGTGCGCGGTCATGGGACTCTTGCCGTCGGCCTGGAGCATCTGCTCAGCGTTGCCGTGGTCGGCGGTGATCATGGCGATGCCGCCCATCTTGAGCGTGGCCTCCACGACCTTGCCAACGCACTCATCGACCGTTTCGACCGCCTTGACGGCCGCGTCGAAAACGCCCGTATGGCCGACCATGTCGCAGTTGGCAAAGTTCAGGATGATAACGTCGTACTTGCCGGTTTCGATGCGCTCGACGCACTTGTCCGCGACCTCATACGCGCTCATCTCGGGCTGGAGATCGTAGGTCGCGACCTTCGGGGAGGCAACGAGCACGCGGTCCTCGCCGGGATACGGGTCCTCCACGCCGCCGTTGAAGAAGAACGTGACATGGGCATACTTCTCGGTCTCGGCAATGCGCAGCTGGGTCATGCCCATCTTGCTGAGGTACTCGCCAAGGCCGTTTTTCACGCTGATGCGCGGGAAGGCGACGAGCACGTTCGGCATGGTCGCGTCATACTCGGTGTTGCAGACGTAGGTGAGCGGGAAGAACTCGCGCTTGAAGCCGTCGAACGCGGGGTCGACGAACGCGCGCGTGATCTCGCGGGCGCGGTCGGGGCGGTAGTTGAAGAAGATGACCGAGTCGTTGTCGGAAATCATGCCGTCCTTGTCGCAGACGATGGGCTCGACGAACTCGTCCGTCACGCCGTTCTTGTAGCTCTCCTCGATGGCGTGGATGGGGTCGCTGTCCTGCACGCCCTCGCCGTAAACGAGCGCGTCATAGGCGTTCTCCAGGCGGTCCCAGCGCTTGTCGCGGTCCATGGCGTAGTAGCGGCCCATGACCGTCGCGATCCTGCCGACGCCGATCTCTCTGCACTTTTCCATGGTTTTTGCCACAAAGTCGCGGCCGGAGGTCGGGGGCGTGTCGCGCCCGTCAAGGAAGGCGTGGATGTAGACGCGCTTTAAGCCCTTGATGTGCGCCATCTTCAAAAGCGCATAGAGGTGGTCGAGCGTGGAGTGCACGCCGCCGGTGGAGTGCAGGCCGAAAAGGTGCAGCGCGGAATCCTTTTCAAGGCAGTCGTCCATGGCCTTGTTGTAGGCGGGATTTTCAAAGAACGTGCCGTCCTCGATCGAGCGGGAAATGCGCGGCAGGTCCTGGAACACGACGCGGCCGCCGCCGATGTTGGTGTGGCCGACCTCGCTGTTGCCCATCTGCCCGTCGGGCAGGCCCACGTCAAGGCCGGAGGCGGCAAGCTCGGTGTGCGCATACTCGGCAAAAAGCCCGTCGAGCACGGGGGTGTTGGCCGCGCGGACGGCGTTGCCGACGAGGTTGTCGGACAGGCCGAAGCCGTCCATGATGATAAGTGCGGTCGGAGTTTTGTTCATAAAATGTCTCCCTTCCTTCTTAATCCTGATTGGCGGCGTGGACGATCTCCATCAGTGTCTGCGCATCGAGCGACGCGCCGCCGATCAGGCCGCCGTCGATATCCTCGTGCGAGAGCAGCTCGCGGGCATTTTCCGGCTTCATCGAGCCGCCGTACTGGATGGTCACGCTGCGGGCCACGCGCGCGCCGTACTGCGCGCGGATCAGCGCGCGGATGGCGGCGCAGACCTCGCTGGCCTGCTCGCTCGTGGCGGTCTTGCCGGTGCCGATGGCCCAGATGGGCTCATAGGCGATGACGCAGCGGCGCATCTGCTCCACGCCCACGCCCGCGAGCGCGGACTTGACCTGCAGCGCGATAAGCTCCATCGTCACGCCCATCTCGCGCTGCTCCAGGCTCTCGCCCACGCAGATGATGGGGTTCAGGCCCGCGTCGAGCGCGGCGTGGACCTTTTTGTTCACGATCTCGTCCGTTTCGCCGAAGAGCGCCCTGCGCTCGCTGTGGCCGACGATGACATAGCGCACGCCGAGGTCCGAGAGCATGTCGGCGGACACCTCGCCGGTGTAGGCGCCGCTCTTTTCAAAGTAGACGTTCTGCGCGCCCACGGCGATGCGGCTGTCCTTGAAGGCGCGCACGGCGGCGGAAAGGTCCGCCGCGGGCACGCACACCACGATGTCGCACCACTTCGTTTTGGGAAGGATGGCCTTGAACTGTTCGGCAAAGGCCTTGGTCTCGCTGGGGGTCTTGTTCATTTTCCAGTTGCCTGCGATGATGGTCTTACGGTATCTGCGATTCATGTTGGGTCTTTTCTCCTGTTACTACTATAAAAATCAATTGCGATGGAATTGCTTATTTGTCGAGCAGGCACGCAACGCCCGGCAGCTCCTTGCCTTCCAGAAACTCGAGCGACGCGCCGCCGCCGGTGGAGATGTGCGTGATCTTGTCGGCAAAGCCGAGCTGCTCGGCTGCCGCCGCGCTGTCGCCGCCGCCGATGATGGTCACAGCGCCGCTCTCGGCGAGCGCTTTGGCCATGGCCTTGGTGCCGTTTGCAAAGGCCGGGAATTCGAAAACGCCCATGGGTCCGTTCCACACGATCGTGCCCGCGCCCTGCGTGGCCGCGCAGAAGAGCTCGACGGTCTTGGGGCCGATGTCCATGCCCATCATGTCCGCGGGGATGTGCATCGTGTCCACGACGACGGGCTCAGCGTCGGCGGAGAATTCCTTCGCCGCGACGGAATCGACCGGCAGCAGGAGCTTCACGCCCTTGCTCTTCGCCTTTTCGATCATCTCGAGCGCGTAATCGCACTTGTCGGCCTCAAGCAGGGACTTTCCGATCTCGCCGCCCTGCGCCTTGGCGAAGGTATAGGCCATGCCGCCGCCGATGATGACGGTGTCGGCCTTGTCCAGAAGGTTATTGATGACGGCGATCTTGTCGCTCACCTTTGCACCGCCGAGCACGGCGACGAACGGGCGCCTGGGATCGTCGAGCGCCTTGCCCATGACCTCGAGCTCCTTGGCGACGAGGAAGCCGGATACGGCGGGAAGATAGGCCGCGACGCCCGCGGTCGAGGCGTGCGCGCGGTGGACCGAGCCAAACGCGTCGGAGACGTACAGCTCCGCCATGGAGGCGAGCTTTTTGGCAAGCTCGGGGTCGTTTTTCGTCTCGCCCGGCTCAAAGCGGGTATTCTCGAGCAGCATGATCTCGCCGCTCTTGAGCGCCGCGGCCTTGGCCATGGCGTCCTCGCCGACCACGTCGTGCGCGAAGATCACGTCCTTTCCGAGCAGCTCGGAAAGGCGCTTGGCAACGGGCGTGAGCGTCAGCTTTTCAAGGGACTTTTTCCACTTCTCTTCGGTAAGGGACGCGGGGTCCTTGCCTTTTTCGGTCTGCTTTTTCACCCACTTGTCGAACTTCGCCTCGGGCTTGCCGAGGTGCGAGCAGGCGATCACGGCCGCGCCGTGGTCAAGAAGGTAGCGGATGGTCGGCAGAGCGGCCACGATGCGCTTATCCGACGTGATCGCGCCGGTCTCCTTGTCCTGGGGGACGTTGAAGTCGCAGCGCAGCAGGACCTTTTTGCCGCTCACGTCCACGTCGCAGACGGTCTTTTTATTATAGTTCATGTTGTTTCCTCCTCATAGTTACACATACGATTTGGTTTCCATTTACTTCTTTTCAAGCATTTCTCCCTCGTGCCGCAGGCCGGGGAAGCCCGTCTGCCGCAGCGCCTCATAGGTGAGGATGGCAACGGAGTTCGACAGGTTCAGGCTGCGTGCCTCCTTCCGCATCGGCAGGCGGATGCAGCGCTCATAATGCGCCATGCGGAACGCCTCCGGCAGGCCCGCCGTCTCCTTTCCGAAAAAGAGCCAGCAGCCGTCGCGGAACTCCGCCTGGCAGTAATCCTGGGGTGCCTTGGTCGTGGCGAGCCAGCAGTCCTTTTCCGCCTCGGGGTGCTTTGCGAAGAGGTCTGCCAAATTTTCATACACGCTGATATCCACAAGGTACCAGTAGTCCAGCCCCGCGCGCTTGACGGCGCGGTCGGAAATGTCGAACCCGAGCGGCTTGACGAGGTGCAGGTGCGCCCCCGTGGCCGCGCAGGTGCGCGCGATATTGCCGCAGTTCTGCGGGATCTCCGGCTCCACGAGCACGATATTGAGCATGAACAGTCTCCTCCACGCGAAAGTTTTATCATTGTACCGCAAAAATATTGCGAATTCAACCAAAAAAAGCGGTCTTTTGAAGCAAATTTTCCGAATGCGTGCGCCGCCGGGGAATTTTCGAAAAAAGTTTTTTATTTTTTGAAGGAAAGTGTGGATTTTTTGATTTCCTTTGATATAATACCCGTGAAGAAACCCCATGGAAGGAGATGTCTCCAATGGATCAGAAGCTGGCCGTCCTGTTCATGCCGGACGATATGACCCTGACAAAAGAGAAAACACCGCTGATGCTTCAGCCCATTCTGTTCTGCCCCATCCTGACCTGGATGATCGACGAACTGATGGGGCAGGGCATTGAGCGGTTTTTTATTGTGTCTGACAAACGCGCGCACGACATCATGCGCCCCTACGTCTCCGAAAAGGCCGACGTCACGTATGTAGACGGAGCGAAGCACGGCGAGGAGCTTTTGTCGCTGCTCAAGGGCGAAACGGACGGCGTTCTCATCGTCAACGGCGCGGTGCTGCCCGTGGGCATGTTCTCCGGCGGCGCGGTCTACTCGGCAAGCGCGAAGGAGTGCTGCAAGGTGCTCAAGGAGCACGGCGCGTTCGCGGCCTTCCCCAAGGACGCCGAGATCTCCAAGGGCTTTCTCCCCGTCGGCGACGAGGAAGAGCTCCGCTCGGCGCAGGACATGTGCCGCCGCAAGATCGCGGACAGGCACCTCGCCGCAGGCGTTTCCATCATGGACCCCAATAACACCTACATTGATCCCCGCGTGAAGATCGGCAGCGGCACGCTCATCCTGCCCGGCACGATCCTGCGCGGCGAAACGGTCATCGGCAGGAACTGCACCATCGGCCCCAACGCCATGATCCGCGACTGCGTGATCGGCGACGAAACGGAGGTCAATGCCTCGCAGCTCAACGAGAGCACCGTCGGTGCGCACACAACCGTCGGTCCCTTCGCCTATGTCCGCCCGAACTCGACGATCGGCGACCATGTCAAGGTCGGCGACTTTGTCGAGATCAAAAACAGCGTCATCGGAAACGGCACGAAGATCTCGCACCTCACCTACGTCGGCGACAGCGACTGCGGCGAGCGCATCAACTTCGGCTGCGGCACGGTGACGACGAATTACGACGGCTTCAAAAAGTTCCGCTGCACCATCGGCGACGATGTTTTCATCGGCTGCAACACCAACCTGGTCGCACCCGTTACGGTCGGTAAGGGCAGCTACATCGCCGCAGGCTCCACCATCACCGACGAGATCCCCGAGGACGCTCTGGCCATCGCCCGCGCCCGTCAGGTCAACAAGCCGGGCTGGGCGGAAATGTGGCGCGATAAGCACAAGAAGTAAACTACAGAAATTTTTATAAAACAGAGGAGTACATCATCATGATCTCTCACGGTAAGGACATCAAAATTTTCACCGGCAACGCAAACCCCAGGCTTGCGGAAAGCATCTGCAGGATCATCGGCACCAAGCTTGGCGAGAGCGAAGTCAAGAGCTTTGCCGACGGCGAGGCTTCCGTCTCCCTGTACGAGACCGTGCGCGGCAGCGACGTGTTCCTCGTTCAGTCCACCTGCAAGCCCGTCAACGACAGCCTGATGGAGCTGCTCATCATGGTCGACGCCTGCCGCCGCGCCTCCGCCGGCCGCATCACCGCCGTCATCCCCTACTTTGGCTATGCCCGTCAGGACCGCAAGGCCAAGAGCCGCGACCCCATCTCCGCAAAGCTCGTGGCCAACATGCTCGTCGCCGCGGGCGTTGACCGCGTGCTGACCATGGACCTGCACGCAAGCCAGATCCAGGGCTTCTTCGACATCCCGGTGGACAACCTCTACGGCAACCCCATCTTTGTCGATTACTATGCCAAGAAGTTCGGCTCCGTCTGCGAGGACATGGTCGTCGTCTCCCCCGACGTCGGCTCCGTCGCCCGCGCGCGCACCTTCGCCCAGAAGCTGCACATGAACCTCGCCATCGTCGATAAGCGCCGCCAGAAGGCCAACCAGTGCGAGGTCATGAACGTCATCGGCGACGTGGAGGGCAAGGAGTGCATCCTCTTCGACGATATGGTCGATACCGCGGGCTCCCTCTGCAATGCGGCCAAGGCCATCGTGGAGGTCGGCGGCGCGAAGAAGGTCTACGCCTGTGCGTCCCACGGCGTGCTCTCCGGCCCCGCGCTCGAGCGTCTTGCCGCCAGCAGCATCGAGGAGCTCGCCCTGCTCGACACCATCCCCGCTCCCGTCGGCGAGGAGGAGCTCAAGAAGTCCCGCATCAAGTACCTGACCGTCGCGCCCATGTTCGCTGAAGCGATCGAGCGCACGTATCAGGAGATCTCGATCGCGAAGCTCTTTAACTAAAATCCGTTTCCCGCCGGGGGACGGACATCAAAGGGGGGATTCTCTTTCACAAAAGAGAGTCCCCCCTTTGGAACCCCCGGAGGAACGCCCGCAGGGGCGCGAAAAATCTCCCCCTCACGGGGAAAGCGAGGAATATCCTATGATCTTTAAAAAGCCCGGCCCGCCGGAGTGGATCCTAGTCTGCATCGGCAACTATGGCCGCGAATACGAAAACACCCGCCACAACGTCGGCTTCATGGCCGCCGAGCGGCTGATCGACAAGCGCGATCTGCGCTGCAACCGCCTGCGCTTCCGCGCGCTGACGGAGGTCATTGAATTCGGCGGCGCGAACGTGCTTCTGATGATGCCGCAGACCTATGTGAACCTCTCCGGCGAGGCCGTGGGCGAGGCGGCGCGCTTCTACAAAATTCCCGCCGACCACGTTATCGTCATCTCCGACGATATCTCCCTCCCGCTCGGCAAGGTGCGCGTGCGCGCAAGCGGCAGCGCGGGCGGTCACAACGGCCTGAAAAACATCATCGCCCACCTCGGGACCGATAAGTTTCCGCGCGTGAAGGTCGGCGTCGGCGCGCCGGAGCATGACATCGTCGATTGGGTCATCGGCCCGTTCACGGCAAACGAGCGCAAGGTGATCGACGGTGTGCTCGACCGCGTGATCGACGCGGCGGAGTGCATCATCACCGACGGCGTGCTCGCCTCGCAGAACCGCTACAACGGCTGAGCGCGGAAAATTTTCAAAAACGACATAGACTTTTTCCGAAAAGCCGATATAATACCATAAAGATATAAATTGGGTACGGCCCGCCGCACGGCGGATCGGCCCTTTTGCGCGTTGCGGAAGGAGGGATCGCGGCATGGCGCAGGGAATGAACCGTCTTAACGAAACGCTCGCCGCGCTGCCCGAGGTCCGCGAGCTTCTGATGAACATCGACGCGGGGGCCTGCCCCGCCGCGGTATCGGGCCTTGCGGGCGTGCACCGCGCGCAGCTCGCCGCCGCGCTGCGGCAGAAAACGCAGCGCCCGCTCCTCATCGTCTGTGCGGATGAGAACGAGTGCAGCCGCATGGCGGGCGACCTGCACGAGCTGCTCGGCGAGGACGTGAGCCTGCTGTTTGCGCGCGAATGGCAGCTGCGCGACCGTGTGGCCGCCTCGCACGGCTGGGAGCAGCAGCGCATCGGCTCGCTCTGCCGCCTGGCAAACGGCGGCGCGCCCATTCTGGTCGCGACGGTCGATGCGCTGATGCAGCGCACGCTCCCGCCCGCGCTGCTGCACGGCGCGGTCACGGAGATCTCGGTCGGCGCGCGCTTCGACCTTGCGCAGCTGTCGAAAAAGCTGGTCGAAATTGGTTACGTCCGCGCCGAAACGGTCGAGGGCGTGGGCCAGTTCGCCCTGCGCGGCGGTATTCTCGACGTGTGGTCGCCGCTGAGCGCGCCCGTGCGCGTCGAATTCTTCGACGACGAAGTGGACGCGATGGGCGAATTCGACGTTTCGACCCAGCGCCGCACGCAGAACGTGAAGGCGCTCACCATCCTGCCCGCGGCCGAGGTGCTGCCCGCCCTGTCGGACGGCGGCAAAGCCGCGATGCTCCGCCGTCTTTCGCGCGCGGCGGAAAAGCTCGAGAAAAAGGCCGCGGACAGTCCCATCGTGCGGACGCTGCGCGGCGACGCCGAGCGCCTTGAAAGCGGCCTGCCGCTCGGCGGCATGGACCGCTATCTCGCCGCGTGCTATCCCGGGGAGGTCTGCGCGCTCGACTACTTAGCCACCGACACGCTCGCGGTCGTGAGCGACGGGATGCGCGTTTCAGAGCGCGGGAAGAACTACCACTGGGAGCTTTCCGAGGATGTAAAGCCCCTCATCGAGGAGGGCGTGCTCTGCGGCGAGTTCGCTTCGCTCGCCCTCAGTCTGGAAGCGCTGAGCCGCCGGCTCGCGGACTTCCCCGTGCTGCTGCTCGACGCGCTGCCGACCTCGCGCAATCTGCTCGCGCCGCGCGTGCTGCTCAGCATGAACGCGCGCTCGCTGCCGTCCTACGGCGGCAGTCTCGAGACCGCCGCGGGCGATATGGAGCGCTATCTCGGCGCGGGCTGCGGCGTGCTCGTCCTCTGCGGCAACGAAACACGCGCGAAGAACCTGCAGCGTCTTCTGGACGAGCGCGGCATCCGCGCACAGCTCAATTTAACAAACGACCGCCTGCCCGCCCCGCACGAGACCGTCATCGGTCTCGGCGCACTGAGCGCGGGCAGCGAATATCCGCAGCTGAGGCTCGTCATCCTGACCGAGGGTCAGCTGACCGCCCCGCTTTCCGGCAAGCGCGCCAAGGCGCGGCCGAAGAAGGAAAGCTCCGCCCGCGCGGCGCTCCGGTCCTACGAGGACCTCTCCCCCGGCGACCTTGTGGTGCACGTGCACCACGGCATCGGCCGCTTCGCGGGCATCGAGCGCATGCGTGTGGACGGCGTGGACAAGGACTACATCAAGATCTGCTACGCGGGCAACGACAGCTTATACGTTCCCGCGACGCAGCTCGACATGGTGTCAAAATACATCGGCGGCCACGGCGAGGATGAGGACGGCCAGCCCCGTGCGAAGCTCTCAAAGCTCGGCGGCACGGACTGGTCGCGCGCCAAGAGCAAGGCGCGCGCCGCGGCGAAGGACCTTGCCAAGGGCCTCATCGCGCTCTACGCCGAGCGCCAGCGCCGCCCCGGCTTCGCCTTCTCGCCCGACTCCCCGTGGCAGAAGGAGTTTGAAGAGGCCTTTGACTATGAGGAGACCGACGATCAGCTGCGCGCCATCGCCGAGATCAAAGCCGACATGGAGCGCTCCACCCCCATGGACCGCCTGCTCTGCGGCGACGTGGGCTACGGCAAGACCGAGGTCGCGCTGCGCGCCGTGATGAAGTGCATCCTCGACGGCAAGCAGGCGGCGATCCTGGTGCCGACCACGGTGCTCGCCCAGCAGCACTACGCGACGGCCATCAATCGCTTCCGCTCCTTCCCCGTGCGCATCGAGGTGCTCTCGCGCTTTAAAACGCCCGCGCAGAAAAAGCAGATCCTGCAGGACGCGGCGCAGGGAAAGATCGACCTTCTGATCGGCACGCACTCGCTGCTGCAAAAGAGCCTGCACTTCAAGGACCTTGGCCTTCTTGTCATCGACGAGGAGCAGCGCTTCGGCGTGACTCACAAGGAAAAGCTCAAGGAGCTTGCCCGTCAGGTCGATACGCTGACGCTTTCGGCGACCCCCATCCCCCGCACGCTCAACATGGCTCTTTCGGGCATCCGCGATATGTCCACCATCGAGGTCCCGCCCGTTGACCGCCAGCCGGTGCAGACGTATGTGCTCGAGCACAATTGGGGCGTCATCGCCGACGCCATCCGGCGCGAGCTTGCGCGCGGCGGGCAGGTCTACTACATGCACAACCGCGTCGAGACCATCGACCGCTGCGCAGCGCAGCTCAAAAAGCTCCTCGGCGAGGACGTTGCGATCGGCGTGGCGCACGGCAAGATGGACGAAAAGGGATTATCGTCCGTGATGCAGCAGCTCTCGGACGGCGAGATCCAGGTGCTCGTGTGCACGACGATCATCGAAACGGGCATCGACATTCCGAACGTCAACACCCTCATCATCGAGGACGCCGACCGTCTGGGCCTTGCCCAGCTGCACCAGATCCGCGGCCGCATCGGCCGCAGCGCGCGCCGGGCCTACGCCTACATGACCTACCGCGCGGGAAAAATTCTCACCGAGGTCGCGGCCAAGCGCCTGACGGCCATCCGCGAGTACGCGGAGTTCGGCTCGGGCTTCCGCATCGCGATGCGCGACCTCGAGATCCGCGGCGCGGGCAATCTGCTCGGCCCCGAGCAGTCGGGCTACATGATGAGCGTCGGCTACGACATGTATCTGCAGCTTCTGGAAGAGGCCGTGCTCGAGCAGCGCGGCGAAAAGGCGCCGCAGCGCACCGAATGCTCGGCGGACCTGACGGTCTCGGCCAATCTGCCCGAGAGCTACATCCCCTCCGGCGAGCAGCGCATGGACATCTACCGCCGCATCGCGGCGCTGCGCACGCCCGAGGAGTCGCAAGAGCTTCTTGACGAGCTCATCGACCGCTACGGCGAGCCGCCGCAGCCGGTCTTGAAGCTCATGGACGTGGCGCTTCTGCGCGCGCAGGCCGTTTCCATCGGCGTGTGCGACATCACCCAGCGCGGCAGCGAGATCGGCTTCACCTTTGCCGCGTCCGAATCGGTGCCGGTGGAGGCCGTGATGGCGCTCTGCTCGCTGCCGAAAAACCGGCGGCGGCTCACGCTTTCCGCCACCGGGACTGAGCCGAAGCTCACATTGCGCCTCGCGCCGAACGAGGACGCGCTTGAATCTGCCTTGACGCTGGTCGGAGACCTGCGTGTGAATAAGGAAGAAAACGAAAAAGAGAGGTAACATTATGCTGAAAAAGAGAATTCTCTCGTTCCTTGGCGCGGCGGCCATCACCGCGGCGCTGACCTTCGCCATGGTCACGATCGCCCCGTCGGGCGGCTTCACCTCCGGCACGATGCAGGAGGGGCTGAGCTACGAGGCCTGCGGCGTTGCGCCCGACGCCATCGTCGCGAGCCTTGACGGCAACGGCGCGAGCGCCGACCTCGTCACCTACTGGGTGGGCTACAACGCCTCGTATCTCGACAGCTACATGCAGTACTACGGCGGCAGCGCGCTCGACTGGAGCTACACGATGTCCGACGGCACGACGATGACCGACTACGTCAAAAACGACGTGCGCTCCACGCTCATCCAGCAGCTGCTGCTTGAAAACCTCGCCCAAAAGTACGGCGCGGAGCTCACCGAGGACCAGTCCGCCGCCATCGAAAGCGATATCCAGAGCTTCATCGACCAGTACGGCAGCGAGGAGGCCTTTGACGCCGAGCTTGCCAAGCTCGGCCTTCGCCGCGAGACCTACGAGCGCGTGAACGCCGCGAACTACCTCTATCAGAACCTTTATAAGCTCTATCTGACCGAGGGCAGCCCCCTCTACGTCTCCGACGCGGACCTTGCCGTCTACGCCGCCGAGCAGGGCTACATCACCGCCGACCACATCCTCCTTGCCACCAAGGACCTCTCCACCGGCGAATCCTTGAGCGACGAGGCCAAGGCCGAGAAGAAGGCGCTTGCCGAGGAGCTTGTGGAAAAGCTCAGCGCCTACACCGGCGACGATCTCGCCTCCTACTTTGCCGAGCTTGCCGACGAGTACAGCGAGGACACGGGCCGCGCGTCCTATCCCACGGGCTACACCTTCACAAACGGCAGCATGGTGCAGGAATTTGAGGATGCCGCCTACGCGCTCTCCGAGGGCGAGGTGAGCGGCATCGTCGAGTCGAGCTTCGGCTATCACATCCTGCTGCGTCTGCCGCTCGACGAGTCCGCCGCGGCCGAGGCCGTGCGTCAGGACTACTTCGGCTCCTTCCTCAGCGAGCAGGTCGCAAGCGCGCAGCTCTCCACGAGCGCCGACTATGACAAGCTCGACCCGCAGGCCCTGTACGAGGCCATCCAGGCCGGTCAGGCCGCGCAGGAATCCTGAAGCGCATCTCTCACGCGGGGGCCGCACGGCCCCCGCGTTTTTCTCTGCCGTGCCCCCCTCCCTGCACAAAGGCGCGGCAGGGCGGAGCATGATGCAGGTTCTGCTGCATTTTTGTTAAATTGTTAACGAAATGAAAGAAAAAAATCATTGAAACCGCCAACTTCCGCAACTTTGCAGTTGATTTTTCATTTTTGCGTGTGTATAATCGAACCGAAGCAAACCGGTACTTTCCCCGACCGGATCTGAATTTATTTTAAGGAGAACAAACATGAAAGAATTGTACGTCGTCAATTGCTGCCGTACCGCTGTCGGTTCCTTCGGCGGTTCCCTGAAGAACACCCCCGCCGCTCAGCTGGGCTCCATCGTTGTCAAGGAAGCCCTCAAGCGCGCGAACGTCGCTCCCGAGAACGTCGATGAGCTGATGTTCGGCTGCATCCTGACCGCCGGTCTCGGCCAGAACGTCGCCCGTCAGGTCGGCGTGGGCGCCGGTCTTCCCTACTCCGTTCCCGCCTACACCGTCGGCATGGTCTGCGGCTCGGGCATGAAGTCCGTCATCGAGGCCGGCCGCGCCATCCTCGCCGGCGACGCTGACATCGTTGTCTGCGGCGGCACCGAGAATATGAGCGCCGCTCCCTATGCCGCTCCCGACGCCCGCTGGGGCGCTCGCATGGGCGACAAGAAGCTCGTTGACACCATGATCAAGGACGGCCTGTGGGATGCGTTCAACAACTACCACATGGGCACCACCGCCGAGAACATCTGCGACGTGTGGGGCATCACCCGCGAGGAGCTCGACGCCTTCGGCGCCGCTTCCCAGCAGAAGACCGAGGCCGCGCAGGCCGCCGGCCGCTTCGACGATGAGATCGTCCCCGTCCCCGTGAAGGTCAAGAAGGAGATCGTCGAGTTCAAGAAGGACGAGTTCCCCCGCGCCGGTTCCACCGTCGAGGGTCTTGCCAAGCTGCGCGGCGCGTTCCCCGTCGGCCCCGAGGGCGTTGAGGACGAGATCGTCCACACCTTCGAGCCCACCGGCATCCACGAGGCCGATACCAAGAAGCACGTTCAGCGCGTGACCGCGGGCAACGCCTCCGGCATCAACGACGGCGCTGCCGCCATCGTCCTCGCCTCCGGCGAAGCCGTTGAGAAGTACGGCCTCAAGCCCATGGCCAAGCTCGTCAGCTGGGGCCAGGGCGGTGTCGATCCCAAGATCATGGGCGTCGGCCCCGTGCCCGCTTCCCGTCAGGCCATGAAGAAGGCCGGCCTGACCATCGAGGATATCGACCTCGTCGAGGCCAACGAAGCCTTCGCCGCGCAGTCCATCGCTGTCGCCCGTGAGCTCGGCTTCGACATGAACAAGGTCAACGTCAACGGCGGCGCGATCTCCATCGGCCACCCCGTCGGCGCTTCCGGCGCGCGCATCATCGTCACCCTGCTGCATGAGATGCTCAAGCGCGACGATGCCAAGAAGGGTCTTGCCACCCTCTGCATCGGCGGCGGCCAGGGCGTTGCTACGATCTTTGAGAAGTGCTAAGGCAGTTCTTTTAAGGCTTAAAATTGGGGACCCTGAAAAAGGGTCCCCCTTTTTTGTCCCTTTGCAAGGGACTGCGCATGGCAAAGGGGGGATTCTCTCGCGTGAGAGAATCCCCCCTTTATATCCCCCAAGAGAACGGCAGGGGCGTTTCGATCTCGCCCCTGCACCCCCAACGACCAAAAGGGAGGGGCCTTGCCCCTCCTTTTTGGATTATCCTCCCTGCTGGCGGTGGACGGCGCGGCATTGCCTTCGGCTCGCCGCTTTGGGACTGCTTCTGGTTTTGTGCGGTGGCGGCATTGCTTCGCTCGCCGCGCGGGGCTATTGCCCGGCAGTATCGCTTTGCTCACTGCCGAAGGGCTCATCCAAAATAATATCCTGCGAGATGATGGCTTCCTCGGAATCGAGCAGCGCCTTCTGCATAATATGGCAGGCAAGAATGCTGTTGCCCTCCTCACAGCATGTCAGCGCCTGATCCATTTTGCTTACCATGTCGTAGTAAAGCTTCTTATATGTCACCATTTTCCTCACCTCACCCACAGTTTAGAACAGAATATTCAAAAATGCAATAGAATAATTTGTTCTACCTATACTGAAACCGGTGATGAAAGTGAAACAATACCGGCGCATCCGCGACCTTCGCGAGGATGCCGACCTGACCCAGCGCCAGGTCGGTGAAGCGATCAACGTTCCCCAGCGCACCTACGCTTACTACGAAAGCGGCGAAAGAATGCTCCCGCCGCACGTTCTGTGCGCGCTCGCTGACTTCTACGGCGTCAGCGTGGACTACCTTCTCGAACGAACCGACAAAAAGAACGAAAACGACCGCTGAGGCGGTCGTTTTCTCTTATTTTGCGAAGTAATGCAGCACGGTGTCCATGCGCATCTGGTCGGTGTCGTAGCCGTAGGTTTTGCCGGTGCTGTCGGTATAGCGGAAGTATGGGCCCTCGGTCCAGTCGTGGGCGGGGTTTTTGAGCGGCACCTGCCAGATCTCGAGGGTCGCGCCGTCGCCGTAGGAGACGGTGACGAGCGGCGCTTCCTGTGGTGCGCGGCCAGTCCGGCCGCCGCCGGCGCGGACGATGTTCATGAGCAGGCTGCCGAGGTCGTCCGCCGTGACCTCGACCGCTTCGCCGTTCAGCGCGGCGGAGTAGTTGCCGAGCCGCCGCGCCGAGGCGGTGCTCTCGCTCAGCTCGGCGATATAGTCGTGATAGCGCGCGTTCTGGCGGCAGGCCCAGAAAATTGTCGCTCCGCCCGCCGCGATCAGCACGGCGCAGAGCGCGATGAGCACGTTCATGCTCCTTCTCGGCGGCTTGCCGCGCCGGATCGGATCATACAGCTTTTTCATCCTTCTCCCCCCTGTTTCGGTGTGCTTACGCGAAGAGGTCCGCCGCGCGGTGCAGGTACGCAAGGTCGATGATGCTCGTCACGGCGATGCCGACGGTGACCGCCGCCACGATGAGCAGCATGGCCGAGCCGCCGAAAAAGAGGAAATATCCCCCCTGCGAGACGATGAGCATGACCGTCAGCACGAGAAGCGCGCCGAGCGCCGCCATCAGCGCGATGACCCAGGTGCGCAGTCTGCGCCACTTGCCCGCAAGGACCTCATCCGAGCCGTCGAAGGCCTCGGCGCAGGCGGTGAGCTGCTGGTAGCGCGCCGCCATGCCGACGGCCAGCGTGACCGCAAGCACGAGGATCAGGAAAAAGCTCATCGTGCCGAGGTTCGTTTCGCCGAGCGTCTGCGTCACGCCCGCAAGATCGATCCATAAAAGGACCGGCGCGGCGGCGAGGGGCAGCACGTTCCACAGCGCCGCCTTGCGAAAGCGCGGCACGGCGGCGCTCATTTTCCACATGGAAAGGATCAGCAGCACGCCCACGGCGAGCGAGGCAAGGCCCAGCGGCACGCGCAGCGCGGGAACGCGCTCGGTAAGCTTGAAGCTGTTGGTCAGAAGGTTTAAGGGCATCGACACGATGCTCAGCCAGAACAGGCGCGAAAAGCCGTCGTGCAGCAGCGGCGCTTCCGCCCGCTCATGCGGCGGGACGAGTACGGGCGGCGCGGCAGGGACGAACGTGGGGTCGGCGCTGGGGATGAACTGATCTTCCATCATAGGGTACTCCTCTCTCCTCATTTTTTACTCTCTCATCTGCTTTTCTCTGCCGGAGGGTCCTCCGGTCAGTTCTATTGTAGGGGCAATTGATGATTTCCACAAGCAAGCTGCGCTTGACATCGGGCGATTTTTCGCGCAATTTTCAGCAATTCTCTGTTGCTATGATGTAACATTCATGTTACATGACGGGGGATTGTCAGAATTAAATGGCAGTCATCAAATAATTGAATCAATTCCTGCAAAACTTTCACAAAATCGCTTGCTTTTGCAGAGCACGGACGGTATAATGTAAGAACCGTATGAAATCATTGAGGTAATCAATAAGTAACAATAATTTTTTGAGAGGAGATCTTTTATCATGGCAAAGTTCAAGGTATACTACACGATTGAGCTCAACGAGGTCGCTACCGACATTTTCAAGGCCAACGACTTTGAGGTGAAGGTCTGCAGCCACAACGACGAGGAGACCTACGTCAAGGAGCTCGCCGAGTATCAGCCCGACGCCATCATGTGCCGCACCGAGCCCATCACCGCTAAGATGATGGATACCTGCACCAACCTGAAGGTCATCGGCAAGCAGGGCGCCGGTCTCGACAACATCGATATGGACCACGCCCACGCCAAGGACATCACCGTCGTTTACGCGCCCGCCGGCAACGCCAACGCCGTCGCCGAGCACGCCGTCATGCTGATGCTCATGTGCGGCAAGCGCTTCACCTATGTTGACCGTCAGTTCCGCAGCGGCAACTTCCTCGTCCGCATGGGCATGGAGCACACCTACGAGCTCGAGGGCAAGACCCTCGGTATGATCGGCTGCGGCCGTATCTCCCAGCTCGCCATGAAGAAGTGCAAGTACGGCTTCGGCATGAAGGTCATCGGCTACGATCCGTACATGACGCAGGACAAGATCGGCGATCTGTGCGAGCTCAAGGAGACCGCCAAGGAGGTCTGGGAGCAGGCCGACTTCGTTTCCGTGCATCTGCCCGTCGTTCCCTCCACCGAGCACTCCATCGGCCGTGAGCAGTTCAGCTGGATGAAGCCCACCGCTTCCTTCATCAACTGCGCGCGCGGCGCCCTCATCAAGGAAGATGAGCTGGTCGAGTGCCTGAAGGACGGCACCCTGTTCCAGGCCGGTCTCGACGTGTTCGAGCATGAGCCCATCCAGGAGTCCAGCCGCGAGCTGTTCGACCTTGACAACGTCATCATGACCCCGCACATGGCCGCCACCACCGAGCAGAGCGTTCTGAACTGCTGCACCAGCGTCGCCAACGACATCGTCGCCGTCTGCAACGGTCAGGAGCCCAAGGTCAAGGCCCAGAAGCCCAAGTTCTAATTGAACTCCCCCATTCGAAATAAGCGCAAAAAGGCCCGCTTTCCGCAGAGGAAGGCGGGCCTTTTTTCGCGTTGAAACGGTCTGATCTTTCGCTTGACAAACTACGACAAATGTAGTATATATGGATCAACGACATTTGTAGTACTTTTACAAGGAGGTCCCGCCATGGAAGAGAAAAAGCGGCTGCCTGACGCGGAGCTTGCCGTGATGCAGGCCATCTGGGCCGTCGGCGGCGAGGCCGGGCGCGGCGATATCGAGGGCGCGCTCGCCTCGCACGGCTGGAGCGCCAACACGCTCAACACCTATCTGACGCGCCTTTGCGAAAAGGGCTTTCTCGCAAGCCGCCGCGAGGGGCGCACGAATCTCTATACCCCGCTCGTCTCGAAGGAGCGTTACCTCGAGTTCGAGAGCCGCAGCGTTTTGAAGCGGCTCTACGGCGGGTCGCTTGGCAGCTTCGTCGCGGCGCTCAACGCCGAGCAGCCGCTCGAGCAGCGCGAGATCGACGAGCTGCGGCAGTTTCTGGACGACATGAGCCAGTAAACGGAAAAAGGAGGACGCACCATGGAAACATTTCTGCTGAATCTTGCGAAAACCTCGCTCTTAGGCGCGCTCGCGGTCGCCGCGATGCTCGCCTGCAAGCCCCTCTGGCGCGAGCGCTACCGCGCCAAAACGCGCTGCTGGCTGTGGCTGTTTCTATCGCTGTTCCTGCTGCTGCCGGTGGATTACTCGGTGAAAAACGCGCCCGTGCAGGCCGCGCCGCCAACGGATTACACACTCTTCGTCGGCAGCGAAAAAACGACCGTCATCGCCACGGACAATCTCTTCGGCGACATGGCCGAGCAGAGCGGGCAGTCCCCCGCCGCGGTGCGCGACGCGATCAACGACCGCCCCGTGACGAATCCCGAACAGCGCACCACGCGCTACATCCCCGTGACAACGATCCTCTTCTACGGCTACTTTGCGGGCGCGGCGGCGTTCCTGCTGTATCAGGGCGTTTCCTACGCGCTCTTCCGCCGCGCGGTGCGCCGCTGGCGGCGCGAGGTCTCGCGCGCGGACTATGCGTTCCTGCTGTGCGACACGGCGCGCGAGCTGCACATTGACCCGCCGCGCATGCTCATCTGCGAGGCGGTCACGACGCCCGCCGTCACGGGCTTTTTCCGCCCGGCGCTGCTGCTGCCAAGCGAGCGCTACGACCTTACCGAGCTGCGCTACATCCTGCGCCACGAGCTGTGCCACTTAAAGCGGCGCGACATGCTCTTAAAGCTCGTGCTGCTCGCGGCCAACGCGATGCACTGGTTCAACCCCATGGTCTATCTGATGCTGCGCCAGGCGGACGAGGACATCGAGCTTGCCTGCGACAGCGCGGCGACCGAGCGTCTGGACCGCACCGAGCGCGCGGCCTACAGCCGCACGCTGCTTGCCGCCGTGCAGAGCCGCAGCCGCGCCCTGCCCGCGACCACGTGCTTCGGCGGCACGGTGGAGCGCCTCAAGCGGCGCATCACGAACGTGCTGGGCGCGCAGAAAAAGCGCGGGCTCGGCATCGTGGCCCTCGTGCTGGCGCTGACGCTCGCGGCGGGCTGCGCCGTCGGCTGGGACCGCGGCGCGCAGGCGGCGGACGACCCGTTCAGCGGCTCGCTTTACAGCGTGGAGCTTGTGGCCGAGGACACCTCCCTGACCGCCGGCAGCGAGTATTATGTGCTCACCAGCGCCGGCTACACCGTCAAATTGAGTAAAAATCCGGGGCCCTATCTCTGGTTCAACTTCCTCGACGGCGTATCGCACGGCTATTCGATGGCCAAAGCGTCCCAAAGCACCATCACAAGATCGTCCGAACTGACGGAGGAAAACTTTGACGACGCGTGGTCCGGTCCCGCCGATGTTGATATGAGCGCCCTGCGCAGCGACAACAAAGCGGTCTGGTGCAGAGATAATGGGGCCTCCTTTAACCTCGAGCTTCCGGACAGCACTACCGAACCGTACCTTATCTATCTTTTGCAGCAGAACGACGGTTCCCTTTATCTCTGCCTTGGCTACAGCTTCCAGCGCGACGGCAATGACATCCGGCAGTTCCGCTGGATCTTCCGCCTGACCGCGACCTCCGACCCGACACAGGTTTTTGCCACGATGGACGATTACGCCGCCGCGCGCGTCGCGCAGGCCCGCGCCGCCGGTACGATCACCTACTACACCGACGGGAGCGACGGCAGCTCCCCCATCACCGACCGCGTATCCGACATGCGCGTGCGGGAGCTGTCGCTTCTGAGCACGTATCTTGACAACGACCTCTGCCCCGACGGTATCCTCGAGCTGTGGCTCTTTTCCGCGGAGGAAAAGCCGCTCAACCCCGACGGGCTGGAGATCACGCCCGTCGGCGGGCAGAGCCTGTCGGACGACGGCTACCTCTTCGACGGCGTCCCCGAGTATCTTACAGTTCTCCACAACGGGGACGGCTATCACGTGCTCCTCTCCCAGCCGAGCAACGACGGCCTTGGCGGCTACTACAACGACGAGCCGAAGGCCTACCTGCACGATGTTTACGCGAACTATGCCCAGCTCGACGTGCCGCGCTATCAGGTCGCGTCGCTCTACCGCTTCACCGACGGCTACGGCAGCGATTTGACGCCCGACGGCCGCATCCAGTCCGGCGGCGGCTGGTATTTCTACCTGCCCTACACCGGCACGTGGTCGGCAAAGCTCGACGAGCCGCTGTGGGAGTCTGCCTACGGCACGAGATCGACCTTTGTGGTCAAGGATTTCTCCACCGCCGTCTCCGACGCGGAACGCTATTTTGAGCGCGGCGGCTGGGACGTTGAGCAGGTGAACGGCCGGAGCGTCTACACCAAGACGGATGGAGAGCAGCACGCGCGCATCCGGCTCTTTGACCGCCCCGACGGCGGACACTACGAAGTGCAGACCTTCTGGTACGACGGCCAGAGCACGCAGGAGAACCAGTGGGGCTGGAGCGCCGCGCGTCAGGTCGAGGGCGAGCGCAGCCTGCTCGAGCAGATGGCGAACACCTTCACCGTGAGCGACGCGATGAAAAAGGCCTACTCCCCCTCCTTCCCCGCCGACATCGCGCTGGTTTCCTCCGGCGGCGGCATCGACAGCATCGTCTATTACGCGAGCGCTAACAGCAGCGACCACCGCAGCGTCAGCCTTGTGGACGGCGAGAGCGCGCTGCACCTGAGCGATTTCACCTATAAAAAGCTGCCGGACACCACGCGCGTGCCCGAGGGCCGCTACATCCAGCTCTGGCCCGAAAACAGCAATCAGTCGTATTTTGAGTTCTACGAGGGCTCGAATATCGTCCGCTACGTGCTGACGAAGGACGGCAGCGTCTGCTACGAGGCGAGCGGCGACTTTGGTAAACACGAGACAATCTTCGACGCGATGCTCGCGTGGTTTGAAGAAGCCGCTGCGAACGAGGACGCCGAAAGCGCGAACGCCGTCATAAAAAATACCGTGCTCAATCGCGACGTCCTCATCCAGTCCTCCGGCAGTCACGTGGACTTCGGCGGCTTTCTGTGGTACACCGCGGGCGGCGAGCTTCGCCGCTATCGTTCGGGCGTGATCGAAACGGTCGATACCCTGCCGATCGACTATCTCAACGATACGCCCGCCAACGCGAGCCTTTCGACGCAGGACGACCGCCTTCTGATGAGCTATCACATCGGCGGCGCGACGCTCGGCTCGTTCGTCACCGACCTCTACGGCGTTGACGGCAAAAAGATCGCCTCGATCAGCGGCTACAATTCCATCGCCATCAGCGGCGACACGGTCGTTAAGACGCTCCAGTTCCCGCCCGCGGCGAACAACCTGTACATTTCCTACGACTGCGGCGGGACCTTTACGCCGCTTGGCGATAAGGACTGGTACTACGGCGCCGTCAAGGAGGATGACAGCGGCGTCACCTACATGAGTGCGGAGCTTGAGATCCGCGACGGCTATGTGTACACCCATGCAGTCTACGACGTGTTCCACGACAAGACGAGCGACCCGCTCGTGACGCACGAGGTGCGCCTGAATTTAAAGACCGGCGCGCAGGAAATTCTGGACTGAGCGCAGGAAATTCTGGACTGAGCGCGGGAAATTCTGGACTGAGCGCGGGAAAAAGAAAAAAAGGAGGGGAAAATCCCCTCCTTTTTTGAAAAAGGTACTGGTACAACCTGAAAACATGTGGTATGATGGGAATATTCTAAAACTTCTAAACACTTTTTCCGGAGGTCCCCATCATGGAAGGCAATCCGATCCTCAAAAATCCACTGTCGCTCGACAGCGAGGTCCCGCTCTATTCGCAGCTCATGGGCATCATCAAGCGCAGCATCACCGCCGGCGCGCTCAAGGTCGGCGATCTGCTGCCGAGCGAGGCCGAGCTCTGCCGCGCCTACGACATCAGCCGCAACACCGTGCGCCAGGCCATCGGCGCGCTGGAGGAAGAGGGCTTCGTCGTGCGCAAGCGCGGCAAGGGCACCTTTGTCGCCGATCCCAACAGCCGCCGCAAGGGCGTGCAGTACTCCTTCACGACGGAAATTTCCCAGCTGGGCAAGCAGCCCTCGTCCACGCTGGTGGATTTTGCGGTCATCACGCCCTCGCCCAAGATCATTGCGCTGATGGGGCTTGAGTCGGGCGTGAAGGTCTACCGCTTCACGCGCGTGCGCAACGTGGACGGCGAGCCGCTGATCCTCGAAACGTCGTACTACCCCGAGTACATCTACCCCAACCTCACGCGCGAGCTGCTCGAGACGCACAGCTTCTACAGCCTGCTTTACCACGTAGGCGTGATCCCGTTCTCCGCGTCGGACACCTACGAGGCCGTGGTCCTTGCGCCGCACGAGGCGCAGCTGCTGCACTGCACGCCGGGCTCGGCGGCATTTTTCCACCAGCGCCGCACCACGACCGAAAACGGCCACACCTATGAGTACACCACAAGCTACATGCGCGCCGACCGCGTGAAGCTGGACGTCAAGTTCCAGAAGGGCTCGACGAGCTTTATGCGCACGGTGGACTAAAGCCAAGCGCTAAAAAAGGAGCATCCGGGACGGGTGCTCCTTTTTCGTTTTTCATTTGCTTACTTTTCGCAGATGACGGGCTTTTTGCGGTCGTTTTCGACAAACTCCTTCGCCTTGGCGACGGCCTCGGCGCGCGGCAGCTTGACCTGCTCGCCCGTGCGCATGTCCTTGCAGGACACGACGCCCGCCGCGATCTCATCCTCGCCGAGGAAGTAGACATACGGCACCTTGAGCTTGTCGGCATAGTTCATCTTGGCCTTGAACTTCTTCTTTTCCGTGTAGATCTGCGTGCTGACGCCCGCGGCGCGAAGGTCGGTCGCAAGGGAGATCGCGTCGCTCAGGTCCTCGGTCATCGGCAGAATGAGCACGTCCGCCGGGGCGGTGCAGATCCCGCCGTTGAGAAGGCCCTGCTCGCCGAGAACGTAGAACAGTCTCGTCACGCCGATGGAAATGCCCACGCCGGGGAGCTTGCGGTCGGTGTAGTACTCGGCAAGGTTATCGTAGCGGCCGCCGGAGCAGACCGAGCCGATCTCGGGATGGTCGAGCAGCGTGGTCTCATAGACCGTGCCGGTGTAGTAGTCAAGGCCGCGCGCGATCGTCAGATCGACGGCGAAATTCTCCTGCGGCACGCCGAACGAGCCGAGGTACTTGGCGACGGTCGTGAGCTCGTCAAGGCCCTGATCGAACACCTCATTGCGTCCGCGGTACTGCTCGAGAGCGGCGAGGACCTCCCCGTTCGTGCCCTTGATGGCGATGAAAGCAAGGATCTCGTCGGCCTTCTCTCCCTCGATGGCGTAGTCGTCCACGAGGATGGCGCGCACCATGTCGGGGCCGATCTTTTCGATCTTGTCCACGGTGCGCATGATGTCGCCGGACTTGTCGCTAAGGCCCAGCATCGCATAGAAGCCGTTCAGGATGCGGCGGTTGTTGATGCGGATCTGGAAGCGGGAGAGGCCCAGACGCGAGAACACGGTATAGATGATCGCGGGGATCTCGGCGTCGTTCGTGATGTCGAGCTCGCCGTCGCCGATGACGTCGATATCCGCCTGGTAGAACTCGCGGAAGCGGCCGCGCTGCGCGCGCTCGCCGCGGTAGACCTTGCCGATCTGGAAGCGGCGGAACGGGAAGGCAAGGTCGGCGTAATGCAGGGCAACGTATTTCGCCAGCGGGACCGTGAGGTCGAAGCGCAGGGCGAGGTCGCTGTCGCCCTTGGAGAAGCGGTAGATCTGCTTTTCGGTCTCGCCGCCGCCCTTGGCGAGCAGCACGTCGCTCGCTTCGATGATGGGCGTGTCGAGCGGGGTGAAGCCGTACACGCCGTAAGACGAGCGCAGGACCTCCATCAGCCGCTCCATCTGCGTCTGCGGCGCGGGAAGCAGCTCCATAAAGCCGGATAAGGTGTGAGCTTTGATCGTTGCCATGATCGTTTTGTCCTTTCCAATCCAATGTAATGGGGCAGCGTACTGCACTACGGTAGCGCAGCAGCGTATCGGTGTAATGAGTCACATTATAAAGCACCGCGCGCCAATCGTCAAGCACGGGTCGTAACAGAATGAGTATAGCAGTTTCTTTTTCAAAAAGGAAGAGCTTTGCTTCCCTGCCGCGGGAAAAAAAATTCAAAAAAAGCGCCGTGAAAATTAAAAAAGCATAAGAAAACTCCATTCACGCGCAAAATCCGGAATTCTCCTTGACGGCGCTCTCCGTTTTTGTTACCATGGTACCATAAGAATTTGGCGTGGCGCTTCCATTCGGCTCCATGCCGCAGCTTTCCGGGGCACCACTTTCAGCAGTCCGCCGCGGCCTGTGCCGCGCGGCATGGACCGATCGCAGCGATCGTTGAGGAGGAACGTTGGATGTACCAGAGCAAAATGAAAAGCGAGGAAACGGATCATCTGTTCAAGGCGATCCTCTCCCTGAAAACCGAAGAAGAGTGCTATCGTTTTTTTGACGATCTGTGCACCTTCAGCGAGATTGAGGCCATGTCTCAGCGCTTTGAGGTGGCGTCGCTGCTCGCCGAGGGGAAAACCTTTACCCAGATCTCGCAGAAGATCGGCGTTTCGTCCACGACCATCACGCGTGTGAACAAATGCCTGAGCTACGGGGCCGACGGGTACAAGCTCCTGCTCGAGCGGGAGAGAGAAGAGAAGTAAACACCACCTCGTCATTTTGACCGGAGCGGACGCAGTGCGTCCGCTCTTTTTCGTTCATTTTGCTTTATTAAGATATTATATAACCATAATGATATGCTATCATATCACCCGGATATAGCTGTATTAACTAAAAAAATTTTTGAAGCCCGTGCGATTTTTATTGCTTTTGCTGAATACGTATGTTACAATTGGTTCACAAATAGATTAGGAGCAGGAAAGCGGCGCGCAAGAAACCGTTTGCCCGACGGTGCTGCGATCCCGTTCCGAGGCTATTTTTCCGCGGGACCCCTCCGCGGAAAACGCACGGTCCCCTCGTGCGGTGTGCAGCGTGCTCGTCCCGGGGAGGAACGGTCCATCCGCTTTCCGACGGGCAAGTATTTTTAAGAAGAGAGAGGTATTTATCAATGGCAAATGAAAAGAAAACCGCACGGGAGCCCAGCTTTCTGCTGGCGTTAGTCCCCATTGTGGCAATGATCGGGTTCATGCTTTACTGCTTCCTCGGTCATTCCGAAACGGAGTATCATGATGCGCACCTTCCCCTTGTTATGTCCATCGTCGTCGCCTGCATCGTGGGCGCGATCTGCGGCCACAGCTTCCAGGAAATGCTCGCCGGTATGATCGAGCGTCTGAGCGCTTCCATGGAAGCGGTCCTGATCCTCTGCACCGTCGGCTTCCTGGTCACGAGCTTCATGGGCTCCGGCGCGATCCCCGCCATGATCGTTTATGGTCTGGATCTGCTGACTCCGAAGCTGTTCCTGCCCATCGGCTGCATCCTCTGCGCGATCGTCGGTATGGCGTGCGGCTCCTCCTGGACCACCACCGCCACCATCGGCCTTGCCTTCCTCGGCATCGGCGCGGGCCTCGGCATCCCCCCTGCCATCACCGCCGGTATGATCATCTCCGGCGCGTATGTCGGCGATAAGTTCTCCCCCCTGTCCGACACCACCAACCTCGCCGCGGCGGTTGCCGAGACCGGCCTTTTCGACCACGTCACCGCGATGGTCTCCACCACCGGCCCGACCCTGGTCCTCGCCCTCATCCTCTACACCGTTCTCGGCCTGAACGTTGACACCAGCGCCTATGATTCCGCTGTTGCCGCGGGCATCCAGAACGCCTTCCGCGAGGCCTTCTATATCTCCCCCATCCTGCTCATCCCCATCGTCGTCGTTATCCTGATGTGCATCCTGCGTGTGCCCGGCCTGATCGGCATCGCCATCTCCGTCGCCACCGCAACGATCTTCATGATCATCTTCCAGCCCACCGAGATCTACTACAGCCGCGCGCTGGGCGATATCTTCGACGTTCTGCACTATGGTCTCAGCATCGAGACCGGCAACGAGGTCGCTGACTCCATCCTCGGCAAGGCCGGCGGTATGGACGGCACCATGTGGACCATCAACCTCATCCTCCTCGCCCTCGCCTACGGCGGCGCGCTGGAGCGCTGCGGCTGCATCGAGAAGCTCTTCGGCGGCCTGAAGCACAAGATCCACTCCGTCGGCAGCCTGATCCTCGCCACCCTGCTGACCTCCATCTTCTGCGACGCTACGATGTGCGACCAGTTCCTCGGCATCGGCGTTCCCGCCCCCATCTATGTTGACAAGTACGATGAGCTCGGTCTTTCCCGCAACATGCTCTCCCGCACGCTCGAAGACGCCGGTACCCTCTGGGCCGTCATGTTCCCCTGGACCGGCTGCGGCGCTTACCAGCAGGGCGTTCTCGGCATGAGCCCGTTCGTCTTCTTCCCCTATGCGTTCGTCAACCTGCTCAACCCCATCTACGCTTACGTTACCGCGCTGCTTGGCCGCAACATCTTCTGGGCCGACGGCTCCTACACCAACCTCTTCGGCAAGACCAGGGCCGGCAAGCCCGCCGGTGCTCCGGAAGAGGCCCACGTCAAGGCCGTCGCCAACCTGGAAGCCCGCCGCGCCGCCGGCAAGGCCCCCAAGATCAGCGCGTAATCGCCCCCCGCTTACTTAGAAAGGAATCACTGCTGTGAAACAAACGCTTCCCTGGGAATCTCTCCCGCCCCCGGTCTATCCCGCGCAGTCGTCGCTCAAGCCGCGCAAGCAGTGGGTGCAGACCGGCGGATGGGTGCTGGTCGCCGTGCTGCTGCTGTTCGGCATTTCGAGCCGCAGCCGCAATCCCCTGCTGTCCGTCGTGTCGCTCGCGTTTTCGGTGCTGTACCTGCTGACGCTGATCACCAAAAAGGACGCAGCCCTTACGAGCCGCGGCCTCGAGATCTTCTACAACATGCAGTTCACCACCAACTATGAGTTCTTCCCCTGGGAGGACATCAACGCGATCGTGTGCGAGGACCGCGGGCACGCCGACATGGTGCGACTGCACATCGGCCACGGCAATACGGAAAAGGCGCTCTTCTTCCCGCGCACGCAGCTCGGCGAGATCTACGCATTCGCCAAAAAGAAGAATCCCGCCGTCCGTATCATGGATTATGCCGCGCCCGAGCCGAAGTCCGGCGGGAAGCACAAAAAGTAAACAGCTGTGAGCTTTCACCAAATATCGAAAAGCGCCCCGCTTCCGCGGGGCGCTTTTTTTATCCATTTTGTCCAATTCCATCACTGTACCCTGATAGTGTGTTATTCAAATATGGTGATAACGCACAAGAAAGAAAACTTTTTTCAGCAGAAAACTATTGATTTTGCACAAAAATGTGCTATACTATTCCCAGAACGAACCCGTGGCGCTCCACGGGCGGGGCGCGGTCCGCATCGGGCAAATGCGGGCGGAAAAGGGGTGCGCTCCCGGAAACCGTTTTCTTGCGCAGCGGCGGCGCGCACAGCCCGCCGGAGAATTGAGAAAAGAGAGGACACTACCATGATCATGAATCCTACCGCGATCAAGCACGTCGTTGTTGACGGCCACAGCCTGACGCTGGAATCCTTCGTCGCCATCGCGCGCTACAACGCGACGGTCGAGCTGGCCTCCTCCGCACTGGAGGCCATGCAGAAGTCCCGCGCGCTCGCCGAGAAGATCGCCGCCGAGGGCCGTGTCGCCTACGGCATCACCACGGGCTTCGGTGAGTTCCAGAAGGTCGCCGTCCCCAAGGAGATGAGCAACCAGCTCTCCACCAACCTGATCCTCAGCCACTGCACCGCCGCCGGCGAGCCGTATGCCGACGAGATCGTGCGCGGCATGATGCTGCTGCGTGCCAACGCGCTGTGCGGCGGCGTGAGCGGCGTGCGCCCCATCCTCGTGCAGATGCTGCTCGAGATGCTCAACAAGGGCGTGACCCCCATCGTGCCGCAGAAGGGCTCTCTCGGCTCCTCCGGCGACCTTGCGCCCCTCGCGCACATGACGCTCCCCATGCTCGGCAAGGGCGAGGCCATGTATGAGGGCGTGAAGATGACCGGCGCCGAGGCTATGGCCAAGGCCGGCATCGAGACGCTCGACACCCTCGTTTCCAAGGAAGGCCTCGGCATGACCAACGGCACCTGCGCGATGACCTCCGTCGGCGCGCTCGCGCTGTACGACTCCATCTGCGCCGCCCAGCTCGGCGACGTGATCGCGTCCATGTCCTTCGAGGGCCTGACCGGCCTTCGCAACGCCTTTGACCCCCGCATCCATCAGGTGCGCGGCCAGAAGGGTCAGATGCTCGTCGCCGCGAACATGCGCAAGCTGCTCGAGGGCTCCGAGATCCTCGACAACTGCCAGAGCGACCGCGTTCAGGACGCTTACGCCCTGCGCTGCATCCCGCAGCTGCACGGCGCCTGCCGCGACGCGCTCGAGTATGTCCGCGAGAAGGTCGAGATCGAGCTCAACGCCGTCACCGATAACCCGCTGATGTTCCTCGACGACGAGGCCGTCATCTCCGGCGGCAACTTCCATGGCGAGCCCATGGCCCTGCCGTTCGACTTCCTCGGCATCGCCGCGTCCGAGATCGCCGACGCGTCCGAGCGCCGCACCGAGCGCATGGTCAACCCCGCGCTCTCCAACGGCCTGACCGCGTTCCTCACCACCGAGGCGGGCGTCAACTCCGGCTTCATGATCGTCCAGTACGCCGCCGCTTCCATGGTCAGCGAGAACAAGGTCTACGCGCATCCCGCGTCCGTTGACTCCATTCCCTCCTCCGCCAACCAGGAGGATATCGTCTCCATGGGCACCACCGCCGCCCGCAAGGCCAAGATGATCCTGCAGAACACGCAGGACGTGCTCGCCGACGAGCTGATGACCGCCTGCCAGGCCATCGACATCCGCCGCCGCCTGAACACCCACGGCCAGGGCCTGACCCCGCTGCACGAGGCCATCTACAAGCACGTGCGCGAGCAGGTCGCCTTCTACGAGGTGGACCGCGAGATCTGGCCCGACATCCGCGCGGTGGAGAAGATGATCCGCTCCGGCGAGCTGCTGGATATCGTCAAGGAGTACATCCCCGACTTTGAGTAAGACCTCAAAATTGTGCCCTGCGCAATTCGGATGAATTTATATTCTGAATGAATTGACAGGATGATAAAGAAGGTGTAAAGTTGACTTTGACTTTGCACCTTCTTTTTTTAGGAGGTATTTTCATGAAACTGAACATTCTTCGCGCCGATCCGGCGGGAAACATCACGGTTTTCGTGCTCGATCCCGTCGAAAGGGCGCAGCGCGCGGCCATTGCCGCGAGGATCATGGCCATTCCCTCGCTCAAGGCCGAGCAGGTCGGCTACGCCTGTCCGCCGGAGGACGATGTGGACGGGCACATGGAGATGATGGGCGGCGAATTCTGCGGCAACGCGACGCGCGCCTACGGCATGTACATCGCATCGCAGCGGGGCGGCTTGTCCGAGGTCCGGCTGCGCGTGAGCGGCTGCGATCATGTCGTTACCGCGCGGGTCGATCTGCGCGCCGGGACGGCGCGCGCCGAAATGCCCTGCCCGCGCAGCGTGCAGCGCGCGACGGCGGGCGGACGCGAGGGAACGCTCGTGGACCTTGGCGGCATCGCGCATTTCGTTGTGGAAAACGTCGAACCGAGCGAGGAGTTTTTCCGCGCGGCAGAGGGCGTTTTTGCAGGTCTTCCCAACCTGGACGCCTGCGGCGTCATCTTCCTTGACGCGCAGGAGCGCCGCATGACCCCGCTCGTCAAGGTCATCGAAACGGGCTCGCTCGTCTGGGAGGGCAGCTGCGGCAGCGGCACCGTCGCCTGCGCGGTCGCGCAGAGCGGGCACATGACAAACGGCGGCTTTTCCTGCGAGTACGCACAGCCCGCAGGCAGGGTCCGCGCAAGCGTGGAACGGCAGAACGGACAGGTCATCGCCGCGCACATCGGCGGTCCCGTCACGCTGGGGGAACCCACGGTCATCGAGCTGAACGAAGGATAAAAAGCAGAGAGGCGGAACGCTTAAATTATTTAAGCGTTCGACCCAAAGCGGATGGGGAAAGCTGTTTACCTTTTTTCTCCGCTTGGGTATAATTTCATCGTCAAAAGAAACAATTTGCACCGGTCAGATACAGAAAAAACAGGAGGTATTCACCATGGCAGTTTTATCCGATATCGAAATCGCCCAGGCGCATGAAATGAAGAATATCACGGAGATCGCGGCAAACGCCGGGATCGACGAGAACCATCTGGAGCTTTACGGCAAGTATAAGGCCAAGCTCGACCTCACCGAGATCCGCAAGCTGCCCCGCAAGGCAAAGCTGATCCTGGTCACGGCCATCAGCCCCACCCCCGCGGGCGAGGGCAAGACCACCACGTCCGTCGGCCTTGCCGACGCGCTCAACCGCCTTGGCAAAAAGGCCATGGTCTGCCTGCGTGAGCCCTCGCTCGGCCCCGTGTTCGGCGTCAAGGGCGGCGCGGCCGGCGGCGGCTATGCCCAGGTCGTGCCCATGGAGGATATCAACCTGCACTTCACCGGCGACTTCCACGCCATCGGCGCGGCGAACAACCTGCTCGCGGCGCTGCTCGACAACCACATCCAGCAGGGCAACGCGCTGGGCATCGACCCGCGCAGGATCGTCTGGAAGCGCGCCGTCGATATGAACGACCGCCAGCTGCGTCACATCATCGACGGCCTTGGCGGCAAGGCCAGCGGCGTGCCGCGCGAGGATGGCTTCGAGATCACCGTCGCGAGCGAGGTCATGGCGGTCCTCTGCCTTGCGAGCGACCTGATGGACCTCAAGGAGCGCCTGGGCAAGATGGTCGTGGCCTACACCTACGACGACAAGCCCGTCACCGCGCACGAGCTGAAGGCCGAGGGCGCGATGGCCGCGCTTTTGAAGGACGCCATCAAGCCCAATCTGGTCCAGACGCTTGAGGGCACGCCCGCGTTCATCCACGGCGGCCCGTTCGCAAACATCGCCCACGGCTGCAACTCCATTCAGGCGACCGAGACGGCGCTGCGCCTGAGCGGCTACACCGTGACGGAGGCCGGCTTCGCCGCCGACCTCGGCGCGGAAAAGTTTCTTGACATCAAGTGCCGCGCGGCGGGCTTCCGCCCAGACGCGGTGGTCATCGTCGCCACCGTGCGCGCGCTCAAGTACCACGGCGGCGTGCCCAAGGCCGAGCTGAACCACGAGAATCTCGAGGCGCTCGAAAAGGGCCTGCCGAACCTCTTGCAGCATGTGGACAACGTGAAGAACGTCTACGGTCTGCCCTGCGTCGTGGCGATCAACGCCTTCCCGACCGACACGAAGGCCGAGCTCGACCTCGTCGAGAGCAAGTGCCGCGAGCTGGGCGTCAACGTCCGTCTCAGTGAGGTCTGGGCCAAGGGCGGCGAGGGCGGCAAGGCGCTCGCCGAGGAGGTCGTGCGCCTGTGCGAGGAGCCGAACCACTTTAAGTTCGTCTATGACGTGAACGACAGCATCGAGGATAAGCTGGACGCCATCGCTACGAAGGTCTACCGCGCCGACGGCGTGGTCATCGCGGCTTCTGCAAAGAAGCAGCTCAAACAGCTCACCGAGCTGGGCTTTGACAAGCTGCCCATCTGCATGGCCAAGACGCAGTTCTCCTTCTCCGACGACGCGGCAAAGCTCGGCGCGCCGCGCGGCTTCAAGATCACCGTGCGCGACCTCAAGGTCAACGCCGGCGCGGGCTTCCTCGTCGCCAAGACCGGCGACATCATGACCATGCCGGGCCTTCCGAAGGTCCCCGCCGCCGAGAAGATCGACGTGGACGAAACCGGCAGGATCACGGGTCTCTTCTAATCATACAAACGTCAGGAACAGGCAGGGCTTGCCCCGCCTGTTCCTGAAAGATTTTTTATTTCACTTACTCAGGGAGGGCTGCTATGAAGATTGCAGACATGAAAGTTACCGAGCTGATCAACGAGATCGGCCTTGGCACCCCGGCCCCCGGCGGCGGCGCCGTGGCGGGTCTTGCCGGCGGCGTAGGCGTCGCACTGACGATGATGGTCAGCGGGCTGACGCTTTCAAAGGCGGGCTTTGAAGATGACCGCGAGCGTCTTCTGGACGCCATCGCCAAGGGCAACGAGCTCAAGGAGCGCTTCGTTGACGTGATGAACCGCGACAGCGAGGTGTTCGACACGCTGATCGATTCGCTCGCCCTTCCCAAGGACGACGATGCGCACAAGGCCATCCGCCGCGGCGCGGTGCAGGCAAGCTTCCGCAACTGCACGCAGGTGCCGATGACGATGATGGAGCTCTGCTCCGACGCCATCGACCTGTGCGCGAGCCTCGTCGGCACGACGAACCCGAACGTCGTGAGCGACCTCGGCATCGCCGCGCTCACGCTCAAGACCGCCATGCAGAGCGCGTGGCTCAACGTGCTCATCAACCTCAAATCGCTCAAGGACAAGGACTTTGCCGACGAATGCTGGAGGCACGGTCAGGCGCTGATGGATCACGCCATCCCCCTCGCCAAGGAAAGCTACCAGAAGGTCGAAGCGCTCATCGTCGAAGCCAGCCGCTGATCCCCCCTGAATTTGAAATGATCGCCGCCCGCCGCGCGAACTGCGCGCAGTGGGCGGCGTGTTGATTTCTTTTTCCGCATTTTTGCAATTTACAGTAGCATTTTGCGGATTTTGTGGTACAATACCATCGGTTCATATCAATGTCAAATTTAAAAATACTGCACGAAAGAGGCTTTTTCCATGGATTTTGTTGCAAACGGCTCCAAAAATGTTGAAATCGAAACGTCCACGGGCGTTTACCTGCGCCACGCCATCCAGACGCACTTTGTCGAGATCGGCGAGGATTATATCGACCTTGTCAACCGCTACGTCAAGCCCCTCTACGAGGAGGGCGACCTTCTGAGCATCAGCGAAAAGATCATCGCCCTGTGCCAGAAGCGCGTGGTCTACCGCAAGGATATGAAAATTTCGTGGCTGGCGAAGTTCCTCAGCCGCTTTGCCATCCAGCACAACAGCGCCGGCATCGGCGTGGGCGAGGTGTGCAAGATGCAGTTCGCCATCGACGAGTGCGGCGCGTGGAAGGTCCTCTGGGCCGCCATCTGCGCGGGCTTCGGCAAGCTCGTGGGCAAGCACGGCATTTTCTACGATATGGTCGGCATGGAAGTCACGGGCCTCGACGGCTTCTACCCCGACGTGTTCCCCGTCTATGGCGATTACGGCATCCGCATCCCGGAAAATCCCTCCGGCGTGTGCAATGAAATTTACGAAAAGACCGGCGTGCGCGCCATGATTGTGGACGCGAACGACTTCACGCGCGACATTCTTGGCAAGGGCGACAATGTGACGCTCACCGACGAGCAGCTCTGCGAGATCATCCGCGACAATCCCGCCGGCCAGGACGACCAGTGCACGCCGTTCATCCTCATCCGCAAGAAGGGCTAAGCCCCTTCGGCGCGGTATGTACTACTTTTTCTGCGGGTAGGGCTTTCGCTCCTCCGTCAGGCCGACCAGATAATCCACGCTCGTGTGGTAAAGCCGCGCGAGCTGGATAAGCACGTCGCTCGGCACGTCATGCTTGCCGCTCTCATAATAGGAATAACAGGCCTGCGTGCATTGGAGGTAGTCCGCGACGGACTTCTGCGTCATGTCGCTGTCCTCCCGCAGATCCCGGATGCGTTGATACATTTTGTTTCACCTCGTTCAGATACCGTAAAGAAGTATACGTAAAACAAAATGTTATATTGCGTTATATAACGAAATGTTATATGCTTTTCAGAGGGTGGTATCATGGTTGACTACAAATTGTTGTACTCGATCCTCTTCAACGCAATGACGGATGCTCTGGAAGAAATGGAGCAGCAGAACTACGGCCGGGCCCACGAGGACCTGATCGCCGCACAGCAGAAGGCAGAGGACATCTACATCCATTCAGAAGACTAAGTCGCGAAAAAGCGGAGAGACTTTTTTAAGTCTCTCCGCTTTTCTTTTCGTTTGTTCGACCGCTCAGGGCGTGTCGAGCCAGCCGGGCTTTTCCATCTGCTCGGGCGGCTCGCTCGTGCCGCCGTCGCCCGTGCCGGGGTCTGTGGTACCGGGGTCCGTCGGCGTGGTCGTGCCGGGGTCCGTCGGCGTCGTGCTCCCCGGATCGGTCGGTGCGGTCGTGCCGGGATCCGTCGGCGTCGTGGTCCCAGTAGACTTGCCAACGAGCACGATGCGGTTGCGGGCCTTATAGTTGCTGCTCGCCTCAAAGGTCGAGGAGATGAGCGTTCCGTCGCCGGAGTACACGTTGCGGTAGGTCTTTACCTTGTAGCCGGTGTAGGCGGTCTGCTCGACCTTGCGCTCGCCGGGGGCGAGCTCGTCGGTCTCGACGATCTCCTCCTCAAAGGGGATGGTCTCGAGCACGTCGGTCTTGATCTTCACGTAGGAATCGTCCACCTTTGTGCCCAGCAGCGTGATCTTGATGTAATTCTTGCTGCCGCTCGCGTAATACTCGGCGACCACCTTGATGGGGTAGTTGGTGTTGTTGCGGAACTCAAACTCCGGGCCGCCCTCGGCGACCGTGGCGTCAAGGCCGAGGCCGATATAGTCCGAGGCGAAGCCGTGGTTCGTGCGCTGCACGATCTCAAGGTTCGCGTAAAGCGCGGCGGCATAGAGCGTGGAGCTCGCCTGGCACGCGCCGCCGCCGACCATATCGACGGTCTTGCCCTGAAGGTATCCGGGCGCGGCGCTGTAGCCGTTGGCCGCAGTGAAGGGCGTGACGAGCGGACCGTACTTCATCGTCTCGCCCGCGTTCATGATGTAGCCGTTGATGCGCGAGGCCGTCAGCTTGACGTTCGCGCGGCGGCCCGCTGCGCCGCCGACCTTGGTGGTGTAGGTGCTCAGCACATCGCGGAAGAGGACCTTCTGCAGCTGCTCGGCCGTCACGTCCGGCGCTTCGACCGTGGCGTTGGCAAGGCTGACGGTCTCCCCCGGCGCGGCCGCGTCGTAGGCGGACTGGAGGTCTGCGAGCGAGAAGTCCACGCCCGCGCGGCCGGGCAGGACCGTGCCGTTCACCTTATCGTAGGAGGCGTTCACCTTCTGCCCCACGACAGCCTCGCGCTGGGCCGAAAGATCGACCGGCTCGGCGGAAACGACCTCGTAAACGCCGCCGTTTTCCCCGTCGGCGGGCTCGAGCGTGATCTCAGACGGCTCGCCGCCGCTGAAATAGGCATTGCGCAGCAGCGCGATGACCGGGTCCTCCCCGTCCGCCGCCACGGCCCTGCGGCCGTCCATGGGCTTGCGGATGCTGACCTGCCCGTCCTCCGTCACGTTGATGGCGAATTCGACCGGGTCGCAGTCGATGGCCGCGCGCACGGTCTGCGCTGCGGCGGCAAAGTCGCTGTCATAGCTCAGGTCCTCGATCTCCGCGCCACCGGAGAAGAGCGTTTTCGCGTAGTACACGCCGCCCATCAGAAAGCCGTGATAGCCCTTCGCGCCGATCGTGCCGGCGATATCCTCCACGTCCGCGTTAACGCTGATCGTGCCGAGCGCGAGGTCCGTGACCTTTGTTCCGTCCGGCAGGACGAAGGAGACCGTCGCCCCCTGCGCGCGGTCCAGGCGGCTTTGCAGCTCGCTTCTGGCCTGCGCGGGCGTCATGCCGCCGTAGTTCACGCCGGCAAAATAGGTGTTCGGCGCGATCTTGTCATCGACCTTTGCCCACGCGCACAGCCCCAGATAGGCAAGCGCGAGCACCAGGACGATGACGCCGATGACCTTGCCCGGCCTTTTCCCGGATGTTTCACGTGGAACGCGCCGCTCCCCTGGCGCCTTGGGCGCTTTTTCCGGCTTCATGAGGCGCTTGCCGCCCCTTCTCTTCTTTTCCGCAAAGGCGCCGTTCTTTTCTTCCATGTCTGGCCCCTCCTGTTTCTTCCTGTACTTTCCCGTCGAATTTGTCTCCGGGTCATTTCAGTATAGCATAGAAGCGGAAAAAAAGAATCACAATTCGGTGACAATTTTTCATCTTCCGCCCCGTTTTGCGCACCGGGGGATACGGATGGTCAGAAGGATGCCCTCCTCCGTGTCCTCGCGCTGCACGTCGGCCCGGACGCCCGCGCGCTGCATCACGTCCACCGAGCGACGGATGGTGTTCAAAAAGATGCGCACGTCCTTGATGATGTAGGTCGGCAGGCGCGCGGGCGGCGTTTTCTGCTTACCTTTCAGCAGCTGCTCGATGTAGCCCTCACTCTGCGCCACGTTATAGCCCCGCGCGACGATCATGCGCAGCGCCGCAAGGCGGTCCTCCTCGTCCGCAAGGCGCAGCAGCGCGCGGGCGTGCCGCTCGGAAAGGCCGTTTTCGCGAAGGATGCGCGCGCACTCCGGTGAAAGGCGCAGCAATCGTAGCTTGTTCGCCACGGCGGACTGGGATTTCCCCAGCTTCTCCGCCGCCTGCTCCTGCGATAGGCCGTAGGTCGCGATGAGCCGCGCGATGGCGGCGGCCTCCTCGAGGTAGTGCAGGTCGCTGCGCTGGAGGTTTTCAATGAGCGCGAGCAGCGCGCTCTCCTCCGCGCTCGAGCGGGCCAGCAGGCACGGCACCTCGCGCACGCCCGCAAGCCTTGCCGCGCGCAGCCGCCGCTCCCCCGCAATCAGCTCGTAGCCCTCCGCCGCGCGGCGGACCGTGAGCGGCTGCAAAATGCCGTAGCGGCGGATGCTCTCGCTCAGCTCGCGCAGGGCGCTCTCGTCAAAGTTGCGGCGCGGCTGATTGGGGTTGGGACGCAGCGCATCGGTGGAAAGGTACAGCACCTGCTGCGACAGCAGCGGTTTTCTCCCGGTCATTTCCATGGATTTCCCCTCCTTTTTCCCCATTTTAAGCGCTCCCCTGCGCAAAAAACGGCGAAATTTTGCTGGGAAATAAAAAAATCACACCCGCAGGTGTGATTTTTTACATCTCTTTCACTTATTTTCCGTGCCGCTTGACGTGCACGCGGCTCATGGCGCGGGCCATGCGCGCCATGAGCAGCGCATGCTCCTTCTCGCTCTGCTTTTCGTGCAGCAGCGCCTCCGACTCCGCGGCGATCCGCTCGGCGCGGCTCAGATCGATCTCCTCCGGGCGCTCGATGGTGTCCACCAGCACGAGCGCCTCGTTGTTCTCCATTTTGAGCATCCCCTCGGACACGGCGGCGATCTGCTCCCCGCCGTCGGGCGTGTGCAGCGTCAGCATACCGGGGATGATGGCGATCACGACGCTCTCATGCAGGGCCATCAGGCCGTAGAGCCCGTCGATGGTCGGCACCGTGAGCGACAGGCACGGCCCGTCGTAAAATGCCCGCTCCGCGGCTAAAATGCGCAGGCGAAAGGTTTTCATCGCACTTCCCCGCTTTCCATCCGCTTTGCCTTGGCGAGCGCGTCGTCGATCGTGCCGACGTTGTAGAATGCCATCTCGGGATAGCGGTCCATCTCGCCGTTGAGGATGGCCTCGAAGCCGCGCAGCGTCTCCTCCAGCGGCACATACACGCCCGGAAGGCCCGTGAACTTTTCGGCGACGAACGTCGGCTGGGCCAAAAAGCGCTGGAGCTTTCTCGCGCGGCTGACGGTGAGCTTATCCTCATCGCTGAGCTCCTCCATGCCGAGGATGGCGATGATGTCCTGCAGCTCGCGGTATTTCTGCAGCGTCGCCTGCACGGCGCGCGCGATGCGGTAATGCCGCTCGCCCACGATGTCCTCTTCGAGGATGCGGGAGGATGATTCCAGCGGATCGACCGCCGGATAAAGTCCCTGCTCGGCGATCTTGCGGCTCAGGACCGTCGTCGCATCGAGGTGGGAAAAGGTCGTGGCCGGGGCGGGGTCGGTCAGATCGTCCGCCGGAACGTAGACCGCCTGCACAGACGTGATCGAGCCGCTCCTGGTCGAGGTGATGCGCTCCTGCAGTTCGCCCATCTCGTTGGCGAGCGTCGGCTGGTAGCCGACGGCGGAGGGCATGCGCCCGAGCAGCGTCGAGACCTCGCTGCCCGCCTGCACAAAGCGGAAGATATTGTCGATAAACAGCAGCACGTCGCGCTTTTCCTCGTCGCGGAAATACTCGGCCATCGTAAGGCCCGTGAGCGCCACGCGCATGCGCACGCCCGGCGCTTCGTTCATCTGGCCGAAAACGAGCGCGGTCTTGTCGATAACGCCGCTCTCGTGCATCTCATGCCAGAGGTCGTTGCCCTCGCGGCTGCGCTCGCCGACGCCCGTGAAAATCGAATACCCGCCGTGCTCCACGGCGATATTGTGGATGAGCTCCTGAATCAGCACCGTTTTGCCCACGCCCGCGCCGCCGAACAGGCCGATCTTGCCGCCGCGCGGATAGGGCTCCAAAAGGTCGATGACCTTGATGCCCGTCTCCAAAATATCGACGCTGGGGTTCTGCTCGTCGAAGGCGGGGGGCTTTCGGTGGATGCTGCGGCGCGGCGCGCCCGCATCGATCGGCGCGCCGCCGTCGATGGTGTCACCGAAGACGTTGAAGAGCCTGCCGAGCGTGCACGTGCCGACCGGCACGCGCAGGCCGCTGCCCTCGCTCAAAACGTCCATGCCGCGCGCAAGGCCCTCGCTGCCCGTGAGCATGAAGCAGCGCACGGTCTCCTCGCTCAGGTGCTGCGCGACCTCCATCACGCGCTTCTGCCCGTTCACGTCCACGCTGAGCGCCTCGCGGATGCGCGGAAGGCCGCCGTGCGGAAAGCGCACGTCCACGACGCTGCCCGCCACCTGAATGATCTTACCTGTGCGCATGCTGCTGCGCCCCCTTCCCGGAATGGTTCTTTTTGCTTCTTGCGCCGGCGGAGACCTCGGTGATCTCGCTCGTGATGGCGCCCTGCCGCTCGTGGTTGTATTCCAGCTGCAGCTCGTGCAGCAGGTCCTCCTCGTTCTGGTTGGCGGCGTCCATAGCCTCGGCGCGGGCGTTCTGCTCGGCGCAGAAGCTGTCGACCATCGCCGAATAGAGGAAGCCCGTCACATATGCGGGCACGACCTTTTCAAGCACCGCCTCGGGCGATGGCTCGTAGCGCATCTCGTGAAAATACCCCTTGCCTGCATCAAAGCGCTCGTTTTCAAGCGGCAGCAGGCGCGCCGTGTGCACCTTCATCTCCACGCCGCTGAAATCCGTGTAGATCATGAAGAGCTTTGAGATCTCTTTCCGGTCAAAAAGGTCCAGCAGCAGCGCCGTGATCTCACGCGCGCGCTGCAGCGTCGGGCTCTGCGCGGCGTAGTGGAAGCTCTCCTCCACTGGCACGCCATGGCCCGAAAAATAGTGCCGCCCGTTGCCGCCCACCACGAAAAGGCGGCTGTCGGGATGCTTTTCAAAACGCCGCAGCGTCTCCTGAATGACGTTCTGGTTGTAGGCCCCCGCAAGGCCGCGGTCCGCCGTGATGACAAGGTAGGCATAGGTACCCGACTGGCGGGGATCGTCGGCGTCGCCGTTGTGGAAATACGGGCTGTCGATCGCGCCCGCGTGCTGAAAGATCTGCTCGATCTCGCCGGAGAGCGCGTCGAAAAAGGGCCGTGTTTTCGCAAGGTCCTCCTTCGCCCGCCGCATCTTGGTCGAGGAGATGAGGTACATTGCGTTCGTGACCTTCTGCGTGCTGCGGACGCTCTCGATATGCTCGCGGATCTCCTTGATTCCTGACATGGCGGCTTCACCTCACTTTAAGCGCCGAATGTTTTGCGCACGTATTCCTCCGCGTGCGCGGCGATGAGCGACTGCTGCTCCACGCTGAGCTGACCGGTCTGCTCGATGGCGGCGCACAGCGCGCCCTGCGTTGCGCGGAAATAATCCAAAAGCTCCGGCAGGAAATCGTCGAGCTTTTCCGCCGGGATCGTCTCAAACGCGTGGCTCAGCGCGGAAACGAGCAGGATGACCTGCTCATACTGTTTGTAGGGATGGTACTGCTTCTGCCTCAGCATCCGCGTCACGCCCTGACCGTAGGCCAGGAGCTTTGCCGTGGAATCGTCCAGATCGCTTGCAAACTGGGTAAAGCTCTCCATCTCGCGGTACTGCGAAAGGTCCAGGCGGATGGTCTTGGCCGCCGTTTTCATGGCCTTGGTCTGCGCGTCGCCGCCCACACGGGAGACAGACAGGCCCACGTTGACCGCCGGGCGCTGCCCGGCAAAGAAAAGCTTGCTCTCTAAGATGAGCTGACCGTCCGTGATGGAGATGACGTTCGTCGGGATGTAGGCCGACACGTCGCCGCCCTGCGTTTCGATGATGGGCAGCGCTGTGATGCTGCCGCCGCCCTTCTCCGCGCTCAGGTGCGCCGCGCGCTCCAAAAGCCGGGAGTGCAGGTAGAACACATCGCCGGGGTAGGCCTCGCGGCCGGGCGAGCGCTCGAGCAGCAGGCTCATCGTGCGGTAGGCGATGGCGTGCTTGGAAAGATCGTCGTAGACGATGAGCACGTCGCGCCCCCTGTTCATAAAGTATTCGCCCATGGCGCAGCCCGCATAGGGCGCGATGTACTGCAGCGGCGGCGGGTCGCTCGCCGGGGCGTTGACGATGATGGTATAGTCCATCGCGCCGTGGCTTTCCAGCGTGCGCCGCAGCTGGGCGACGGAGCTCGCCTTCTGCCCGATGGCGACGTAGATGCAGATGACGTCCTTGCCCTTCTGGTTGACGATGGTGTCGAGCGCGATGGCGGTCTTGCCGGTCTGGCGGTCGCCGATGATGAGCTCGCGCTGGCCGCGGCCGATGGGGAACATCGAGTCGATGCAGAGGATGCCCGTTTCAAGCGGCGTATCCACGCCCTGACGGTCGATGATGCCGGGGGCCGGACTTTCCACCGCCCGGTAGCCGTCGGCGCGGACGTCTCCGCCGCCGTCGATGGGCACGCCGAGCGCGTTGACCACGCGGCCGAGGAAGCCCTCGCCCACGGGAACGCCCGCCGTGCGGCCCGTGCGGTGCACGGTGCTGCCGGCGCTGACAGCCGCGTCGTCGTCAAAGAGGATGCAGCCGACGCTCTCCTCCGAAAGGTCCTGCACCATGCCGCGCACGCCGCCGTCGAAAAGCAAAATCTCGCCGTAGGCCGCGCCCGCAAGGCCGTCCACGCGGGCGATGCCGTCGCCCACGGTGAGCACCGTGCCGATCTCCTGCGCCATGGCCTGCGGCGTCCAGGAGAGGACCGTTTCCTTTAAAAGCGGGATCACGTCGCCCTGCGCGGCGGCAAGCTGCTCGAGCGCGCTCTTGAACTGGCTCAGCCGCCCCTCGGCGCTCCAGTCGTAGACCTCCGCGCCCGCTTCGAGGCGAAAGCCGTTGGGATAGGCGTCGCTCTGCTGCCAGGATAGCGCCGCGTCCGGGCCGTATTTTTTTCTCAGAAAGGCAAGGAAGCGCTCCTCCTGCGCCTTCGTCGGGCGGACGGAGGAAAGGAGTCTTGCTTCCATACGCTCGCTGCGCTCAGCCATTGTCTTTGCGCTCCTCCGCCGTGTCCAGGAACTGATCGTAGGCGTCCGAGGTGCTCGAAAGCACCAGCTTTTCCGCCGCCGCGCTCATCAGCTCGGAGATCTCGCCCTTCGCCTGTTCCATCACGCGCTCGTGCTCGCTCGCGGCGGCAGCGTGCGCCTTTTTGATAATGTCGTCCGCCTGCTGCTGCGCCTGTGCGCGCTGCGCGGCGGCCTCCTTCTGAAGCGCGGCGTCCGCGTCCGCGCGGCGGCGGGCGATCTCCGCGTCCGCTGCCTTGAGCTGCGCTTCATAGCTTTCCTTCGTCTGCTGCGCCTGCGCGAGGGCCGCCTTCGCGTCCTCGTCCATCTTTTCATACTGCGCACGGCGATGATCCATATAACCCTTGACGGGCTTATAGAGCAGGAAATACAGTGCGCCGAACAGGATGACAAAGTTCAGCGCGTGCAGCAGGATCTGCTGCAAATTGATATTGAGCGGCATTTCGCACCCTTCCCCTTTCGTCTGTCCCCGGCCTTAAAGCACGAAGATAATGAGGATCGCCACGATCAGGGCGTAGATGATGACTGTTTCGATAAACACAAGGCCCATCATCATTGAGGTGCGGATCTGGCCGCTGGCCTCGGGCTGGCGGGCGATGGCCTCGGTCGATTTGCCCACGGCAATGCCCATGGCCAGCGCGCCGCCAAGGCACGCGATGCCGATCATCACGCCGGAGGCCATGGCCTTGGAGGACGTTACGTCGTTTGCGTTGCTGCCGCTTTCCGCCGCCGCGGTCTCAGCGGCGGGCGCGGCGTCGCTCTCGCCCGCGGCCAGCGCGGGAACGGAGAGCGCGAGGATCATAATGAGCAGCGCCAGCAGGGCTGCAAGCTTCTTCATCGTTTTCATGGCAGATTACCTCTTTCTTCACGCAGCAGTGCCGCTGCGGGTCTTTTTCGTCTTTTTTGCCTTGGGGGCCTTCTCGTGCTTCTCGGTCGATTCACCGTAGAAGGTGGAGACCAGCATCGTCAGAACATAGGCCTGAATGAGTGCGTGCAGCAGCGTGAACATCACGCCCACGACCACCGGCAGCACAAAGGAAAGCGAGGTGTAGTAATACACCAGCTCCGTCACGAGCGCGCCGGAGAGCAGCGCGCCGAAAAGGCGGAAGCTCATCGAGATGGGCAGCGAGAAATCCTTGAGCGCATGCAGCATGCCGCGCATGCCCGCGGCGATCAGACCGCCGATAAGGATCACGCCGTAGCTCATCACGCCCATGGCGATCGCGCCGTTGATGTCGGAAAGCGGCGCGGGCAGGCTGATGGAGGTCCCCGCGGTCGTTACCGCCTGAACGCCCAGCAGCTCAAAGAGCGTGCCGATAAAGATGTAGACGCCCGCCGTAAAGATGTAGGCGCTCAGGAATTTGTTGCGGTGGGGACTGCTGCCCCTGGCAAGCCCGTCGAAAAGGTCCACGGCCTGCTCAAGCAGCATCTGGAGCTTCCCCGGCACGGGCGTGAAGCGCGGGATGACGAATATCCTGCACAAAAGCGCAAATACGATCAAGATCCCCGTGACCACGTAGGCGGAAATAAGCCCCGGATTCACCTCGATCAGCCCGAAGAGACTCACCTTGAGGTGCTCGTGCAGCACCGCGTCGCGCATCACTTCCTGAATGGATTCGCTCTCGCCGCCGGACGGGCTGAGTATCGCTCCGACCAGCAAAATCAGAACGATGAGCGCGAACACGAGCAGCTCCCGCGTCCGCTTTTTCTTATCCACGTTTCTCCGTCCTCCTTTTCTCTCAGCTCCGCCGTCTTGTCGTTGGCGGAGCGATCTTTTCACAAGCTACACTTATATCACCTGACCGCCCGGAATGCAAGCCCCGGCGCCCGTCATGGCGCAACTTTCCGTCTTCTTAACGAACTCTTAAACCTCGCGCGGCAAAACAAACGGCGGGAGAGGAATGCCATATTCCTCTTCCACCGCTCAGTCTTTCTGAACCGCGCAGGGTCTTACAACACAAATATAATGAGGATCGCCACGATCAGCGCGTAGATGATGACCGTCTCGATGAACACAAGACCCATCATCATCGAGGTGCGGATCTGGCCGCTGGCTTCGGGCTGCTCGGCAATGTGGCTTGACGCCTTGGCGACAGTGTGCGCCATGCCGAGCGCGCCGCCGACGCACGCAACGCCGATGAGAATGGCGGCGGTCCACGCCTTCTGCGCCTTGACCTCGTTTTCGTCGGTCTCGCTCTGCACCTCCGTCCGCGGCACGATGTCCGTCTCCCCGGCCGCGAGGGCGGGGACCGTCAGCGCGCACAGCAGCGAGATCAGCAGCAAGAGGATCGTAAAGCTTCGTTTCATGGCCTGCTCCTTAACAAAAAGCGATTGTTTCTTTGCGAAATCTTTATAAAGAACAATATACTATCTGTCAACCAATTGCAAGCCTTTTTGCATTCTCCGCGAAAAAAGATGCAAAAGCGCCCCGCTTATACAAGCGGGGCGCTTTAACATGCGGTTATTTCCGTTTCTGCCGGCGGATATCCTCGCCGAAAAAGAGCAGCAGCTGATATTCTCCCTGCAAGCGCGAGAGCACGGGCGCGCCGTAGCGCCGCCCGATCTCATTCGGGCTCAAATTCGTGGAGATGACCGTCTTTTTCCCCGTGATGAGGCGGGTGTTGACGATCTGGTAGATGGCGCTCTGGACGAAGCTCGTCATCAGCTCCGTGCCGAGGTCGTCCAAAATGAGCAGGTCACACCCCAGCGCGCGGCTCACGGCGCTGTCGTTCTCCTCGTCCGTCTCGCGGCCGAACTTCTGCGCCTCAAAGCGGGCGAAGATGTGGCCCGCCGTGTCGTAGACCACGCTGTGCCCGCTTGCGCTCACCACGCGCGCGATGGACGCCGAGAGGAATGTTTTCCCCAGCCCCGTGCCGCCCGAGAGCAGCAGGTTGCCGCTTTTGGGCGAAAATTCGTGCGCATAGTCCTGGCACACGTCGTACACGCGCTCCATGTTCGCGCGCGGCGACACGCCCAGCTCGCTGTCGGGCACGGGAGAATAATAGTCAAAGCTGAAGCTCTCAAAGCTCTGCGAGCCGAGGTCCAGAAGGCCCGAGAGCTCCTTGTTCTGCTCGCGCACGTAGTAGGCGCGAAGACACGCGCAGACCTCGCTGCCGAGAAAGCCCGTGTCGCCGCAGCGCGAGCAGGCGGGCTTTTCCTCAAGATAGTCGGCGGGCAGGCCCATCTGCGTGAGCAGCAGCCTTTTTTCCTGCTGCAATTTAAGGTTCTCCTCCTGCAGCGCGGCGATGGCCGGGCGCGGGTCCGCGCCCCGGCGCAGGCCCGAGGCGATGATCTTCGCCATCGTGTGCGACAGCTCGCGGTCGATCTCTCCGATGCGCGGGCATTTGGTCTGGATCGCACGCTGCCGGGCGCGGAAGCTCTCCGCGCGCCGCTGCTTGTCCTCGTCGAAGCGCGCCAGGGCGCGCCGCATCAGCCGTCCGTCATAAGCCATCGTTCTCCCCCCGCTTTCGTTACTGGTTCAGGTATTCCTTCATCCAGGCGTTGCCGCCCTCGCCGGTGCTCTTCTTCTTTTTCTCCGGCTGCTTTTCGTTCTCGGCCCTTACCTCTTCAAGCGTGTGCAGGCCCTTTTCGTGCCAGCGCTTCAAGATGCCGTTGCAGTAGGGCCAGCGGAACTCGTGGCAGTGCAGCACCGTCCGGTCGTAGGCCTCCGACACCGTTTCGGCCGGAAAGCCCATCTCCGCCCAGGCGGAGAGATACTTTTCCTCGCTCGGCGCGCTCGCGCGGCCGTCCATGCGCAGTGCCGCCATGTACTCGGGGTATCTGCCCCGCAGGCTCTGCTCGCGCCGCATGTACTCGCTGGCCTTTTCGATGGAAAAAAGCTCCCTGCGCGCCCAGACGTAGCCCTCTTTTTCGATCTCGCGCATGTTGGGCAGCCGCCCCTCGCCGAACTGCTGCGCCTTTTTCTCGATGCAGTAGTTCACCAGCGTGTAGACGACGTCCGCCGGGAGGCCGAGATTTTCGTAAAGCCCCAGAAGCTTTTTGACCGACGGGATCGACAGCGGCCCCAGCTTGTGCTCCACCTCATGAAGAAGGCAGGCAAAGCGCCCGTCGCGCTCAAGCTTGCGCATGATGTCCTCGCGCGTGTACTCGGGCGGCTCGTTCGTCTGCTGGAGCGGCGGCGGGAGCGAGGGCTCCTCCCTCTTCTCCGGCGCTCCGACGAGCTTCATCTCATAGAGCGCCTGCTCCGCCGCGCGCAGGCGCTCTTCGTCCCATTTGAGCTCGCGCGCGAGCTTTGTCGAGTCCGCCGCGCCGTGCGCCTGTAAAATGGCGAGGTACAGCAGCGCCGCGTCGCCGTTTCCGCCGCCGATGAGCCGTCTGACCGCCGCCGGGGAAAGGGTGATGTTCTCCTCCGTGCTCAGATGCAGCACATAGCCTGCCATACGCCCCGCCTCCTTTCGTCTCGATTCGATTTCCCTATTCTACATGAATTTTTCCATTTCGTAAACATGAAATTTTTCCTGCCCCCTTTTCACGATTTCACTCTCGTGTTATACTATTGAGGATTATATGGGTGGAATTTGCCCTTTTCTGTGCAACACTGAAAAAGAAAGGAGCACATAACGATGGAAAACCGCATTACCGTCTCGATCTGTGACGAAGAATACACCTTTGTAGCCGAGGAGGCCCCCTCCTACATGCAGAAGGTCGGCTCCTATGTGAACGACAAAATGTCCCAGCTGCTCGACTCGGCCAAGGTCGGCCGGACCGACGCCGCCGTGCTGACCGCCGTGAACATCACGGACGAGCTTTTCAAGGAGCGCGAGGCCGGCGACGCGCTGCGCCGCCAGCTCAAGCAGTACCTCGACGAGGCCGCCCAGGCCAAAAACGAGGTCAGCGAACTCAAGCGCGAGATCTTTAAGCTCCAGCAGAAGAAGTAACGCCTTGACGACGGAGCTGTTATCCCCCGCCGGCGGGCAGGAGGCGCTCATCGCCGCCGTGCAGAGCGGCGCGGACGCCGTTTATATGGGCTTTGGCGCGTTCAACGCGCGCCGCAGCGCGAGGAACTTCTCCGACGAGGAATTCCGCGCGGCGGTCGCTTATTGCCATCTGCGCGGCGTGAAGGTCTATCTGACGCTCAACACGCTCGTCACCGACCGTGAGCTGCCCACCCTTGCCGAAACCGCGCGCACCGCGTCGGAGTGCGGCGTGGACGCGATCCTGGTGCAGGACTGGGGCGTTCTCGCGGCGCTCAAAAGGATCATTCCCGACGTGCCGCTGCACGCCTCCACGCAGATGAGCCTGCATACGCTCTCGGGCGCAGCGGAGGCGGCAAGGCTCGGCATGACGCGCGCGGTGCTCGCGCGCGAGCTGAGCCGCGATGAGATCGCCGAGATCTGCCGCAAAAGCCCTATCGAGATCGAGACCTTCGTCCACGGGGCGCTTTGCATGTGCTACAGCGGCCAGTGCGAAATGTCCGCCGTCATCGGGCGGCGCAGCGGCAACCGCGGCGCGTGCGCCCAGCCCTGCCGCCTGCCCTACGGCTTTCACGGCAGGGCCGACGCCCATCCCCTGAGCCTAAAGGACGCGAACCTCGCGCCCTTCGTGCCGGAGATGGAGGATATGGGCGTTGCGTGCCTGAAGATCGAGGGGCGCATGAAGCGCCCGGAGTATGTCGCCGCCGTGACGGAAATTTACGCGCGCCTTCTGCGCGAGCATCGCGGAGCAACAAAGGACGAGCAGAAAAAGCTCGCCCTCGCCTTCTCGCGCGACGGCTTCACCGAAGGGTACTACCGCGGCGAGCGCGGGCGCGCCATGTTCGGCACGCGCCCGGAAAACGCCCGCTGGCCCGAGGACTGGTTTGCCGAGGTCCGCGCGCGCTATGAAAAGGAAAACCTGCGGCTCGTGCCGCTCGCGCTCGCCTGTGTCATCCGCGAAGGAGAGCCGATGGCGCTGACGGCGTCGGACCCGGACGGGCACACCGTCACCGTGACCGGCGCCATGCCCGAGACCGCGCGCAGCCGCGCCGTCACGGCGGACGAAGTCGAAGCGCGGCTCAAAAAGACCGGCGGCACGGCATTTTCAGTAGAACACTGCGCGGTAACGCTCGACGGCGGCCTTGCCGTCAGCGCGGGCGCGCTCAACGCGCTGCGCCGCGAAGCGCTCGCGCTGATGGAAGCGCAGCGCACCGCCGTGCCCGCGCGCCGCGCGTTTCCCTTTGTTCCGCCCGAAAGGGTCAAAAACAGCGCGGATAAGCCGCTGCTCACCGTCTCCATCCATGCCGCGAATCAGCTGAGCGGCGAGCTGATCGCTCGCGCGCCCGCGCGCGTCTATGCGCCGCTCGAGCTTTTTCCACAGCTCGACCTTACACCTTACTGCGGCAGGACGGAATTTTTCGCGGTGCTGCCCCGCATTTACCGCACGCAGGACGAGCCCGTGCTGCGCGCGCTGCTCGAGGACGCCATGAAAAAGGGCGTAACGGGCGTATCGCTCGGCAACCTCGGCCACCTCTCGCTCGTGCGCGGACTTGATGTGACGCTGCACGGCGGCTGGCCGCTGAACCTCTACAATTCCGCCACGCTCGATTTTTGGAAGGGCGAGGGCCTTGCGAGCGCTTGCGTCTCGTTTGAACTGCGTGACGCGCAGCTGCGCGACCTCAGCAAGTGCATCCCGTGCGAGGCCATCGTCTATGGCAGGCTCCCGCTGATGCTGACGGAAAACTGCCTGAACGCGAACGAATTCGGCTGTAAGCACTTTGCTTCCCGCCCCGTATCCGTCCCGACCGACGGCGCGTGCGCGAGCGCGCCGGAGCTGACCGACCGGCGCGGTGAGCGCTTCCCCGTGCTGCGCGCATGGGGCTGCCGCAGCGAGATCGAGAACGGAAAGATTCTCTACCTCGCGGACAAATTGAGCGACTGGCAGTCGCTCGGCCTGCGCTATGCGCTCCTCCGCTTTACAACGGAATCGCCCGAAGAATGCGTGTGCATGCTGCGCGCCTATCAGGGTGAAGCGGTCGAACCGCCGACGGATATCACGCGTGGCCTGTTCTATCGGGGCGCAGAATGAATCCCATCCGTAATATTTTATCCTGATTCTACATTTTCTTATCATAAAGTGAGGCAATCCCATGGCTATCGTTTTGGCATCCCAGTCCCCGCGCCGTCAGGAGCTTTTACAGCGCATCGGCGTAGAGGGCTTCAAGACCCTCTCGCTCGACATTGACGAGAGCTACCCCGCGGGTCTTTCTCCTGAGGACACCGTGCGCTACATCGCCGGGAAAAAATCCGACGCTGCGGCGGCCCTCTGCGCGCCCGATGATCTCATCATCACGGCGGACACGATGGTCTTTCTCGGAAACGACCGGCTCGGCAAGCCGCACGACGAGGACGACGCGTTCCGCATGCTGCGCGAACTTGCGGGCAAGGGCCACACGGTCTGCACCGGCGTGAGCGTGCGGCGCGGGCAGCAGTACGAATCCTTCGCCGTGTCCACCGCCGTCTACTTCCGCCCGGCAGCGGACGACGAGATCCGCGCCTACATCAAAACCGGCGAGCCGATGGACAAGGCCGGGGCCTACGGCGTGCAGAGCCGCGGCGCGCTTTTCGTCGAGCGCATCGACGGTGACTTTTTCAACGTCATGGGCCTTCCCGTCGAGCGGCTCGGGCTCGTGCTCGCGCGCTTCGGCGTCAAGCTCCTGTAAAAGACAGACCTCTCCCCCGCCCTACTTGAAAGGAGGGTGCTCCTTTGAAAGAATTTTTCCGTCAGCACGGGCTGCGCATTCTGGCCGCGGCCGCGGCCGTCGCCGTGCTTTTGAGCGTGCTGACCTATTTTTCCTCCACGTCCTCGGTGCTTGAAAACATCGCGGGCGTGCTGACCTCGCCGTTCCGCGCCGCCGCCACCGCCGTGAGCGACTGGGCCGCGGACAAGCGGCAGTACTACGAGGACGTGACCGCCCTCAAGGAAGAGAACGCGGCGCTCAAAAAGGAGATCGCGGAGCTGCGCGCCCAGCAGCGCGACGCGCAGGCCGCGAACGATGAAAACGCGCTCTTCCGCAAGCTCCTGAAGCTCCAGGAAAAGCGCAGCGACTTCACCTTTGTCTCCGCGCGTGTGCTGGCCCACAGCGAGAGCAACTGGACTTCGTCGCTCACGCTCAGCCACGGCACCGATCAGGACATCGCCGTGGGCGACTGCGTCGTGAGCGCCGAGGGCTACCTTGTCGGCGTCGTGTCCGAGGTCGGGCTCAACTGGTCCACGGTCCTCACCGTGATCGACACGGACACCGAGCTTGGCGCGCGCATCTTCCGCACCGGCGAGATCGCCGTGGCGGAGGGCGACTTTTCCCTCATGAACGAGGGCCGTCTCAAGCTCTCCTACCTCACGGCGGACGACGAGGTCCTCACCGGCGACCAGATCGTCACCTCAGGCCTTGGCGGGTACTACCCCAGCGGCCTTGTCATCGGCGCGGTCGAATCCGTCCGCACCGGGGACGACGGCCTTGCCCGCTACGCGGTGCTCAGGCCCATGGTCGATTTTGATGCGCTGACGGAGATCTTCGTCATCATCGACCACGACGTCGTCGAATAAGGGGGGCGTGCGCATGAACCTGACGCAGACGACCGCCCTCAAATGGACGGTTTACGCGCTCGCGGTGCTGCTGCTGTGCTTTTTGAAGCGCCTGCTGCTCGGCTCCGCGACCTTCTGGGGCGTGCTGCCCTTCCTGCCGCCGGTGCTGCTCGCGGTCATGGCCGCGTTCGAGCAGCCAAAGTCCGCGGTCATCGCGGGCCTTGCCTTCGGCGCGCTGTGCGACCTTGTCGTGCCCGCGCCGTTCCCCTGCCTGTATACGCTCGCGTTTACCATCGCGGCGCTGCTCATTGCCACGGTGATGAGCAATTTCATGCAGCAGGGCTTCGCCCGCGCGCTTTTTTCAAGCGTGCTCGCCTTCGTCATCGTCGATCTATTCGAGATCGCGGCAATGCTCACGCGCGGCGCGGACCTCTCCGTGATGCTCTGGCTCTTCGCGCGCGAAACGCTCGTCTCCTGCGTGCTGCTGCTGCCGTCGTATCCGCTGCTGCGCGCCGTGCACCGGCTCTTTGCCGACTGATCTTCCCCGTTTTCCCCAGCCTTTTCCCCACTCCGCTCGGAAAGGAGCGATCTAAAATGGACCCCAAACGCTTTACCCGCCGCCTGATCGCGCTCGGCGGCGTTGTTTTCCTCTGCGCGCTCGTCTTTGCCGCAACGCTCTTTCAGGCGCAGATCATCAAGGGCGACGATTATCTCGCCCAGTCCGTGCGCACGAACGCCAAGGTCGAAACGGTCAAGGGCACGCGCGGCGTGATCACCGACCGCAACGGCAAGGTGCTCGTGTCGAACCGCGCGGTCTACACGCTGAATTTCGACTCCTCGCTCGTCAAGTCCGATGAGCTCAACGACGCACTGCTGCGCCTTGTGCAGCTGATGGACGAGCAGGGCGTTGCCGTCAAGGACACGCTCCCGCTCTCCCGGAAGGAGCCCTACGCCTACGACACGGCAAACGGCAGCGCCAAGGCGCTCGCCAAGTACCTCGTCTCGCTCAAATGGATGGACGAGGGCAGCGTGGACGACAACGGCCTGCCCCGCTCCATCACCGGCCCCGCGCTTTTTTTAAGGCTGCGCAATGAGTACGGCATCGACGATACCCTGCCCGCCGACACGGTGCGCAAACTCGTGGGCCTGCGCTACTCGCTCGCCGTCGCCAAGCTGAACGGCACCACGGTCTACGAGTTTGCAAGCGACGTGGACGTGGCGCTCATCTCGCTCATCAAGGACGGCGGCTACGCCGGCGTGCAGGTGGACACCTCGTCCGTGCGCGTTTATGAAACGGACTACGCCGCCCACGTCCTCGGCTACACCGGCAGCATCCAGGACTGGGACGAGTATAAGGATAAGGACGGCTACACGCTTGCAAGCATCGTCGGCATCTCCGGCGCGGAGAGCGCGTTTGAGCAGTATCTCCACGGCAGCGACGGCAAGCGCCTTGTGACCTACGACGACAGCTCCGGCAAGGTGACGGGCGAGCTCTACTCCGTCGAGCCGCAGCCCGGCTCCACCGTGGCGCTGACCATCGACATCGACTTTCAGGAGGATGTGGAGCAGGCGCTCGAGAGCACCGTCACCGCGATGACAAAATCCGACGGCATCGAGCGCGGCGCGGCCGCCGCGGTCGTGCAGGTCGGCACGGGCGACGTGCTGGCCCTCGCGTCCTATCCGACCTATTCCCTCTCCACCTTCCGCGACGAGATCGCCGAGCTCACGAGCGACACGATGCGCCCGATGTGGAACCGCGCCACGCAGGGCACCTATGCCCCCGGCTCGACCTTAAAGCCGCTCACGGCCATCGCAGCACTCGAATCCGGCGCGACCACCGTGCGCGAAAAGCTCTACGATTCGGGCAAGTGGACCTACCCCGGCTACTCCGCAAGCTACACCTACTGCTGGAAGCGCAGCGGCCACGGCTCGCTCAACGTGCGCGGCGCGATCATGAATTCCTGCAACTATTACTTTGCCGAAATGGGCTACCGCATGGGCATGGACACCCTGCGCAAGTACTATGCGGACTTCGGCCTCGGCTCACCGACGGGCATCGAGATCGGCGACGCAGCGGGCCTTCTCCCCTCACAGGGCGCGGGCGAGAACCTTGCCCCGTGGGCGGCCTTCGGTCAGGCGAACCAGCTCTATACGCCGCTCCAGCTCGCAAACTATATCGCCACGCTCTCCGGCGGCGGAGGCCGCTACGCGACGCACCTTTTAAAGAACGTGCGCGAGAGCGGCTCGGGCGCGCTCGAATATGTCTACGCCGCAGACCCCGTGCAGACGATCGAGATGAGCAGCGAGAACCTCTCCGCCGTGCTCGCCGGTATGCACGACCTTGCGACCGACGGCGCCGTGGCCCCCTATTTCAAGGATTGTATCGTGGACGCCGCCGCCAAGACCGGCACCATCCAGACTGGCGACACCAAGAACAACAACGGCGCGTTCGTCTGCTTCGCCCCCTACGACGATCCGCAGATCGCCGTGGCCATCGTCATCGAAAAGGGCGGCTCGGGCGCGGCGCTCGCGTCCACCGCCGTGCAGGTGCTCAACGCCTACTTCTCCAACGCGTCCGCCTCCTCCACGGTGACGGGTGAGAATACACTGCTGGGTTAAGCGCGCCAAAAGGCGCGCTTTCCTTTTGGAATGCCGCTTTTCCGGCGGCAGAAAGGAGTATTATGTTAACTGTTTGGTTTGATCCGCGCGACCTTCTCGACAAGTCGCCCTTCGGCGCGGTGCCCTGCGGCACGCGCGTGAGCTTCCGCTTCCATCCCGAGCGCGGCGCGGCCGTCACGCGCTGCGAGCTGCTCTGCCATGGCGAATTTGCCGATCATTGGACTACGCTTGAGCTTTCTCCCGCGCAGGAGGACGGTCACATGGTCTTTCGCGGCGAATTCACCGCGCCGGACGATGTGGAGCTCATCTGGTATCACTTTCGCCTTTCCTGGGCCGACGGCGGCACGAGCTGCTATGGCAAAAACGGTCTCTGCGCCTGGGACGCGGTCGAGCCCTGGCAACTCACGGTCTACGACGATACGCACAAAACGCCCGCGTGGTTCGGCCGCGGCGTGACGTATCAGATCTTCCCCGACCGTTTCCGCCGCGCTAAGGCGCGCAGCGCCGAGGGTCTCGTCGGCCCGCGCACGCTGCACGAGCGCTGGGACGAGCTCCCCGAATATCGCCCGAACACCGACGGCGAGATCACCTGCAGCGACTTTTTCGGCGGCGACCTCGCCGGCATCACGGAAAAGCTCGACTATCTCGCCTCCCTCGGCGTGACGACGCTCTACCTCTGCCCCATCTTCGAGGCCTCGACCAACCACCGCTATGACACTGCCTGCTATGAGCGCATCGACCCGCTGCTCGGCGATGAGGACGATTTCCGCACGCTCTGCGCGGAAGCAAAGAAGCGCGGCATCCGCGTCATGCTCGACGGCGTGTTCAACCACACGGGCCGCAAGAGCGTCTACTTCAACGCCGACGGCTTTTACGACGATCTCGGCGCGGCGCAGGGCCCTGCCTCCCCCTACTATTCCTGGTACAGCTTCCACCCCTTCCCCGACGATTACGACGCCTGGTGGGGCATCAAGAACCTGCCCGCGGTCAACGAGCTGGAAAAGAGCTATGTGGACTACATCATCGAGGGCGACGATTCCATCATCCGCCGCTGGCTGCGCGCGGGCGCGTCCGGCTGGCGGCTGGACGTAGCCGACGAACTGCCGGACGAATTCATCGCCAGAATCCGCACCGCCATGACTGAGGAGGACCCGGACAGCTACCTGCTCGGCGAGGTCTGGGAGGACGGCACGACGAAGATCGCCTATTCCCAGCGCCGCAAGTACCTCCTCGGCCGCGAGACGAACAGCCTGATGAACTACCCCTTCCGCACAGCGCTGATGGCCTACCTTCTCGGCGGCGGCGCGGAATACTTCCGCGACAGCATGGAGCAGCTGCGCGAGAACTACCCCGCGCCCGCGTTCTACGGCGCGATGAACTTCCTCTCCACGCACGATACGCCGCGGCTTCTGACGATTCTGGGCCTTACCTCCCCCGCGCCGCAGACACGCGACGAACGCGCGGTCTATCGCCTGACAGACGAGGAGCTTGCGCGCGGCAAGGCGCTTTTGAAGCTCGCCTCGCTCATCCTCTACACCTTTCCCGGTACGCCGATGCTCTACTACGGCGACGAGGCCGGGATGCAGGGCTTTGAGGACCCGTTCAACCGCGGCACCTACCCCTGGGGGCATGAGGACCCGGAGCTGCTCGCGTGGTTCCGCACCCTCGGCGCGCTGCGCCGTGAGCACGACGCGCTCCAGTGCGGCGCCATCACCTATCACGCCGCGCAGGGCCGCGCGCTGGCCTTCTCCCGCCGGACGAACGGCGACCACTGCATCACCGCCGTCAACGCCGGCAGCGAGCCGGTCATGCTCACGCTGCCGTGGGACGCGCCGCTCGCGCTGGACGTGCTCTCGCAGCAGGAATTCTTCTGCGGGGACGGTCTGCTCCGCCTGACGCTTGAGCCCTACGGCACGATGCTGCTCACCGAGGTCGAATGACCCCGTTTGTTTCACGTGAAACACAGAAAAATGGACGTTGGTAAAGGGATAGGCCTTTACCAACGTTTCTTTTTTCTCTTCCCCGCAGCAGCGAAGCAGGTCCAAAACAGGCCGGAGATCCGCCCGCAATGCGGCGTAAAGGCACGCGCCTTGTCATGTTTCACGTGAAACAAATTTTGCAAAATTGCTTCTTTCCTGTTGAAATCGACCGCTTTTGTGCTATACTGAACAAGAATGAAAATGGATTTATGTTTCTACGACTAAGGCGGGTGTTTTTTTGGCTAAAATCGTTGCAATCGTCAATCAGAAGGGCGGCGTCGGCAAGACGACGACCTGTGTGAATCTGACCTCCTCCCTCAAGGAGAAGGGAAACCGCGTCCTGCTGTGCGACTTTGATCCGCAGGCCAACTCGACCTCCGGCATGGGCGTTGACAAGGCGGCCTCGCGCGGCGTCTATGACGTGCTCATCAACGGCGCGGACGTGACCGCCAGCGTGTCGCACACGCGCTACGGCGACGTGCTGCCCTCGTCCAAAGCGCTCGCGGGCGCGGGCATCGAGATGATCGACCGTCCGAACCGCGAATTCCTGCTCAAGCAGGCGCTCGACGTGCTCTCCCCCGATTACGACTTTATCCTCATCGACTGCCCGCCCTCGCTCGAGCTTCTGACGGTCAACGCGCTCTGCGCGGCCAATTCGCTCATCGTGCCCGTGCAGGGCGAATACTTCGCGCTCGAGGGCCTGTCCGACCTGATGCACACCGTGCGCATGGTGCGCCGCAGCCTGAATCCCGGCCTTGAGCTCGAGGGCGTGCTGCTCACGATGTTCGACGGGCGCACGAATCTCGCCCTTCAGGTCGCCGAAGAGGTCAAGCGCTACTTTCCCGGAAAGGTATACTCCACGGTCATCCCGCGCAACGTCCGCCTTTCCGAAGCGCCGAGCCACGGCAAGCCCATCAACTACTATGACCGCACCTCCCGCGGCGCGGAGGCCTACAGCAGCCTTGCCAACGAGTTTTTGAAGCAGAACCGGGCGACACATTAAATATAATACGGGCCCTGCGCCCGCTCACCCCCACAGAAAGGAGACGATCCCATGGCAAACGCAAACCGCGGCCTCGGCAAGGGCCTCGGCGCGCTGCTGGGCGACGCCGCCCTGCGCACCGACACCTCCGATAACCTCTACCTCCCCATCTCGCAGATCGAGCCCTACGCCAACCAGCCGCGCCGCCATTTTGACGAGGAAGCCCTGCAGGATCTGGCCGACTCCATCCGTGAGCACGGCATCATCCAGCCGCTGACGGTCCGCCGTCTGTCCTCCGGCTACTATCAGATCATCGCAGGCGAGCGCCGCTGGCGCGCCGCGCGCATCGCCGGCCTTGCCGAGGTGCCCGCCATCGTCGTGGAAGCCGACGACCGCAAGATGACGGAGCTATCGCTCATTGAGAATTTGCAGCGCGAGGACCTCGACCCCATCGAGGAAGCCGAGGGCTACAAGACCCTGATGGACAACTACCAGCTCACGCAGGAGGAGGCCGCCGAGCGCGTGGGCAAGTCCCGCTCCGCTGTGGCCAACAGCCTGCGCCTGCTGGGCCTTTGCCCCGAGGTGCGCGAAATGCTGCAATCGGGCAGGCTGTCCGGCGGTCACGCCCGCGCGCTGCTGCCCCTGAAGGCGGAGTTGCAGCTGGAAGCGGCAAACACGATCGTGCAGCAGGGGCTGAGCGTCCGCCAGACGGAAGCGCTCGCCAAGCGCCTTGGCAGCGTCAGGGAAGAGAAAAAGCGCTCGAACGAGGAGATCATGGCCGAAAGCTACGGCCGTCTCGCCGCGCAGGAGCTGAGCGATAAGATCGGCCGCACCTGCCGTATCGTTTCGGGCAAGAAGAAGGGGCGTATCGAGCTGGACTACTATGGCATGGACGATCTGAACGACCTGCTCGAAGCGCTCGCCGCCATCAAACGCAGAAAGAACGGAGAAGAAGCATGACGGATTTTGTCCACGAGGGTCCCAAGGACCCGAACAAGCCGCCCGTACCCGGTGAGGAAAAGCCCACCACCGAGCGCGAGCGCATGAAAAAAGTTTATACCTATGTCGCAGTGCTGTTCACGGTGGCATTTCTGCTGATCTTATGGACATTTCTGATGAATCAGCGCAGCAGCCGGGAAATTCGCGATGAGATCCGCAGCGGCAACAACACCCTGCAAAGCACGCTGGATGAAAATCAGGCGCTGACGGACCGCATTACGGAGCTGGAAGAGCAGCTCGCCGCCGCGGAGGAGAACGCCAAGGCTCTTGACGAGACCGCAGGCCTTCAATCCAACCAGCTGCGCGCGCTCGACTGGCTGCTCGAGATCGAGCAGGCCTACGGTGCAAAGGACTACGACACAGCGAGAGAGAACATCCGCTCGTTTGAGGAGACCGGCGTTTCCGACTATCTCCCCACGGAGCCGCTGCGCACCGCCATCACCGGCGACGACGCCCCCTCCCCCGCCGCGCGCTATCAGGCCATCGCGGACGAGCTGTTCCCGAACGGCGTGAACTGAGGATCTTCGCGGCACGCTTTGTGTGCCGCTCACTTTACAACGATAATGAGGTAAACTACTATGCTGGATATGAAATTTCTGCGGGAAAATCCCGATCTGGTCAAGGAAAACATCAAAAAGAAGTTCCAGGACGAAAAGCTCCCCCTCGTCGATGAGGTCATTGAGCTGGATGCTAAAAACCGCGCCGCCATCACCGAGGCGAGCGAGCTGCGCGCCAGCCGCAACGCCCTCTCCAAGCAGATCGGCATGCTGATGGGTCAGGCGAAGAAGGACCCCAGCAAGCTCGAGGAGGCCGAGAAGATCAAGGCGACCGTCAAGGCCAACGCCGACCGCCTGGCCGAGCTTGAAAAGCTCGAGGCGGAGTACGAGCAGAAGATCCACAAGATCATGCTGCTCATTCCGAACATCATCGACCCCAGCGTGCCCATCGGCCCGGACGACAGCTGCAATGTCGAGGTCGAGCGCTTCGGCGAGCCGAAGGTCCCCGATTTTGAGATCCCCTACCACACGCAGATCATGGAGAGCTTCGACGGCGTGGATATGGACGCGGCCGGCCGCGTCTCCGGCGCGGGCTTCTATTACCTGCTCGGCGACATCGCGCGTCTGCACGAGGGCGTGCTCGCCTATGCGCGCGACTTCATGATCGACAAGGGCTTCACCTTCTGCGTGCCGCCGTTCATGATCCACGGCAACGTGGTCGAGGGCGTTATGAGCCAGAACGACATGGACGCCATGATGTACAAGATCGAAGGTGAGGACCTCTACCTCATCGGCACGAGCGAGCACTCGATGGTCGGCCGCTTCATCGGCGAGATCCTGCCCGAAAGCTCGCTGCCGCAGACGCTCACCTCCTACTCCCCGTGCTTCCGCAAGGAGAAGGGCTCCCATGGCATCGAGGAGCGCGGCGTTTACCGCATCCACCAGTTTGAAAAGCAGGAGATGATCGTCGTCTGCAAGCCCGAGGACAGCATGGACTGGTATAACAGAATGTGGAAATGGAGCGTTGAGCTGTTCCGTTCGATGGACATTCCCGTCCGCCAGCTCGAGTGCTGCTCCGGCGACCTCGCCGACCTCAAGGTCAAGTCCTGCGATATCGAGGCCTGGTCCCCGCGCCAGAAGAAGTACTTCGAGGTCTGCTCCTGCTCCAACCTCGGCGACGCGCAGGCCCGCCGCCTGAAGATCCGCATCAAGGGCGAGGATGGCAAGATGTATCTGCCGCACACGCTCAACAACACCGTCGTCGCGCCCCCGCGCATGCTGATTGCGCTCCTCGAGAACAACCTTCAGGCCGACGGCAGCGTGCTCATCCCGAAGGTCCTCCAGCCCTACATGGGCGGCAAGACCGTGCTCATTCCCAAAAAGTAAATCCAGAACGCAATAATTCAAACATTTTATACAAATAGTTTTTGTTTTTCGCACAAATTCGCAGCAAAGGAGTCCTTCGTATGAAGAAGTTTCTGGAAGAGTTCAAGGCCTTCGCCATGCGCGGCAACGTCATCGACATGGCCGTCGGTGTTGTCATCGGCGGCGCGTTCGGCAAGATCACGAACTCCGTCGTCAACGATATCATCATGCCCCTCATCTCCATGCTGACCGGCGGCATCGACTTTTCCGCGTGGAAATGGGTGCTGAAAGCCGCTGTCATGGAGGGCGGCGAGGTCGTTACGCCCGAGGTCGCCGTCAACTACGGCAACCTCATCGCCGTCATTCTCGATTTCATCATCATCGCGTTCGCCGTGTTCTGCATGGCCAAGTCCATCAACAAGATGCACGAAAAGCTCTCCAAGCCCGCCGAGCCGGAGCCGGAAAAGGCCCCCGAGCCGACGAAGGAGGAGCTCCTGCTCACCGAGATCCGCGACCTTCTGAAGGAGCAGAGCAAATGAGAGCGCTCCTCTCCCGCGGCCTTGCCGAGCTGGGGCTGGACGAGCGCCGCGCGGAAACGCTCGAGCGCTTCTCCTCTCTGCTGCTTGAAAAAAACAAGGTGATGAACCTCACGGCCATCACCGAGCCTGACGCCGTCGCGCAGCTCCACCTGCTCGACAGCGCGGCGCTGACAAAATTTGTCGATCTTTCCGGCAAACGGGTCATCGACGTCGGCACCGGCGCGGGCTTTCCCGGCATGCCGCTGCGCATCTTAAAGGATGACTTCGACCTCACGCTGCTCGATTCGCTCGGCAAGCGCGTTAACTGGCTCCAGGAGGTCTGTGAGGAGCTGCAATTAACGCGCGTCACCTGCGTGCACGCGCGGGCCGAGGAATTCGCCATGCAGCACCGCGAGCAGTTTGATGTAGTTACCTCGCGCGCCGTGGCACAGCTCTCGGTCTTATCCGAGTTGTGCCTGCCGCTTCTGAAGGTCGGCGGCGTGTTCGCCGCGATGAAAAGCGTCGATACCGAGGATGAGATCGCCGCGGCAAAAAACGCCATCAGGACGCTCGGCGGCCGCATCGTCAAGGTGGAGGATTACACCATCCCCACGAGCGATATCGTCCACCGCCTTGTGCTCATCGAAAAGCTCTCCCCCACCCCGAACGCTTACCCCCGCGCCTTCGCAAAGATCAAAAAATCCCCGCTGTAACTTCATGCAAAGGAGGTACGAGCCTTGTCTCAGGTCATCGCCGTTGTGTCCGGCAAGGGCGGCACCGGAAAAACTTCATTTACGACGCTCACCGGCATGGCGCTCTCGCAGCTGGGCAAGAAGGTCCTTCTGCTCGACTGTGACATCGGCCTTCGCAACCTCGACCTGTACCTCGGCGTATCGGACCGCGCGCTCATGGACTTTACCGACGTGATCGCCGGGCGCACGACGCTCGTCAAGGCCGTTGTGCGCCACCCGCTCTACCCCAATCTCTACCTGCTCACCGCACCTGTGAGCTTCGGCACGCGGCTCCCCGGCAAGCGTGAGATGCAGCGTCTCATCGATGAGATCCGCCGCTATTTCGACTTCTGCCTGATCGACGCCGCCGCCGGCATCGGCGAGGCCTTCGCCCTCGCCACCTGCTGCGCCGACCGCGCCGTGGTCGTCACCACAAACGACCCCTCGAGCCTGCGCGACGCGCAGCGCACCGTGATGGAGCTGCACCGCTTTCCCACAGGGCAGCTGCACCTTGTCGTCAACCGTGTGAGGCGGCGGCTGCTCCAGTCGCTCCACACCACCATCGACGACGCCATCGACGCGGCGGGCCTTCCGCTGCTCGGCGTCATCCCGGAGGATGACAACGTCTCCGCCGTGCTGGGCCGCGGACTGGGCTATACGCTCAAGTACCGCTCCGGCGCGATCTGCGCCTGCGAAAATATTGCCCGCCGCCTGTGCGGCGACCGTGTGCGCCTGATGCGGCTGTAATGCCGCCTGAAATAAAAATCACACCAGAGAAAGGACTGTGACACAATATGAACATTGCCCTCATGGCACACGACAACAAGAAGGAACTGATGGTTCAGTTCTGTACGGCCTACGCCGGTATCCTGTCCCGCCACACGCTCTGCGCGACCAGCGTGACCGGCAAGATGATCACCGAGGCGAGCGGCCTTCCGGTCCATCTCTTCATGGCCCGCATCCACGGCGGCATGGAGCAGATCGGCGCGCGCATCTCCTACAACGAGATCGATATGGTCCTCTATTTCTGCGACCCGAACAACCCGCAGTACAACGAGAACCTCACCTATATCACTAAGATCTGCGACCAGAACAACATCCCCTTCGCCACCAATATCGCCACCGCCGAAATGCTCATCATGGGTCTTGCACGCGGCGACCTCGACTGGCGCGATATCGTCAACCCGAAAACCAAGCCCTTCACTACCTGAGAAAATCGGGCATTTTAAAATACAGCCGGTAATTTTATTTTATCAATATACAAACAGGAGTGGATTTTACCATGATGCAATCCCGTACACACAACTGCGGCGAGCTTCGCGCGCAGCAGGCCGGTGAGCACGTCAAGCTCGTCGGCTGGATGGAAAACGTCCGCGAGGTCGGCGGCAGCCTTGCCTTTGTCGTGCTGCGCGACTTCTACGGCACGACGCAGATCGTCATTGAGACGAGCGATCTGCTCGCCCAGATCAAGGGCTACAACAAAGAGAGCACCATCTCCGTCGAGGGCACCGTGCGCGAGCGCGCGAGCAAGAACCCCAATCAGCCCACCGGCGACATCGAGGTCGTGCCCGAGAAGATCGAGCTGCTCGGCCGCTGCCGTTACAACTCTCTGCCGTTTGAGATCAACCGCAGCCGCGAGGCCGACGAGACCCAGCGCCTCAAGTACCGCTATCTCGACCTGCGCAACCCCGCCGTCAAGAAGAACATCATCCTGCGCTGCAACGTCATCGCCGCGCTGCGCAAGGCCATGATGGAGCACGACTTCCTCGAGATCACCACCCCGATCCTGACGGCCTCCTCCCCCGAGGGCGCGCGTGACTACCTCGTCCCCGCCCGCAAGCACCCCGGCAAGTTCTACGCCCTGCCGCAGGCCCCGCAGCAGTTCAAGCAGCTGCTCATGACCTCCGGCTTCGACCGTTACTTCCAGATCGCACCCTGCTTCCGCGACGAGGACGCGCGCGGCGACCGCAGCCCCGGCGAGTTCTACCAGCTCGATATGGAGATGGCGTTCGCCTCTCAGGAGGACGTGTTCGCCGTCTGCGAGGACGTTCTGCCCCCGATCTTTGCAAAGTTCGGCACCTATGACATCGCCTCCCAGCCCCCCTTCCGCCGCATCAAGTACCTCGATGCGCTGGAGATCTACGGCAGCGACAAGCCGGACCTGCGCATCGATCTGACCGCGACGAACATCACCTCCCTCTTTGAAAACAGCTCCTTCGAGGCGCTTGCAGGCAAGAGCGTCAAGGCCGTCGCCATCTCGAACTGCACGCTCACGCGCAAGCAGGTCGAAAAGCTCCTGACCGACTGCGAGGTGCAGGCCGGCGCCAAGGGCTACTGGTTCAAGGTGGATGAAAAGGGCGAGCTGGCCGGCGGCATCGCCAAGTTCATCGACAAGGAAGCCGCTGCGAAGCTCCTGCTGCTCGAGCCCAACACCCTTGTCGTCGTCGCGGGCGGCGAGCTTGCCACCAAGCTTGTCGGCGTGATGATCAAGACCTTCGGCCCCGCGTGCGAGGGTCACATGGACAAGGAGCGCTACGAGTTCTGCTGGATCGTCGATTTCCCGATGTACGAGATCGGCGACGAGAGCGGCGAGCTCGAGTTCTGCCACAACCCGTTTTCCATGCCCGCCGGCGGTCTCGAGGTCCTGCTCAAGGCCGAGCGCGGCGAGATCGACCCGCTCACCATCACCGCCGACCAGTATGACCTCGTCTGCAACGGCGTGGAGCTTTCCTCCGGCGCAGTGCGTAACCACGACCCCGAGATCATGATCAAGGCCTTTGAGCTCGTCCGCCTCGGCGAGGACGACGTGAAGGCCAAGTTCCCCGCCATGTACAACGCCTTCTGCTACGGCGCGCCCCCGCACGCCGGTATCGCGCCGGGCGTGGATCGCATGGTCATGCTGCTCGCGGGCGAGGACTCCATCCGCGAAATCATCCCCTTCCCCATGAACAAGAACGCGCAGGACATCATGATGGGCGCGCCCAGTGAAGTCACGCAGAAGCAGCTCGACGAGCTCCACATCGCCGTCACCGCCCACGAGGACGAGTAATTGAAACATCAAAAAGGAAGGAATTCTCCTGTGGGAGAATTCCTTCCTTTTTTCTGCTTTTATTGCGGCAGACGCTTAGAATCCCAGCCCGCCGAGACCGCCGAGGCCCAGGCCGCTCGTGAGCGCGTCCATCTTTCCGTTCATCGCTTCCTCCGCCTGGCGGAGCGCCTCGTTCACGGCGGAAATGATGAGGTCCTGAAGCATCTCCACATCCTCGGGATCGACCGCCTCGGGCTTGATGGTGATGCTCGTGACTTCCTTCTTGCCGTTCACCTCGGCGCTGACAACACCGCCGCCGACGCTCGCGCTGAAGGTCTTTTCCTCGACCTCCTGCTGCGCCTTTTGCATGTCCTCCTGCATCTTCATGATCTGCTGCTGCATCTGCTGCTGCTTGAGCATCTGGCCGCTGCCGTTGGAAAAGCCGCGGCGTGCGCTGTAACCCTTTGCCATAATTGTCGTCTCCTTTTTATTTTACTGTAAAGTTGTCGAATTTACTGCCCATGCGCATGAGGTCCTGCATCCGGTCGCGCTTTTTCGCGCCGGGACGCTGCCCCACGAGGAAGCGCACGCGGATCTCCTGCCCCACGGCGCGGGATGTGACCTCCTCAAGCACGTCGATCACGACCTTCTGGTCGAGCATCGCCTTCTGCACCTCCGTCGCGCAGTAGACGGTCAGAAGCCCGTCCTTCACCTCACCCTGCGCCGTGCCGATGAAGGCGCGCTTGTCGGGCGTCAGGCGGTTTTTGTAGCTTTCAAGCAGCTGATAGAAGGTATCGTCATCGCCGCCATCCGGCGCGGCGTCTGCCGCGCTCGCAGGCGCGCTCTCCGCCCTGGGTGCGTTTGCGGGTGCACCCACGGCCTTCGGCGCGGACGCGACCGGCTCGCCGTAGGGCGGGGGCGCGTCGTAATCGTCGGGCGCGGGCGGCTCGTCCCATGGGGGACGGTCCTCCTTCGCCGGCGGAGCCGCCTTGGGCGCGGCGCTCTTTGCCGGGGCTGCGGCGGGCACGGGAGCGCTCGCGCCGCTTCGCGCCGCAAACTGTACGCCCGCGGCGATCTGCTCTTCCAGCCGCGCGATCCGCGCGTTCAGCGCGGCGAGGTCGCCCGAGAGCGTCTCGTCGCAGAGCTTCAGAATGCATAGCTCCGCGTCCGTCCGGCGGTTCACGCTGAACTGCAGCTGCACCGCCGTCTCCTGCAAAAGCGTGCAGAGCTGGATAAAGCGCGCGGGCGTGCCCTTTTTGCTCAAAGCCGCGAGGGTGGCCGCGTCATATGCGCCGCTGAGCAGGCTCTCGCCGCCCTCACCCGCCGTTGCGCGGATCAGAAGCTCACGCGAGAGGGTCGAAAGCTCGCCGAGGACCGCGCCCACGTCCTTGCCGCCGTCGTAGAGCTTTCCGAGAAGCTCGAGCGCCCCGCGCGTGTCGCGCGAGAGGATGAGCTCCATCATCTGCGCGGTCTGCACGTTTCCGGCAAGGCCCAGCGCGTCAAGCACGGCGGGCGCGTCGATCGCGCCGCCCACGGCCGCGCACTGGTCAAGAAGGCTCAGCGCGTCGCGCAGCGCGCCGTCCGACAGCCGGGCCAGAAGCTCCGCACCGTCTCCCTTCAAATCGATTTTCTCCTGTCCCGCGATATAGTTGAGCCTCGCGACGATGTCCTTCGGCAGGATGCGGCGGAAGGCAAAGCGCTGGCAGCGCGACAGGATCGTCGCGGGCACCTTGTGCAGCTCCGTCGTCGCAAGAATGAACATCAGATGCTCGGGCGGCTCTTCGAGAATTTTGAGCAGCGCGTTGAACGCAGGCGTCGAGAGCATATGGACCTCGTCGACGATGTAAACGCGCTTTTTCACCTGCGCGGGGGAATAGATCGCCTCGTCGCGCAGCGCGCGCACGCTGTCCACGCCGTTGTTCGACGCCGCGTCCAGCTCGACCACGTCGAGCAGCCGCCCGCTCTCGATGCCAAGGCAGCTTGCGCAGCGGTTGCAGGGGTTGCCGTTTTCCGGGTGCTCGCAGTTGACCGCGCGCGCGAGTATTTTCGCGCAGGTCGTTTTGCCCGTGCCGCGCGTGCCGGTGAAGAGATAGGCGTGCGACAGCCGCCCCTCGGCCACCTGACGCTGCAAGGTCTCGGTGATATGCTCCTGACCAACCACGTCGGCAAAGGTCTTGGGACGCCACTTGCGGTAAAGCGCCTGATACATCCGCAGCCCTCCCTTTTTTGATAAAAATACTCCTTCGCATACAGCTGCGGGACCGGCGCCCTTGCGGCACATGGATGGTCCCGCTTAATGCTGCTCGGTTCCCCGCCTGACATGGTTCGCAGGTACCCATTGCGCAAGACCGGTTCCGCAGCTGTACGCGGAGGAGTGATTGAACGAATGATATTCTACTATACTTTCAAAAAAATATCAACAGAAAAATGAAAAAGGGGCTTCACAAATCGAAAAAAATGTGTTATGATAATCCGCGCTGGGAGATCAGCAAGCAATATGGGCCTGTAGCTCAGTTGGGAGAGCGTACGGTTCGCATCCGTAAGGTCGTGGGTTCGAATCCCTTCAGGTCCACCAAAAAAGAAGAGACAACCGTCGGTTGTCTCTTCTTTTTTTGTATCCGTGATACATCAGGGTCTCCGCTTCGGCCTGACCGCCTGCTCCGGCACGGTCTTCAGAAGAGCAGCACCGCGAGCCCGGCGGTCAGCGCCGCGCCCGCGACCCAGACAAGGCTCAGAAGCGCGCGCTTTCTGAGCATCTGCGGCCACGTCTGCACGTAGGGCATGTCCGCAAGCTCTGGGATCACCCAGAAGCCGCTGCGGCCCACCCACAGCCCGACGATGAGCACCAGCGCCGCCGCCATGCCGGTAAAGAGCAGGCAGTATAAAATAAGCTGCCATACGATCATTTTCTCTCCCCCTCTCCGCAAAGGTGCTGCCGCAGCTCCTGCGCCAGCAGGCCCGAGATATGCACATCCTTCTCCTGCGGATAGTCCTTGAAGATCGTCTCGAACATCCCCTGCGCGTAGGCGATCTCCTCCTCGCTCTCGCCGCGCATGTGGCTCATGCCGACCCTGATGAGCGTTGGCTTGAGCTTTTCATAGTTGCAGTGCTTCATGTACCAGCATGACAGGCGCGAAAAAGTACTTCTTTTTCAGGCTCCTGAGCGTTTTTTCATCCATGCCGCCGTTGAGCAGCACCAGCGTCCTGCCGCCCTCCTTCCCGCACAGCAGATAGCGGAATTCCGCGCCGTCCACCGTCACAGTCTCGCACGGGTGCGCCGCGGCAAAGCGTGTCAATTTTTCCGAATAGCTTGTCATGGTCTTCCCTTCTTTCCCCTGTGGTGCGTCCGCCGCTTAGTTAGAGGCAGTTAACCGCAATTTCTCAAAAAAAGCTGCCGATACAGCTTCTTAACACCGGTATTGCAGCATCCCTTTCCCCGCTCTGCAAGATGCCCTGCCCCGCTTTTTGCGGGAAAAGGATGCGGGAAAAGCACCGCGGCGCGGTGCTTTTCCTCTATTTTACATGAAGTTGGCAAAGACCGACGCGCCGACGACCGTGAGCAGGCCCGCCACGACGATCGACAGGCTGCTCATCGCGCCCTCGACCTCGCCGATCTCGAGCGCCTTGGCCGTGCCCAGCGCGTGCGCGGCCGAGCCGATGCCGATGCCCTTGGCAATGGGGTCGGTGATGCGAAACAGCCGGCACACCGCCACGGCGACAACGTTGCCGAAAATGCCCGTGATGATGATCATCGCCACGGTCAGCGTCACATAGCCGCCGAGCTCCTCCGATACGCCCATACCGATGGCCGTCGTGATGGACTTGGGCAGCAGGGTCACATACTCCTCGTGCGTCAGGCCGAAGAGTCTGCTCATCACGAGCACGCTGCAAAGCGTCGTAACGACGCCGGAAAAAATACCTGCGAAGATGGCCTTCCAGTTCTGCTTCAAAAGTGAGAGCTTTTCATAAAGCGGAACGGCAAGGCAGACCGTCGCGGGCGTTAAGAGGTAGCTTAAATACTTCGCACCCTCGTAGTACACGTCATAGTCGATGCGCGCGGTCACAAGCACCGCGACCGTCACGATGACGGAGATGAGCAGCGGATTAAAGAGCGCGAGCCTGCACTTTTTCTGCAGCAGCACGCCGAGGCCGTAGGCCATAAGGCTCACCGCAACGCCGAAGAACACGGACTGTTCGAAAAAGGTCATTTTTTCTCCGCTCCCTTCTTTCCTTTGCGCAGCACGCCCTGCGTCACAAGGCCCGAAACGCCCATCACGATCACGGTCGTGACGAGCGCGATCACGACATAGGCAAGGAGATTTGCCCGGATCACGTCCCACGAGGCCATCAGCCCCACGGCGGGCGGAATGAACATGATGGGCATGATCTCGATGAGAAAGCAGGCCGTGTCGTGCACGTCGCTGAGCTTGATAATCCCCGTGATAAGGCACACGAACATCAGCACCAGGCCGTAAATGCTCGCCGGGACGGGCAGCGGCAGCGCGTAATTGAGCAGCTCGCCCACGAGCGAAACGAGCAGAATAATGCCGAATTCCTTGACGTATTTCATGATATTTTCCTTCCTTGCGTGGTACTGCCCATTGTACGGCGCGGGAAAATCACTGTCAATCGACGAAGCGGCGGAATCCCCGCGCCGCGGCGCGGGGATTCTTTGTCAAGCTGTATAAAGTTTCCGTTCAGGCGAGCGGAATATACTCCTTTTCCACATAGCGGCTCGTGTAAGCGCGCATCACCGCGCCCCACTTCATGCGAAAGCGCACGATATCGCCCACGCGGACTTCCGGCGCGGCGCTCAGATCGAGCAGCGTATGGTCGCTGCTGCCGCCGAGAATGCGGATGCGGCGATCGAGCGGCACGAGATGCTCGCAGTCGGTATCCTGCGCGCCGCAGGCGATGATGCCGCGCCGCATGGGACCGAGGTCGGGCCGCTCGTTCACGTGGCCGAAGGCATCGCCGCCGATCTCGCCGATGGGCTTGGAGGCCTTGACCTTGATCTCCACCACCTGCGCCGACAGCGTAAAGGCGTCCGTGTGCATGCCCGGCACGTCGCAGTGGTTGACCGCGTCGCCGCCGGTGAGCCACAGTTCGCTCAAACGTGCGTGGTTGATCTCCTCGGGCATCTCTCCGCGAAGCAGCATCTTATGTCCCAGCGTGGACATGCCGGAAACATAGGGCAGCTCGATTTTGTACTTTGTGCGAAGGTGCCGCGCAATGGCGCACAGACCCATCATGTTGTCCCGGCTGGCCTTCACGCCGCCGAAGCACCCGAGGTTCGTCCCCACGCCGCAGAGCGTCAGGCTCTTCTCGCGCAGCACCGCCTCGGCGGTGCGCTCGATATCGTCGATGTCCTGATAGAAACAGCCCTCGCGAAGATCGCCCATGTCTACGGCGAGGATAATGCCGTGCCGTCTCCCCTGCTTTTCCGCCTCGCGGGCCAGAAGCCGGATGGTCTCGGGCTCTGACTGAAAGCTGTAGTCCGCCGCGGCGATGACGTTCGCCGTCTCCCACGGCTGCGCGATGCGCAGCAGGAAGCGCGGCTTCTGCGTTTTCATCGGCGCAAGGTTCTTCACGCGCGAGTCGGCGATCCAGTCGCAGCGGCTGCGCTCGAGCATTTCGACGATCGGCGCGTCCGCGCAGAAGCTCTTCGTCACGGCGGCAAAGGTCCTGCCGCCGCGGTGCAGCAGGTCTGCCGCCGCGTTCACGTTTTCAAGAAGCTTCGGTAAGTCGCAGGTCACTTTCGGATATCCCATGTTCTCCTCTCCTTTTCCTTATTTTTCGTCCGTAAAAAGGCAGAGAGGCGCGGATGCTTCCGCGCCTCTCTGTCTGCGCGGTCTGGCGCGCAAGTGCTGAGAATAGTGAAAAGGATGGGATCAGTTCTTGCTGCTCTTGAGCCACGCCTTGTCCTTGCCGGGCAGAGCGAAGCCGGGAATGAAGCGGTCAAGGCCCGTGAAGGACAGGAACACGATCGAAACGACCGCGATAATGCCCATCAGGTTGCCGCCGATGATGTCCATGGGCGTCCAGTCGTGCAGCGGGAACACCGCGGCCGCGATGGCGAGGTAGTAGACCGTGTAGCAGTGCCAGGGCATCAGCATCGAGCCGAACACGCCGAGCGCGTCGGTATAGGTGGCAAGACGCAGGCGGAGCGTGTAGGCGCTCTTTTCGTCGGCAGTCTCCACGTTTTCCTCGACGATGCTGCGGATCATCGGGGAGAAGGTCGCGATCTCCGCCGCTTCGTCGGCGAGGGCCGCGTTGCCGAGCATGCACAGAACGCCGCACCAGCCCATGAGGGACTGGACGCTTCTCGAGATCTTGACGACGAGCTTCGCCACGGGCTCAAAGGCGTTCATGCTGTTCATGATGCCGCCGAAGGCGGAGATCCACAGCATCATCACGATGGTCCAGCTGCCGGAGCTGCTGAAGCCCGCGTAAACCATATCATTGAGCCAGCCGGAGATGGTGCAGGTGCCGGCAATGGAGCCGAGGATCAGGGAAGAGAGCATGCCCGCGCCAAGGCAGAGCAGCGTGCTCACGCCCATGAAGGCAAGGCCGATGACGAGGATCAGGGGGATGACCATGTAGTAGGCGACGCCGTTGCGGACCTGCTCGAGCAGAGCCAGCGCACCGGGACGCTCGATCGCGAGGGCCTCATAGGTCTCCTCGGGGATGGCGGAGAAGGCGGCCTGAATGTCGCCCTGCGCGCTGGGATAGGACAGGCTGACGGCGAAGATCACAACTGCGGTGATGACCGCCACGCCGGCGGACCACACCAGCTGATGCTTCACGCGGTCGATGATCTTAACATCCTGCATGCCGCAGGAAAGAACGGTGGTGTCGGAGATCATGCCGATGTTGTCGCCAAAGCACGAGCCGCCGGCGCACGCGCCCGTCACGAGCAGCAGGTTGCCGCCGATGAGGTAGTTCATCCACAGGAAGATCGGCGCGCAGGCCGCAAAGGTGCCCCAGGAGGTACCGGTGGCCAGCGAGACGACGCAGGTGACGATCAGCGCCAGCGGGCCGATCGTCTGCGGGGTGACGCCCGCGGACAGCGCGAGGTTGATGACCGACGCGCCGACGCCCGTCGCCATGAAGCACTCGGCCACGGCGTAGGCGAACTGGGAAATGAAGAAAACTTCGATGATCTTGGACGCGGAGTCAAGACCAATGTGATAAACAGTGTTGAAGTCAACGCGGTTGGTGTACATCGCCACCGCGATGGCGACAAAGACAGCGATCGGACCTGCCAGCAGCAGGTCGAGCTCGGCGATCAGGATGAGCAGGACCAATACGATCAGGGGAACAAACTTCAGAATCGCGATAAACAGTGTGTTTTCCCTCGGGGCTTTCTGTGTCTTTTCTTTTTGCATGGTTTTCTCTCCTCTTTTTTACGTCGAAGTGTGGTTATTCATCGAATCACACTGCCTCCGGCCTCCTAAAACCGGAGGGCGTGAAAACAAACAGGACATGCGGCTCCCTGCCGCCGGAAAACGATGCTCATACAGCGCTGCTGCACAAGTAAAGCTTTTAAAAAGTCTCTATGTTTCTGATCGATATTGAATTGTTGCTCCCGTCGGTAAATGGGCGGAAGGGCGTTCCCCCTCCTTTGATTTTTTTACTCCGCGCCTTTTTGCAGCGCGGCGTTTTTCTCGTAGGCCGCGATCACGGCGTTGAACACCGCGCCGCGGAAGCCCGCTGTCTCCAGCGCCCGCACGCCCTGGATGGTCGTGCCCGCCGGGGAGCAGACGCGGTCCTTGAGGCTTTCCGGATGCTCGCCGGTCTCGAGGATCATTTTAGCCGTGCCGAGCATCATCTGCGCGGCATACTGGATGGCCGCCGCGCGCGGCAGCCCGCAGGCAACGCCGCCGTCGGCCAGCGCTTCGATAAACATTGCGGCAAAGGCCGGGCCGCAGCCGGCGACCGCCGAGCCCGCGTCCTGGAGCCTTTCCTCCAGCGGGAAGAGCCTTCCCGCGCCCGCCATACAGGCAAGGAACGCGTCCAGCTCCTCCTGCGGGCAGTTTTCGCTGCACGCGTAGAAGATCACGCCCTCGCCCACGGCCGCGGGCATATTCGGCATGATGCGGATCACGGGATATGCCCCGCCCGCAAGCTCCCGGATACGCGCGATGGTCAGTCCCGCCGCCATGCTGACGAGCACGGGCGCTTTTTCCCGCGCCCTGAGCACCGGCGCGATACCATCGAGCATGTCCGCCATCATCTGCGGCTTGACGCCGAGAAACAGCTGGTCCGCCCGCTCTGCCGCCGCGGCGTTATCGCAGACCGACGCGCCGATGCGCGCGGCCAGCGCCTGCGCCTTTTCCGGCGTGCGGTTGGCAAGCAGGATCTCCGCCTTGCCGCTCTTTGCCGCGGCGCTTGCCAGCGCGCCGCCCATGTTGCCCGTGCCGATAAATCCGATCTTCATAATGATAAAATTCCTTTCAGTATACTTTTCACAAGGCCCTCCGGGCCGATGGGAAAAGTATACTACGATCTGCATCCATGTCAAATGGCGCGAGGGAGGAAAAACGGAACCGTTTCTCCTCCCTCGGGGTAAACGGTGATCTCACTGCCGTTTAGATGCCGATATTCTGCTGTTTTTGCCGCACGGGCCGCGGCCTGAAATGCTCTTACGCGGTCTCGCCGCCGTCAAGAGGAATATGCTGGCCGGTGATGTACTTCGCTTCGTCGGAAGCGAGGAACGCGTACAGCGCGGCGACCTCCGCGGGGTCGGCGTGGCGCTGCATGGGGATGCCCTTGTTGCACTCTTCGAACATCTCCTGGGTGTACTCGGCCTCCTGCATGGGCGTGAGGACGTAGCCCGGGCAGATGCAGTTGCAGCGGATCCACGGCGCGTGCTCGAGCGCGACGGAGCGGACGAGGTTGATGACGGCGGCCTTGGACGCGTTGTAGTCGGTATAGAAGGGGTGGCCCTCCATGCCGTTCGTGGACGCGGTGCAGAGGATGACGCCGGGGTTATCCTTGCTCTTATCCTGCTTCATGCGCTTGAGGGCCTCCATGATGCAAAGGCACATGCCGTCAAGGTTCACGCCCATCACGCGCTTCCACTGGGCAAAATCCGTCTCGATGAACTTCTTGCGGATGGAGATGCCCGCGTTGGAGATCAGAATGTCGATGCCGCCGAGGATCTTGTCCATTTCGGCGAACGCATTCCTGACGCTCTCTTCGCTGCTGACGTCGGCCTTGACCGTGCCGGCGAGGCCGGGAATTTCCTGCTTGAGGGCGTCGAAGGCTTTTTCGTTGTAGTCGAATACAACGACTTTTGCGCCCTCGAGGACAAAGCGGTTCGCCGTTGCCTTGCCGATGCCCGAGGCACCGCCGGTCACAACGACGCGCTTGCCCTTAAGCTCGGGGTAAAGTGCGCGGGACTCGAAATGGTAATCCTGTTTCAACATGATCCTGCTCTCCTTTTCTTAATAGTGCGTATTTTATATTATTCCGTCCCGATGCGGCACATCTGCTCCTCCTGGTAATCCACGATCACACGGATGTATCCGCAGAGCATTTTGTCCACCGCCTCGCTGCCGGTGTCCACCAATAGGGCGCGACCCCGGAGGTGGAATAATTTCTCCTTTGTGGCGAGAACGTGAAGGTTCTCCTTTCCAATGCGGCGGATGACCTCCGCACTGAGCTGCTGGTTGCCGCGGCCGAGCAGGTAGCCCTGTCCGCCGGTCGGCGTTAAGATCAAATGCGTCGGCTTTTCGGAAAGCCGCTTTAAAATGTCCGCTTCGCTGAGGTCGGACTGCACAAGCTTTTTGTTGCAGATCAGGTCCACGCCGATGAGCGTATCAGGAAGCCCCAGCTCATCCATCAGCGTGCGGGTCGTGGAGCCGGGGCCGACGAGATAGTAGGTGTCGGGCTTCAGGCGCTCGATCATCTCGTCGGCAATGGCGCACTGCTGGGCGTGCTCGCTCACGGGCGAGGGGGCCTTGCCGTGCTGCATGTAGTCGCGCTCGTCGGGCACGGTGAGGTAGCCGTAAAGACTCGTGCTCACGCGTCCGTCGCGGTAGGCCGCCTCGTCGATATCGACGACCTCGGCCTCGTAGGTATGGCGGCAGCGGCCCTCGAGGTATTTGAGTGCGAGCCTGCCCGCCGCTTCGGGGCGGATGGCGTACACGGGGGAATGGATCTTCACGCCCGCGGGAATGCCGATGGCGACCGCCTTGTCCCCCAGGGCTGCGTAAACGTCGCGCGCCGTGCCGTCGCCGCCGGCGAAGAGCAGCAGGTCCGCGTCCTTCATCGCCTGCGCGGCACGTCTGGTATCGTCCGCGGTCGTTTCCGCTCCGGTCTCATACACGCGCTCTACGTTGGGGAAGCCTAAGCCTTTGACGAGCGACTCGCCCATCTCCCCGCCCGCGCACAGGACCGTCAGCTCCTCTTTAAGCGGCAGGAGTTCTCTGAGCGCGATCTCCGCACGCTCCCCGGAATGCCGGACGGCGCCGAGGCGGGCGGCTTCCGCCGCCACGCCGTCGGTGCCCTTGAGTCCTACGCTGCCGCCCATCCCTGCAATGGGATTTACGATCAGCCCTAAGGTTTTCACTGGAACTTGCGCAGATAGCAGCGCCAGGTCACGGCCCACTGCTCGGGATCGTCCATGTTGGACTCGTCGAGCTGGTGGCACACGCTCTGATACGGCGCGTTCTTGACCTTTTCAGGATCGGTGTACGCCTCGTTGAAGACGTACTTGAGCGTCTCGATGTACTCGTCGATGTCCTCCTTGGACGGGGTCTCGGTGGGCTCGAGGGTCATCGGCTCGGGAACATAATAGGGGTGGTGGCTCTGCCAATAATGCATGCCGAAGTCCATCATGCGGCGCTGAACGTCCGCCGTGCCGACGCCGGTCTCCTTGGCGAGGGTCTCGAGCGTGTAGCGGCACTGCTCGATGCGCTGCTTGCCGGGGATGTAGGGCGCGTCCACGCAGTGCAGCTCCATGAGCTTTTTGAACATGTAGTTGTTGTTCAGCACCGCGGTCTTGGCGACCTGATAGAGGCCCTCGGGGCCGAGGGAGCGGATCCAGGCATAGGCCTTGAGCACGACCGGCGCAACGCCGTTGAACTCGCGGATCTTGCCGATGGCGGAGGGGTTGTTGGTGGTCTCGTAGTCGTAGAAGTACTTCTCGCCGTCGAAGCCGATCAGCGGCGCGGGCAGGAACTTCTCGAGCTCCTTCGAGCAGCCGACTGCGCCGCAGGCGGGGCCGCCGCAGCCGTGCGGCGTGGAGAAGGTCTTGTGCAGGTTGAAGAAGCACATATCAAAGCCGGCGTCGCGCGCGCGGGTCACGCCGAGAAGGCCGTTGGCGTTCGCCTGGTCGTAGGCGCACAGGCCGCCGTGCTCGTGCACGAGCTTGGTGAACTTCAGAACGTTCTTGTTGTAAACGCCGGTATCCTCAGGGTTTGCGACGAAGAAGGCCGCGGTGTGCTCGTTGACGGCCGCCTTGAACGCCTCGTAGTCGGGATAGCCGTTCTCATCCGGGTGCAGGTAGATGATCTTGAAGCCCTTGACGTGGGGAGCCGCTGCATCCGAGGGGTGGGAGTAGATCGTGGTGATGATCTCGTTGCGCTCGTTCTCCTCGCCGCGGGACTTATAGTAGGCGTACACGAGGGACGCCATGCCCAGGATGCCCTGGGAGCCGCCGCTGGGCTGGAAGGAGAAGCGGTCCATGCCGGAGATCTCGCACATATACTTGCCGGTATTGTACATGATCTCCATGATGCCCTGGCAGGTGCTCTCGTCCTGCAGGGGGTGCATCTCGCGCATCTGCGGGAGGTTTGCGAGCTGGTCGTTGACCTTGGGGCTGTACTTGACGGTGCAGGTGCCCTGGCCGATCTCGATGTTCACGTCGGCGCCGAGTGTCTCCTGCGCAAGGCGGGAGTAGTGGCGCAGCACACGGGGCTGGGAAATCTCAGGAAGGGCCGGAGCCTCCTTGCGCTTGAGGAATTCGGGAAGCGCGTTCACGCCCTCCACGCTCGCGGCGACCTGCGCATCGGCCTTGTTGACCAGAATGCCGCGCTCGCCGTGCCGGCTCAGCTCGAAAATAACAGGCTCGTCCCACTTGGCCTGATGGAATCCGGTACGGACCTTGGAACTTCTATCGATCTTTTTCATGTTCTTTCCTCTCCTTTCAGCCCAGGATCTCGCTCAGCGCGGAAACGAGCGTGTCGATATCCTCCTTGGTGTGGACCTCCGTCACGCAGTACATGGCGCACTGGCCGAGCGCGGGGAAGTCGCGGGAGAGATCCTTGCCGCCGAAGATGTGCTTTTCGAGCAGCGCCTTGTTGATCTCCTCGACCGTCTTGCCGGTCTTGTTGAAATCCAGAACGAACTCCTTGAAGAACGGCGCGGAGAAGCGCAGGGAGACGTTGGGCAGGGCCGCGAGCTTCTTGGCGGCGTACTGGGCGTTCTGCATGATGGTCTCGCCGACCTCCTGCATGCCCTGGGGTCCCATGGTGGCAAGATACACGCCGGCGGTGATGCCCCAGAGGGCGGTTTGCGTGCCGACATATTCCTTGGCCTTGTCGCGCAGGTGACCGAAGGAAGTACGGTCATACGCAACGTCGGCGAAAGCATACTCGCCTTCGGTGTTGGTGCGGCAGATACCGAACAGGCGCGAGGGGAACTCGAGAACGTAGGTCGGGTCGTCCATCGTGGCCATGAAGCCGGACTGGCCGCCGCCGTAGTTCATGTGGATGCCGAGCGGCTGCAGGTCGCCGCAGACGATGTCCGCGCCGTAGCTGTGCGGGACGGCGACAACGCCGAGGGAGATGGGGTCCACGCCCACGACGCACTGAGCACCCGCGTCGTGCGCGGCGTTCGCGATCTCGCGGGCGCTGATCTCAAGACCGCCGAAGTAGTTGGGGTTCTCGAAGTAGACAACGCCGATGGAATCGTTGAGCTTGCTCTTGAGGTCGGCAAGATCGACGCAGCCGGTCTTGTCGTCGCACTTGACCTCCTCGATCTGGAGGTCCGGCGTGCAGTAGTTCTTGATGACGGCGAGCTTCTCGCGGTCCATGGAGCCGGGAACGAGAACGCCGGTGCGCCCCGCGACGCGGGAGCCCATGCGGATGGCGGTCGCCGCGGCCTGGGCGTAGTCCATCGTCGGAACGTTGACCACTTCCATGTCGAGCAGCTCTGCCATCATGCTCTCATACTCGAACAGGCTCTGGAAGCGGCCGAAGTCGTTGTAGCTCTCGCCGCCGTAAGCGGTGAGGAACTCGCCCTTGCCGTTGATCTCGTCGCAGATGGCGGGGACATAGTGCTGATAGCAGCCCGCGCCGAGGAAGTTGAGGTTATCCGCGCAGGAGCTGTTCTTCTTGAGGAGCTTCTCCACGTGGCGGCGCAGCTCGTACTCGGAGCCGAACGCCTCGGGCAGGTTCATGTTGTCTTTCAGAATGATCTCGTCGGGCACTTCTTCGTGCAGCTCTTCGAGAGAGGTCAGGCCGATCTCACGCAGCATCTCCTGCTCCACTTCGGGAACGGAGTTGGGGATGTAAGGATGGCTCTTGAAGCCTTTCACACTCATTACAGTCGTCCTTTCTGTCTATTTCAAAAAATCAGATTTCTTTTAGGCAATGCCGCCGCCGTCCACGACGAGCGCCGCGCCCGTGACCCAGGAAGCAAGGTCGGAGCAGAGGAACAGAACGCCCTTGGCGATATCCTCGGGCTGGCCGATGCGGGCGAGCGGACGGCCGCTGCCGCAGGACTTGAGGAACGCTTCGATATCGGCGTCGCTCTTGATCTCGCCGGTCTGGCGGCCTTCGCTGATCATCATCGCGGTGACGGTGTCGCCGGGGTTGATGGAGTTGACGCGGATGTTGTCCTTGCCGTGGTCGATGGCCATGGCGCGCGTCACGTTGACGATGCCGCCCTTAACGGCGCAGTATGCGGCAGCCTGGTCGCCGCCCTTGAGACCCCAGCCGGAGCCGGTGTTGACGATGGAGCCGCCGCCGACCTTGCGCATCTCGGGGATGACGTGCTTGCTCATGAGGAACAGGCCCTTGAGACCCACGTCAAGAACGAAGTCCCACTCCTTCTCCTCGAGCTGGTCGATGGACTTGCGGACGGTGACGCCCGCGTTGTTGTGCAGGATATCGATGCGGCCGAACTTGGCGACGATGGCGTTGACGGTGTCGATGACGCTCTGCTCGTTGGTCACGTCGCACTGGAAGAAGGCGGCGTCGCGGCCGGCGTCGCGCAGCTCCTGCGCGGCAGCCTCGGACTTGGGGCTCACATCGACGATGGCGACGCTCGCGCCGTAGGCGGAGAGCATCTGGGCAACGCCCAGGCCGATGCCGGAGCCGGCACCCGTAATAACAGCGACCTTACCCGTGAGGTTCAGCGGATCTCCCTTTTGAATCATGATAGAATCTCCTTTCATTGATGGCCGCTCCCCATGAAGGGGAGGACCTTGTTCACTATTCTCTATGTGGTGCTCTTTTATAAGCAAACGCCGTTCCACTTTCCGCGCCCGGCATGAAAAAAGGGAACTTTAGTCGAATGGACTAAAATTTCCCTGCCGCGCCGCACCCTCCGGCGCGCAAATTCCGTCATTTTGCCGCTTCTGCCGTTTTGCCATGTTTGGCAGCGTTTGCCAACGTGACAACCATTGTCAGCCGTGGCAAAATAAAGTTGTCAGAAATGGCGCATAAATTCTCATTTGGCACAAAAGGCAGGAAAAGGCGTCCCCCCGCGGGAGACGCCTTTCTTTTTTAATATGTGCCGATCGTTTCCTTCGATCAAAGCATCATCGTTACGCCGTTTTCCTCAATGCCGATCTCAACGAGCGGCGCGCCGGGATCATATTCGCCGTCGAGCGTCCAGGGGATGTCCTCGGCCGTCTCGGCCGTGACATGGCGGACATGGCGGAAGATAAGTCCCTCGGAATTGCAGTAGTCCTTGTTGATGAGCGCGAGGATGAGCGCCTGCATCGCGGCGGGCGTGCGCGGCACAGGCACGAGCAGCAGCTCAAAACGCCCGTCGTCGAACGAGACCTCGTCGGGCGAAAGCTTCATCAGCCCCGCGATCGACGTCGAATTGCTGATCGCGCCGAAGAGATATTCCCCGTCGAACACCTCCCCGTCCGCCGTGATCTTCATGCGGTAGGGGCAGAGCGTGTCGAGGTTTTTCACGCCGTCGAGCATGTAGGCAAAGTGGCCGAACACGTTTTTGATGTCCTGCGGGACGGTGTAGGTCGTTTTCGTGAACGCGCCGAACGACGCGACATAGACGAAGTTGCGCTCGCCGAATCTGCCGACGTCCAGCTCGCGCGGCTGTAAGCGCATGGCGGAGCGCGCCGCCTCGGCGGGGTCTGAGGAAATATTCAGGCTCGCGGCAAAGTCGTTCGTGCTGCCGCCGGGCAGATAGCTCACTGCGGGGCGCTTTTCTCGCGGGATGCGCATCACGCCGTTCACCGTTTCGTTGAGCGTGCCGTCGCCGCCGTGGCACACGACAAGGTCATAGTCCGCGCCCAGCTCCTCGGCAAGCTCCGTCGCCTCGCCCCGGCGCGAGGTCATGCGCACGGAGACGAGGAAGCCCGCCTCGGAATAGATCGACACCGCGTCGAACAGCGGCGCGCGGGACTTGGTCTTTCCCGCGCGGGGATTGACGATAAAGAGCAGCTTCTTGTCCATAGGTCCTCCTCATTTTTGCTCTTCATAACATCTGACCGGCAAAGCGAAAAACGCCATACCGGCCAGCGGGGTCCTGTTAAAAAGATACGACGGTCTTTATTAACAGATGGTAAAGAATATCATAACACAGGTGATGAGCAGTTGCAATTCCCGGCAAAAAATAGTAAGCTTAATTTAGCAGTCATTTAACGCTCTTTGCCCAAAGGGGGATGCCCATGAAAAATCACAAGACCTACCTGCACCTCGGCGTCACGCTCGTCGCCTCAGCCTGTCTGGTGCTCGTCTTTTACGACACGTTTTTCCAGAGCCGCGTGCTGCTGGATTTTGCCGACAAGCTCATGAGCGTGCTCTCGCCGGTCATCTACGGGCTGGTGTTCGCCTACCTTCTCGCGCCGATCGTGGATTTCTTCGGCAATCTTATCGAAAAGGCGCTGCCGAAGGCGAAGTCCTCCCTCACGCGGGGGCTGAGCATCCTTGTCACGTGGATCGTCGTGCTCGCGCTGATCTACCTCATGTTCAGCATTCTCATCCCCGAGCTGGTGGAGAGCACAAAGACCCTCGCCGCCAACTTTGAAAACTACTACAAGACCGTTTACAACTGGGTCAACGCGCTCGTGCAGAACGAAACGCTCTTTTCAGACGACGTGTTCTCCGATCAGGTCCTCTCCGCGCTCAACGGCTACTACGATAAGCTCGTCAAGTGGATCACGGACACCGTCATCCCGCAGGCGCAGGTCGCCATCGTCGCCGTAACGGGCGGCATCTGGAGCGTGGTCATCTTCCTTAAAAACCTGCTCATCGGCATGATGATCTCGGTCTATCTTCTCGCGCGCAAGGAGGGCTTCGCCCGCCAGTCGAAAAAGATCCTCTACGCCATCCTGCCCGAAACGCCCTACCGCCGCACGCTGCGCGCCGTGTCCGAGGCCGACCGCATCTTCAGCGGCTTCGTGCGCGGAAAGCTGCTCGACTCGCTCATCATCGGTATCATCTGCTTTGTCTGCTGCTCGATCTTCAAGTTCCCCTATACGCCCATCATCTCGGTGTTCGTGGGCGTGACGAACATCATCCCGATCTTCGGTCCCTTCCTCGGCGCAGTGCCGAGCGCGTTCCTCATCCTGCTCGTGAGCCCCAGGCAGTGCCTTTACTTCATCATTTTCATCATCGCCCTCCAGCAGTTCGACGGCAACATTCTGGGGCCAAAGATCCTCGGCAAATCCACCGGCATTTCGAGCTTCTGGGTCATCGTGGCCATCGTGGTGGGCGGCGGCTTCGGCGGGGTGCTCGGCATGTTCCTGGGCGTGCCCATCTTTGCCTGCGTCAGCTCGCTTGTGAACTGGTTCACGGACCGCAGCCTTGAGAAAAAGGGCGCGACGGAGGAGCTGTTCGATCCCCTTCCCGCCCCCGGAGAGAAAAAGGACTGATCCCGCATGAAAGCGCTGAAAGCATTTTATCAGCAAAACAAGGGACTGCACCGCTGGCTCATCGCCTGCGGCGCAGTCCTTGCGCTGTTTTACGCGCTGTGCGCGCACCGTCCGGCGGCAAACGTCTGGGTCTACGACGTGACGCTGCCGCTTGAGCAGCGGATGGGCCGCGCGTGCGCGGCGCTGCCGTTTTCGGTCGCGGAGCTTCTGTACGTGCTCGCGGCGGTCACGGCGGTAATTCTGCTCGCGCTGATGGTGCGCTATCTTGTGCGGTCGCGCAAAAAAAGGCGCGCAGCCTATCGCTGCGCGCTCTTTGCCGCGGACCTTGCGCTCACGGTCTACGCCGCCTTTTCACTCCTCTGGGGCGTGAATTATTACGCAGACGACTTCTGCGACATGACCGGCCTCACGCCCGAGCCAGTCGCGTATGAGGACCTGCTGCGCGTCACGCGCTATTTTGCCAACGGAGCGACGCTCGCGTCGAAGCAGGTCGCGCGCGATGCGGACGGCGTTTTCACCGCCGGCCGGCAGGACATCCTCGACTATGCCGATCAGGTCTACGACTGCCTTTACGGCGAATTTCCCCTGCTCGACATGCCCGACCAGAAACCCAAGGGCGTTTATTTTTCCAAAATCATGAGCGCGATGAATTTCACGGGCTTCTACGCGCCCTTCACGGGCGAGTCGAACGTGAACATGGACTCCCCCGCGATGCTGCTCGCCTCGACCTGCGCGCACGAGCTTGCGCACCAGCGCGGCATCGCGTCCGAGCAGCAGTGCAACTTCCTCGCGGTTTTAGCCTGCACGCGCTGCGATAACGCGGACTACAACTACGCGGGCTGGCTGCTCGGCTACATCCACCTCTCGAACGCCCTGTACCGCGCCGACCGCGAGGCCTGGCAGGCTGTGCGCGATGCGCTGCCCGCGGAGGTCCTTGCGGACCTTCGCGCCAACAGCGCCTACTGGGCGCAGTTCAAGGGCCTGACCGCGACGGTCACGCAGTCGCTCAACGACAAAATGATCAGATCCTACGGCGACAGTCTCGGCACACAGAGCTACGGCGCGGTGGTGGACCTTCTTGTGAAGTACTATTCCTGTTTCTGAGCGCCGTCCGTCTCGCGGTACGAGCGCAGGAATTCTCTCGTGCGCTGCTGGCGCGGGTTCCCGAATACCTGCTCGGGGCTGCCCTGCTCCACAATGACGCCGCCGTCAAGGAACACGACGCGGTCGCTCACGGCGCGGGCAAAGGGCATCTCGTGCGTCACGATGAGCATGGTCATGTGCTCGTCGGCAAGTGAGCGGATGACGCGCAGCACCTCGCCGGTGAGCAGCGGGTCGAGCGCGGAGGTCGGCTCGTCGAAAAAGAGGATCTCCGGCTTCATCGCGAGCGCGCGGGCAATGGCCACGCGCTGCTGCTGCCCGCCCGAGAGCTGGCAGGGGTAGGCGTTCTCCTTGCCCGCAAGGCCCATTTTGTCGAGCAGCGCCATGGCCTCGGCCTCGACCTCGGCTTTATTCCGCTTCTGCACGGCGATGGGCGCGTCGCAGATATTTTTGAGCACCGTATAGTGCGGAAAGAGGTCGAACTGCTGGAAAACAAGCCCGAACTTCCGCCGCGCTTCCCGCAGCGCGGCCTTTCCGCGGTACAAGCTCTTCCCGTTTTCCTCGCCCGCGCAGACGGTCTCGCCGTAGGCGAGCGAGCCGCCGTCCAGCGTTTCCAGAAGCGTCGCGCAGCGCAGCAGCGTCGATTTGCCGCCGCCCGACGGGCCGATGACCGACACGACCTCGCCCTGCTCGATATGCAGAGAGACGCCCTTCAATACCTCGAGCGCGCCGAAGGCTTTGCGCGCATTGCTGATCTCAAATACCGGCAAAGTTCTCTCCCCCTCTCAGCGATAGTAATTCAGCGCCTTTTCGCAGCGCTCCATCAAAAAGGCCATGACATAGTTGAAAATGTAGTAAAAGACGCCCGCCGCCACCAGCGCCAGCATGCCCGGCGTGTTCGGCGAGGCCACGATCTGCTTGGCGCGCGTGAACATCTCCACCGTGCCGATGACGGAGGCGAGCGAGGTGTCCTTCACCAGCGTGATGACCTCGTTCGTCACGCTCGGGATGACGCGCTTGACCATCTGCGGCAGGATGATGCGGCAAAACGTCTGCCCCTTTGTGTAGCCCAGCACCTCGGCCGCTTCAAACTGCCCGCGTGGAATGGATTCCAGCCCCCCGCGGTAGATTTCGGCAAAATACGCCGCGTAGTTGATGACGAAGGCCAGGATCACCGCCGTAAAGCGCCAGTTGCCCGGCACCGTAACGCCGAGCAGGAGCTTGGGGCCGTAGAAAACGACCATCAGCTGCAGCATCAGCGGCGTGCCGCGCATGATGGAGATATACGCCTTGACGAACCAGCGCAGCGGCGTGATGCGGCTGCGCCGCCCGAACATCACGGCAAGGCCCAGCGGCAGCGAGCCGAGCAGCGTCAGGCAGAAGATCAGAAGCGACGTGACAAAGCCCTGCGCCAGCAGGGAGAGCATCGTGGATACGGTCATAACGTTTCCCTCGTTCCATCAGAATCAGCGGAAAGTAGCGGGCGGAGGACCGTTCCCCCGCCCGCCAGGTCGCTTTATCGTTTTTACTTCTTGATGAGGCACAGGCTGTCGAGCACAAGGCCCTGATCGACATAGTTCTGCGCGATAGAGAGCATCGTGCCGTCCTCGGCCATCTTCAGAAGCTCCGCGTTCACCGCGTCGCGCAGCTCGGTGTTGCCCTTGAGGAAGCCGATGGCGTACTGCTCGGTAGAAAGAGGCTCGTCAAGGATAACGTAGTCGCCCTCGTTGTTGGCGATCTGATACTGCGCAACGCCGAGGTCCGCGGCCACCGCGTCCACCGTGCCCTGCGCGAGGTCCATAAAGCCCATGTTGTAGTCGGCAAGCTCCACGACCTCCTTGAGGGACGCCTTGAAGTCCTCCTTGTCGTTGATGGCGTCCACCGCGGAGGAAGCCGCCTGCGCCATCACGCTCTTGCCGGCAAGGTCCGCGAGCGAGGTGATGCCGCTGTCCGCCTTCACGACGAGCACGATGGAGTTATCCACATAGGGGTCGGAGAAGGTGTAGTCGTTCTCGCGGCCGGTGTAGGTAAAGCCGTTCCAGATGCAGTTGATCGTGCCGCTCGCAAGCTCGGCGTCCTTGCTGTTCCAGTCGATCGCCACGGCCTCATACTCCCAGCCGAGACGCGCGCACAGCTCCTTCGCCATGGCGAGGTCGAAGCCGTCGTAGCTGCCGTCGGCGGCGATAAAGCCGAACGGCGGGAACTCGGCGTCAAAGCCGACGATCAGCTTCTGCGTTTCGCCGCCCTGCGTGTCCTGCGTATTCTGCGTATCATCGGCGGTCCCGCCATCGTCGCTCTTGCTGCCGCATGCGGCAAGGGAGAGTACCATCACGGCGGCAAGCGCCATCGCTAAGAATTTTTTCATCGTTTCTTCCTCCTGATTTTTGTCCGGCGCCTGGCCGTTTGATTTAGTGTGGTAACACGATAACACAATACCTCGCAACAGTAAATGCACGTACTTTACAAAGATATTGTGCTAAAGCGCGCCGTCTTTCTCCGCTTTTCACAGTTTCCGCCGCATGCGGCAAAAAAGCGAACGTCCGTTCCCCCCTTTTCGGCGCTTTGCGCTTGTTTCTTTCCCGGCCGTGTGCTACAATGCAAGACAAGAAATTTTGATTCGCAGGAGGCCTTTTCTATGCTGTCAATCGATGTATCCCATGCCGCGTCGTTCCTTCCCCTTCCCTACGAGGCGGCGCTGCGCCCGCGTCTGGAGCGCGCGGCGAACTGGCTGCAAAACGGCGGCGGCAAGGGCTCTGATTTTATCGGCTGGGTCACGCTCCCGCGCGATTACGACCGCGAGGAGTACGCGCGCATCCGCGCTGCGGCAAAGAAGATCCAGTCCGATTCCAAGGCGCTCGTCGTCATCGGCATCGGCGGCAGCTACCTCGGCGCGCGCGGCGTGATCGAGTGCCTGTGCTCGCCGAACTACAACTTAAAAAAGAAATCCACGCCGAACATCTACTTCATCGGCAACGGCTTATCGTCCGACGCGCTGCGCGAGGTAACAGAGCTTCTCGGCGACGATGATTTCTCCGTCAACGTCATCTCCAAGTCCGGCACGACGACCGAGCCCGCCGTGGCGTTCCGCTTCTTCCGCGAAATGCTTGAAAAGAAATACGGCAAGGAGGGCGCGGCAAAGCGCATCTATGCCACGACCGACGCGCACAAGGGCGCTCTGAAGGGCCTTGCCGATCAGGAGGGGTATGAGAAATTCGTCGTGCCCGACAACATCGGCGGGCGCTACAGCGTGCTCACCGCCGTCGGCCTTCTCCCCATCGCCGTCGCGGGCATCGACTTAGACGAGCTCATGTCCGGCGCGCAGGAGATGATGGACCTCTGCGCCCGCAGCGATTACAGCAATCCCGCCTGGCAGTACGCCGCCATGCGCCACGAGCTGTACCGTCAGGGCAAGAAGATCGAGCTGCTCGCCTGCTTCGAGCCGGCGTTCCGCTTCATGGCCGAGTGGTGGAAGCAGCTCTACGGCGAGAGCGAGGGCAAGGAGGAAAAGGGACTCTTCCCCGCGAGCGTCGATTTCACCGCGGACCTGCACTCCATGGGCCAGTACATCCAGCAGGGCGAGCGGACGCTGATGGAAACGGTCGTGCGCTTCGCGCCCTCGGAAAAGCAGATGGTCGTCCCCTTCGACGAGGCGAACGGCGACGGGCTCAACTTCCTCGCCGGAAAGCCGATGGCGTTTTTAAACCGTCAGGCCATGGACGGCACGCTCCTTGCCCACGTTGAGGGAGGCGTGCCGAACATCATTTTAAATCTCGACGAAAACAATGCCCGCACCATGGGCCAGCTCATCTACTTTTTCGAGTATGCCTGCGGCCTGAGCGGTTATATGCTCGGCGTGAACCCCTTCGACCAGCCGGGCGTGGAGGCCTACAAAAAGAACATGTTCGCCCTGCTCGGCAAGCCCGGCTACGAGGACCTCGGCGAGACGCTGCGCGTCAGGCTGCACTGAAAAATGTTTGAATAAACTTGAAAGTTTTGATTCAGCATTGCAAAATCGATTCATTTATGCTATGCTGATTGCACCGAAAGACCATCCCCCGCGAAAGGGGCGGGGAGCTACTGAAAGGAGTGATTTCTATGGTCAGACTCATCATGGGTGAAAAGGGCACCGGTAAGACCAAGAAGCTGATCGAAATGATCAACGCCACTGCGCAGGAGGATAACGGCAGCGTCGTCTGCGTGGAAGCAAAGTCTACCATGACCTTTGACCTGCACTATCACGTTCGTCTGATCTCTGCCTACGAATATGACCTGTCCAACTACGAGGCCCTGCGCGGCTTCCTGTTCGGTCTGTACGCCGGCAATTACGATATTTCCCATATCTTTATCGACAACCTCTTCAAGATCACCGGCGGTGAGTGCAACCAGGCGGCTGACGACTTCCTCAACGAGCTGGAGCGCTTCAGCAACGCCACGGGCGTCAAGTTCACCATCTCCGTCTCCGGCGATCCCGCCCTCGCCACCGACGGCATGCAGAAGTATCTGTAATTGGTTGTCCTTTCGGGACAAACACGAAGAAAAAGGGGACCTTCTCTCACGTGAGAGAAGGTCCCCTTTTGATCCCCTAAGAGAACGGCAGGGGCGTTTCGATCCCGCCCCTGCACCCCCAACGACCAAAAGGGAGGGGCTTTGCCCCTCCTTTTTGGATTATCCTCCCCCGGTGCGCGGACGGCGCGGCATTGCCTTCGGCTCGCCGCGGTTTAGGCGGGTGCGTTAATCTTCGGAGTTGATGTAAATTTCTTCGGCTTTCTGCTGGGCGGCGATGAGGATGTCTCTTGCATCGCCGTAGTTTTGGGCGTCGATTTTTTCCAGTGCTTCTGTCATGGCGTTGAACAACAGGTGGTAGATTTTCTTGTAATCGACCATTTGTGATTCCTCCTTAACCCTTTGCGGTTATTTTAACTCAAAAGAGTTAATCTTTTCAAGAGAAAATCAGTATTCTTTATGAAAAGAAAGCGGGGTGATCGTTATGACCGTAGGCGAAGCGGTGCGCCGCCGAATTCTGGAGCTGTGCGGGGAGCGGGATATCACGATCAACCGCCTGAGCATCCTCAGCGGGATCACACAGTCCACGCTGAACAATATCGTCAGCGGACGGAATCATACGACCACCGTGGCAACGATCAAAAAGCTCTGCGACGGGCTCGGGATCACCGTGGATGAGTTCTTCTGCCCGGAATGGTTTCACGAACTGGAGCAGGAGATCAAATAAAAACACCCGCTGCTTGACAGCGCGGGAGAATTTGCTATAATAAACATAGAAAGGGCGCTGCGACAAGCGGTCAGCCCTTGGTTAAGTGAAGAATTTCAAATGAAACCGTCACCGGCCAGGGTGGCGGTTTTCACCTTTTATACGGATCGTGACCACACATCCGAAGATATGTAACGTGATCGTAATAGGCATATCTACCACCTCCTCTCGGAGGATGTAGCCAACCGCCTGCCGTTCGTGCAGCGCCCTATTGTTACCGTATCATAAATTCCGACAGATTGCAACATCTGTTTCATCTGACGGCGGCGAGCGAAGCAATGCCGCAATCCCCCAACGGCGGCGAGCGCAGCAATGCCGCCGCCAAGCGCTGCACTCCCCTCCGCGCAAAGCGCGGAAAAATAATCTTCTCCTTGCAAGGGGGCACAAAAAAAGAGCCATCCTCACGGATGACTCTCATTTTTTGCTCGATTAGCCAATGCTGTTGAGCTTCAGGGTCAGCGCGCTCTTCTTGTGCGCGGCGTTATTCTTGTGCAGAATACCCTTGGCAGCAGCCTTATCGACAGTCTTCACTGCGACCTTGTAAGCGCTCTCGGCCTCGGTGCGATTGCCTTCAGCGGCAGCCGCCTCGAACTTCTTGAGTGCGGTCTTCAGTGCGGACTTGTCGGCCTTGTTGCGCTCGTTACGCACGCCGGACACGAGAACGCGCTTCTTAGCAGACTTAATATTCGGCAAACCAAACACCTCCTCCGGTTGGAATTCGCTCCGGCAGACAAAAAATCCACCGTGCAGAATGGTATTTTAGCAAAGAATGCAAGAAATTGCAAGCATTTTTTCGCATTTTTTTGATTTTTTTGAATGACACAAAACTTTGTGGCCAAAATAAGCGCAGAAAACAAGATTTAGTGAGAGGAGACGGTGCAAAATGCTCATCCGGCGCACGGACCTTGCCATGGAGGCGCACGAGCTGTGGCGCGGCGGGGAGAAGAAAAAGCTCCGCGGCGTGGACCACCGGACGGTATTCCGCCGCGGCTGCCGCGTGACAAGCGTGGCGGTGACGGACGATCAGGCGGCGCACGCGCTGGGAAAGCCGGTCGGAAACTATATCACGCTCGACCTCGCGCCGCTGCTGAGAGACGCGGAATCGCCCGTGGAGCGCGCGTCGCGCGCGGTGGGCGCGGAGCTGAGAGCGCTCATGGGTGAAAACGTGAAAAGCGTGCTCGTTGCCGGGCTCGGCAACGCCGCGATGACGCCCGACGCCATCGGGCCGCTCGCGTCGGAGCACGTGCTCGCCACGCGGCATCTGGGCGAGGTGCCGGACTTCTCGGTGCTCACGGCCGTCAGCGTGCTCACGCCGGGCGTGCTGGGACGCACGGGCATCGAAGCGCTTGAGATCGTGCGCGGCGCGGCGCGCGCCGTCCAGCCCGACGCGGTCATCGTCATCGACGCGCTGGCTGCGCGCTCGCTTACGCGCCTGTGCACGAGCGTACAGCTCTCGGATACGGGCATCGTGCCGGGCAGCGGCGTGGGCAACCACCGCTGCGCGCTGGACGAAAAGACGGTCGGCGTGCCGGTCTACTCGATCGGCGTGCCCACCGTGGTGGACGCGGCCACGCTCACGCTCGACGTGCTTGAGGAGGCCGGGCGCCAAAGCGTCGATCCCGCCGCCCTGCGCGGCCACGAGACCGTCATGGTTACCACGCGCGATATCGACGCGCAGGTGCAGCTGCTCGCGCGCATCATCGGCTACGGCATCGACCTTGCGCTCCAGCCGCTCTCGTTCGCCGATCTGAGCGCGCTGATGGGCTGAAACGCCATGATTTTCCACAGCTATTCATAATTTGTTTACAAGCGATTCAAACTTTAGCCAAGATTGACTGGTATCTTAATACTTGCAAAGGGGAACTCCCCCCGATGTGATTTTCTCCCTCCTAAAAATACACACACAACACAGCAGAAAACCCTCGCCGGTACCGGCGAGGGTTTTCTGTTTTTCCCGCTTATTTCTTGTTGGGGTTGTAGTAGTCCGTCTCCTCCGGCAGGACGATCGGCAGGCCGTTCTGATACACCGGCAGGGTCTGGAACTTGAAGCGCGAGACCTTGTGCTTGCGGTCGATCTGCTCCTTGATGGCGGGATCGACCTCGCCTCTGCGGATGTACTCGTTCACTGCATGGTAGGTGAAGCCGAGGTTGTCCTCGTCGGTCTTGCCGGTCAGGCCGTCAGACGGCGGCTTGATGAGAAAGCGCTCGGGAAGGCCCAGCTCCGCGCCCAGCGCGATGACCTCCTCGGTCGTGTACATGCCCAGCGGCGAGAACGCACCCGCGCTGTCGCCGTAGATGGTGCAGTAGCCCACCCAGTCCTCCGAGAGGTTCGAGGTGTTGATCACGATGCCGTTATCCTCGCTCTGCGCGATGGCGTACAGCGTCGCCATGCGGATGCGGGAGGGCAGGTTCACCCTCGTCTGGCGGCTCGCCTCGATGCCCACGCGCTCCATCTCGTCGAGCAGGCCCTTCGTGCCGCCCTGGATGTTGAACGTGTAATTGCGGATGCCCAGATACTCCACAAGGCCGTTGGAATAGTTGATGTCCGGCTGCACGCCGTCGGGCATCAGCACGCCCACCACGTTCTCGCGCCCGTAGGCCGCCACGCTCAGCGCCGCGGTGACGGAGCTGTCCTTGCCGCCGGAAATGCCGATCACGGCGGTCTTGCCGCCGCAGGCCTTCATCTGCGCGCGCATCCAGTCGATAAGCCCCGCAAGCTGTTCCTTCGCATTGAATTCTGCCATAGTTTCTTGCTCCTTAAAATTACTTCAAAAAGATGGGAGACCCATCTTTTTGAGAAGATTCTCACTCCGCTCTGTGCCTCGCCTGCGGCTCGACACTCGCTCCGCGCAAAGTATTTTTTCCCACGCGGCAGGCCGCGCGGGAGCCCTGTTTTATTGCACGTCTTGCGGCGGCGAAGTGAATTCGCCGCTCGCGCCGCCGGACTTCCGGCGAAAGGCCACGCTGTCGTTTACTTAAATTTATTCACCGTCGCGGCATTACGATTCCCGCGCCCGTTCGGGCGCGCCAATCGTGCCGCTTCCTCGAAAGCGGTTCGCCTCATCTGTCACTGACAGCGCTTCACCGCTTTCCATTCCGCCACCGCCAGCTCGTCGCAGCGGTTGTTGTATTCGTTTTCCGCGTGGCCCTTGACCCAGTGGTAGTGCAGTTCGTGCTGCTCGATCAGCGCGAGCAGCTGCTCCCAGAGATCGACGTTCAGCGCGGGCTTTTTGTCGCTTTTGACCCAGCCGCGCTTTTTCCAGCCGTAGACCCAGCGCTTTTCGAGCGCGTCGATCACATAGCGCGAGTCGGAGTAAAGCTCCACCTCGCAGGGCTCCTTCAAAAGGCGCAGGGCCTCGATGACGGCGGTGAGCTCCATGCGGTTATTCGTCGTGCTCGCTTCGCCGCCGGAGAGCTCGCGCTCGTGCGCGCCGTATTTGAGCACCGCGCCCCAGCCGCCGGGGCCGGGATTGCCCGAGCACGCGCCGTCGGTATAGATGATGACTTTTTTCATGTGCTTCCTCAGTAAGAGCTGATCTCGAGCGAGGAATCATCCTCCCCCGGCGTGATGGAACGGATCTCGACCGTGTACTTCATCTCCGGCGAGACGGCGATCTCGACCCGCTCGCCCGCCTTTTTCCCCAGGATGGCCTTGCCCACGGGCGATTCCTTGCTGATCAGTCCCTTGAGCGCGTTCTGCCGCAGGGTGGTCACGAGCTGGATGCTCTGCTCCTTCCCCAGCTTTTCGTTATAGAGCACCACATGGTCAAAAAGACCCACAACGCCCTCTTTTTCGCTGACCTCGATGACCTTCGCCGTCGCGATCATACGCTCCAAATAGCGGATGCGGCTCTCGTTGCGGTTTTTCTCCTGCTTGGCGACCTTGTATTCGTAGTTTTCGCTCAGATCGCCGAAGGCGCGCGCCGTCTGCACATCCTCGATGAGCTTCGGGCGCAGCTCGAGCCGCCGGTGCTCCAGCTCCGCTTTCATCTTTTCGATATCGACCTTCGTCAGTTCGTCGTACATTTCCGTTCGCTTCCTTTTTGTCTGCTGCCTTAGTCCTCGCGCAGCGCGTGCGCCTTTTTGATGCGCCGGACGCGCTGCTGGTATTCCTCGCGGTCCAGAATGCCCGCGTCATAGAGTATCTTCACGTTTTCAAGCCGCTCCTCGCAGCTGTCCATGTGGATGGAGTGGACCTCGCTTCGGTCGGCCTGCTTTCTGCGCGCGAGCTCCCAGCGCCTTTCGCTGCTCTCGCGCTCGTCCGCATTGCGCTGCTCCTGCGCGGCCCTGATCTTCTGCGCCGCCGCGCGCGGCGCCATTTTAAGGTCCTCAAAGCCCCTGCGCAGGTCCTGCGCGCTCAGCGACCTCTTGTCCTCGCGCGCCGCGTCCAGCTCATCCAGCGCGCGGTTGATGCTTTTCATCGCCCCGCCGGCACTCATGGAGCCGGTCAGCGCGTCCGCGGCGGTCCGGGGCGTTTTTTCCTCCTGCACAGGCGTATCCGGCAGGTCCGGGAGGCCCGTCCCGTCCTTCTCTTCTTCGTTTGCCGCAAGCTGCTTGATGATCAGGATTGCGACAAAAATGATGATTCCAAAAACTTCCATCTGCCGCGCTCCTTTCTCACAGCCGGTCCAGAATGTCCTTCCGCTTCTGCTGGTACTCCTCCTCGCTGATGAGCCCGCGGTCGTAGAGGGACTGCGCCTCCTTGAGCCGCGCCTCCGTGTCGGAGGGCGCGCGCTTGCCGCCCTCGTCCGTTTCATCGACGATCTCGTAGCCGCTGTTGTACTTCACGATGCCCGCGGCCATCAGAAAATTATAGATGCCAATGCCGAAAGCCGCCAGAGACCAGATGATCTGGAACGCCATAAACTCACTGCCGAAGCCATACATCATATCCTGCATGGCGACAAGTCCGAACACGCCCATCGCACACGCGATGATGCCCGTCAGAATGCTTGCGCCCTTGCTGGGCTTGTAACGAATGTTTCTTCTCATGGGATGTCCTCCTTACAGCTTTTTTCTGCGCGCGTCATACTCTTCCCGGCTCAAAATACCGGCCTCGTAGAGGTTTTTGAGATTTTCGAGCCGGTCGGTCTTACTGTCCGTCTCCGCGCTCTGCGGCGCGGGGTTTTCCACAGGCTGCTGAAAAGTCTCCGCCGCTTCTGTCTCTTTGGACGGTGCTTCCGCGCAGATCGTTCCCGCTTCTTTCTTCTTTTTCCACGGAAGCGCCGCGCGGACATAGCACGCCGCGCCGCCAAGGGCAAAGACGATGGCGGCCCCGCGCGCGAATTTCTCCTGCGCAAGCTGCTGCTCGTACTGGCTCTCGAGCATTTCCTGATACGAGCGGTTGATTTCCTCATTGCCGAAGTCAAAGCCGCTCACGTCGAAGATGATGACGTTCGGGTCGTTCGCGGTCTCCCACTCCTCGATCTGCGGACTGATCAGCACCAGCGCGATCACCAACAGGACCGTGCCGAGCACGACCATGCCGGGCCGGGTGTTGATGGCGGCCAGAAGCTCCCGGTTGTTCCTGCGCTTTCGTTCTTCCCCGCGCTCCATCGTGTCGCCCAGCAACCTTAAAATATCTGCCACTTCCGTTCCCTCCTCTTTTTTCTCTCTATTTTAGTGAAAAGAGGATCTTCTTTCCAGCAAGCTGGGGGTTACATCGCTGCTTTGGCGTGCAACTTTGATGTTACATCGCTACTGCGCGGTCCTATGCAATAGGACATCTCTTCGAGGCCTTACACTTCGCCGCCCTCTTCATTCTCCGCCAGCGCCATGGAGATCACGCTGTCGCCCTCTTCCTTGAAGCGCATGACGATCACGCCCTGCGTGGCGCGGCCGGTGGTGCGGATGGCCTCGACCGGCGTGCGGATGAGGATTCCCGCGCGCGTGACGAGAAGCAGATCCTCGCTGCCGTCCACGACCTTGACGCCGACGATGCCGCCGGTCTTTTCCGTGACCATATAGTTCTTGATGCCAAGGCCGCCGCGGTTCGTGATGCGGTATTCCTCGACGGGCGTTTTCTTGCCGTAGCCCTTTTCCGTGATGGTCAGGACCTCTTTGCCCTCCTGCGCGCGGGCCGCGCCCACGACATAGTCTCCCTCGCGCAGCTTGATGCCGCGCACGCCGACCGCCGTGCGGCCCATCGGACGGACGTCGTTTTCGTCAAACACGACCGCCATGCCGTCGTGCGTCGCGATGAGGATGCGCTGCTCGCCGTCCGTCTCGCGTACGCTCACCAGCTCGTCTCCCTCGTCGAGGTTCAGCGCGCGGATGCCGTTGTTGCGCAGGTTTTTGAGCGTTTCGACCGGGAGACGCTTCACCGTGCCGCTGCGCGTGACCATGGTGAGATACAGGTTCTCGGCGTTCAGGTCACGGAAGTGGATCATCGCCTGCACGCGCTCGCCCGTCTCCACCTGAATGATGTTGACAATGTTCGTGCCCTTGGCGGCCTTGCCGCTCTCGGGGATCTGGTAGCCCTTCTTGCGGTACACCTTGCCGGTGTCCGTGAAGAAGAGGATATAATCGTGCGTCGAGGCGGTGAACACGTCCACCACGGTGTCCTCGTCGCGGGTGGTGATGCCCTTTTTGCCCATGCCGCCCTTGCTCTGCGCGGTGTACTCGCTCGCGCTCGTGCGCTTGATGTAGCCGTTGCGCGTCAGGGTAAAGACGCACTGCTCCTCCTCGATGAGGTCCTCGATGTCGATCTCGTCCTCGACCTCCTGGATCTCGGTCTTGCGCTCGTCGCCGTACTTGTCGCGGATCTCAAGAAGCTCGTCCTTCAGAACGCCCTTGAGCATCGTCTCGTTCGAAAGCAGCTCGACAAAGTACGCGATCTTCTTTTCCAGCTCGTCGTACTCGTTCTGCAGCTTTTCGCGGTCAAGTCCCTGCAAGGCCTTCAGGCGCATATCGAGAATGGCCTGCGCCTGAATATCGGAGAGGGAAAAGTGCTCCATGAGCTTTTCCTTCGCGTCGTCGTAGCTCGTGCGGATGATGTGGATGACCTCGTCGATATTGTCCTGCGCGATGAGAAGGCCCTGTAAGAGGTGCTCGCGCTCGCGCGCCTTTTTGAGGTCGTACTGCGTTCTGCGCGTGATGAGCTCCTCCTGGAAGGTCAGGTACTCGTCGATGATGTGTCGCAGGGAGAGGATCTTCGGCTGCTTCTGGTTATCGACGAGCGCCAGCATGTTGATGGCAAAGCTCGTCTGTAATTGCGTCTGGGCAAAGAGCCGGTTCAGCACCACCTGCGGGTTCGCGTCGTGCTTGACCTCGATGACGATGCGCATGCCCGTGCGGTCGGTCTCGTCGCGGATATCGGAAATGCCCTCAAGGCGCTTGTCGTTCACCTGATCGGCCATGTTCTTGATGAGCATGCGCTTGTTCACCTGATAGGGAAGCTCGGTGACGATGATGCGCGTGCGGTCGCGGCCGAATTCTTCAAATTCCGTGCGGGCGCGCAGGATGATCTTGCCGCGGCCCGTGGCGTAGGCCGCGCGGATGCCGCTGCGGCCCATGATGATGCCCTTGGTCGGGAAGTCGGGGCCCGTGATGTGCTGCATAAGGTCGTAAAGCGTCGCCTCTGGATTGTCGAGCACGCAGACGCAGGCGTTGATGACCTCGGTGAGGTTATGGGGAGGGATGTTCGTCGCCATGCCGACGGCGATGCCCGAGGAGCCGTTCACCAGCAGGTTCGGGAAGCGCGCGGGCAGCACGCGGGGCTCCTTGCGGCTCTCGTCGAAGTTCGGGTCCCAATCGACCGTGTCCTTGTCGATGTCGCGCAGCATTTCGTTCGCGATCTTCGACATTCTCGCCTCGGTGTATCGGTAGGCGGCCGGGGGGTCGCCATCGATGGAGCCGAAGTTGCCGTGGCCGTCCACGAGCATATAGCGCATGGAAAAGTCCTGTGCCAGACGCACGAGCGCGTCATAGACCGACGCGTCGCCGTGGGGATGATAGCGGCCCAGCACGTCGCCGACGCAGGTCGCCGACTTTTTGAAGGCCTTGTCGCTCGTCAGGCCGTCCTCGTACATGGCGTACAGGATGCGGCGGTGGACGGGCTTCAAGCCGTCGCGCACGTCGGGCAGCGCGCGCCCGACGATGACCGACATCGCGTATTCGATATAGGAGGACTGCATTTCATGCACAAGCTCGCTCTGCACGATCTTCTGATCCGGGAAGCGGATATCCTCGGGCTTGTAATCCACGTTTTTGTGTGCCATTTTCTTCGTCCTCCTCTCTTAAAAGTCCAGATTGACCGCGTATTTCGCGTTCTGCTCGATAAATTCCTTGCGCGGCTCGACCTTTTCGCCCATGAGCACCGTAAACGTCTCGTCCGCAAGCGCGGCGTCCTCGAGCGTGATGCGCTTGAGCGTGCGCTTTTCGGGGTCCATGGTCGTCTCCCACAGCTCGTGCGGGTTCATTTCACCAAGACCTTTGAAGCGCGAGATATCGACCTTCGCGTTCGGGTTGTCGCCGCGAAGCTCGGCAGAGTAGGCGTCGCGCTCCTCCGGCGTGAAGGCAAGGCGCGTCGTTTTGCCGCGCGTGAGCTTGAAAAGCGGCGGCACAGCGGCGTAGACATAACCGTTTTCAATGAGCGGGCGCATGTAGCGGAAGAAGAACGTCAGCAGCAGCGTCCGGATGTGCGAGCCGTCCACATCGGCATCCGCCATGATGATGACCTTGTGGTAGCGGAGCTTGTTGATGTCGAAATCCTCGCCCAGTCCCGCGCCGAGCGCGATGATGACGGGCTGGAGCTTGTCGTTGCCATAGATTTTGTCGGCGCGGACCTTTTCGACATTGAGCATCTTGCCCCACAGCGGCAGGATCGCCTGGAAGCGCGAATCGCGCCCCTGCGTGGCGCTGCCGCCTGCGCTGTCGCCCTCGACGATGTAGATTTCCGTCAGCTCCGGGTTATTTTCGTTGCAGTCGCGCAGCTTGTCGGGCATTGCCGCGCCGCCGAGCGCGCTCTTGCGGCGGATCGACTCGCGCGCCTTGCGCGCGGCCTCGCGCGCGCGGTTGGCCGTCATGGCCTTGTCGAGGATCGTGCGCGCCACGACGGGATTTTCCTCAAGGAACTGCATCAGCCGGTCGGACACGAGGTTATCGACCAGTGTGCGGATCTCGGAATTTCCGAGCTTTGCCTTCGTCTGGCCCTCGAACTGCGCGTTCGTGAGCTTGACGGAGATGACGCAGGTCAGGCCCTCGCGGCAGTCCTCGCCGCTCACTTTATCGCCCTCCTTGATGATGCCGTTTTTGATGCCGTAGGCGTTCAAGACGCGCGTGAGCGCGGCCTTGAAGCCCGTCTCGTGCATGCCGCCCTCGGGCGTGTGGACGTTGTTGGCGAACGAGAGGATATTTTCCTGATAGCCGTCGTCATACTGCAGCGCCAGCTCCGCGAACGAATCGCCCTTCATGCCGCTCATGTAAATGACCTGCTGGTGCAATGGGTCCTTTTTCTTGTTGAGCCACGTGACGAATTCTCGGATACCGCCCTCGTAGCACATCGAGTCGCGGCGCTCGCTCTCGGGCTTTTCCTCGCTCTCAAGGCGCTTGTCCTCGATCGTAATGCGAAGGCCCGCGTTCAAAAACGCCTCCTCGCGCATGCGGGTGTGCAGCGTTTCATAGGAGTATTCCAGCTCCTCGAACATCTCGGGGTCGGGCTTGAAGGTGACGGTCGTGCCCGTGCGGTCGGTCGTGCCGATGATGGTCATCTCCTGCGTGATCTTGCCGCGGGAGAACTTCATCTCGTAGATATTGCCGTTTTTGTGCACCTGCACCGTCAGCCATTCGGACAGCGCGTTGACAACGCTCGCGCCCACGCCGTGCAGGCCGCCGGAGACCTTGTAGCCCCCGCCGCCGAATTTGCCGCCCGCGTGCAGCACCGTATAGACGACCTCGAGCGCGGGACGGCCCGTCTGCGCCTGGATATCGACCGGGATGCCGCGGCCGTTATCCACAACGGTGATGGTGTTGCCCTCGTTGATCGTCACCTGGATCTCCGTGCAGTAGCCCGCAAGCGCTTCGTCGATGGAGTTATCCACAATTTCGTAGACGAGGTGATGCAGGCCGCTCACCGACGTGGAGCCGATGTACATGCCCGGGCGCTTGCGCACGGCCTCAAGGCCCTCGAGCACCTGGATTTCCGATGCGTTATAATCGTTGCTTTCATCCACTGCCGTGGATTGAAGGATCTCATTATCTGCCATTTGGGTTCTCCTTTCATCGTAAGGCAGGAAGAACCGGGTCGGAGCCGTTTCCGGCCCGTTTCTCCTTGCCTCGAGCAGTCGTTCTGATGGGAAGGCCGCTTACAGCGCGGCCGATCGTTTCTTTTTCGCAAGAAGGTATACGCCATAGACCAGCGCTTCGCTCAGGGCATACAGGAACATAATGCCTGTCACCGGCCCGAGATAAAGCGTCGAATCCGCGCCGTGGAACTGCCACAGCACCTCGCACGCGAGCCAGCAGATCGCCGATACCTTCATTTTCTTCTGAAAGCGCCACTTGTTTCCCTCGTCCATTCTCAGCTGCACCGCGCCGAAAAAGATCAGCACCGCGAAAAGGCCGAGCACGATGGGAATAATCCACTTTTCGTCCTTCGGCAGGGTAAAGGGACCTGACAGCATTTCAATGGCAATGGGCATTTTCATGTCTTCTCCTCCATTCTCTTCTGCAGCGTCTGGCTCGAAAGCTCAGACAGGTAAACCAGCTGCGGGTGATACGGGTGGTCGCACACTAAAAAGGACTTTGGAATGTCCTCGCACACGTCGATGACGAGACTCTCCTCCTCCGCCCGGCGGAGAAATTCCGAGGTTCTTTTGGACTGCGACGTGATCTCTAAGTCAAAAACGCCGATGATGTGCTTTTCCGGCAGCATGACGTTATTTCCGATGTGAAGATACATCTTGTCTCCTTTTCGCGCTCATACGACCGCGCCGTTCGCGATATGGAACACCTTGCCGCTGAGCAGCGTTCCCAGCCGGTCCTCCTCGCAGCAGGTGATGAACACCTGCCCGCCGAGAATGCGGTTGAGCACGTATTCCTGCCGTCTCGGGTCCAGCTCGGACAGCACGTCGTCGAGCAGCAGAAGCGGCGTGCGGGACGTGATCTCGCGGTAGATCTCGCGCTCGGCGAGCTTGAAGGCGAGCGCCGCCGTGCGGGTCTGCCCCTGCGAGGAAAACTGCCGCGCGTTCACGCCGCCGATGCTCACGGCGATATCGTCCTTATGCGGCCCGGAAAGGCACATGCGCGAGGCCCGCTCCGCCGCCGCGTGCGACGCCTGATGCGCGCGCAGCTGCTCATAGATCGTCTCGACCGGCGCAAGCGGGTCGGAGATGGTCGAGACCGTCTGATACGTGACGCCCAGCTCTTCCCTGCCGCCGGAGCACTCGCGGTGCGCGATGCCCGCGTATTCCTTCAGCCGCTCGCAGAAGCGCGCGCGGTAGTAGATGACGACCGCGCCGCTCTGCGCCATGCGCAGGTCAAATTCCGGCAGCGTATCCAAAAGCGAGGGATACTCCTCGCTGTCGCGCAGGATGCGCGTTTTGTGCTCGCAGGCCCTGTGATAGTCGCTGAGCGCCTGAGCGTAGCGCGCACGCAGCTGGCAGAGCGCGTCGTCCATGAATTTTCTGCGCGCCGCCGCGCCGTCGCGGATGAGCAGCAAATCCTCGGGGCAGAAGTAGACCGCGCCGAGCACGTCGCTCAGGTCCGAGCCCTTTTTCGCCGGGACCTTGTTGATGAGGATCTTTCTCCTCCGCCCCGCGGCAAGCGAGACCTCGAGCAGAAAGTCGCGATTCCGCGCGAAGGCGTTCGCCGCCAGCTTCGCGTCCTCCCTGCCGAACGAGATGAGTTCGCGGTCGTACCGCGCGCGCGGCGAGCGCGCGGACGAGAGGTAGACGATCGCTTCGAGCAGATTCGTCTTTCCCTGCGCGTTCTCGCCGACGATGACGTTGCAGTCCGGCGCGAAGGACACGTCCAGCGTGTCATAGTTGCGAAAGCCCTGCAGCGAAAGCTTATCGATCCGCATACGAGACGCTCAGCTCTTTGCCGTCAAAGGCTACGGTGTCGCCCGGGCGGATCTTCTTGCCGCGCATCGTGCAGACCTCGCCGTTGACGAGCACGTCGCCGTTCTGAATGACGATCTTCGCCTCGCCGCCGGTGCCGACGGCGTTGGCAAGCTTCAAAAGGTCCTGCAATTTGATAAATTCCGTGGTGATGGTGATGTCAGTCATATAAAAGTCCTTTGCAGAATGATTCCAAACAGGAATCATTGTACGGTATGATACAATTTGTATTCGTTTTTTCTGCCTTAATTCGCCTTCAGGCGAACGGGGAGAACCATATAGAGGAAGTTCTCCTCTCCCTCGGTGGGCACGATGATGGCCGGGGAAATGCCGGTGTTGAGCTCCATTTTCACGGTGTCGGCCGGCGCGTAGCGCAGCGCATCCATGAGATAGCGGTTGTTGAAGCCGATCTCAAGGCCCTGCCCGTCGCCGGCGATGCGGCAGACGTCCTTGGCGTCGCCGCTGGCCGTTTTGGCGGACATCGTCACGCGGTCCTCTTCAAAAAGGCAGCGCACGGGGCTTTTGAGCTTTTCGCTGATGACGACGCTCACGCGCTCGAGGCTCTGGAGCATCGTTTTCGTATCCACGACCACGTTGATGGGATTGCGGCGTGGGATGGCGTTTTTATAGTCGAGGAACTCGCCCTCGAGCCGGCGGCAGATCAGCTCCGTCTCGCCCACCTCAAAGAGGATGTGGCGCTGGCCGAGCGTGATGGTCAGGATATCGTCGATCTCCTCGCAGATGCGCTCGACCTCGTTGAGCGCCGTGCCGGGCGCGACGAACGAGAACGCGCCGCCCTCGATCTTTTCAAGCGGCTCCTTGCGCAGCGCCAGGCGGAAGCCATCGACGGACACGACCGTCAGCCCCGCGGCGGAGACCTCGAAAAGAGAGCCCATGTGCACGGGGCGCGCCTCGTTGGTCGAAACGGCGAAGCTCGTCTGCTGGATCATGGCCTTGAGCGTCTTTTCGGCAATCTGTACGGCGTACTTCTCCTCGACCTCGGGAAGCTCGGGGAAGTCGGCGGCGGAGAGGCCCATGATGTCGAAATCCGCGTCGCCGCAGGAGAGGTGGATGAGAAATTTTTCATCGGACGTGAAGGTCACGACGTCGTCCGGCAGCCTTCTCAGAATTTCGCCGATCAGGCGGGCGTTCACGACCAGCTCGCCCTCTTCCGCCGCCTCCACGGGGAAGCGCGTGCGGATACCGGTCTGCATGTTGTAGCCCGAAACGGTCAGGCTCTCTGCCCCGCAGGTCAGCAGCAGTCCCTCGAGCGCGGGGATCGAGCTTTTCGCCGCGACGGCGCGGGACGCGGTGTTGACTGCGTTTTGCAGCAGCAGCTTTTCGCAGGAAAATTTCATAGCGGCGGTCCTTTCGTAATTGGGAGAAATTTTTCTCTTTCGGAAAAGAAAAAGGATAGTTTTTAGAAATAGCAGCAGTAGGGGCGCAAAAATGTGGAAAACCGTAGTTTTCCCAGAAATACCAAGGAAAAGTTTTCCCAGCCCCGGTGGGGAAAAGTACTATGCCTTTCCACACCCGAAATTTTCAAAAAAGTATTCCACAGCCTGCCTATGCACAACCCTGTGGATAATGTGGAAAACTCTGCTATCTCTTGGAGTTGATGTTGATGGTGATCTCCTTGATCGTCTGGTTGAAGACAGGGTCGGATTTCATTTTTTTTTCGATTTGCTCGAGCGAGTGGAGAACGGTCGTATGGTCGCGCTTGCCGAACTCGCGCCCGATGTCGGGCGTGGAAAGATTCGTCATGCGGCGCACGAGATACATTGCGGCCTGACGGGCGTTGACGACCTCGCGGCTTCGCGACGAGCCCTTGATGACCTCCTCGTCGATGCCGAAGTAGCGCGACGTCTCGGTGATGATCATCGCAGCCGTGGGGGCGAGGTTTGCGTTCTTTTTCATGAAGTCCTCGACCGCGCGGTGCGCGGCGTCGGCGTCCATCTCGCGTCCGATGAGATCGCGGTAGGCAAGGATCTTGTTCATCGTGCCCTCGAGCTGGCGGACGTTGGAGGTGACGTTTTCTGCGATGTACTTGGCGATGTCGTCATCGATGACCGTGCCCCACTGGGCGGCCTTGTTCTTTACGATGGCGAGGCGCGTTTCAAAGTCAGGCGGCTGCACATCGACGAGAAGGCCCCACTCAAAGCGCGTGCGCAGGCGGTCATCGAGCAGGTGCATGTCGGAGGGCGGACGGTCGGAGGTCAGGACGATCTGCCGTCCCGCCTCGTAGAGCGTATTGAAGGTATGGAAAAATTCGTTCTGCACCTGCTCCTTGCCCGCGACGAACTGCACGTCGTCCACGAGCAGAAGGTCCGCGTCGCGGTACTTCGCGCGGAACTCGCTGCCGCGGCCCGCGCGCACAAGCTCGATGAATTCGTTGATGAAATCGTCGCCCTTGATGTAGATGATCTTCGCCGAGGGACGGTTCGTGCGGATCTGGTGGGCGATGGCGTAAATCAGGTGCGTTTTGCCAAGGCCCGAGTCGCCGTAGATGAAAAGGGGGTTGTAGTGCCCCACTCCGTCGGCCACGGCGCGGGCGGCGGCGTAGGCCATCTTGTTCGATTCGCCGACGACGAAGGTGTCGAATGTGAATTCGCCGGAATCGAGCAGCGAGGCGGACTTTTTCACCTCGGGCTCGAAAAGGGCGGTGCTCTCCGCGGTGGAGAGGAGCTTCACGTCGAAATCGGCGGAATAGATGTCCCGCAGGGAATCCTTGATACGGTCCAAAAACATCGATTCGATGGTGCTGCGCTTAAAATCGTTCGGGCAGTGGAGATACAGCGTGCGATCCTTGATGGACACGGCCTCCACCTCGTCGAACCAGGTGGAGATCGTCGTTTCGGAAAGGTCCTGGCTGAGCCGGGCGAGGACGATCTTCCAGATGTCTGCAACAGAGTTCACGGAAGCGCTCCTTTCTTTGTCTGGATAACGGCCGAAAGGCCGGGATATTACTCTATCTATTATAGCAGAAAAGCGGAATAAACGCAACACATATTCTAAATATAAAATGCTGCTTTTTGCCTGTCTGCGGGCAGGAAAACAGAAAGAAAAAAACAATATCTTGCGAGAAGCGTCCCTTTGCGTTACAAGAGTTTGTGATGCGTGCAGTTTGAGCAAAAAATGCGAACTTCCGGTTGACAGATTGACACAAAACCGATATAATACTTCGTGCGTTTCTGTAGAGAATCGCAATTTTATGTCAACTGCGGTCCGTGAGGGCGACCTCACCCGCCGTCGAGTAAGTGCAGCGCCGCAAGGCTCTGCCGGCAAAAATTTTTTAGGAGGTAAAACGAAATGGCTACTTCTCGCACCTATCAGCCCAAGAAGATCCAGCGCTCCAAGGAGCACGGCTTCCGCAAGAGAATGTCCACCGCCAACGGCCGCAAGGTCATTGCCCGCCGTCGTGCACGCGGCCGCGCCCGTCTGACCCACTAAGCGGGAGCAACTTGCGTATCGTATGCTGCAGATGAAACAATGAGGGACGGCCGATGAAATTTTGTTTCGATCGCCGTCCCTTACAGGCTATACGGACAAAACGGGCAGAACCGTTCATCTAAGGGAGATCGCGCATGAAAAGCACCACCACCGTCAAGCAGAACTATGAATTCCGCCGGATGTATGCCAGGGGCAGATCCGGCGTTTCGTCCTGCCTTGTGGTGTATTACCGCAAAAACAGGCTCGGGCACAACCGTCTCGGCGTCACGGTGAGCACCAAGCTCGGCCATGCCGTCGTGCGCAACCGCGTCCGCCGCCGCATCCGCGAGATCTTCCGCCTGAGCCAGAATGAGATGAAGCAGGGCTACGACATCATCGTCGTGGGCCGCACCAGAGCCGCCCGCGCGGACTACTGGGAGCTCAAAAGGGCGTTTGAAAAAACGTGTAAAAAGCTTGATCTCTGGGTAAAGGAAGCATGAAAAGGGTCCTGCTCTGGCTCATCCGGTTCTACCGCAGGGCCATTTCCCCCTACCGTCCGGCCTGCTGCCGCTTTATCCCCACCTGCTCGCAGTACGCGCTCGAGGCCATCGAGAAGTACGGCGCGCTCAAGGGAGGGTGGCTCGCGTTCAGGCGCATCATGCGGTGCCATCCGTTCTACAGGGGCGGAAAAATCTACGACCCGGTCCCGTGACCGAACCTAACACCACGGAGGAAACCGAAGAATGTTTTCAACCATCGGCTACTACATCTGCGTTCCCTTCGCCTGGGTCCTGCGCACCTTTTATGAGCTGACCGGCTCCTACGGCTGGGCACTGGTGCTCTTCACGATCGTCGTGAAGCTCATCACGCTCCCCTTCCAGATGAAGTCGAAAAAGAGCATGATGCGCATGAATCTCTTCCAGCCCAAGATCAAAGAGATCCAGACGAAATATGCCAACAATCCCCAGAGGATGAACGATGAGATCCAGCTGCTCTACGCCAAAGAGGGCGTGAACCCGATGAGCGGCTGTCTGTGGAGCTTCCTCCCCTTCCCCATCCTCATCGCGCTCTATTCCATCATCCGTCAGCCGCTCAGCCGCTTCATGATGCTCTCGAGCGACGTGGTGACGGAGATCACCACCCTTGCCACCACCATCGGCTACAATGCCGAGACCGTGCGCAAGGGCTATGAGGAGATCGGCCTTGCCAAGTTCATTTCCGACAACTTTGCAAGCTTCTCCGGCAAGTTCGACGGCCTTATCAACATGGACTACAACTTCCTCGGCCTTGACCTCACGGTCATGCCGTCGGACGTTTGGAAGGACTTTTTCACCGGCGGCTGGCCCGTGATCGGCGTTGTGCTGATCCCGTTCCTCTCCGGTCTTCTGAGCTTCCTGCAGTCCAAGGCGTCCATGGCGGGCAACGTTTCCGCCCAGGGCGATGACGCCGCCGCGCGTTCCAACCGCATGATGATGTGGATGATGCCGCTCATGTCCCTGTGGATCGGCTTCACCCTGCCCGCCGCTCTCGGCGTTTACTGGATCGTCAACTCCATGCTTTACGCCATCCAGGAAAAGGTTCTGACCAGGTACTACAAGAACCACATGGAGGAAGAGGTCAGCGAGAAGGAAAAGCAGAAGCGCGAGGACCGCATCCGCCGCATGGAGGCTGCCCGCGAGCAGCAGCGTAAGATCGCCGCCGAGGAAGCGGAGAAAAAGACGCTGAAGGAAAAGCGCGCGGAAAAGCAGGCGGCAAAGTCCACCAAGAAGAAAAACTCCACCAGCGAAAACGGCCGCATCGGCGACCGTCCCTATGCCCGCGGCCGCTCCTACGACCCCGAGCACTACGGTGAATAAAAGAAATAAGGAGCTTGTCTGAATGATCAAGTTTATTGACGTAACGGGCAAGACGGAGGACGAGGCGATCCAGAGCGCGCTCGCTCAGCTGGGGATGGACAGAGACGACGTCTCCGTCGAGATCCTCGAGCGTGCGAAGTCCGGATTCCTCGGCATCGGCAGCGCGCCCGCGCGCGTTCGCGTGAGCTATGACGACGGCAAGGCCGAGGAAGAGGCCAAGCCTGCCGAAAAACCTGCCGGACCCAAGCCCGAAAAGAAGCCCGAGCCCAGGCCTGCCGCCCCCCTGTACGCCCCCGAGGTGCTGCAGAAGAAGAGCGGCGCGTCCCGCGGCGAAAAGAGCGAGCGCCGCGAGCGTGAGGACCGCCGCGAGCGCGCCCCCCGCGCAGAGCGCAGCGAGCGCAATGAGCGCCCAGCGCGCGCGGAGCGTCCCGCCCCGCAGGCAAAGGCGCCCGTCGATCTCGGCGAGGAGTGCCATGACGAGAAGAGCGAGCAGATCCGCGCGTTCCTCAAGGGCCTGCTCGAGCACATGGATTCCAGCGCGGAGGTCAAGGTCTACGAGAGCGAGAAGGGCCGCTACAAGGTCTTTCTCGAGGGCGATAAGCTCGGCGCACTGATCGGCCGCCGCGGCGAAACGCTCGACGCCATCCAGCAGCTGACCAACTACAGCATCAACCGCGGCAGCGAGAAAAACCGCGCCCGCGTGCAGGTGGACGCCGAGAACTACCGCGAAAAGCGCGAGCAGAGCCTCGAGCGCCTTGCGGAAAAGGTCGCCGGCAAGGTCACCAAGTACCGCCGCAACGTCACCCTCGAGCCGATGAACGCCTACGAGCGCCACGTGATCCACACCGCGCTCCAGGATACGCCGGGCGTGACCACCTTCTCCATCGGCACCGAGCCGAACCGCCGCGTCGTCGTGTCCTACGACCGCACGAAGGTGTAAAAACCTCCCCCCGTTCAAAAGAAAAACTCCTCTCTTGCAGAAGAGAGGAGTTTTTTTGCGTTTTTTCAGTCCTTTTTGGCGTATCGGTCTTTCTGGCCCTTCAGCACGCCGAAATGCCGGCATAGCGTGTACGCGAGCACGATCATCGCCGCGGTGTCAGTGAATGCGAGCGCCGCCTTTGCGTTTTCCGAGAGCGCGATCACCTGCACGGCGAAAAGAACGGTGACGATCAGCCCGATAATGAACACAGCGCCGCTCAAAAGAAGGGCGAGCTTCGTCCCCCGGCTCATTTCGCGCTTTTCCTTCATGCCTTTTCCTCCCCCAGCTCAAGCAGCACCGGGCAGTGGTCGCTGCCGGTCACCTCGGGCAGGATGTCCGCGTTTTCGATGCGGCTTCTGAGCCGCTCGGAAACGATGAAGTAGTCGATCCTCCACCCCACGTTCCGCGCGCGCGACTGGGCGCGGTAGCTCCACCAGGAGTAGGCGTCGGTCCTGTCGGGATAGAGCGTGCGGAACGAATCGAGAAAGCCCGAGGATAAAAGCTGCGTCATCTTGCCGCGCTCCTCGTCCGTAAAGCCGGGATTGAAGTGGTTCGTTTTCGGGTTTTTGAGGTCGATCTCCTCGTGCGCCACGTTCAGATCGCCGCAGTAAACAACAGGCTTGATCGCGTCCAGCTCACAGAGGTAATCGCGCAGCGCGTCCTCCCACTCCATGCGGTAGGCAAGGCGGCGCAGCTCGTCCTGCGAATTGGGCGTGTAGCAGCACACAAGGTAGAAGTCCTCGTATTCGCAGGTGATGACGCGCCCCTCATGGCGGTGGATATCCTCGCCGAAGTCGTAGGAGACGGAGAGCGGCTGGCGCTTGGTGAACACCGCCGTGCCGGAGTAGCCCTTCTTCTCCGCGCTGTTCCAGTAGATGTGGTAATGCGGCAGGTCCAGCGCGATCTGGTGAGGCTGGAGCTTCGTCTCCTGCAGGCAGATCACGTCCGCGTCGATGAATTTGACAAAATCGAGAAAGCCCTTGCCGATGCACGCGCGCAGGCCGTTGACATTCCATGAGATCAGTTTCATTGGGGAACATTCCTCCGAATCGTTGATGTGGGACCATTGTACTATCCGCCGGGTAGAAAAGCAATAAAAATCCCTGTGGAAAGAAAACGATAAAAAACACTTGTACGATTTTTCGCTCCGTGATAAAATACGATATTAAGACAAAAATAGGAGAAGACCACCGCGTTTTGCGGCAAAACACCCCGGAAAGGAGAGCACAGCATGCCGGTACACGAAGGCCACCGCTCGCGCAAAAAGGAACAGTTCCGCGCCTACGGGCTCGATGCGTTCGCCGACCATGAGGTGCTCGAGCTTCTTCTCTATTACGCCGTTCCGCGGCAGGATACGAACCCCATCGCCCACCGCCTGATGGAAAAGTTCGGCTCGCTCGAGGGCGTTTTTTCCGCCGACCGCGCAGCGCTCGAGGAGGTCGAAGGCATCGGCGGGAACGCCTCGACGCTCCTCTCGCTCATGCTTCCGCTGATGCGCCGCATCCGCGCGTCCTCCGGCGCGAACGAGACCATTCTGAGCGACGCCGAACAGGCAGGCGCGTACTTTTTAGACCTCTTTTTCGGCCAGCGGGAGGAAAAGCTCTACGAAGCGTGCCTGGACGCGAAGGGCCGGCTGCTCACCTGCCGCCTGGTCGCCGAGGGCGACAGCGAGAGCGTTTCGCTCAACATGCGCAAAATTGTGGAAAACGCGCTCAAGTGCGGCGCAAGCAGCGTGCTGCTCGCTCACAACCACCCCAGCGGCGTGGCGCTCCCCTCTCCCGCGGACAACGCGGCGACGCTTTCGGTCTTCGACGCGCTGCGCACCGTGGGCGTCGAGCTGGCCGACCACATCATCGTCGCGGACGACGACTTCGTCTCGCTGCGGCAAAACGGACTTCTGCCCGAAAGAAAGGGAAACGGATATGGAATTTAAGCTGCACGCGCCCTTCAAGCCCACGGGCGACCAGCCGCAGGCCATCGAAAAGCTCGCCCAGGGCGTCAGGCTGGGCCTTGACGAGCAGGTGCTGCTCGGCGTGACCGGCTCGGGCAAGACCTTCACGATGGCAAGCGTCATTGAAAAGGTCCAGCGCCCGACGCTCGTGCTGGCGCACAACAAGACCCTCGCCGCGCAGCTGTGCGCGGAGTTCAAGGAGTTTTTCCCCGAGAATGCGGTCGAGTACTTCGTCTCGTACTACGACTATTACCAGCCCGAGGCCTATATCCCCCACACCGACACCTATATCGCCAAGGACGCCTCGACGAACGAGGAGATCGACCGCCTGCGGCTTTCGGCCACCTGCGCGCTGCTCGAGCGGCGCGACGTGATCGTCGTCTCGTCCGTTTCGTGCATCTATGGTCTCGGCGAGCCGGAGGATTTTGAAAAGCTCATGATCTCGCTCCGTCCCGGCATGACGATGGAGCGTGACTTCCTCTTGAAGCGGCTCATCGAGATCCGCTACGAGCGCAACGACGTGGCCTTCGAGCGCAACCGCTTCCGCGTGCGCGGCGACACGGTGGAGCTCTACCCCGCCTACTACCGCGATAAGGCCGTGCGCGTCGAATTCTTCGGCGACGAGATCGACCGGATCAGCGAGTTCAACCCCGTCAACGGTCAGGTGACGCGCACGCTCCAGCACATCGCCATCTACCCCGCCTCGCACTATGTCACAACGAAGGATAAGCTCGAGCGCGCCATCGTCGAGATCGATAAGGAGCTCGACGAGCGCGAGGCGCAGTTTCTGGCCGAGGGCAAGGCAGTCGAGGCCCAGCGCATCCGCCAGCGCACGCGCTACGATATCGAGATGCTGCGAGAGCTGGGCTACTGCACGGGCATCGAGAACTATTCCCGCGTCATCAGCGGGCGGCCCGTCGGCTCCCCGCCGCTGACGCTCATCGACTATTTCCCCAAGGATTTTCTGCTCTTTGTGGATGAATCGCACGTCACGCTCCCGCAGGTGCGCGCCATGTACAACGGCGACCGCGCGCGCAAGGAGAGCCTTGTCGAGTACGGCTTCCGCCTGCCCTGCGCGTTTGATAACCGCCCGCTCAAATTCGACGAATTCGAGCAGCGCGTCCACCAGCGCATCTACGTTTCCGCCACCCCCGGCGACTATGAAAAGGACCGCGCGGGCCAGATCGTCGAACAGGTCATCCGCCCGACGGGCCTGCTCGACCCGAAGGTCGAGGTCCGCCCGGTCGAAAACCAGATCGACGATCTCATCGGCGAGATCAACGCGCGCGCCGCGCGCAATGAGCGCGTGCTCGTCACCACGCTGACAAAAAAGATGGCCGAGGACCTGACGCAGTATCTGACCGGCGCGGGCATCCGCGTGCGCTACATGCACGCGGACGTGGAGACCATCGAGCGCATGGAGCTCATCCGCGGCCTGCGCCTTGGAGAATTCGACGTGCTCGTCGGCATCAACCTGCTGCGCGAGGGCCTGGACATCCCCGAGGTATCGATGGTCGCGATCCTGGACGCGGACAAGGAGGGATTTTTGCGCAGCGAGACGAGTCTCATTCAGACCATCGGCCGCGCCGCGCGAAACGCCGACGGTCTTGTCGTGCTCTACGCCGATACCATCACCCCCTCGATGAAGCGCGCCATGGACGAGACCGAGCGCCGCCGGAAAATTCAGGACGAGTACAACAAGGCCCACGGCATCATTCCCCAGACCATCCGCAAGGACGTGCGCGAGATCATCGAGATTTCGAAAAAGGACGAGGAGTCCGCCCGCCGCCGCGGCAAGCGCAAGCTCTCCGAGCGCGAGCGGGACGAGGAGATCAGAAAGCTCGAAAAGCAGATGCAGGAGGCGAGCAGGATGCTCGAATTCGAGTACGCCGCCATCCTGCGCGACCGCATCATCGAGCTGCGGAAAGAAAGCAATAAGTAAAACCTGTGGAAAACGCTTCCACACAGGAGGTTCCCAATGGCAAAAAGCAAGGAAGAAAAAACCAACGTCATGCGCGTGCTCGAGCAGAAAAAGATCGCCTACAGCGCGCACAGCTATCCCCATGAGGAGGGCGTGGCCGTGGACGGCGTCACAGTGGCAAGGTCCATGGGCTTTGACCCCGCGATCGTTTTTAAAACGCTCGTCGCGCGCGGCGCGAGCGGGCAGCATTACGTCTTCGATGTGCCGGTCGCGGAAAATCTCGACCTCAAAAAGGCCGCAAAGGCCGTGGGCGAAAAGTCAGTCGAAATGATCCACCAGAAAGAGCTTCTGCCGCTCACGGGCTATATCCACGGCGGCTGCTCGCCCGTGGGGATGAAGAAGCTTTTCCCCACGGTGTTCGACGCGACGGCGGAGGGCTTGCCGAAAATGATCGTCTCCGCCGGGAAGATCGGCTTTCAGGTCGAGCTTGCCCCCGGCGATCTCGCCGCGCTCGTGCGCGCAAAATTTGCGGATATCACCGTTTGACGGTTGACATAAAAAATTCAGAAGAGTACGCTCATACTGCGATCGCAAATTGAGCAACAGGAGTTATCAGTTCATGCCAAGTAAGATTTTTGTCAAGGGCGCAAGAGAAAATAACCTCAAGAACATCGACGTCGAGATCCCCCGCGACGCGCTGACCGTCATCACGGGCCTGTCCGGCAGCGGCAAATCCTCGCTCGCGTTCGACACCATCTATGCCGAGGGCCAGCGCCGCTATGTGGAGAGCTTATCGTCCTACGCGCGCATGTTTCTCGGGCAGAAGGAAAAGCCTGACGTCGATTATATCGAGGGCCTTTCCCCCGCCATTTCCATCGACCAGAAGACCACCTCGCAGAATCCCCGCTCCACCGTCGGCACGGTGACGGAGATCTACGACTATCTGCGCCTGCTCTGGGCGCGCGTCGGCACGCCGCACTGCCCCAGCTGCGGAAAGGAGATCCGCCAGCAGTCCATCGACCAGATCATCGATCAGCTCATGGCGCTGGGCGAGGGCACGCGCGTGCAGATCATGGCGCCGGTCATCCGCGGCAAGAAGGGCGAGCACGTCAAAATTTTCGAAGACGCGCGCAAGTCCGGCTATGTCCGCGTCCGCGCCGACGGGAACATGTACGACCTCTCGGAGGAGATCTCCCTCGAGAAGAACAAAAAGCACAATATCGAGGTCGTGGTGGACCGTCTCATCCTCCGGCCCGATGTGGTCCATCGCCTGACCGACTCGTGCGAGACCGCCGCGGCGCTCTCGGGCGGGATCATCCTCGCGAACATTCTGCCCGACGACCGCGATATCCTCTTTTCGCAGAACTACGCCTGCGAGGACTGCGGCGTTTCCATCGAGGAGCTGACGCCGCGCATGTTCTCGTTCAACAATCCCTTCGGCGCGTGCCCGGCCTGCACGGGCCTGGGCACACAGCTCAAGGTCGATCCCGACCTTGTGATCCCCAATAAGAGCGTGTCGCTGCTCGACGGCGCGATCTGCGCCTCGGGCTGGAACAATGTGCGCGGCGACGGCATTTCGCGCATGTATTTTGACGCGCTGTCGAAAAAGTACCATTTCTCGCTCCGCGACCCGGTGGAAAAGCTCTCCAAGGAGGTCATGGACGTCATCCTCTACGGCACGAAAGGCGAAAAGCTCGAGCTGCAGTACGACCAGCCGCGCGGCAAGGGCACGCTCTATCAGGCCTTCGAGGGCATCATCCCCAACCTGGAGCGCCGCTATAAGGAAACGCAGAGCGACGGCGTGCGCGAGGAATTGGAGGGCTGCATGAGCGAGTGCCCCTGCCCCGTCTGCGGCGGCAAGCGGCTGCGCCGCGAATCCCTCGCCGTCACGGTCGGGGGCTTGAGCATCAGCGACTACTGCGAAAAATCCGTCGTGGACGCGCTCGACTTTGTGGACAAGCTCACGCTGAGCGAGCAGCAGCTGCGCATCGGCGAGCGCATTCTCAAGGAAATCAAAAACCGCCTGGGCTTTCTGCGCTCGGTGGGTTTGGAATACCTGACGCTTTCGCGCGCGAGCGCGACGCTCTCGGGCGGCGAAGCCCAGCGCATCCGCCTTGCTACCCAGATCGGCTCGAGCCTGATGGGCGTTCTCTATATTCTCGACGAGCCGTCCATCGGCCTGCACCAGCGCGACAACGACAAGCTGCTCGCCACCTTGAAGCGTCTGCGCGACCTCGGCAACACGCTCATCGTCGTCGAGCACGACGAGGACACCATGCGCGCGGCGGATTACCTCATCGACATCGGCCCCGGCGCGGGCGCGCACGGCGGGCAGGTCGTGGCGGCGGGCACGCCGCAGGAGGTCATGGAAAATCCCGATTCCCTGACCGGCCAGTATCTGAGCGGCAAAAAGAAGATCGAGGTGCCGAAGACGCGCCGCACGGGAAACGGCAATTTCCTCACCGTGCGCGGCGCACAGGAAAATAACCTCAAAAATATCGACGTGTCCGTCCCGCTCGGCACCTTCACCTGCGTTACGGGCGTGTCCGGCAGCGGCAAATCGTCGCTCGTCAACGAGATCATCTATAAAAAGCTCGGCGCGGACTTGAACCGCATGAAGGTCCGCCCCGGAAGGTGCCGCTTAGTCGAGGGCGAGGAGTTCCTCGACAAGGTCATCTGCATCGACCAGAGCCCCATCGGCCGCACGCCGCGCTCCAACCCCGCGACGTATACAAATCTCTTCAACGACATCCGCGACCTCTTCGCTTCCACGCCGGACGCGAAGGCGCGCGGATATGGCGCCGGCCGCTTCAGCTTCAACGTGCGCGGCGGCCGCTGCGAGGCCTGCTCGGGCGACGGCCAGCTCAAGATCGAGATGCACTTCCTGCCCGATATCTATGTCCCCTGCGAGGTCTGCAAGGGCAAGCGCTACAACCGCGAAACGCTCGAGGTCCACTACAAGGGAAAGAGCATCGCGGACGTGCTCGAAATGACTGTGGAGGAAGCGCTCGAATTCTTCCGCGACCTTCCGAAGCTCGAAGCAAAGCTCCGCACGCTCAGCGAGGTCGGCCTCGGCTATATCCGCCTTGGCCAGTCGTCCACAACGCTCTCCGGCGGTGAGGCCCAGCGCGTCAAGCTCGCGACCGAGCTCTCCAAGCGCTCCACGGGGCGCACGATCTATATCCTCGACGAGCCGACGACGGGCCTGCACTCCGACGATGTGAAAAAGCTTCTCGAGGTGCTGCAAAGGCTTGTGGACGCGGGCAACACCGTGCTCGTCATCGAGCACAACCTGGACGTCATCAAGTGCGCGGACTATCTTCTTGACCTCGGTCCAGAGGGCGGCAGCGGCGGCGGCACGCTCGTCACCTGCGGCACGCCCGAGCAGGTCGCCGCGTGTGAAAGGTCCTACACGGGGCAGTATCTCAAAAAAATGCTGTAAGGCCCCGCACCCCTCGCCCGTCCGCACCGTAGAATGGCGCGAGGTGATGGTATGCGGCTTTTACAGGACGGCGTTGTGGCGGCGCTCGCCGCCATCGGATTGACGGCGGTGATCTTTCTGCTGGTCTCCGCCGTCGTGCATCCGCGGCGGCGCGGAACGATCCCCGCCGCGGCCCTCGTCCCCGCGTGCGGGACGGAGGAAAAACTGGAATATACGGTGCGCGCGCTTGAAAGGTCGCGCTATGAAGAGGGCGGCTTCGCGCGCATCATCATTGTGGACTGCGGGCTGTCCGATGAGTCGCGCCGCGTCGCGGAGCTTTTGTGCCGCGAGGCGCACGGCGTGCTGCTCGCCCGCCCGGAGGAACTGCCGGAGCTTTTGACAGAGGAGAACCGCTATGGGAGAAGAGACGACCATCATGGGCACGGTCCTGTCCGTCGTTTTCCAGAATGAGGAAAACGGCTATGCCGTGCTGCGACTTGTGACGGATGACGGCGAGCTCATAACGCTCGTGGGCTGCATCCCCTGCGCCGCGCCCGGCGAGAGCCTGACGGCCACGGGCGCATTTTCCTCCCACCCGCAGTACGGCGAGCAGTTTACCGCAAGCGAAGTCGAGCGCTATCTCCCCTCGGACGAGACGGATATCTTAAACTACCTCGCCTCCGGCGTGGTGCGCGGCATCGGCCCCGCCACGGCGGAAAAGCTCGTCGCGCGCTTTGGCGCCGAGACGCTCACGGTGCTTGAATCCCAGCCTGAACGGCTCACCGCCATCAAGGGCATGACGGACCGGCGCGCGCAGGAGATATCGACCGCCTTCAACGAGCAGATGGGCCTTCGCCGCGTGATGGAATTTCTCGCCCATTACGATCTGCCCGCGGGGCTGAGCGTGCCGCTCTACCGGCGCTTCGGCGCGAACGCCATGGCCGCGCTCGAGCGCAACCCGTACTTACTTTCCGACAGCGCGTTCGGCGTGGATTTTTCCGTCTGCGACGAGATCGCGCTCTCCATGGGCTTCGGCGGCGACGCGTCGCTTCGAACGGAAGCGGGGCTTATCTTCGAGCTTTCCCACAACCGCGACGCGGGCGGGCATGTGTTCCTCCCGCGCGAAAAGCTTCTCGCCGCGACCGTCCAGCTTTTAGACTGCGGCGCCGACGCGGCGGAGAAGAGCCTTGACGATCTCATCGCGCTGCACCGCGTCGTGCAGGAGGGCGTCGCGAACGTGACGGCCTGCTATTTAAGGCAGTCGTGGGAGGATGAGACCTATGTCGCCGCGCGCATCGAAGCGATGCTCGCGGACAGGCCCGACGCGCTGCGCGGCGTGGAGCGCGTCATCTCCGAGATCGAGCGCGAGCAGGGCGTGCAGTACGCGCCGCTCCAGCGGCAGGCCGTGGAGCTTGCGGCGAAGGAGGAGCTGCTGCTGCTCACCGGCGGCCCCGGCACGGGCAAAACGACCAGCGTGCGCGCCATCGTCGCGCTCTTTGAGCGCATGGGCCTGAACGTCATGCTCGCCGCGCCCACGGGCCGCGCGGCCAAGCGCATGGGCGAGCTCTGCTCACGCGACGCGCAGACCATCCACCGCATGCTCGGCATGACCTGGAACGACCAGACCGGCGAGGTGACCTTCACCAAGGGCGAGAAGGAGCCGCTTGAGGCCGACGCGCTCGTGGTGGACGAAACGTCCATGGTCGATCTTGCCCTCATGCGCGCGCTGCTTGCAGCGCTGCGGCCCGGCTGCCGCCTCGTCCTCGTCGGCGATCCCGACCAGCTGCCGAGCGTCGGCGCTGGCAACGTGTTTTCCGACCTTATCCGCAGCGGGCGCATCGCGGCTGTCGCCCTGCGGGATATCTTCCGCCAGGCCGGGCAGTCGATGATCGTGCGCAACGCGCACCTTGTCAACACCGGCATGCCGCCGCAGCTTAAAAACGCCGCGGCGAGCGACTTTTTCTTCATGCCCCGGCGCGACAGCGTCCGCCTCGTCGAAACGGTGGTCGAGCTGTGCAAGACCCGCCTTCCCGACAAGATGGGCATCCCCGCGGACGAATTGCAGGTCCTCACCCCCACGCGCCGCGGCGACGCGGGCACGCGATCCTTGAACTTTGCTCTGCAAGCTGCGCTCAACCCGCCAAGGCCCGACAAAAAGGAGCGCCGCTTCGGCGAGCTTACCTTCCGCGAGGGCGACCGCGTCATGCAGACGAGAAACGACTACGACGTGGTCTGGCAGAAGGCGGACGGCACCGCCGGGACGGGCATTTTCAACGGCGACGTGGGCCGCATCGCGAAGATCGACCCGAGCGGCGAGCTGCTTGAGATCGTCTTTGACGACCGCACCGCGGCCTATACCGCCGACATGCTCGCGGAGCTCGACATGGCCTACGCCATGACCGTACATAAGGCGCAGGGCAGCGAATACCGCGGCGTGGTGTTTGTGGGCGCGCCTTGCGCGCCGTCGCTGATGGTGCGCGGCGTGCTGTATACCGCCATCACACGCGCCCGCGAGCTGCTCGTCATCGTGGGCGACGATTCCGCCGTCAATAAGATGGCGGAGAACGACCGCCGCAGCCGGCGCTATAGCGGCCTTAAATGGCGGCTGCGGAAGGGCGGCGGTCAGGCATGAGCGCGCTGGACGCGATCTTATCCCTGCTTTTCCCGCCGCGCTGCGCCTTCTGTGGAAAAAGCGGCGTGCGCGGCGTGTGCCCGGAGTGCGAAAAGTCGCTCCCCTACTGCAAAACGCCGCTGCACGAGCGGGCGGAGATCGGCGCTTGCCTTGCCCCGCTCAAATACGAGGGCGCGGTGCGCGAGGCGCTTCTGCGCTATAAATTCCACGGTGGGCAGAGCTGCTGCACGGGCTTCGGCGACCTTCTGGCGCAGGCCGCGGCCGAGCATTTCGGCGGGCAGTTCGACCTTGTCGCCTATGTTCCCGTGTCGAAAAAGCGCAAACAAGAGCGCGGGTACGACCAGTCGTACCTCCTTGCGCGCGAAATGTGCCGCCATTGGGGCGTCGCGCCGGAAACGCTGCTTCAAAAGACGAAGAACAACGCCGCGCAGTCGTCGCTTTCCTCGCGCGCCGAGCGGCAGGAAAACGTCGCGGGCGCGTATACGGCCGTCCAGGCGGAAAAAATTCGCGGCGCGCGCATCCTGCTCATCGACGATATCCTCACCACGGGCGCAACGCTGCGCGAAGCGGCGCGCGTTTTGCGGGAAGCGGGAGCGGAGAAAGTCATCTGCGCCACATTGGCAGCCGCGGACGAAGAATGAAAGGAAAAGGCTGTGGAAAAGTCCGCAGCCTTTTCCTTATTTTCCCCTGCTATCAGAGCGAAAAACGCGCACAATGCTATTGCAAACTTGTTTTTCTGCCGCTATAATGAAAGCATCATGGATAAGTATGAGCTCCGCTCATTTTAGTTTTTCGAAAATAAGGGGTAAACACTATGTTTTCTTTCACCAAGGACATCGGCATGGACCTCGGCACCGCGTCGGTGCTGATCTACATTAAGGATAAAGGCATCGTGCTCAACGAACCCTCCGTCGTTGCGCTCGACAAGAACACCGGCAAGCTCTTGAAGGTCGGCGCGGACGCGCAGGCCATGCTGGGCCGCACGCCGGGCAACATCATCGCCATCCGTCCCCTGCGCGAGGGCGTCATCTCCGACTATGAGGTCACCGAGCGCATGATCAAGGAGTTTCTCCACAAGGTCATGGGCTTCCAGCTCTTCAAGCCGCGCATCATCATCTGCGTCCCCTCCGGCATCACCGAGGTCGAGGAGCGCGCGGTCATCGACGCGGGCATTCAGGCCGGCGCGCGCCGCGTCTACCTCATCGAGGAGCCTGTCGCCGCCGCCATCGGCGCGGGCATCGACATCACCCAGCCCGAGGGCCACATGATCATCGATATCGGCGGCGGTACGTCCGATATCGCGGTCATCTCGCTCTCCGGCGTGGTCGAATCCTCCTCCATCAAGATCGCGGGCGACCAGTTCAACGAGGCGGTCGTCAAGTATATGCGCCGCAAGCACAACCTGCTCGTCGGCGAGCGCACGGCTGAGCAGATGAAGATGCAGATCGGCTGCGTGTTCCCGCCCGAGGAGGAAATGACCATGGAGGTCAAGGGCAGAAGCCTTGTCACGGGCCTGCCCGAGCTCATCTCCGTCTCGTCCGCCGAGATGATGGAGGCCTTTGAAGAGCCCGTCGAGCGCATCATGGAGGAGGTCCACCTCGTGCTGGAAAAGACCCCACCCGAGCTCGTGGCCGATATCTCCAACAACGGCATCGTCATGACCGGCGGCGGCAGCCTTGTCCGCGGCTTCGATAAGCTCGTCACCGCCCGCACCGGCATCCACGCCGTCGTGGCCGAAAACGCCATTCAGTGCGTGGCCGAGGGCACGGGCAGGAGCCTCGACAGCATTCAGGACATGCAGGACGGCACGATGAACCTGAGCCGCCGCAAGCAGATCAACTAAAAAAGAATTTCAGGAGGAATTATGGCTGTTTTATCCGGTCTGAAGCCTGAAAAGGTATTCTACTACTTTGAAAAGCTCTGCTCCGTGCCGCACGGCAGCGGAAACACCAAGCAGATCAGCGACCTGTGCGCCGGCTTTGCGAAAGAATTAGGTCTCAAATACCGCCAGGAGGCGTGCAACAACCTCATCATCTGGAAGGACGGCTCCAGGGGCCGCGAGAACGACGCGCCCGTCATCCTGCAGGGCCATATCGACATGGTCTGCGCCAAGACCGAGGACTGCGCGAAGGACATGACGCGCGACGGCCTTGACGTTCGCACCGACGGCGAATGGGTCTGGGCGGACAAAACGTCGCTTGGCGGCGACAACGGCATCGCCGTTGCGATGATCCTTGCCATTTTGTCCGATGAAACGCTTTCCCATCCCCCCATCGAGGCGGTGTTCACCGTGGATGAGGAGGTCGGCATGGACGGCGCGTTTGCGCTGGACTGCTCAGACTTAAAGGGCAGAAAGCTTCTGAACATCGACTCTGAGGAAGAGGGCGTTTTCACCGTGTCCTGCGCGGGCGGCGTGCGCCTTGACTGCGCGCTTCCCGCGCCGCAGCAGAGCGCGGAGGGCATGACGGGTTATCGCGTGACGATCTCCGGCTTAAAGGGCGGTCACTCCGGCATGAACATCAACGAGGGCCGCGGCAACGCCAACTGCCTGATGGGCCGCACGCTGTATTCCGCGATGGAATTGTGCCCGTCGCTGCGCGTGAGCGATCTCACCGGCGGTCAGTTCGATAACGTCATCTGCCTGAGAAACGACGCGCTCGCCGCCGTGTCGGAGGCCGACGCACCGAAATTCGAGGAGTTCATCAGGGAATTCGACGCGACGCTCAAAAACGAGTACGCCGTGACGGACGGCGGTATTTCCCTTACGTGCGAAAAGGCGGAGGTCAAGTCCGCCGCGTCCGAGGCGGATACCGCCCGCATCCTGCACGTGCTCCTTGCCCTGCCGCAGGGCGTGCAGGCCATGAGCGCCGACTTCCCCGGCCTTGTGCAGACCTCGCTCAACCTCGGCGTGATGCGCACGGACGAGGAGGGGCTCAAGTTCTCCTACTCCGTCCGCTCCTGCATCGCCTCGCAGAAGCAGATGCTCATCCAGCGCGTGAAGTCCATCGTCGAGTACGCGGGCGGCACCGTGGGCGAGCGCAGCAACTATCCCGGCTGGCAGTATGACCGCTCCTCCGCCCTGCGCAAAGAGGTCGAGGAGGTCTACCGCGATCTCACCGGGCACGACGGGAAGATCGAAGCCACCCACGGCGGCTTGGAGTGCGGCCTTTTCATCGAGAAGATCCCCGGTCTCGACGCGCTCTCCCTCGGCCCTGAGCTGCACGACGTGCACTCCGTCAACGAGCGGCTGAACGTCGCCTCCACTGCGCGCGTCTACGAGCTCGTGTGCGAGGTGCTCAAGCGCAGTAAGTAAAAAGCATCCGTAAAAAGCAAAAAAGAGGGACCTCTCGACGAGAGGTCCCTCTTTTTATCTCTGCGGCCTTAGCCGCCGTAGCCGAAGAAGTTATTGAAGAAATCCCAGGGGTTCGTGTAGTAGCCGCTGCTGCCGTCGCTGTAGCCGTTGCCGCCGTTGTAGCTGTTATCGGTGCTCTGGTCGGAGCTTGTGTCGGTGGTCTGGGGGGCCGCGTCAAACGTCAGCTGGAGCTCCATCGTCTTGCCGCCGCGGTAGACGGTCAGCGTCACGGTGTCGCCCGCGCTGTAGCTCTTCTTGGCGGCGACGAGGTCCTCATAGGAGGTGATGTCGGTGTCGTTGAGCTTGGTGATCACGTCGCCCATCTGGAGACCGGCCTTATCCGCTGCGCTGCCCTGCTCCACGGAGTAGACAAACACGCCCTCGGTCACGTCGTAGCGGTACTGGCGCGCCATCTGCTCGTTCATCGTACCCGGCGTGATGCCCATGTAGGCCTTGTTGGTCACATAGCCGTTGGTCATGATGTCCTTCACGAGGGAAACAACGTCGTTGATGGGGATGGCGAAGCCGATGCCCTCAACGGTGGTGTTGGAATAGCTCGAATACTTGGCCGAAACGATGCCCACGACCTCGCCGTAGCTGTTAAAGAGCGGGCCGCCGGAGTTGCCGGGGTTGATGGAGCAATCGACCTGGATCATGTTGAACGGCGTGCCGTCCACGTTGATGGCGCGGTTCACGCAGGACACGATGCCCTCGCTCATCGAGAACGTCAGCTCGCCGAGCGGGTTGCCCACCGCCGCGACGGATTCGCCGATGGCGAGCTTGCTGGAGTCGCCCAGCACCACGGGCGCCGCGCCGGTCACGTCGATCTTCAAAACGGCGATATCGTAATCCTCGTCGCTGCCGATGACCGTCGCGTCATAGGTCTCGCCGCTGTAGAGCGTGACCTTCACGCTGCTCGCGCCGGAAACGACGTGGTGGTTGGTGAGGATGTAGCCATCCTCCGTGATGAAGAAGCCCGTGCCGCTCGCGGCGGTCTCAACGGTCTGGCCGAAGTTGTTGGTCGAGGTGGCGGAGACATTGATGGACACCACGCTGTTGACGTTTGCGGCGTAGACCTCGGACATGGTCATCTCGGTCTTGCCGTCCACGCTCAGCGTCTGCACCTGCGCGACCTCGCGCTTGCTGACCTGGATGCTCGTCTTATTGACCTTCGCGGCGCGGCTCACGCCTGCGCCGGCGAAGCCGCCGACGAGCGCGCACACCAGCGCCAGCGCGACGATCTTGACCGTGCCATGATTGCCGCCCTTCTTCTTCGGGGCGTCGCCGCCGGAATACGGCTCCTCTGCATAATTCTTCGTGTCAACGGGATCGGGGGTATCGCTGCCATCGCCCTTGCGGTAGCTGTAGTGATACAGGTTGTTCTCGTCTTCGTACATGATTATGACCTCCTTGAAGGGCCGCTCGTCCCGCGGCCTCTTTGCTTTCGATGGTGTTATCATAGGGCATATTTATGTATAATTCTTGAACTCCATTTGGCGATTTCTTAAATTCCGCCGCAGCCTGAGCGTAATTTCTAAGTTTCTGTTATATTCGCAGATTTTCCCTTGCGCTTTGTTCTTTGTCATACTAAAATGAAACGCAACTGAGAAAAAGGAGGCGGCGCACATGCTTCGCATCGACAATCTGAAGCTCCCCGTGAGAGCGGGAGAGCAGGACCTGCGCGCCGCGGCCGCCCATGCGCTGCGCGCGGACGCGTCCGCGCTCGTATCCGTCCGGCTCCTGCGCCGCTCCGTTGACGCGCGCGAGGGCGTGAAGCTCGTCTGCTCCTGCGCGGCGGAGGTCAAAAACGAGGCGGCGGTCTTAAAGCGCTGCAAAAATAAAAACGTGCAGCCCTACACGCCGCAGAAATATGTCCCGCCCGCGCCCATCGCGGCGCCGGCGCTGTCCCCCGTCGTTGTCGGCGCGGGACCGGCGGGCCTTTTCTGCGCGCTGCTGCTCGCCCGCTGCGGCGCAAGACCGATCCTGCTCGAGCGCGGGCGCGCCGTGGAGCAGCGCAAGCGCGACGTGGACCGCTTCTGGCGCACGGGCGAGCTGGACCTCTCCTCGAACGTGCAGTTCGGCGAGGGCGGCGCGGGCGCGTTTTCCGACGGCAAGCTCAACACCGGCACGAAGGATCTGCGCCACGGCTTTATATTGGAGGAGTTCGTCCGCTGCGGCGCGAGCGGGGACATTCTGGTGGACGCCAAACCCCACGTCGGCACCGATAAATTATATGTGGTGCTGCAAAACCTGCGCCGCGAGATCATCGCGCGCAGCGGAGAGGTCCGCTTTTCCCACAGGCTTGTGGATATCCTGCCGGACGGCGGCAGCGTGACGGCGCTGCGCGTCGCTTCCCCCGAGGGGGAATACACGCTGCCGGCAAAGCACGTGGTCCTCGCCCCCGGCCACAGCGCGCGCGACACATTCGAAATGCTCAGAGCGCGCGGCGTGCCGATGGAACCCAAGCCCTTCGCCGTCGGCGTGCGCATCGAGCACCGCCAGCGCGACATGGACTTGGCCCAGTATAGGGAAGCGGCGGGCCGTCCCGGCCTTCCGCCCACGTCCTATAAGCTCTCCTGCCACACGGAAAAGGGACGCGGCGTGTTCTCGTTCTGCGTCTGCCCCGGCGGCGAGGTCGTCGCCGCCGCGTCGGAAGCGGGCCGCGTCGTGACCAACGGCATGAGCGAGTTCGCGCGCGACGGGGAGAACATCAACGGCGGACTTCTCGTCTCCGTCACGCCGGAGGACTTCCCGTCCGAAGATGTTCTCGCGGGCGTGCAGCTCCAGCGCGAGATGGAGGACGCGGCCTACCGTCTCGGCGGCGGAAATTATTTTGCCCCCGCCCAGCGGGTCGGGGATTTCCTTGCCCACCGCGCGTCCGAAGCGCCCGGCAAGGTCGATCCGACCTATCTTCCCGGCGTTACGTGGTGCGACCTGCACGGCTGTCTCCCGCTCTTTGTGTGCCAGGCGCTCGAGGAGGGCATCCCGGCGCTGGGCCGGAAACTCAAGGGCTTCGACGATCCCGACGCCGTTTTGACGGCAGTGGAGACGCGCTCTTCGTCTCCCGTGCGCATCACGCGCGATCCAAACAGTTATCGATCCGCCCTGCGCGGTTTATATCCCTGCGGCGAGGGTGCGGGCTACGCCGGCGGCATTATGAGCGCCGCGGCGGACGGCCTGCGCGCCGCGGAAATCATTTTGGAGGAACTGAAACATGAATGAAAAAATCGGCGTCATCATCGACTTTCTGACCCCGGAGTACGAAAAGACCCTGCGCGGCGCGGCGGAGCGCTGCGGGTACGGCATCGCCTTTTTCCCCTCGTCCAAGGCGGCGGAGGGCAATGTGGACGACTGCACCATTATCTACGGCCACCCCTCGCAGAAGGTCATCGCGGGGGCGAAGCACCTCAAGTGGTACGCAAGCTGCTGGGCGGGCGTGGACCGCTTCTGCCGTGACGATCTCTACCAGAACCCCGACTGCCTGCTTACCAACGCCTCGGGCGCTTACGGCACCACCATCGCCGAGCATTCGATCATGGTCTCGCTGATGCTGCTGCGCCGCCAGATGGAATACACCGAGATCATCCGCGAGGGCGATTGGCGCGTGCTTGACGGCGGCATCCATTCGCTCCACGGCGCGCGCGTCACCTGTCTCGGCACGGGCGACATCGGCACGGAGTTTGCCCGCCGCGTGCGCGCGTTCCACCCGGCAAAGCTGCTGGGCCTGAACCGCAGCGGCCGCGCGAACCCCGATTTCGACGAGATGCGCACCGTCGCCGAGCTTGACGCGGTGCTGCCGGAGACGGACCTGCTCTTCATGTCGCTGCCCTCCACGCCCGACACCGTCGGTATCCTGAACGCCGAGCGCATGGCGGAGCTTCCCAAGGGCGCTTACGTTGTGAACGTCGGCCGCGGCACGGCGATCGATCAGGACGCGCTTATCGCGGCGCTGGATTCCGAACACCTCGCGGGCGCGGCGCTCGACGTGGTCGTGCCCGAGCCGCTGCCCGCCGACCATCCTCTGCGCAGGGCGAAGAACCTCCTGCTCACGCCGCACGTTGCGGGCAACATGACGCTCGGCTACACCTGCGAGCGCAATATCGAGCTTTTCTGCGAGAATCTGGAAAACTACGCCGCGGGCCGCCCGATGCACCACCTTGTTGACCGCAGAAAGGGCTACTAAGCGCGGCCCCGTCCGCCGTATGCCCGCATCCGGGCAGGGAGCAAGCAGAACAATATGAAAAATTCCCGCATCAAAAACGGTATCCTGCGCATCGCGCAGGGCATCATCATCGGCGCGGGCGCGATCCTGCCGGGCGTTTCCGGCGGCGTGCTCGCCGTCATCTTCGGCGTGTACCGCCCGGCCATGGAGCTTTTGACGCACCCCAGGCGCGCGCTCGCGCGCTACTGGCGCATGCTCCTCGCCGTCGGCGTCGGCTGGGCGATCGGTTTTCTCGGCGGCGGGAGCGTGATCCTCGCGCTCTTCCACCAGTCCGAGACCGTCGCGACCTGCCTTTTCATCGGCCTGATCCTCGGCACGCTTCCGGACCTCTGGCGCGAGGCGGGGACGCAGGGGCGCGGCAGGGGCTCGTATGTCTCGCTGCTCATAAGCTTTCTCGTCCTCTTTTCCGCCCTTCTGGGCGTGCAGCTCGGCTCGTTCGCCGAAATGCGCGCGAACGTCTGGGGCTTTCTCTTCTGCGGCGTGCTGTGGGGGCTGAGCTTCATCATCCCCGGCATGACGTCCTCATCCATCCTGATGGCCGTGGGCCTGCTCACGCCGCTCATTGACGGCATCTCGCGGCTCGACCTGTCCGTGCTCGTCCCGTGGGCGCTTGGCATGGCTGGTGTGATGGCGCTGTTCGCGCGCATCGTGAGCCGGCTTTTTGACACGCACTATTCCATCGCCTACCATGCCGTCATCGGCATCGTGCTCGCCTCGACCATCATCATTATCCCGACGAGCTTTGCCTCGGCGGCGGAGCTTATCTGGGGCATCGTCTGCGCGGTCTTGGGCGCGGCGGCCGCGTACTTCGGCGGCAAGCTCCAGCCGCAGGAGGAAGCGGAGCGGCAAAAATAAAAGGAAAACGGCGGAGACCAATTGGTCTCCGCCGTTTTTTCATCCTCAGCCGAGAAGCTCGCCGTAGCCGGAAAGGCTCTGCGCGGCGAGCGACTGCATCCTGCTCCACTCGTCCTCTCCCGCGCAGCCGCGCACGGCCACCGTGCGAAAGCCCGCCTCCGCCGCGTTCCGGACGCCCGCGAGCGAGCCGCAGAAAACCGCCGTGTCGTCCTTCTGCCCGTGCAGGCGCTTCATCGCGCGCTCGAACATCGTGGCGCTGTCCGCTTTGCAGAGCGCGACGGACTCGGGCAGCACGAAGCGGAAATAAGACGAAAGTCCCGCCTGATCGAGCATACGCTGCGCGTCGTCCGCGCGCAGGGCCGTCACCGCGCCGAGCCACACGCCCTCCATTTTGAGCAGCGCGAGCGCCTTGTCAAGGTCCGCGCGCGCCTCCGACGTGCCGGGAAGAAAGAGTGTATCGTCCATGGTAAAGATCGCGCCTTGCAGCCGCATAGAGGTCCCTCCCCAAGAAAAATCTTTTCCTATTATACCCCCTGCCGCGCGCGTTTGCAATCGCCGCGCGGAAAACGGCCCGACTGTATAAAATTACGGATATATGCGAAAAACATCCGCCGCCCTCTGCGCGCAACCGCCGTCTCACGGGCGCTTTTGTGAAAAGTGATGAAGAAATATCCAAAGTGGCGTCATAAATTTGTCGCAAGCTGGATGATTATTCTGTTGACTATGTATTTTTATTGATGTACACTAAGACCATCATTTCAAACCGCCGTGCTGTGTGCGGCGGGTCAGACCATCCGGGAGGAAGAAAACATGAAACATTATCCGAAAACCGTCAGCAAGGCGCTCTCGCTGCTGATGGCCCTGGTGATGACGCTCTCGCTCGCGGTCACGTCCGCGTCCGCCGTGAGCTGCCAGGACATGAACCCCAAGGACGATGCGCTCCTCGGCACGCAGTTCGCCGTGGACGCGGCCATCACCCTCGTCACGGATGAGGACGGCAAGGACGTCTCCCTTTCCATCCCCGTCTCCGGCATGAGCAAGGATGCGCTCGCCGCCGCCGTCACCGCCGGCACGGTGGAGCTATCGCTCCTGCGCGACGATTCCCGCCCCTATGTGAACGAGGAGCTGTTCCCCTACGCCTACGCCGGCGGCCCGCTTGCCGACTGGAAGACCGAGGGCGGCGGGCAGCAGTTCACGGACGTCAAGCTGACGGCGAATGAGAAAAACGGTAAGACCGTGCTCGACGTTTCCTTCCATGTGAACAACTACTTCTACTCCACCAACCGCAGAACCGGCACGACGTCTGTGGACTACAGCGTGCCCCATACCAACGGCGGCTACTATATCGACCTTTGCGGCTATTTTGATCTTACCGTCTCGGTGAGCGGCAAGACCGCCGGCTCCGCCCCGGTCAAGGTCGCCCCGTATGAAAACTTCAATACCATGTGGGAGATCTACAAGCAGCTCGACGAGATCGTGGCGGCGGGCAAGAAGAACGGCCTGTATGTGGAAAAGTTCTCCATGGGCCAGTCCACCGCGGGCCGTGACATGCCCTATCTGATCGTGGCCGACAGCAAGGCGAGCGTGACGAAGTGGCTCGCCCTGACCGATAAGGCCGAGAGCGATCCCGACGCCGTGCTTGCCCAGATCAAGGCCGGTGAGCTCGACGATATCCGCGTTCCCGTGATGTACTCCAACATCCACTCCAATGAGGTCGCCGCCACCGACGGCGTGCTCGATTTCGCCAAGATGATCACGAGCGAAAAGACCATCGACTATAAGACGCTCACCGGCTTCACCGCCGAGGGCGAGAAGGAGCTGGCCAAGGAGATGGGCCCCGTCGGTGAGAGCGGCAGCACCGCCATCCCCGACCTTGTCAAGGATAAGGCCAGCTACCTCGGCTATCTGACGGCCGGCAACAACGGCAAGTCTGGCAAGGTCGATCTTGAAACGTATTATACGGTGGAGGAAAACACCGTGAACGTTAAGAGCGGGCTGCTCTCCGACGTGTTCTTCATCCTCGTGCCCGAGGAGAACGTAGACGGACGTACCTACCTCACGAGACACTCCACCAACGGCTACGACCTCAACCGTGACAACTCCTTCCAGACCACGAGCGAAACGGCCAACATGCAGCAGCTCATCGCTGCCTTCAACCCCATGTCGTTCGCCGAGTTCCACGGCCGTGTTCAGGCCTTCCAGTGCGAGCCCTGCGATCCCCCGCACGAGCCGAACTTTGAGTATGACCTGCTCGCCAACCACCTCATCGGCGGCGGCGAAGCGCTCGGTATCGCGGCAGCTGCCAACAACGACGGCTACAACAGCTATGTTATCCCCCAGCGCGACTATTTGAGCTACACCGGCAACGGCACCGAGACCTACTGGGAAGATCCCTGGGACGATATGTCCACCAGCTACACCCCCCAGTTCGCCATGCTCCACGGCACCGTGTCCTACACCGTTGAGCTGCCCGCCTACTGCGACGAGACCGCGCAGGCCGTGCAGTACGGCATCCTCGGCCAGGCTGAATACGTCGCCGCCGAGAAGCTTTCCTACCTTGAATCCCAGGTCACCATTTATCAGCGCGGCGTGCACAACCTGAACTCCGACGCCTACGAGCTCGTCGGCCAGTGGCTGTGCGACCAGAACGATGTTGAGGGCGCGGAGATGGAGCTCTTCCGTCCGGAGTACACCGGCAAGGACCAGAACGGCAACTTTTATCCCGAGTGCTACATCATCCCCCTCGACGGCAAGAACCAGACCAATCTCCAGGCCGCGGCCGACATGATGGAGTGGCTCACGAGAAACGACGTCAAGGTCAGCGTGACCGAGAAGGAATTCACCTATGACGGCGTCACCTATCCCGCCGGTACGATGATCGTTTCGATGTATCAGGCCAAGCGCTCCGTCGCCAACGGCGCGCTCTATGACGGCACGCTCATCAACAGCTGGACCGTCCTCTACTCCGAGGGCATCACCTCCTTCAACGAAACGCGCGGCTTCGACATGGTCACCGTGGCCGAGCCCGCCGCCTACAAGACCATCGCCGCCGTCTGCGGCAGCGATATGGACCACGACGATGCCCTCGCCTACACCAAGGCGCTGACTTCCTGCTTCACGGGCGAGAAGAACAAGGACGTCATCATCTCCAACGTCTCCGAGGCTTCCACCGCCGCCGTCAACGAGCTTTTGAAGGCCGGCAAGACCGTCGGCATGATCACCGCGGGCGATCACATGGGCGACTTCATCTGCTCCTATGCCGACTACCAGAGCGTTGCGGACAAGTACCTGCTCACCGCCGGGGGCGCGGATAAGACGAGCGTGAAGGCCAAGATCATCACCAAGTCCCCCACCGTCTATGTTTCCGGCACGCCTGCCGAGAGCACCAAGGGCTTTGCCTACACTCCTCAGATCAGCCAGAGCGCCGGCTGGAACTACGATAACGCCGCCATGAGCCTCATGGGCTTTGCCACGACCACCGATGTGACGCAGGCGGATGCCGCCGCCGGCGCGACGAAGCTCAATGCCGAAGCCAGGACCGCCGTGAAGAACGGCCTGCCCTATATCGGCTACAGCTACTCTGCCGCCTCTGATGCGTCCAGTCTTATCTCCGGTGTGGAATACACCGAGCTGGACGGCGCGATGGACTGCCTGACCCCCGTCGTTTACCCCAGCAAGACCCTCGTCAACGCGAGCTATGCCCTTGACGGAGACAGCATCCTCTATGCCTACGGACTGGGCTTCTTCTCCAAGCTCCCCTCCGGCGCGACGGTCCTCGTCAAATCCGACAAGACCAGAACGCCCACCGAGGGCTTCATCCCCACCAATACCGACGAGCGCGCCGCGGGCTTCAAGGCCTATATGAACGGCGGCGTGCAGGGCTTTGCCTATCAGGAAAACGGTATGAACGTTGTCCTCTTTGCCAACTCCCTGACCAATAAGGTCCACCAGAGAGACGAGTATGCCTTTATCAGCAATTTCCTCTTCTCCTCCGTGCTGAGCAATGAGAACTACGACGGCTCTGCGTCCCTGCCCTTCACCGATGTTGCCGACGACGCCTACTATGCCGACGCCGTCGCCTGGGCCATCGCAAACGGCGTGACCTCCGGCACGAGCGCGGCCACCTTCTCCCCCAACGCGAGCTGCACGCGCGCCCAGATGGTCACCTTCCTGTGGAGAGCCGCCGGTTCCCCCGAGCCGAAGTCCACCTCTACCGTCTTCACCGACGTCAAGAGCGGCGCATACTATGAAAAGGCCGTTGCCTGGGCCGTGGAGCAGAGCATCACCACCGGCACGAGCGCCACGACCTTCTCGCCCGACGCAAACGTGACGCGCGCCCAGGCCGTCACCTTCCAGTGGAGAGCTGCGGGCGCGCCCAAGGCCGAGGGCACGAACGCCTTCACCGACGTGAAGGCGGACGCGTTCTACGCCGAAGCCGTCCAATGGGCCGTCAACGCGGGCGTGACCACCGGCACGAGCGATACGGCGTTCTCCCCCGCGAGCGACTGCACGCGCGCCCAGATCGTCACCTTCCTCTACCGCGCGGCAAAGTAAAAAAGCTTCTTCATGATCCTCCCAAAAGGGCCGCGGAGCACGTCTCCGCGGCCCTTGCGCCGCATCAAAATGCAAAAGGAGAAAATTAGTCTTGCATTTTTGCGCGGGCAAGGCTATAATTCAAAGTAGTACCAAATGTACCATTCGTTTGCAACAACTAACGCAAATGTGCGGCACTTTCAGATGGATCCGGGCCGCAGCGCGCCGAGATCCGATTGAAGAAGGAAAGAGAAAGGGGTAACATAAAAATGAACTCGAACCGTAAAACCGTGATCGCAGGAAACTGGAAGATGAACAAGACCGCGCCGGAGACCACCGCGCTGATCGAAGAGATCAGGGTCGCGGCGGACTGCAAGGCATGCGAGGTCGTCGTCTGCCCGCCGTTCACCAACCTGCAGGCCGCCTGTGACGCTGCCGCTGGAAGCGGCATCCAGGTCGGCGCGCAGAACGTCCACTTTGCGCAAAGCGGCGCCTACACCGGCGAGATCAGCACCGATATGCTCCGCGCCCTCGGCGTGACGCACGTCATCGTCGGCCACAGTGAGCGCCGCCAGTACTTCGGCGAGACGGACGAGACCGTCAACAAGCGCCTGACCGCCGCGCTGGACGCGGGCCTGACGGCCATCCTCTGCGTCGGCGAGACCGAGACGCAGCGCGAGCAGGGCGTGACGGATGAGGTCATCCGCTCCCAGCTCAAGATCGCCCTCGGCGGCGTGAGCGCGGAGAAGATCGCGCAGCTGATCGTCGCCTACGAGCCGGTGTGGGCCATCGGCACGGGCAAGACCGCCACCGCCGCACAGGCCGAGGAGGTCTGCGCCATGATCCGCGCGACCGTGCGCGAGCTGTACGGCGACGCCGCGGCGGAGGGCCTGACGATCCAGTACGGCGGTTCGATGAAGCCCGGCAACGCCGCCGAGCTTCTCTCCCAGCCCGACATCGACGGCGGGCTCATCGGCGGCGCGGCGCTCAAGGCCGCAGACTTTGCCGCCATCATTGCCGCCTGCCGCGGATAATGCCCCGCGCCATCGGGCGCAGCCAAAAAATAAAGGAGGAGCAGCATGTACACCGATCGATTTTTTGAGAAATTTGACCTCGCGCCGGAAGTCGCTGCCGCGCTGAAAAAGTGCAAGTGCATCGCCTACGCCGAAACCAAGGAAGAGCTGCAGGAAATGGCCTACGGCCCGACCCACACCTCCCGCTACGACGTGGTCTATCCCATCGAGGGCAAGGGCACGGTGAAGGAAGCGGAGGTCGTTCGCTGCAAGAACGGCTGTGTCGTGAACTTCATGGAGGACTATATGCGCCGCCGCGACCCGAACAGCATGGCCATCGGCGACGACCTGCCCACCGACAAGCCGCGCTTCAAGGACCGCTTCGGCTATGAATTCTCCACGCTCCGCCAGGAGACGCTCGACTGGCTCTCCAAGCAGCAGATCATCATGCTGCCGTTTTCCGCAGGTCCGAACGGCCACGGCTACCCGAGCCTGATGGTCTGCCCGATGAACGCGGCGTTCTTTGCGCTCTCGCTTGCGGATATGCAGGGCTTTGTCAGCATTGCCGACATTCCCGATAACTACAAGCCGCGCGCCATCATTTTCGTCGCGCCCCCCTTCCGTCATACGCATTTTGACGGCAAGCAGGTCGTGGTCCACAACCGCTCGAAGGAGCTCCACGAGGTCTGGGCCTATAACCTCTACCCCGGCCCGAGCGCCAAGAAGGGCGTTTTCTCACTCCTTCTCGACATCGGCGAGCAGGAGGGCTGGGTCTGCTGCCATACGAGCGCAGCCATGGTCGAAACGCCGTATGAAAACGAGATCGTCTTTATGCACGAGGGCGCGTCCGGCGGCGGCAAGAGCGAGATGCTCGAGGACTTCCACCGCGAGGACGACGACAGGCTGCTCATCGGCACGCATACGGTCACAGGCGAAAAATATTACATGACGCTCACCGAGAGCTGCAAGATCCGCCCCATCGCGGACGATATGGCCTGCGCCCTCAAGAGCTTTCAGGACCCAGAAAGCGGCAAGCTCCGCATCCTCGACGCTGAGGACGGGTGGTTCCTCCGCATGGACGGCGTGAACGCCTACGGCAACAGCCCGCTCTATGAGCGCATCTGCATCCACCCCAGCGAGCCGCTGGTGTTTTTCAACATGGACGGCACGCCCGGCGCGACGTGCCTCATCTGGGAGCACGTCATCGAATCCAACGGCAAGCCCTGCTCCAACCCGCGCGTCATCCTGCCGCGCAGGATGGTCGATAACATCGTGCCCGATACCGTGCCCATCGAGGTCGATGTGCGCAGCTTCGGCGTGCGCATGCCGCCGAGCACGGCCAAGGACCCGAACTACGGCGTGATGGGCATGCTCCAGATCGTGCCGCAGTCGATCGCGTGGCTGTGGAGACTGATCTCCCCGCGCGGGTTCAAGAACCCCTCCATCGCCGATACGAACGCAGGCAGCGGCCTCAAGGCCGAGGGCGTTGGCTCCTACTGGCCGTTTGCCACGGGTCTCAAGGTCACGCAGGCCAATCTTCTGCTTGAACAGATCATGTCCGCGCCCAAGACGACGAACGTGCTCATCCCTAACCAGCACATCGGCGCGTACCATGTCGGCTTCATGGGCGAATGGCTCTCGCGCGAGTACCTTGCCCGCCATCTGGGCTTTGTGCGCGCCAAGCATCTGGTCCCCGCGCGCTGCCCGCTGTTCGGCTACGCGCTCGACGAGATGAAGCTCGACGGTCAATTCGTGCGTCAGACCTTCCTGCGGCCCGAGACGCAGTCCAAGCTCGGCGCCGTGGGCTACGACGCGGGTGCGAAGATCCTGACCGACTTCTTCAAAGAGCAGCTCCAGCAGTTCGTCTCCGACGATCTTGACCCGCTGGGCCGCGAGATCATCGACTGCTGCCTGCACGACGGCACACTGGACGATTACCTTGCCCTCACGCCGATGAAGCTCAAGTAAATCGTTAAAAAATGAAGGCCCGGAGCGGAAGCCCCGGGCCTTTTCCTGTCGCGCGGAACGGATTGACCTTCCGCGCGGAAGCGGTATAATAAAAGCAGCGCAAAAAACGAAAAACAGATCAAAGGAGGACGCGCGATGTTCAGACCCGTTCGAAAGAAGAAAAACGAGACCGGCCCCGAGAGGGCAAAGGCGCTTCTGCACACGGCCCGCCGCGGCGTGCTGGCAGTCTGCGGCGACGACGGCTACCCCTACGCCGTACCGATCAATTTCCTCTATGACGAGGAGAAGCAGGAGATCCTTTTCCACGGCGCGCGCTCGGGACACAAGGTGGACGCGCTGAAAGCGTGCGACAAGGTCTGCTTCACCGTGATCGGCGGCGAGCAGGTGGAACGCGCGGACGAGGCGTGGGCGCCGTTTTTGGAGAGCGCCGTTGTCTTTGGCCGCTGCGGCCTTATCGCGGACCGGAACGAAACGCTCGAGCTGTGCAAAAAATTCGCCATGAAGTACTACCCCACCGAGCAGATGGTGGACGACGAGGTGGCCGCGTCCGGAAAGGCCGTGCAGATGTTCCGCATCACGATCGAGCACATCAGCGGCAAACGGGTGCAGGAGAAGTAAAGACCCTAAAACGCAAAAAAAGAGACGACGCAAGTCGTCTCTTTTTCCTTTGGTGGAGACTGCTGGACTCGAACCAGTGACCTCCTGCGTGTGAAGCAGGCGCTCTAACCAGCTGAGCTAAGCCTCCATATAAAGGTGGTGACCCGTACGGGATTCGAACCCATGTTACAGCCGTGAAAGGGCCGTGTCTTAACCACTTGACCAACGGGCCATATGAGACACGGGATGCTTTCGCATCCCGTGCATCTGGTAGCGGCACCTGGATTTGAACCGGGGACACTGCGGGTATGAACCGCATGCTCTAGCCAGCTGAGCTATGCCGCCAAATATTCCTGCTCGACAGGACAGAAGCTACTATACCAAATGAAGGAGGGATTTGTCAATAGGTTGTCCGAAAAAATTTCAAGTTTTCCCGAAAAATCAGGGGAGAGGGCGCGCCCCCTCCCCTTTTGCGCTCAGCGAACGACGTTTTTTCCCTCGGACCAGACGGCGGCGATGTTGCGGCGGTGCATCATGTAGATCGCGCGCTCGAAGCGCTCGCGCACCGTGAGTGGATGGGCGGACTCGGTAAAGTCGGAGTCGTCCACCACAATGGCGTGGAGCCTGTCGCCGGGGGTGAAGCTGCCGTGGCCGCCGAAGTACTCGTGCCCCGCCGTGGAGCCGAGATAGTAGCCCTCCTCCACGGTCAGGAATTCATCTCTGCCGTCGGTCTGCATGTGGCGGAACTTCGACGCGCGGATGGACATGGTGATGACCTTGTTCATCGCGAGCAGCGCTCCGCCGGCGATGTCGGACCCGAGCGTGACGAGGTTCCCCTCGCGCAGCAGCGTCCGCACCGGGGCGACGCCCGAGCAGATGTTGATGTTCGACCCCGCGCAGTGGGCGGTCACAACGCCATGCTCTCGCATGGCCTCGCGCTCGCGCTCGTCGGAGTGGACGCAGTGGGCCATGACGGTGTGGTCGTTCCAGAGGCCCGCGCGGTCGTAGCTCTCCCAGTACTGTTTGCACGCGGGGCAGAGCTCCTTGACCCAGGCGATCTCGCCGGTGTTTTCGGACAGGTGCGACTGGACGTACAGCCCGCGCTCGCGCGCGAGATCACCCAGCCAGCGCATCAGCTCATCCGTGCACGAGGGGGTGAAGCGCGGCGTCAGGATGGGTCTGACGGTCTGGAAGCGCTTGCATTCCTCGAGCCAGCGCAGCGTTTCGCGCTTGGACTGCCCGGTCGTTTCCTGGAGCTCCGGGCTGCCGTTCCGGTCCATATTGACCTTGCCGACATAGCCCGTCACGCCCGCCCGTTCAAGCTCCTCCATCAGAATGAGCGTCGCGTCCGTGTGGAGGGACGAGAACATGCACACGCGCGTCGTGCCGCTCGTGATGAGGTCGCTTGCGAGCTTTCGGTAGATGCGGCGGGCATAACCGGTGTCCTGAAAACGCGCTTCGGTCTTGAAGGTGTAGGTGTTGAGCCAGTCGATCAGCGGCAGGTCCATGCCCATGCCGAGCATGGGATACTGCGGCGCGTGCAGGTGCATATCGACGAACGACGGCATGATGAGGCTCTCGCCGTAGTCGATGATCTCCGCGTCGGCGTGCTGCGGCACGGACGTTTCAACGCTCAAAATGCTGCCGCTATCGTCGAGCACAAGGCAGCCGTGCTCGGTGATGTCGAGCGCGCCGAGCGTAGGCGCGGCGACGAGGTGGCCCTTGAGGATCTTCATGAAAATCACTCCTTTTGGAAAATAGCAAAAGAAAAAAGTGTCCCTTCGAAGCTTCCCTTCGAAGAAACACCCATAGCAGGACCTTTCGGCGGCCCCGTAGAAACTTTCGCGCCAAATAAGCGAAATTATATGAGCTTTTTTCCTCTGCCCCAAGGATACCACGCCGCGGCGGGAAATGCAAGCGGTCTATCCTAAGCGCAGGGCGCATAGGATGGGGACAAGAGGTGAGGAACGATGCAGAAGAACCGGACAAGACGGGCGGCGCGCACGATCTGCTCGCTCTCGCTCGCGGCGGCGACGCTGTGGGGCGTGGGCGTGACGGCCCCGGCAAAGGACGCGCGCTCGGCCCTGCGGGCGCTGCGCCGGGGCAGCGGCGTGAGCGTGATGCTGCTTGAATGGGAGCGCGGCGGCGCGGGAACGGACGCGCTCAGCGCGCCGTCGGCGCTGGCGCTGCGCATGACGCCGCTTTTGCGCGCGGGGGAAGCGAGCGTCGCGCAGGCGTGGTCGGCGGAGCTGGAGCAGCCGCCGGACGAGACCGCGCAGGACGGACAGGACGAGGAGGAGAACACGGTGCTCTCCCAGCCCGTGACCAGCGGCGAGCTGGTTGTGACGGAAAACGGCGTGGCGGCGCGCACGCTCAGGCCCTCCGACCCCTCGGGTTACACGGTGTATGGGAATGTGTACATCAACAACGGCTCGGACGCGGCGCTGGACGCGTCCATGCTCGACGGTGCCTACGCCGCGTCGCTCGGGGCCGCGGGGCCGCAGGTGCTCATTCTCCACACCCACGCGACCGAGAGCTACACCATGCCCGCGGGGTCTGAATACGAGGCGTCCGACACCTTCCGCACGACGGATACGCGCTGCAACATGGTCCGCATCGGCGATGAGATGGAGCAGGTGCTCACCGCCGCGGGCATCGGCGTCGTGCACGACCGCACGCTCTACGATTACCCGAGCTATTCCGGCTCCTACGACCGCTCGCTCAGGGCCATCGAGGACTACCTTGCGAAATACCCGACGATCTCGTTCGTGCTCGACGTGCACCGCGACGCGGTGCAGGACGCAAGCGGCAACCAGTTCAAGCTCCTCTGCGGCGAGGATAAAAACGCCGCGCAGCTCGAATTCGTCATCGGCTCGAACGGCGGAGGACTGAGCCACGACCACTGGCGCGAGAATTTGAAGCTTGCCTGCGCCGTGCAGGAAACGCTCTATGCGGACTACCCCACGCTCATGCGCCCCATCGCCGTGCGAAACTCGCGCTACAACCAGTTCAAGACCACAGGCTCGCTTCTGGTCGAGGTCGGCACGGCGGGCAATTCGCTCGAGGAGGCCGTCAACGCCGGGCGGCTTTTTGCCGCGGGCTTTGCCAAAACGATACAAAAGCAGGGATAAACGCCCCTTTGTCGCCGGAATAGACGGAAAGGACCAAAAAAAGATCAAATTCTTGTCAAAGTTGCCGTGTTGCATTCTGCACAAAAATCCTGTTTAATGGGAGTTACCATCAATTCAGAAATTCCATTCAGGAGGGTATTCCATGCAGCTGCTTCAGGATCGCATCCGCCGCGAGGGCAGAGTTTTGCCCGGCAATATCGTCAAGGTCGACGGATTTCTCAATCACCGCGTCGATACCCGTCTGCTCGAGGACATCGCAGACGAGTTCGCCAAGTATTTTGACACCAGCAAGATCACCGTCGTGCTGACGGCGGAGGCCAGCGGCATCGCGCTCGCGACCGTCTGCGCGCAGAAGTACGGCGTGCCCATGCTCTTCGCCAAGAAGGCCAAGAGCGACAACATCGAAAGCGGCCTTTACCAGAGCGAGGTGTTTTCCTACACCTACAAGAAAAAGGTCACGCTGCTCGTCTCCCAGGAGTGGCTGAACGCGGACGACCATGTCCTTATCATCGACGACTTCATGGCCAACGGTTTTGCCGTGCAGGGCCTTGTCGATATCGTCAACGCCGCGGGCGCAAAGCTCGAGGGCATCGGCATCGCCGTGGAAAAGGGCTTCCAGGGCGGCGGCGACCGCTTCCGCGCGAGCGGCATCCCCTACAAGGCTCTCGCCGTCATTGAAAAGGCGGACGAGAACGGATTTGTGTTCCGCGAGGAGGACTAAGCACCTGAAAAAAGAGGACGGCCAGCCGCCGTCCTCTTTTTTAATCCCTACAGCCGGTAGAGCGCGGGCCTTCTGTCGTGAAAGACGGGGACGCTGGCGCGCAGCGGCGCGATGCAGGAAAGATCCAGACCGGCGGAGACGATCTCCTCCTCCCCGCTTCCCTGCGCAAGGACGGTGCCCAGCGGGTCGATGATGCGCGAAAAGCCGCCGTAGCGCACGCCGCCGCGCTCGCCGCAGGCGTTGCAGGAGACCACGAACAGCTGGTTTTCGATCGCGCGGGCGGCGGTGAGCGTCTCCCAGTGGTACTGCCGCGCGGCGGTCCACTGGGCGGGCAGGAATATGACCTGCGCGCCGCGCAGCGCCAGTGTGCGCCACAGCTCGGGAAAGCGCACCTCGTAGCAGATGAGAAGGCCGCAGCGCACGCCGTCGAGCGTGAAGGTGACGAGATGGTCGCCGGGGGTGTAGACCTCGTGCTCGCCCATGGGCGTGAAGGGATGGGTCTTGTCATACTCGGCGATGCACGCGCCCGCGCGGTCGAAGACGCAGGCGGTGTTGAAAATTTTCCCGCCGCGCTGGTTCGACACGCTGCCGGCGACAAGATTGACGTTCAGCTCGCGCGCGAGCGGCGAAAACCGTGCGCGCACGGCTGCGGCATTCTCATCGCACGCCGCGGCGAGATCGCCTTCCGGCATGAAGCCGGTGTTCCACGTCTCGGGCAGAACGATGACGTCCGGCGCGCCCTCCGCCGCGCGGCGGATAAGCGCTTCGGCGCGGTCAAAATTCGCCGCGCTCTCAAGCGAGCGCATGTTCATCTGGATGACGCTGACCTTCATGACGGTATCCTCCAAAACGTTTTTTCTCCATTATACGAAAAAGAGAGAACGATTGCAACACGGCGAAAAAGGACGGCCAAAGCCGTCCTTTTTCGTATAGAAGCTGTTGTCAAAAAGCGTCGCAGACTTTGCGCCGCGCACGGCGCAAATAAATTCAAATCGTTTTTTGGAACGACATGTGCGTGCCCAAAAACACTCTGCACGGAGCGAACGTGCGCGCCTTTGGCGCGTGCGCTGAGCGCAGTGAAATCCTGCTCAAAAAACTGACACCGTCAGTTTTTTGAAGTGCTCAATGCGCGTATCGCATTGAGCACCGCCAAGACCATCACGCCGACGTCGGCGAAGATGCCCATCCACATGTTCGCAATGCCGATGGCGACGAGAAGCAAACACGTGAGCTTCACGCCGAGGGAGAATACAATGTTCTCGTGCACGATGCGCAGGCACTTGCGCGAGATCTGGATGCCCTTGGCGATCTTCATCGGATCGTCGTCCATGAGCACCACGTCGGCGGCCTCGATGGCGGCGTCGGAGCCCATCGCGCCCATGGCGATGCCGATATCCGCGCGGGAGAGCACGGGCGCGTCGTTGATGCCGTCGCCGACGAAGGCGAGGCAGTTGCCCTCCGCCTTTTCGCCGATCAGGTGCTCGACCTGCGCGACCTTGTCGCCGGGGAGCAGCTCGGAATAGACCTCGTCCACGCCCAGCTCCTGTGCCACATGCTCGGCGACCTTCTTGATATCGCCCGTGAGCATGACGGTCTTTTTAACGCCCGCGCGCCTGAGCGCCGCGATGGCGTCGCGCGCGTCGCTCTTGACCACGTCGGAAATGACGATGTGACCGGCGTACCGGCCGTCCACGGCCATGTGGACGATCGTGCCGACGCTGCGGCACTCCTGCCACTTCACGGCAAGCTCGTCCATGAGCTTGCCGTTGCCCGCGGCGACGCTGTGCCCATCGACCGTCGCGACCACGCCGCGGCCGCTGCGCTCTTCAATGTTCGTCACGCGCGAGCGGTCGAGCGCCGCGCCGCAGGCCTTCTGCAGGCTCTTGCTGATCGGGTGCGAGGACGCGCACTCGGCGAGCGCCGCGTATTCAAGCAGCTTGTGGTCCTCCATGGGGCTGTGGTGCACGCCCGTGACCTCGAACACGCCCTGCGTGAGCGTGCCGGTTTTGTCGAACACGACGACCTTCGTCTTGGACAGGGCCTCTAAGTAGTTCGAGCCCTTGATGAGGATGCCCTCGTGACTCGCGCCGCCAAGGCCCGCGAAAAAGCTCAGCGGGATGCTGATGACCAGCGCGCAGGGACAGGAAATGACAAGGAACGTGAGCGCGCGGTAGACCCAGACGCCCCACGCGGCGGCATTTCCCATCAGCAGGTTCACAAGCGGGGGCAGGATCGCGAGCGCCAGCGCGCCGTAGCACACGGCGGGCGTGTAGACGCGCGCAAAGCGGGAGATGAAGTTCTCCGAGCGGGACTTGTGCGAGCTGGAGTTTTCCACAAGCTCGAGGATCTTCGACACCGTGGATTCGCCGAAGGCCTTCGTGGTTCTGATCTTCAGAACGCCCGTCATGTTGATGCAGCCGCTGATGATCTCGTCGCCCGCCATCACGTCGCGCGGCAGGCTCTCGCCCGTCAGCGCCGCGGTGTTGAGCGTGGACGTGCCCTCGACGACCGTGCCGTCGAGCGGCACCTTCTCGCCCGGCTGGACCACGATCACCGTGCCGACCGAGACCTCGTCGGGATCGACCTGCTCGAGCCTGCCGCCGCGCTCGATGTTGGCGTAGTCGGGGCGGATGTCCATCAGCGCCGTGATGTTGCGGCGCGACTTGCCGACGGCGTAGCTCTGGAACAGCTCGCCGATCTGGTAGAAGAGCATGACGGCCACGGCCTCGTCGTAGTCGCCGCTCTTCTGATAGATGGCCAGCGCGATCGCGCCGATCGTGGCGACGGCCATCAGAAAGTTCTCATCGAACACCTGATGGTTGCGGATGCCCTTCCATGCCTTGCGCAGGATGTCGTAGCCGATGGTGACGTAGGAGACGGCGTAGAGCAGCGTGGAGACAAGCATCGGCAGCGGCGCGAACTTCGCGATCAGGAACAGCGCCGCCGCAATGAGAATGCGGCAGAGCATTTTTTTCTGCTTTTTCGTCATCAAAATGACCTCCTTTCAAAAAAGTGCCCCGGCGCATTCGTCCGGGGCGGCAGGCGGTGACGCGGTCTTACAGGTAGATCTCGCAGTCGTCCTCGACCTTCTTGCAGTTTTTGAGGACGGCCTTCATCACGGCCTTGGGGTCCTGACCCTCGGCGAACTCGACGGTCATCTTCTGGGTCATGAAGTTCACGACGGCGTCGGCGACGCCCTCGGTCTTTTTGGCGGCCTCTTCCATGAGGTTGGCGCAGTTGGCGCAGTCCACTTCGATCTGATAGGTCTTTTTCATGGTATTTTCTCCTTTTCGGCATCAAATATTTAACGATTAAGTGCTTGTTTAATCTTGATGACCGTACTATACTGTCCGTGAAGGAAAAAGTCAAGGGCCGCAATAACGTCTCTTCCGTTCGGGCGAAAAGAATTTCCAAACGGGAGAGCGCCGCGCCCGCGGCCCTATAAGAAAGGATGAGACATCTATGGAGGAACTGCGCCTGCCCCACCAGCACGAGCCGGAGCAGACCATGGCGCAGCTGCACGAATCGGTGGAAAACGTCGGCGGCTTCCAGACCGTCGCGGACATCTTCAAGCAGCTGTCCGACAGCAGCCGCGTGCGCATTTTCTGGCTGCTGTGCCACTGCGAGGAGTGCGTGATCGACCTCTCGACGATGGTGGGGATGAGCTCGCCCGCGGTCTCGCACCATTTAAGGCAGCTGCGCGAGAGCGGGCTGATCGTTTCGCGCCGCGTGGGAAAGGAGGTCTACTACCGCGCCGCCGAGACCGAGCAGGCCCAGCTCCTGCACCGCATGATTGAGCGCACGATGGAAATTTCCTGCCCCGAGGAGGAGAGCCGGGCCGCCGCCAGTGCGCCGCACCTGCCCCCGCTCGATGCGGAGGTGCACGAGGGCGGCGGCACGAGCGAGCAGATGGAGACCATCCGCGCCGTACACGACTATCTCACGCAGCATCTCGACAGCCGCATGACGATCGAGAAGCTGTCGAAAAAATTCCTGATGAACCCCTCGACGATGAAGGCGCTCTTCAAATCCGTCTACGGCAGCTCGCTTGCCTCCCACATCCGCGAGCACCGCATGGAGTATGCGGCGCGGCTGCTCATCGAGGGCGACGAGAGTGTGGCGCAGGTCGCCCGCGCCGTCGGCTATGAGAGCCAGAGCAAGTTTTCAACAGAATTTCACAAGGCCTACGGCGTGCTGCCGACGGAGTACCGCCGGTCACAGAAGAAGTAAGTCATAAAAGCTCGAACGTCTCCGCGTCATACGGGATTTCGCGGAACACCATGCGCCATTCGATTCGCTCCGCCGCTTCAAAGTGCAGCGACGAGCACGCGGCGTGGAGCTTCCCCTGCGCCGCTTCGCCCACAACGATGGCGACCGGCCCGTCTGCGCCGCCGATGATGCCGACGCAGAAATCATTCTGCGCCTCAGGCCCAAAGGAAGCGGTCTCGCGTTTGACCTGGTGCGGGCGGTCACTCTCGGCACTGTCCTCGACGAAAATCGAGTTTTCCGGCGGCTCGGGCGTGAGTGTGTAACTGATAGCCGTGAAATGCGTCGGATAGTCGAAGTCCGGGTCAAGGTGCAGCCGCTCGCGCGGCAGCGTCTGCGGCTCGACCTCCTGCACGGTGAGGACATAGTCCGTGCCGCGGTAGGAAAAGGCGAAGGTATCGCCTGCCTTGTCCGCGCGGAAGCGCGGGCCGGGAACGCGCACCTCGTCCGCCGTCATCGTGACGGAAAGCGACCCTATCTTCGGCGCGCGCTTCGTGACAAACGGGAACGCCGCGCGGCGGATGCTCCAGCCATACGTGCGGTCAAGGCTGTAGTGCGCCATGGCGGCTTCCGCGTCGGCGCAATAGCCGGGCTGGTCCGGCAGGAAAACGACGCTGCAGCCGTGGGTCGAACGGAGCGCCGCGCCGTTCAGCGTAAGAACGGGGGAAACGCCGAGGCCGAGCGGGTGCTCGCGCTCCATCTGCGCGCGCTCGTCGCACGTGAAGTCGATGGGCTCGCCGCTTTCAGGATCGATCCCCCACTTTTTCGTGAAATCGCGCAGCGCGGAAGCGTCCGCGCGCAGGCAGAAGTCCATGACAAGGCCCTTCGCGCAGACGTAGACAGACAGCACGAACCACTCGCGCCCCGCCCAGGAAAACCATTTTTCGATGGGGACCTCCCGGCCCGCGCGCCCGCGCCCGTGATGGCCCCAGAAGCTGCCGTCAAAATAGACCTTCCAGACCTCTTTCTGCTCGGGCGCGCCGCCGTTCATTTTGGGGTCGTAAAAATCCTCGGTGAATTTGAGCCTGCTGAGATCGGACTCCGCCTGCAGCCCGTGCAGGTACTGCCACGGCTTTTCCATCGGCGCGAGGGAAAAGGCTGTGGAGATCTGCGAGAGCACCGCCCGCTGCTCGTCCGACGGCGGATTTTCGGCAAGGAAGGCGTCGAACTGCGCCTCATCCCACTGCCACACCTGCTCGAGCGCCGCGCTGCCGCCGGCCGCGAGAAGCAGGCGCAGAAAGTCGGCAAAATCGCGCGCGATCACGTGCACGCAGTCCTTTCCGCCGTTCATCGGGCTCACGGCAAAGACCGTCTCGCCGAAGCCGCGCACAAAGCAGAAGTGGATGCCGTCCACCCCGGCCCAGCCGAAGATGGAAGCGCCCTTCGGCGTGCAGAAATAGGGATCGTTGTCCTCCCGGCGCATCACGCCGAGGGAAGACAGGTCGATGGATTTTCGCAGAAATTTTTGATAAAACGCCGCCATAAGAGGTCCTCCGTCGTGCGCAAGGTTTTCCCCAGCATAGCATACGGGTGCGGAAAAGTCACCGCTTTTGTGCGCCGTGCGGATTTTTCGCGCCGGAAGCGGCGGCGCGGCCTTGCCACAAAAGCGCGGACATGATATACTATATTGCTAAACTATCGAGATTCGGGAGGAATTTTCCCTTGGAACGTAAAGAAGTCATCGTCAGCGAGCAGGAGCTCGCGCGCCAGAAGGAATTTACGCGCGCCATGCGCGAGATGAACGACCAGCGCACGCGCACGCCGCTCGCGCTGGTGGACACATTCGGCTGCCAGCAGAACGTGGCCGACGGCGAGGTGCTCATGGGCATGCTGCGCGAGATGGGCTACGAGCTCACGCGCGACGAAAATCAGGCCGACGTTATCCTGCTCAACACCTGTGCCATCCGCGAGCACGCGGAAAAGCGCGTCTACGGCCATTTGGGCCGTCTCAGCCATACGAAGGCCGCAAAGCCCGACCAGATCATCTGCCTGTGCGGCTGCATGGCGCAGCAGAAGGTCGTGGCCGACAAGGTGAAAAATTCCTATCACCACGTCGATCTCGTGCTCGGCCCGCAGGCCGAGTGGCGGCTGCCGGAGCTGCTGCACGAGGTATACACCAAGAATAAGCGCGTGTTCTCTATCGAGAACGAGCACGGCCGCATCGCCGAGGACCTGCCCGTCGTGCGCGAGGGCGGCGTGCGCGCGTGGGTGAGCATCATGTACGGGTGCAACAACTTCTGCTCGTACTGCATCGTGCCCTATGTCCGCGGCCGCGAGCGCAGCCGCGAGCCGGAGAAGATCATCGAGGAGTGCCGCGGCCTGATCGCCGAAGGCTACAAGGAGATCACCCTCCTCGGCCAGAACGTGAACAGCTACGGCAAGGACCTTGATACCGATTACGACTTTGCCGACCTGCTCTCTGCCATCAATGAGATCCCCGGCGACTACTGGCTGCGCTTCATGTCGAGCCAGCCGAAGGACGCGACCAACAAGCTTTTCGACACGATGGCGAAGTGCGGGCACGTTGCAAAGCAGCTGCACCTTCCCGTCCAGTCCGGCAATGACCGCGTTTTAAAGGCGATGAACCGCCCCTACACGCGCGAAAAATACGAAGAGATGATCGCCTACGCAAGAAAAGTCATGCCCGATATGGTGCTCACGAGCGACGTGATCATCGGCTTTCCCGGCGAGACGGAGAATGAGGCGATGCAGACCGTCGATCTTGTGGAAAAGACGCAGTTCGACGCGCTCTTTACCTTCATCTTCTCCCCGCGCCCCGGCACGCCCGCGGCGAAGATGGACGACCCCGTCTCCCGCGAGGAAAAGCAGGTCTGGTTCGACAGGCTCGTGAACGCGCAGAACGACATCAGCGCGAAAAAGCACGCGGCCTACATCGGCAGGACCGTTAAGGTGCTGGTGGACGGCGAGAGCGACGATCCCGAATTCCCGCTCTCCTCCCGCACCGAGGGCAACCGCCTTGTGCGCCTGAAGGGAGACGAGTCCCTCATCGGCACGTTTGCCATGGCGAAGATCACCGACAGCAACACCTGGGCGCTCTACGGCGAAGCGGCGGAGCAGTAAAAAAAGGAGGGGGCTTTCCGATGAAGGTCGTCATTTTGATGGAGAATACCACCTGCCGCGCGGACATTGCCTGCGCGCACGGACTCTCGATGTACATCGAGACGGACAGACACAAAATTCTTTTCGACATGGGGCCTGACGCGCAGTTTATCGACAACGCAAAGGCGCTCGGCGTCGATTTAACGCAGGTCGATACCGCCTTTTTGTCCCACGCGCACAACGACCACTGCGGCGGGCTGGAAGCGTTCTTAAAGCGCAATAAGCAAGCGAAGGTCTACATGCAGAAGGCCGTCTGGGGCCAGTATTATGTGGTCACGCCGGAAAAGTGCGCCTACATCGGCATGGACGCGGTGCTTAAAAACTACGAGGACCGCTTTGTCCTCTGCGACGGCGTGCAGAAGCTCGACGAGGAGCTGACGGTCTTTTCCGCCGTCACGGGCCGTGCGCTGTGGAGCGCCGCGAACGACACGCTGCGCGAGAGAATCGGGGACGAGTACCCGAAGGATGAATTCCGCCACGAGCAGGACCTGCTCGTGACCGAAAACGGCCAAACGGTGCTCTTCGCGGGCTGCGCGCACCGCGGCGTTGTGAATATTTTAAAGCGCGCGGAAGAGGTGCTCGGCAGGGCACCGGACGCGCTGTTCGCGGGCTTCCACCTCTACAACCCCTCGCTCGGCAAAAGCGAGCCGGACGCGCTGGTGGACGCGGTGGGCGAAGCGCTGCGCGAGAGCCGCGTGAAGCATTATTTCACCGGCCACTGCACGGGGAAGGAAGCCTATGCAAGGCTTAAAAAGACGCTTGGCGCGCGGCTTGACGAAATGCCCGCCGGCTCCGCCTTTACCCTGTAAAAAACGACTGATTTTGATGTGATAGAAAGCGAGGACGAATCATGGCCGAGATCACGCCAATGATGAAGCAGTATCTGGAGATCAAGGAACAGAATAAGGATTCGATCCTCTTTTTCCGGCTCGGCGACTTTTACGAGATGTTCAACGAGGACGCGAAGCTCGCCTCGCGCGAGCTGGACCTCGCGCTCACCACGCGCGACCGCAGCAAGTCCGCCGAGGACCAGACCCCCATGTGCGGCATCCCCTACCATTCGAGCGACGCCTACATCGCCCGGCTCATCGCCAAGGGCTACAAGGTCGCCATCTGCGAGCAGACCGAGGATCCCGCCCTTGCCAAGGGATTGGTCAAGCGCGGCATTATCCGCGTCATTACGCCCGGCACCGTGATCGACAGCGCGTGCCTGGACGATAGGCGCGGCAACTTCCTCTGCGGCATTTTCCTGGATGAGCAGAACGCCGGCGCGGCGTTCTGCGATATGACGACCGGCCACACGCACGTGACCGCCTTTTCCGGCCCCGAGCGGCTCGAGCATCTTTATAACGAGCTGTCGCGCTTCTCCCCCGCCGAGGCGGTGCTGAGCGAGCAGGCCGGGGAAAACGGGGAGCTCACGTCGTACCTGCACGACAGGCTCTCCTGCGCCATCGAGCGCGGGGCAAGCCGCTTTGAGCTCAGAGCGGCCGAGAGGGCCATCCGCGCACAGTTCGGCGAGGAGGCGTATGCGAACCTCCCGCGCAACAACTCCGCCGCGGCGCTCGCGCTGGGCGCGCTTTTGTCGTATCTGCACGAGACGCAGAAAACCGACCTTTCCTACATCAAGGATTTAGAATACTACGAGCAGGGCCGCTTCATGGAGCTGGACCTCTCCGCGCGGCGCAATCTCGAGCTGACGGAGACCATTCGCGCCAAGGAAAAGCGCGGCAGCCTTCTCTGGGTACTCGACAAGACGAAAACCGCCATGGGCGCAAGAAACCTGCGCGCGTGGCTGACGCGCCCGCTGCGCGACGTGGCGGCCATCGAGCGCCGCCTGGGCGCGGTGGAAGCGCTGACGAAGAACACCGTTGCGCGCGAGGAGCTGATTTTAGCCCTCTCCGGCATCAGCGATATGGAGCGGCTCATCGGCCGCATCGCCTACGGCACGGCGGGCGGGCGCGACTTTGCCTCGCTGCGCGCGTCCATCGAAAAGCTCGCCGAGGTCAAAGCCCAGCTTGCGGCGTTTTCATCCGGGCGTCTCCGCGAGTTAGACGGCGAGCTTGACACGCTCGACGACATCGCGCGGCGCATCCGCGAGACGCTTGTGGACGAGCCGCCGTTTTCCGTGCGCGAGGGCGGCTTCATCCGCAAGGGCTTCAATGCCGAGGTCGATCGCCTGCACGAGATCCTCTCCGGCGGCAAGGGCCTTCTTGCCGATATTGAAACGCGCGAGAAGGAAAAAACCGGCATCCGCACGCTCAAGATCGGCTACAACAAGGTGTTCGGCTACTATATCGAGGTGTCGAATTCCTTCAAGGACCTCGTCCCCGACACTTACATCCGCAAGCAGACGCTCGTCAATGGCGAGCGCTACATCACAGACGAACTCAAGTCCCTCGAGCAGGAGATCCTGACCGCGGGCGACCGCGACAAGGCGCTTGAATTCGAGCTCTTTACCGCGCTGCGCGAGGACGTGACCGCCGAGAGCGTGCGCATCCAGCGCGCGGCGGCGCTCGTCGCCGAGCTCGACACGCTCTGCTCGCTCGCGTCCGTCGCGGTGAACAACAGCTACTGCCGCCCCAGCGTGGACGACAGCGGCGTGATCGAGATCCACGACGGCCGCCACCCGGTCGTCGAGCGCGTGCTCAAGGACGCGCTCTTCGTCCCGAACGACACCTACATGGGCGAGCGCGAGGACCGCGCCGCCATCATCACCGGCCCCAACATGGCCGGTAAATCGACCTACATGCGCCAGGTCGCGCTCATCACGCTCATGGCGCAGATCGGCTCGTTCGTGCCCGCGCGCAGCGCGCGCATCGGCGTGGTGGACCGCATCTTCACGCGCATCGGCGCGAGCGATGATCTCGCCGGGGGCCAGTCCACCTTCATGGTCGAGATGACCGAGGTAAGCGAGATCCTTCATCAGGCGACGCCGCGCTCGCTGCTCATCTTGGATGAGATCGGCCGCGGCACATCGACGTTTGACGGCATGAGCATCGCCCGCGCGGTGCTCGAGCACTGCGCCGACCCGAAAAAGCTCGGCGCAAAGACGCTCTTCGCCACGCACTACCATGAGCTCACGGAGCTCGAGGGCGTTCTTCCCGGCGTGAAGAACTACAGCATTTCCATCAAAAAGCGCGGCGACGAGCTTATCTTCCTGCGCAAGATCGTCCCCGGCGGGGCCGACCGCAGCTACGGCATCGAGGTCGCGAAGCTCGCGGGCCTGCCGTCTGACGTGGTGCGCCGCGCGAACGTCATCTTAAAAGAGCTCGAGCAGGGCGGCGCGTATCAGGCAAAGCCCTGCGAAGAGACGGAGCAGGTCAGCCTTGACGCGATCGGCGAGGCCGAGGTGCTCGCGGCCCTGCGCCGCGCCCAGCCGGACACGATGTCCCCCATCGAGGCGATGCAGCTGCTCTACGAGCTCAAGCAGAAGCTCTCGTAATTTTCCCGGAAAAGAGGTTTCCCCATGGCAAAAAAGAAAGCCTCCGGCGGCATGGACCGCACCGAGCGCGTCGCTGGAACGATCTTCTTTCTCGTGTACCTTCTCGTCCTGCCGCTGCTGGCAGGCAGGATCTTCGATTTTCTCGAGGTGACGCTCGGCACGACGATCGGCGCGTCGCTTCGCAACGTTCTTTACTATTACCTGCTCTTCGCCGTCACGGTGCTGCTGTTTCACTCGTATCTTGCGCGCACCTCGTCGCGGTTTCTGGACAATCTGAACCTTTCGCTCTCAACGCTTCTTCTGGCCCTCCTTGTCTTTTACGGCGCGAACGAGCTTTTCTACCGCGTGTGCAACGTGCTCTTCGACAGCCGCACGAACTTAAACGACACGGCCATCGCCGCGCAGGTGGCCTCCGCCCCGCGCATGACGGCGCTCATCGTCGTGCTGCTCGCGCCGTTTGTGGAGGAGGTCCTCTTCCGCGGGCTCGTGTTCGGGTGCCTGAAGGGCAGAAGCCGTATTTTTGCCTATCTTCTCTCCTGCGCGCTGTTCGCGCTGCTGCACGTGTGGAACGCGGCGGTCTCGCAGTGGGACCTGGGCTATCTTATTCTGATGCTGCAATATCTCGTCCCCGGTCTTGTTTTTGCCTGGGCGTATGAGCATTCGGGCACGCTGTGGACTTCCATTTTGCTCCACGCGCTCGTCAATGCCCTTTCCCTTCTCACCATTGCTTCCTAAAGGAGGAACTCAATGCCTCATATTCAGCAATTATCGCCGCATGTCGCCGACCTCATCGCCGCGGGCGAGGTGGTCGAGCGCCCTGCGAGCGTCGTCAAGGAGCTGCTGGAAAACGCCATCGACGCCGGCGCGCAGAGCGTGACGGTGGAGATGAAAAACGGCGGCATGACCTATCTTCGCGTCAGCGACGACGGCTGCGGCATCGCGCCGGATGAGCTGCCGACGGCCTTCCTGCGCCACGCGACGAGCAAGCTGCGCACGGCGGAGGACCTTGCCGCCATCGGCACGCTCGGCTTTCGCGGCGAGGCGCTCGCGGCGATCTCGAGCGTGTCCCGGCTCGACATTTTCTCGCGCGAGCGCGGCGCGGACGCGGGCGCCGCGCTGCATTTGGAGGGCGGCGTGCCCGGCGAGGTCACGCCCGCGGGCTGCCCTGAGGGCACGAGCATCATCGTGCGCGACCTTTTTTACAACACGCCCGCGCGCTTAAAATTCATGAAGCGCGACAGCGCGGAGGCCACGGCCATCGCGGGCCTTGTCGGCCACCTTGCGCTCTCGCATCCGGAGGTGTCGTTCAAGCTCATCAAGGACGGCTCGCAGATGCTCCTGACCCCCGGCGACGGCGCGCTGCGCTCCGCCGTTTACGCGTCCCTCGGGCGCGAGTTCACGCTCTCACTCGTGGAGGTCAAGGGCACGGACGCAGAGCTCGGCGTGAGCGGCTTTATCACATCTCCCCTGTCCTCGCGCGGTACGCGCGCCATGCAGACGTTTTTCGTCAACGGGCGGCTTGTTAAGTCCCAGCTGCTGACCGCCGCGCTCGAGGAGGCCTACGCGAACCGCATGATGAAGGGCAAGTTCCCCGGCTGTGTGCTGATGGTGGACCTGCCGCACGACATGGTGGACGTGAACGTCCACCCCGCCAAGACGATCGTGAAGTTCGTCGGCGAAAAGCGCGTCTTTGACCTTGTTTACCACGCGGCGATGCATGCGCTCGACGCGCGCGAGGAATCCGAGCACCCTCAGCCGAAGCCCGCCGCCCAGGTCGCAAATCCGCGCGGCGACTTCTTCGCCAATATGACCTCCCAGCAGTACCGCGAGAGCCGGAAGGCGGCGGAAGCGCCCGCCCCTGCCGCCGCGCGTCCCGTATCCGCGCAGCCGGTCGAACCGGCGAAGCCCGCCCCCCAGTGGCAGACGCGCGTGCCCGCCGTCGACACGCAGAGCGGCGGCAAAGCGCCGCTTTCCGACTTTGTGCGGCGCGAGACGGGCGCCTTTGCGCCCGCCGTCCGCACCCCTGTGGAGCAGCCTGTGGAAAAACCTGTCAGTTCTGTGGAAAAACCCGTTTCGCGGCCCGTTACCCTGCCCATGCGCGAGGAGGCCCAAGCGGTCGTGACCGCGCCGGTCGAAGCGGCGCGGCCCGCTCCCGCTCCTGTGGAAACACCGGCGGTGAGCGCGTTTGCGCCCGCGCCGGAGCCGGAGCAGACGAGCTTCACGCCCCCCGCCGCCGCGCCGTGGCGTATCGCCGGCGAGGTGCTCGACACCTACATCGTCTGCGAGGACGAGGACAAAAACGTCTGGCTCATCGACAAGCACGCCGCGCACGAGCGCGTGAACTTCGACCGGCTCAAGGCCAGTCAGGAGCCCGTGATGTGTCAGGCGCTGCTCGCCCCGCTCGTGGCGGACTTTGACGCCGAGGAATACAGCGCCCTCTCTTCAAACCTCGCCCTTCTGCGCGAGTTCGGCTTTGAGTGCGAGGAGTTCGGCGGCGGGAGCCTGATCCTGCGCGCCATCCCTGCCGATATCGACAGCGGCGACGCGATCCCCACGCTCGAGGAGCTTGCGGGCAGGCTCGTGACCGCCCACACGGCGGACCCTGCCGCCGCGCGCGACGCGCTGCTGCACACCATGGCCTGCAAGGCGGCCATCAAGGGCGGCTGGAAGAGCGACATGAGCGAGCTGCGCGTGCTGGTGGACAAGGTCCAGAGCGGCGAGGTGCAGTTCTGCCCCCACGGCAGGCCCGTGAAGGCGAAGCTTACAAAATACGAGCTTGAAAAGATGTTCAAGCGCGCGTAGGAGGACCGGCTATGAAACTCGTATGCGTCGTCGGCCCGACGGGCTGCGGCAAAACGCGGCTCGGCGTGGAGATCGCCAAAGCGACCCGCGGCGAGGTCGTCTCCTGCGACTCAATGCAGATCTACCGCGGCATGGTCATCGGCACCGCCGCGCCGACGGAGGAGGAAATGCAGGGCGTGCCGCACCACATGGTCGGCGTCGTTTCCCCGGAGGAAAACTACTCCGTCGCCCGGTACGCAGACGATGCGGCAAAGTGCGTCGATGACATCATCGCGCGCGGAAAGCAGCCCGTCGTCGTCGGCGGCACGGGGCTTTATTTAAACGCCCTGCTCGCGGGCCACGGCTTTGCGCGCGGCGACAAGGACGGCAGATACCGCGCAGAACTCGAAGCGCGCTGGGAAAGCGAGGGCGGAGACGCGCTGTACGCGGAGCTTGCGCGCCTCGACCCCGAGACGGCGCGGGTCCTTCACCCGAACGACCGAAAGCGCATCCTCCGCGCGCTCGAGGTCTACTATGAGACCGGAAAGACCATGGCGCAGCACAATGCGGAGACGAAGCGTATCCCCCCGCGCTATGATTCCGTGCGCATCGGCCTTGCCTACGAGGACCGCGAGCAGATGAAGCGCGCGATCGACGCGCGCGTTGATGAGATGGTCGAAGCGGGGCTTTTTGATGAGGTGCGCGCGCTGCTTGCTTGCGGCGTTCCGCGCGATGTGACGGCCCTGCAGGCCATCGGCTATAAGGAAGCGCTCACCTATCTGGACGGCGCGTCCACGCGCGGGGAAGCCATTGACGAGATCAAGCTCCGCTCGCGCCAGTACGCCAAGCGCCAGCTCACCTGGCTGCGGCGCGACACGGGCATTCACTGGTACTACTGGAAAAAAACGAGGGATCTTGCCGAGTGCCTCGCTTTTTCGACAGAAATTTTACGGCAGTATGGCGTATCCTGACTTTACAGCGGACCCAAAGGCCCGCAAAAAAAGAAAGGATCGAACAGCCATGAAAAAAATTGCGAATTTGCAGGACCTCTTTCTCCTCTCTGCCCGCCGCACGCGCGTGCCGGTGACCGTCTTTCTCGTCAACGGCTTTCAGATGCGCGGCGTCGTGACCGGGTTCGACAGCTTCATCGTCGTGCTCGAGAGCGACGGGCGGCAGCAGATGATCTACAAGCACGCGATCTCGACGGTCGTGCCGCTGAGTCCCATCGACCTTCGCGCCGCGGACGAGCAGGAGGAAGCCGCCCTGTAAGGGAGACGCTTCATGAGATCTACATCCCTTTCCACAAAGATCATTACGGTATTGCTGCTGCTCGCGGTCATTGCGTATTTCGGCGTGCAGGGCTACCGGTACTTAGTCGATCCCGAGACGACGACGCTCGTTTACCGCTACCGCAGCGAGGAGTCGATCGCCCTGCGGGGCTACGTCGTGCGCGAGGAGCAGGTTATCGACTGCACCGAAACGCTCATCGAGCTGACGCATGCCGAGGGCACGCGCGTGGGCGCGGGCGATACGGTAGCGATGATCTACCGCTCGGCCGACGCGCTCAGGGCCACGCAGGAGCTTGAAACGCTGCGCGCGCAGAAAGAGCAGCTCGAATACGCCGCAAGCGCCTCGAGCGACGCCGAGACCGCCCTGCGCCTGGATACCGACATCCGCGACCAGATCCTGAAGGTGCGCGCGGCGTTCGAGGGCGGCAGCTACAGCGCGCTCGACACGCTCTCGGACGAGCTGAAAACCACGGTGCTGAAGCGCGAGTACGCGTACAGCGGCGGCGAGGACCTTGCCTCTCAGCTCGCAGAGCTGAACGCGCAGATCAGCACGCTTTCCGGCACGGCGAGCGGCGGCGCCACGCGCATCACCGCCCCGGTCTCCGGCACCTACAGCGCCGTGGCCGACGGGTACGAGAGCGTGCTCACGCCCGAGAGCCTGAACACCATGACGCCCTCGCAGCTCTCTTCCGTCGCGCCGCAGAGCGTTTCCACCACGGTCGGCAAGCTCATTCAGGGCAGCACCTGGTACTTTGCCGCGAGCGTGAACGCGTCCGACGCCGAGGGCCTCAAGGTCGGCAGCAGCCTGACGCTTCGCATGGCCTCGGGCGTGGACTTTGACCTGCCGGTGACGCTCTCGCGCGTGAGCGCGGAGGAGAACGGCAAGTGCCTTCTCGTGGTGCAGAGCAACCGCTATCTTCCCTACATGACGCTGCTGCGCGAGCAGAACGCCGAGCTCATCCTGCATGAGTACGATGGGCTGCGCATCCCGAAAAACGCGCTGCGCGTGGATGAAAACGGCGTGTCCGGCGTTTACTGCCTTGTGGGCCGCGTGGCCTACTTCAAGCCCGTGAACATCGTCTATCAGGGCGGCGACTACTGCCTTGTCACACCCGGAGAGATCGAAGCCGCCACCGAAAGCCAGGCATCCCTTTACACCCTGCGGGCCAATGACGAGGTCATCGTCTCGGCAGGAGAGCTATATAACGGAAAGGTCGTAGATTAAAAATGAGTATTGCTGAAAACATCGCGCGCGTGCGCGCGAACATCGCCGCGGCGGCGAAGGAAGCCGGCCGCGGCGCGGGCGAGATCACCCTTGTCGGCGCGAGCAAGATGAACGACGCGGACGCCTGCCGCCAGGCCATCGCCGCGGGCATCGACGCGCTGGGCGAGAACCGCGAGCAGGAGATGACGAAAAAGCTTGCCGAGCATGCCTACGACGGCGCGCCGCTGCACTTTATCGGACATTTGCAGCGCAACAAGGTGAAAAACGTCGTCGGCAAGGTCGCGCTGCTCGAGTCCGTCGGCTCGAGCGAGCTGCTCGAAGCCGTGAATAAGCAGGCGGAAAAGCTTCAGATCGTGCAGGACATCCTGCTCGAGGTAAATATCGGCGGCGAGGAGGCCAAAAGCGGCTTCGCTCCCGAGGCGCTCGAGGAGGCGGCGAGAAGCGCGAAGGCGCTCAAAAATGTCCGCGTCCGGGGCCTTATGTGCATCCCGCCGGTCGCCGGGGGCGAGCACGGCAGCATGCCGTACTTTGAAAAAGTTCATGCACTTTATGTTGACATCAATGCAAAATTGTATGATAATACACTTGATATACTGTCGATGGGTATGAGCGGCGACTATGAGGACGCGGTGCGCGCGGGCGCGACGATGGTGCGCGTGGGCACGGCGATCTTCGGCGCACGCAATTATACAATTTGATCGAGGAGGTCTTGCTGCCATGGGTATTTTTGATGATCTGAAAAAATGGGCTCACCCCTACGAGGATGAGGATGAGGAATATGAGGATGATTTCCCCGATCTGAAGGACCGCGGCGACACGGGCGCCTTTGCCGACCGCCGCAGCGCCGAGCGCAAGGCGGAGGACCGCCGCAACAAGGTCGTCAACATCAACGCGACCACGCAGCTCAAGGTCGTGCTCGTCAAGCCCGAGCGCTTTGAGAACGCCAGCGAGATCGCCGACCACCTGAAGGAAAAGCGCACGGTGGTCATCAACCTTGAATCCACGAACAAGGACATTGCGCGCCGCCTTGTCGACTTCCTCTCCGGCGTGGCCTACGCGGGCGAGGGCAAGATCAAGAAGGTCGCGGCCAACACGTACATCATCACGCCCTATCATGTGGATATCATGGGCGATCTGATCGACGAGCTGGAAAACAACGGCCTGTATCTGTAAAAAGACGAAACGGAGGATGGGATAAATGCTGACACCGCAGGAAGTTTCCGGCCGCGCATTCAGCAAGGCGGCATTCGGCGGCTATAATATGGCCATGGTCGATGAATTTCTCGATGAGCTGACCGACGACTATACCTCGCTCTATAAGGAAAACGCCGCCCTGAAGGCAAAGCTCAAGGTGCTGGTCGATAAGGTGGAGGAGTACCGCGCGACGGAGGATTCCATGCGCACGGCGCTGCTGACCGCGCAGCGCATGGCCAACACCATGGTCGAGGAGGCCGAGGAGAAGAAAAAGACCCTGCTCGCCGGCGCCGAGGACGAGGCCCGCGCCAAGATCGGCGCGCTGCAGAGCGACATTGAGCAGGAGCAGCGCAAGCTCAACGCGGCCAAGACCGAGACGGCGGACTTTTTGCAGAAGATGCGCGAGCTGTGCGAGGCCCAGCTTGCGCTCATCGAGCGCGCCCCGGACCTGACGCCCGCGGAGATCGCGGAAACGGACGAGGCTGCGCAGAAGGCGGCGGCTGACGTGAGCGCCATCGAGGAGACGATCCTCGCCTCCTTCCGCAAGCAGCCGGCCGAGACGGCGGAGAGCGCCGAAAGCGCGCCGGAGGCCCCCGCGCAGGACGAGGGCGCGGCGGCGGAGGAAAAGAGCGAAGAGCTCGAGCCGGACGACAGCCCGTTCGTGGAAACGGCAAAGCAGTCCATCCGTCTGGACGATCTGCAGTTCGGCCGCAACTATCACCGGGAAGAGTAACACCCAAAAGGGCGGCCAAAAGGCCGCCCTTTTCATTTTCTCGGGCCGCGCGAGCGGCCAAAAGGAGCCGATATGAACAAAAAGCCCATCATCGCCTTTTTATACGACTTTGACAAGACCCTCTGCACGACCGACATGCAGGATTACAGCTTCATCCCCGCCCTCGGCTACACGCCAGACGAGTTCTGGAGCATCGCCAATCGCTTCGGCTTTGAAAACCGCATGGACGGCCTGCTCGCCTACATGTACACGATGATCGAGGAGTGCCGCAAAAAGGGCATCCGCCTGAGCCGCGGCTATCTCGTCTCCTGCGGGCGGGCGATCGAGCTCTTCCCCGGCGTTTCCGACTGGTTCTCGCGCATCAACGCCTTCGGCGAGACGCAGGGCGTGGAGATCGAGCACTATGTGCTCTCCTCGGGCCTGCGCGAGATCATCGAGGGCAGCGGCGTAAGCCACGAGTTTAAAGAGATCTACGCCTGCGAGTTTTTCTACAACGAGCAGGGCCTCGCCTCGTGGCCGAAGCTCGACGTCAACTTTACGAACAAGACCCAGTTCGTCTACCGCATCAACAAGGGCATTCTGGACGTCGCCAAGGACAAGGAGCTCAACGCCTCCATGCCAGACGATTCCAAGCGCATCCCCTTCACGAACATGATCTACATCGGCGACGGCCTTTCCGACGTGCCGTGCATGAAGATGATGCGCGCCTACGGCGGGCAGGCCGTGGCCGTCTATCAGGACAGCAACCGCGCGGGCGTGGAGGACCTGCTCGCCAAGGGGCGCGTGGACTTCATCTTCCCCGCCGACTACCGCGACGGGACGCTGTTCGACACGACGATGAAAAACATCGTGCGCAAAATGGCAATCGCCGACGCGCTGGCGGAGGAAAACCAGCAGCAGCTGCGCGCGCTCGGGCGCGGGGAGCTGCCGCAGCAGATGGGGCTTCTCGGATGGTAAGGCTGTGCTGCCCTGTCTGCGCCGGGGCGCTTGAAAAGCGCGCAGGGAGCTATGTCTGCCCGAAGGGCCACAGCTTCGATCTGGCAAAGAGCGGTTATGTCAACCTGCTGCTCAACAGCGCGCAGGGCCATCACGGGGACGATAAGCTCATGGTCCGCGCGCGGCGCGATTTTCTGGATAAGGGCTATTACGACCGCTTCATTGCTGCCGTCGCGGACGCGGCGGCAGAGTTCGCGCCCGCCGGCGCCGCCGTGCTCGACGCAGGCTGCGGCGAGGGGATCTATTCTCTCGCGGTGCTGCGCGCCATCGAGCGCGCGGGCAAGCGGGGAGCGCTCCTCGGCGTTGATATCTCCAAGACCGCGCTCCAATACGCGGCGAAGCGCTCGCGGGATTTCACGCTCTGCGTGGCCTCGTGCGCGCGCCTTCCCGTGCCGGACGGGAGCGTGGACGAGGTGCTCAACATCTTCTCCCCCTTCGTGCCGGAGGAGTTTGCGCGCGTGCTGAAACGCGGCGGGTATCTTCTGCGCGCCTATCCCCTGCGCGAGCATCTTTGGGAGCTCAAGGCGCTCATCTACGATGTGCCGCGCGACAATCCGCCCACGCCGCTTGAAGCGGAGGGCTTCCGTCTTGTGGAAACGCGCGAGGTGCGCGACGAGATTCATCTATCCTGCAATGAGGATATTCAAGCGCTGTTCCGCATGACGCCGTACTACTATAAGACCGGCGCGAAGGATCAGGAGAAGGCCGCGCGGGCAAAGGAGCTGGAGGTTCAATTAGCATTTGGGCTTGCCGTTTATCAGAGGGAGTGATGGGCAGTGCCTATGGGTACTGCATGCAAAAAAGGGGAATATTCTCTTTCTCAAAAGAGAATATTCCCCTTTCAATCCCCCAAGAGAAAGGACGAGGGGCCTTCCCCCTCGACCCCGCACATTGGCAGTTTAGGGCTTGAAGAGATGCCCGGCCTGCGGAATCGGGTGCGGTGTACGTGGCTTCGCCACGGGTCTTCTGCGCTTCGTGGGTGTGATCAACCGCGCCCTACTCCGTGGGGCGCGAGTGACGGTAGACGGTTCGCCGGTGCCTGCGGGGCTGTGCGGCATTGCCTTCGGCTCGCCGCACGGCGAGGGGTGCGCGGTTGAGCTGCGGGCTGGGGTGCGTGCGGGCGCGGCATTGCGTTGCTCGCCGCGGATTTAATCTTTGGCGTTGATGTAGAGGTCTTCGGCTTTCTGCTGGGCGGCGATGAGGATGTCTCTTGCGTCGCCGTAGTTCTGGGCGTCGAGCTTTTCCAATGCCTCGGTGGTCGCGTTGAAGAGCAAAAGATACAGGGGCTTGTAATCCATGATGTCATCCTCCGTAATATAAATGTAGTATATTTATATTACACATAATTTTCCTGATTTGCAATACAATTGTCGTATAAAATGTATTGCGGGTGAAAAATCATGGCCTTTAAAATTCCGAGCGTGCCGCCCACGACCAATAAATCGGTGCGCTTTCCAAACGATATGCTGGAAGAGATCGAAAATGCGATTCGCGGCAAGGACTGCACATTTTCGGCATTTGTCGTTGCCGCTGTCCGGGCGGCGCTGGATGATCTGAAAGAACAGGAAAACGACCGCTGATGCAGCCGTTTTCATCATTCCTCGCTTGACAGCGCGGGAGAATTTGCTATAATGAGCATAGATAAGGCGCTGCGACAAGCGGTTGGCTCTATCAAATGAACGTTTTGCTAAGAAATCTTAGAAAACCGTCACTTGGCCGAGTGGCGGTTTTCACCTTTAATACGGATCGTGACGACACATCCAAAGATATGTAGTGTGATCGTAATAGGCATATCTACCACCTCCTTTCGGAGGATGGAGTCAACCGCCTGCCGTTCGTGCAGCGCCTTGTCCTTACCGTATCATAGATTTTGACAAATTGCAACATTTGTTTCATGAAAAAGGGAGAGACGCGGTCTCTCCCTTTTTCTGCCTTTACTTTTGGAAGAGCTTCCAAATGCCTTTCGGCTTCGGCGGCGCGTCCTCCGCGGACGGCCGGGGAAACGGCTCATCCAGCACCCACGGGAGCGTGAGCTCTGTTGCAAGCGAGAGCGTGAAATACGGCCCTGTCTGCTCGCTCGGCGAAACAAAACCGTCCGTGACGGCGACACGCAGCCGCCGCTCACCGCCCAGTTCAATGTCCCCCGTCCCTATGACCTTGACGGTCCCGCAGACGGTGTAGTCAGCGCTGAGGTAAACAACAGAGCCGTCCCGCTCGATGCTCCATACCTCGTCCGGTCTTGCAGCGTCAGCGCCGAATTCTCCCAGAAACGCCGACAGCTCCGGGAGCTGCTCCCTCGCCTGCGCGTAATAGTTGCGGCAGCATGCGCAGGTGCAGAGCGCGTGAGTGCGATAATACTCCTCCGTGTGCCCGATATCGACGGAAAACACATAGCCGCCCTTTTGAATCATCGTCATTTCCTTTCCCCCGTCCTGCATGCAATGCAAAAAAAGGGGACCTCTTCCCGAGATCCCCTTTTATTACGTATTCCTTCGCGCGGCGCGCAGAGACGATCAACCCTCGGAATCCGTGCGGTTTCTCCAGGAGATCTCCTGCTCGAGCTCGTAGCGCAGCTTCTTGTTTTCCTCGACGAGCTCGTCGTAGTGCTCGCCCTGCACATAGTACTTGACGAAGGTGAAGGTCGCCTCGTCAAGCTCATCCTCGGTGTAGGACGGCAGAAGCGAGCCGTTTTTGCGCTGAAGGCCCGAGATGTTGACGACCACCAGACGGCGGTGCTGCTCGGAGAGCTGGAAGAGACGGAGCTTTTCGGGAATGTCAAGCCCTAAGTCGTAGGTGTTGTTCACACGCTCCATGATGTTGCGGTATTCCGGCTTGGCGGAAACGATGACGCCGTGCTGCGCGAACAGCTTTTTCAGGTAATCCACCGAAACATCCTCGCGGGTGATGGTCCCCTTGCCGAGACCAGTGAGCATGGTGTTGGAAAGGTTCAGGCTGACGTAAACTTCTTCGCCGGTCTTGGGATAGCTCATAGTTGACCTCCATTGCAGACTGCGCCGCAAAGGCGCGGCGCGCATTGATTTTGACAAGTAAATCGTAGCACGGCGGGGCGAAAAAAACAAGCGGCAGGTTGTATGAACCGGAAAGCGTAAATTTGTCGGAATCGCCGCGCTTGCGGGATTTTTCCTTGACAAACACGCGCGGCGCTGATACACTTTTCCTGTCTATTACGGGTGCGTACCTACCGGCAGTCAGGCGGAAGTCTGGCTGCCGTTTTGCATCCGGCACTTTGAATAGGGGGAGTGTTTATGGCTTACTTCTGGCCGCTCGTGCTTATTGTCGTATCCAACAGCATCTACCATATCTGCGCAAAATCCCTTCCCGCAAAAGCTGACCCCTTCGCCGCACTGACGATCACCTATTTCATCGGTACCGTTTTCTCTGCCGCGCTGTATTTTCTGCTCAATCGAGGAAGCGCAGGCCTTGTGCAGGAATGGAGGAAGTTGAACTGGACGCCCTACGTGCTGGGCTTCATCGTTGTGGCTATGGAGGCGGGCAATGTCTACGCTTATCGCGCGGGGTGGTCTGTCAATACGCTTCCGGTCGTACAGGCGGCCTGTGTTGCCATGCTGCTGCTGGTTCTCGGCTTTTTGCTGTACCACGAGGCCATCACGGCCAACAAGCTCGCAGGACTTGCGCTGTGCCTTGTTGGGCTCTTTTTCCTCAACAAATGAGTTGTGCCGCGGCGCTTTGCGTGATATGATGGGGAAAACTTTGAAAAAGGAACCTGATGTATGAAAGCTGCACGCGAATATCCGATCGTTACCGTCACCGCCAAGGGCACGCGCTGGCTCGAGAGCGGACACCCCTGGGTCTACGACTCCGACGTGTCCGGCGAGCCGGCGGAAAGCGAGTGCGAAAACGGCGCGCTCGTGGACGTGGTGTCCGAAAAGGGAAAATATCTCGGCACGGGCTTTTTGAGCCGCATGAGCCGCCTGCGGGTGCGCATCGTCTCGCGCAACGCGAACGACCGCTTCGACGAAGCCTTCTGGCGGCGGCGCGTGCGCTACGCATGGGACTACCGCAGGGCGGTCATGGAGGGGCAGACGGGCTGCTGCCGCCTGATCTTCGGCGAGGCGGACGCCTTCCCCGGCCTGACGGTGGACCGGTTTGAAAACCTGCTCGTCACGCAGACGCTCTCGCTCGGCATGGAGAAGATCAAGGACATGCTCTTCCCCCTCATCGTCGAGGTGCTGGAGGAGGACGGCGAAAAGATCGACGGCCTTTTCGAGCGCAACGACGTGCTGCTTCGCGAAAAGGAGGGGCTGACGCAGGGCAAGGGCTGGTTCCCGCTGCCCGGAAAGCAGACGCCCGAAAGCCCCGCCACCGAGATCTGCGAAAACGGTGTCTACTACCGCGTGGACGTCGAAAACGGGCAAAAGACGGGCTTTTTCCTCGACCAGAAGTTCAACCGCCTTGCTGTCGCCAAGCTTGCGCGCGGCAGGCGCGTGCTCGACTGCTTCACGCACACCGGCTCGTTCGCACTCAATGCCGCCAGAGGTGGGGCGGAGCATGTGACGGCGGTGGACGTTTCCGAGAGCGCCATCGAAATGGCGCGCGCGAACGCCGCGCGCAACGGTCTGGAAGGCCGCATGGACTTCCTCACCGCGGACGTTTTCGACCTCCTGCCCCGCCTCGAGGCCGCGCACCAGAAGCCCTATGACCTCATCATCCTTGATCCCCCGGCGTTCACCAAGTCGCGCCGCACGGCGGACAACGCTGAAAAGGGGTACAAAGAGATCAATCTGCGCGCGATGCGCTTACTTCCGCGCGGCGGGTACTTCGCCACGGCCTCGTGCAGCCACTTCATGCCCGCCGGGCGCTTTGAGCGCATGCTGCGTTCCGCCGCGGCGGACGCGGGCGTGGAGCTGCGGCAGATCGAAGCGCGCACGCAGGCTCCGGACCATCCGATCCTCTGGAACGTGCCGGAGACGGATTACCTCAAGTTCTATCTCTTCCAGGTGGTATAACAAAGCGTATAAAAGAACAGAAAAAGTCCTCGGTGTTTTCACACCGGGGACTTTTTGCGCTTTATTTGCTTTCGCCGGAGTCATCGGCGGGCTTATCGGGCTGGCCACCCTTCGACTCGTCCGACGCTTCCGGAGGCTGGGTGTCGGACGGGGTCTCGCCATCCTCCTGCGGCTGTTCGATCTTCTCGCTCGTCATCGAGATGTGGCGGGCGGGCGCTTCGATCACGCTCGGCTGTGAGGGGCGGAAGCCGTCCTGCACGCTCTGGTGCGTGGAAGCGTAGGCCTCCTCCACGGTGGCGGGGTCGCGGCCCTGCAGGATGGCGACCATCTCGCCGCCGGTGATGGTTTCCTTCTCGAGAAGATAGGCGACGACCTTGTCCATATCCTCGCGGTTCTCGCGGATGACCTCGACGGCGTTTTTGTAGCATTCGTCGAGGATCTTCTTGACCTCGCGGTCCATGATGGCGGCGGTGTCCTGCGCACAGTCGAGCCCGTAGCCGCCGTCAAGGTACTGGCTGCGGACCGAGCCGAGCGCGACCATGCCGACCTCGTCGCTCATGCCGTACATCGCGACCATGTTGCGCGCGATGTTCGTCGCTTCCTGGATGTCCTGCGAAGCGCCGTTGGTCATCGTGTTCATCACGACCTCCTCGGCGGCGCGGCCGCCCATGGAGACGGCGATCTTCGCCATCAGCTCATCGCGCGTGCGCAGGTTCGTCTTGTCCTCCTCGGGCATGAGGAGCGTGTAGCCGAGGCTGCCCTCGGTGTGCGGGACGATCGTGATCTTCTGCACGGGCTCGGCGTTTTTCTGCTTGTAGGCGACCATCGCGTGACCGACCTCGTGATAAGCCACGAGCTTCTTTTCAAACTCGGTGAGCACGCTGTTTTTCTTCTCGCTGCCCGCGATGACAAACTCGAACGCCGCGAGCATATCCTCCTGCGTGACGAGCTTTCTGCCCTTGCGCACGGCGCGCAGCGCCGCCTCGTTGGCAAGGTTTGCAAGGTCCGCGCCCACGCAGCCGGCGGTCGCGAGCGCGACCTTCTTGAGATCCACGTCCTCGGCGAGCTTGATGCCGCGCGTGTGGACCTGAAGCGTTGCCAGGCGTCCGGCAAGGTTCGGACGGTCCACCGTGATGCGGCGGTCGAAGCGGCCGGGGCGCAGCAGGGCCTTGTCGAGTACCTCGGGGCGGTTCGTCGCCGCAAGGACGATCACGCCCTTGCTGGGGTCGAAGCCGTCCATCTCGGCGAGCAGCTGGTTGAGCGTCTGCTCGCGCTCGTCGTTGCCGCCGCTGTAGCGCCCGCCGTCGCGGGATTTGCCGATGGTGTCGATCTCATCGATGAAGATGATGCAGGGGGCGACCTTCGCCGCCTCGGCAAAGAGGTCGCGCACGCGGCTCGCACCGACGCCGACGAACATCTCGACAAAATCGGAGCCGGAGATGGAGAAAAACGGCACCTTCGCCTCGCCCGCCACGGCCTTGGCCAGCAGCGTCTTGCCCGTGCCGGGAGAGCCGACGAGCAGCGCGCCTTTGGGGATCTTCGCGCCGATGGCGGTGTATTTTTCGGGGTTGTGAAGAAAGTCGATGATCTCCACGAGCGATTCCTTCGCCTCGTCCTGACCGGCCACGTCCGCAAACGTCACGCCCGTGGACTTTTCCATGTAGACCTTGGCGTTGGCCTTGCCGACATTGCCGATGCCGCCGATCCCGCCCATGCCGCCGGACTTTTTGGCGACAAGGTTCATCAGCAGCATGAACGCGCCGACCATCAGCACCGTGGGCAGGATATAGCTGACCATGAAGGCGAGAATGGGCGAAACGGGCGCCTGATAGGGCTTGGTGTAGGTCACGCCGTGCGCCTCGCACAGCGCGATCAGGTTCTCCGTCGCGTCGGGGATGATGGTGGTGAAGAGCGTGTAGTTCTGATCGTAGCTCTTGCCGTTTCCGTCGGTGTAGGTGAAGCCGTCCACCGGCGTGATGGTGAACACATCGTCGCCGAATTCGATGGACTTGACCTTTCCGGCCTCGACAAGATCGACAAGCTCGCTGTAGGCGATCTCGCAGGACGATTCCGCGGAGCGCGCCTGGCCAAGCATCACCGAGAGATAGTTCACGGCGATCGTGAGCAGCAGCGCCCACATGACGATCGACCACATGCCGCCGCGGCGGTTTCGGTTCTTATCGTTCCGGTTGGGGTTGTTTCGGTTGTTCTGATCCATGATGTTCCTCCTGTCAGGAGACAGAAAAATGCGCGTCGCGCACTTTTATGATTGATTGTCAAATACTATACCATACAAAGGAAAAAGGCACAAGTTAAGAGCGGTGAATTTTCGATGAACTTTTGCTTTTCGCCCCCTTTATCTTGCCCTGGTTCTGTGTTATAGTTGCAATGGAATACTCTGCCGCACGCGGCGGAGTGAAAGAAAAAACAGCAGTGAAGGAGAACTTCTCTTATGGATAAGGAACGCAAAGAAAAGGTCGCACGAGCCCAGGACGCGGAGGCCGACGGCATCATCGAGGGCCGCAACGCCGTGATCGAGGCGCTGCGCGCGGGCGCGAGCATCGACAAGATTTTCATTCAGAAGGGCGAGACGGACAAGACCCTCGGCCACATCGCCTCCACGGCCCGCGCCGCGGGCGTGGTCGTTGTGGACGCGGACAAGCGCAAGCTTGACTTCATGTCCCGCACGCACGCCCATCAGGGCGTGATCGCGCTCGCGAGCGTGCGCGAATATGTGAGCGTGGAGGACATTTTGAATATCGCGCGCGGGAAGGGCGAAAATCCCCTTCTCGTCGTGTGCGACGAGATCTCCGACCCGCACAACCTCGGCGCGATCATCCGCACAGCCGAGTGCGCGGGCGCGCACGGCGTCATCATCCCCAAGCGCCGCAGCGCGGGCTTGACGAGCATTGTCGGCAAGACGAGCGCGGGCGCGGTGAGCTATGTGCCCGTGGCGCGCGTGCCGAACATCCCGGCGCTTTTGGAGCAGCTGCAAAAAGAGGGCGTGTGGGTATTCGGCACGGCGGCCGAGGGCGCGACCACGCTCTATCAGGCGGACCTCAAGGGCCCTGCCGCCATCGTCATCGGCAGCGAGGGCGAGGGCATGACGCGCCTGGTGCGCGAAAAGTGCGACTTCCTCGTCAGCATCCCGATGAAGGGCAGGATCTCGTCGCTCAACGCATCCGCCGCGGCGGCCATCCTGCTCTACGAGGCGGTGCGCCAGCGCCTGTGATGAAGAAGGGATACCATGGATCAGAAAGACCTTGAATTTGAGCAGGACCTGCTCGATTCCGAGCTGCTGCTGAAAAACACGGCGCGCAGCCTGGATGACGACGCGCAGTACTCGCTCGAGAGCATTCTGGCGGAATTCGGCGGCGGGAGCGCGTCTCCCACGCCGGAGAAGCCGGAAAAAGAACCCGCGCACGCACCGGAACCGCCGGGCGCGGCGCAGGAAAAAGAGCCGGGCGCGGCGCGGCACGGCATTGTCCCCTTCCCCGGCGCAAAGCGCGCGGCGGAAGCGGATGAGACGGACGAAGAAGACGATGCGCCCGGGGAACCGGACGAAGCATCCTCGCCGCCCGAAGACAAAAACGAAACAGCCGCGGAAGCGGACGAGACGGCGGACAAGCCCCTGACGCTGCAGGACGTTCTCGCCCAGACCGTGCAGGAGGCGCTCGCCGAGCGCGGGGAAGAGGTCATCCTGGAGGAAAAGCCGAAGCGGCGAGGCCTTTTCTCGCGCAAAAAGCTGCGCGACACCGAGCAGCTCTACACGGACGGCGAGGATGAGGAGGAGAGCGCGGACGAGGAGGAAGAGGAGAACGACCCCTTCGTCTCCGACGTGCCCGAGCCGCCGGCGGAGGAAACGCTCGCGGACCTGCGCGCGCAGCTCTCGGCGGCGACAAAGGCGCGCCGCGCCGTCGGCGTCGTGACGGCGCTGATGTGGCTCGCGGTGCTCGCCGAGCGATTTTCGCTCTTCCCGGCAGAGCTTCTTGCGGATCCGATGCTCCACGCGCTGCCGTATCTCGCGCTCGAGCTGCTTGCCTGCGTTTTAGGGCGGCACATGCTCCTTGACGGCGTCCGCAAGGCGGGCGCGGGGCGAGTGACTTCTCAGCTTTTGACGCTTCTTTTGTGCGCGGTGACGCTCATCGACACGGCGCTCTATGCCTTCCTGCCTGCGCGCGCGGCGCTGTCCGCACCGCTGCCCGGCGTGGGCGCGCTCTCGCTTTACTGCGCGCTGCTGGGCGAAACGCAGCGCCTGCGCGGGCTTTACGACACCTTCCGCATCGCGGCCATCGGCAGCGCGCCCTATATCGTCACCGTGACGGCGGGGGGCGCCGCCAAGCGGGTGGGCCGGAGCGACGGCTTTTCCAACGCCGCCCGCGCCGCCGACCCCTATTCCCGCTGGCAGGGCGTGCTGCTGCCGGTCCTGTGCGCGGCGAGCCTTGTATTTGCGGTGCTCTCCACGCTCCAGAATAAGCAGAGCGTGCTCCTTCTGTGGAATATTTCGGTGATGCTCGCGAGCGCGAACCTTCTTTCCTTTCCGATGGTCTGCGCGCTGCCGCTGCGGCGCATCGCCGCGCGATTGGCCAAGAGCGGCAGCGCCGTGGCGGGCTACGCCGGGGCGGACGCCATCCGCCGCAGCAACTGCGTCATCCTGACCGACGGCGACCTCTTCCCGCCCGGAACGGTCACGCTCGGCGGGCTGAAGGTCTTCGGCGAGGAGAGCGGCAAGGTCATCGCCTATGCCGCGACGATGGCGCACGCGTCCGAGAGCGGGCTGAGCAAGCTTTTCGACAATCTCCTTGCCAGCGACGGGGGCTTCCGCGAGCCGGTCGAGGATGTGGACTTTTACGAAGAGGGCGGCGTCGGCGGGCGCATCCACGGGGAAACGGTGCTGTTCGGCACGGCAGGCTTTATGAAAAAGCGCGGCGTGAACCTGCCGCGCAATCTCGGCCTTAAAACGGGCGTTTTCCTCTCGGTGGACGGCGCGCTCATCGCGGTGTTCGCCGTGAAGTACATGCCCGCGGAAAACGTGGACTGGGCGCTCCACGCCCTGCACCACAGCCGCATCACGCCCGTGCTTGCCGTGCGCGACGGCAACATCACCCCCGCGCTTTTAAAGCACAAGTTCGGCACCGACGCGCGCGCGGTCTACCCCAAGATGTCCACGCGCCTTGCCCTTTCCGAGCGCGGCGGCGGGCGGCCCTGCGCGCTGCTCATGCGCGAGGGGCTCATGCCCTATGCTGAGGTCGTGCTCGGCAGCAAGCGGCTGTGCCGCTCAGCCAGGCGCTGCACGGTGCTCTCCTTCCTCGCCGCCACGGCGGCGACGCTTCTCGCCTTTTATCTTACGTTTGTGGGCGCATACAGTGTGCTCACGCCGCTTTCTCTGCTGGTTTTCATGCTTTTGTGGTCTCTCAGCGCGCTGGTGGACGCCCTCTTCAGCGACCGCTATTGAGCATTTCCGACGAACAAAACGGAAAAATATGAAAAATCATGGTTGAAATAACAAAAAAATCATGGTATGATTTTCTTTGTTGAGTAATATCCCACAAACGGGATTTACATTTCGGAAGGAGACTGACCCCTATGAGTGCAAAAGACATCCGCAATATCGTGCTGCTTGGCCATAGCGGCAGCGGCAAAACCACCCTTGCTGAGAGCATGCTTTATCTGACCGGCGGCACCGACCGTCTTGGCAGAATTGCCGACGGCAACACCGTTTGCGACTACGATCCCGAGGAGATCCGCCGTCAGACGACGATCTCGCTTTCCGTAGCGCCGGTAGAATATGACAGCTGCAAGATCAACGTGCTCGACGTGCCCGGCGGCTTTGATTTCGCCGGCGAGGTCGCGGAGGCCATTCAGGCCGCCGACGCCGCCGTGATCGTCTGCTCGGCCAAGGCCGGCATGAGCGTGGGCGCGGAGAAGGCATGGAAGTATTGCGAAAAGAACAAGCTCCCCCGCCTGCTCTACATCTCCAAGACCGACGAGGAAAACTCCGACTATAACGCCGCGTTCAACACCCTGCGCGAGCGCTTCGGCAAGAACATTGCCCCCGTCGTCGCCCCCATCTGGGACGACAGCAAGAAGGTCATCGGCATCATCGACGTGCTGCATAAGCGCGCGTTCGAGTTCGGCCCGGGCGGCGGCCGCGTCGAGATCGAGGTCCCCGAGAACAAGAAGCCCGTGCTCGATGAGCTCTACGACGCGCTCAAGGAGTCCGTCGCCGAGACGAGCGAGGAGTTCATGGAAAAGTTCTTCGGCGGCGAGGATTTCACCTATGCCGAGATGATCCAGGGCCTGCGCCAGGGCGTGAAGGACCTCTCTCTCTTCCCCGTTGTGTGCGGCTCCGCTGCGCTTGGCATGGGCACGCGCATCCTGATGGATTCCATCGTCGAGCTTCTGCCCAAGCCCCAGGACGCCCGCGCACTGATGGCGGAGAATGAGGACGGCGAGTCCTCCGAGTTCGTGGTCGCGCCCGGCGCGCTGCCCACGGCCTTCGTCTTCAAGACCATTTCCGACCAGTACGGCAAGTATTCCTACGTCAAGGTGCTTTCCGGCTCCATCAAGCCCGATATGCCCATGGTCAACGCCCGCACGGGCGAGACCGAGAAGCTCGGACGTCTCTACATTGCCAAGGGCAAGAAGTACACCGAGGTCAAGGAGCTCACCTGCGGCGATATCGGCGCCATTGCCAAGATGGACAAGGTCAAGACCGGCGACACGCTCTGCGAGCCGCGCAAGGTCGTCAAGATCGAGCCCATCCCCTTCGATGAGCCCTGCTACAGCGTGGCCATCGCCCCCAAGACCCGCGGCCAGGAGGACAAGATGGCCCAGGGCCTCAACCGCCTGAACGAGGAGGATCCCTCCTTCCGCGTCGTCAACAACGCCGAAACGCACCAGATGGTCGTCTCCGGCGCGGGCGACATTCAGATCGACGTGCTCGTGAGCAAGCTCAAGACCCGCTTCGGCGTCGAGGTCGTGCTCGACACGCCGCGCGTTCCCTACCGCGAGAAGATCCGCAAGACCGTCTCCAAGCAGGGCCGCCACAAGAAGCAGACCGGCGGCAGCGGCCAGTTCGGCGACGTTTGGATCCGCTTCGAGCCCAACGAGGAGAGCGAAGAGATGGTCTTCGCCGAGGAGGTGTTCGGCGGCAGCGTGCCCAAGAACTTCTTCCCCGCTGTTGAAAAGGGCCTGCGCGAGGCCTGCGTCCACGGTCCGCTCGCGGGCTATCCCGTCGTGAACCTCAAGGCCGTGCTGTACGACGGCTCCTATCACCCGGTCGATTCGTCCGAGATCGCGTTCAAGACCGCCGCGAACCTCGCCTACAAGGCAGCCATGCCCGAGGCGTCCCCGGTCCTGCTCGAGCCGGTGTGCGAGCTGAAGGTCACGGTGCCCGATCAGTACATGGGCGATATCCTCGGCGATCTCAACAAGCGCCGCGGCCGCGTGATGGGCATGACCCCGACCGGCAACGGCGAGCAGGTCATCGAGGCTGAGTGCCCCGAGGCGGAGCTGATGAGCTACGCCATCGACCTCCGCTCCATGACGCAGTCCCGCGGCTCGTTCGTGATGCACTTCGTGCGCTACGAGCAGTGCTCTGCCGACGCGCAGGCCAAGGCCGTCGCCGCCGCGAAGGCCATGCAGGACGCCGACTGATCTCCCCGCGTTTTGAAGAAGCTGTGAATAAGAGGCCCTCTCCCCACGGGAGAGGGCCTCTTTCTGTATGGAATGGAAAAGCGCCCGGCGTATTGCCGGGCGCTTTATCTTTTGCGGCGATTTAATTCTGACCGAGCGAGACGCGGTACGTGCGGCGAAGGAAACACGCGTTCAGAACGACCGACACGAGCTCTGCGATCGGGAAGGCGAGCCACACAAGCTCCAGCCGCCCCGTGAGCGACAGCAGGTACGCTGCCGGCAGCAGCACGACGATCTGGCGGCAGACGGAGTTGATGAGCGCGTAGATGGGCTTGCCGAGCGCCTGACAGGCGCTGCCCGCGATGATGCTGAAGCCCGCGAGCGGGAAGTGCGTGCCGATGATGCGCAGCGCCGTTCTGCCGATGGCGAGCGCCTCGTCCGTGGGCGAAAACAGACCCAGCAGCGTGCCGGGGATGAGCTCGAAGAGCGCGCAGCCCACGCACATGATGCCGATGGCCGTGATGGCCGTCAGGCGGACGGTATGGCGCACGCGGTCGAACTTGCGCGCGCCGTAGTTGTACGACACGATGGGCACCATCGCGTTGTTCAGGCCGAAGCAGGGCATGAAGATGAAGCTCTGGAGCTTGAAATACGCGCCGAACACCGCCGTCGCCGCCTCGGTGAACGAGATGAGGATGCGGTTCATGCCGAACATCATCACCGAGCCGATCGACTGCATGATGATCGACGGCACGCCGACGGCGTAGATATCGGCGATGGTCGCGCGGTGGGGGCGGATGTCGCGCACGCGCATCTGCACCTCGGGGTTTTTCACGTGGTTGAGCACAAGGCCGAGGATCGCGCCGACGAACTGGCCGACAACGGTGGCGATGGCCGCGCCCGCGACCTCAAGGCGCGGGAAGCCCAGAAGACCGAAGATCAGGATAGGATCGAGCACGATGTTGCACACCGCGCCTGCGATCTGCGAGATCATCGAAAGGTTCGTGCGGCCCGTGGCCTGCAGAAGCCGCTCGCCGTAAATTTGCAGGAAGATGCCGGCGGAGATGCCGATGCAGATCATGACATAGTCGCGCCCGTAGGCGATGATCTGCTCGTTCGCCGTCTGCATGCGGAAAAAGGGCTCCGCCAGCGTAAGGCCGAGCAGCATGAACACCGCGGCGGTGCAGAGCGTCAGGAAAAGGCCCGTGCCTGCCGCGTGGTTCACGGCCTGCTGGTTCTTCTCGCCCAGCGAGCGCGCGAGCAGCGCGTTCATGCCCACGCCCGTGCCCACGGCGAACGCGATGCACAGCGTCTGGAGAGGGAAGGCGAGCGACACGGCGTTCATCGCGTCCTGACTGAGCCGCGCGACGAACACGCTGTCCACAATGTTGTAAAGCGCCTGAAAGAGCATCGAGATCATGACGGGCCCCGCCATGTTGGCCAGCAGCTTTCCGATGGGCATCGTGCCCATTTTGTTTTCGCGAACGTTTTCTTCCATGATTCCTCCCCATGTGTCTTTTTGTGTGTCGGCATATAAAATTCCGGCGCCGCAGCGCCGGAATCAAAGTTTGATGTGCTTACTTCTTTAATTCGCCGTTGGCGGCCTTTGTGAGGTAGGCGTTGATGAAGCCGTCGAGATCGCCGTCCATGACCGCCTGAATGTTGCCTGTCTCGTAATCGGTGCGCGTGTCCTTGACGAGCTGGTAGGGCATAAAGACGTAAGAGCGGATCTGACTGCCCCACTCGATCTTGAGCTGCACGCCCTTGATGTCGGAGATCTTCTCCGCGTGCTGCTGGATCTTGAGCTCGAGGAGCTTGGATTTGAGCATCTGCATGGCGTAGTCGCGGTTCTGGAACTGCGAGCGCTGCGTCTGGCAGGCGGTGACGATGCCCGTGGGCTTGTGGATGAGCCGGACGGCCGAGGAGGTCTTGTTGACGTGCTGGCCGCCTGCGCCGGACGCGCGGTAGACCTGCATCTCGATATCCTCGGGACGGATCTCGACCTCGATATCGTCGGGCAGCTCGGGCATGACCTCGAGTGCGGAAAAGCTCGTCTGGCGGCGGGCGTTGGCGTCGAACGGGGAAACGCGCACGAGACGGTGCACGCCGTTTTCACCCTTTAAGTAGCCGTAGGCGTTCTCGCCCTTGACCATGACGGTCGCGCTCTTGAGCCCCGCGTCCTCGCCGTCGAGATAGTCGAGCATCTCAAACTCAAAGCCGTGCTTGTTCGCCCACTGCATGTACATGCGGTAGAGCATCTGCGTCCAGTCCTGCGCCTCCGTTCCGCCGGCGCCGGCGTGGAAGGTGAGGATGGCGTTGCAGCTGTCGTATTCACCGGAGAGAAGCGTCGTCAGGCGGGCCTGATCGATCTCCTTTTCCAGCGCGGCATAGCCCGCTTCCAGCTCGGGCAGAAGGCTCGCGTCGTCCATCTCGCTGCCCATGTCGATCAGCGCGAGCAGATCGTCGCGCGTGGAAACGAGCTTTTCGTAGCGGTGGATTTTATTCTGAAGCTGCTTCGAGCGCATCTGATTCTTCTGTGAGCGCTCCAGATCGTTCCAGAAGCCGTCCTCGTGGGCTTCCAGCTCCAGCCGCTCAAGCTCGCGGCGGGCGGGCTCGATCTCAAGGGCCTTGAACAGATTGTCAAGCGTTTCATCCATTGCAAGCAGCTTCTGCTTATAGGAATCGTATTCGATCACAGCCATGGCGTTTTCTCCTTTTTTCGTTCTGCATTAGCCGAAAAAGTATATCATAATCGCCGTGCAAAGGCAAGAAAAAATCCGTCCTCCGGGGCAAAAAACTCCCGCGGGGGGCGGCTTTGCACATTTTTCGCGCAAAAAACAAAAAAGCCACGCTCGTGGCGTGGTTACAGTCGGGATCTCAGCGCTCGCTGATGATCTGCTTGGTGCTGCCGAAGATCATGTCATCGACATCCTGCTTGATGAAGTTCTCAAACATATTTGTTCTCACGCTCCTTTCTTTCATTTACTTCAGTTTGTATTATAGCCGCCCGGAAAGCAAATTTCAATCGTCAGGTTTCATGGTTTTAAACAAAATTTTAATCCTCCTTTCGTGCAAGCTGCAAAGAACCCTCTTGCATTTCCGCCCGCCGCACTTTATAATAAGACAGCAAGTTTATTTTTGAAAGCGGAGGACGCGTAATATGGCGGATTTCGTCACATTTGAGGATGTTTCCAAGGTCTATCACAGCGGCGAGGTGGAGATCCGCGCCGTGGATCATATCAGCTTTACGATCGGCAAGGGCGAGTTCTGCGTCATTGTCGGCCCCTCGGGCGCGGGCAAAACGACGGTTTTGAACATGCTCGGCGGTATGGATGCCTGCTCTGGCGGCACCATCACCGTGGACGGAACGCGCGTGAGCGATTTTAACGCCCGCCAGCTCACGACCTACCGCCGCCACGACATCGGCTTTGTCTTTCAGTTCTACAATCTCGTCGGCAACCTGACGGCGCTTGAAAACGTGGAGCTTGCCGCGCAGATCTGCCGCGACCCGCTCGACGCGGCGACCGTTTTGCAGGAGGTCGGCCTTGCCGACCGCGCGAACAACTTTCCCGGCCAGCTCTCCGGCGGCGAGCAGCAGCGCGTGGCCATCGCCCGCGCGCTCGCGAAAAACCCCAAGCTCCTGCTCTGCGACGAGCCGACGGGCGCGCTCGACTATGTGACGGGCAAGCAGATCCTCAAGCTTTTGCAGGACACCTGCCGCAGCAAGGGCGTGACGGTCGTGGTCATCACGCACAACACCGCCATCACCCCCATGGCCGACCGCGTCATCCACATCAAAAACGGAACGGTGGAGAGCATGCAGCAAAACGCCGCGCCCGAAAGCGTAGAGACGATCGAATGGTAAAAAGAAAGCAGCAAAGGAGGGCGGCACGATGAAAAGCGCAATGCAGAAGGACTTCTGGCGCGAGATCGGACACACGAGAAGCCGCTTTTTCTCGATCATGATCCTGGTCGCGCTGTCGGTAGCGTTCCTCTCGGGCCTCAAGGCCACCGCGCCGGACATGAAGCACACGGGCGACGATTACCTCGATTCGCTCCATCTGGCGGATATCCAGATCCTCTCGACGCTGGGGCTGACGGATGACGATATCGAAGCGCTCAAGGCGCAGGACAGCATCGAAAATGCCGAGGGCGAGTACGTGATCGACGCCTTCGCCTCGTCGGATACGGCGGATGTGGTCGTGAAGATCCTTTCGCTCAGCGATGCGGGCATCAACGATGTTTCTCTTCGCGAGGGCCGCATGCCCGAGCGCGCGGACGAGTGCGTGGTGGAGGAAAAGATGCTCTCCATGATGGACATCGCCATCGGCGATACGCTCACGCTCACGCCCGGCAGCAAGCTGAGCGATGCGCTCGCGCAGGACAGCTTCACGGTGGTGGGCACGGTCCGCTCGCCGGTATACATTGCCGCGGACCGCGGCGCGTCCACGCTCGGCAGCGGCGTTGTGAAGGCGTATCTCTATCTGCCGCGCGCCGCGTTTGCGCTCGACTATTACACGGCGGCATACGCGCGCGTCACGGGAGCGGCGGAGATGACCGCCTTTTACGACGAGTACGACAACTATATCAAGGAGGTGATCGACTCGCTGGACGCCTTCGGCGATGCTCGCGCCGCGCTGCGGCACGACTCCCTTGTGGACGAAGCGAACGAAACGCTCAACGACGCGCAGCAGGAGCTGGACGACGCCAGGCGCGAGGCCGACGACAAGCTTTCGGACGCGCAGCGCGAACTTTCCGACGCGAGAAAGAAGCTTGACAACGGCTGGCGCGACTACCGCGACGGGCAGCGGGAGCTGAGCGATTCCCGCGCGCAGTTGGATGAAGCGTATGAAAAGCTGCAGGACGGCGAGCAGCAGTACAAGGACGGCCTTGAAGAGTACAACAAGGCGGCTGCGGACTATGAGAAGGGCCTTGCCGACTATGAAAACGGCAAAAAGGAATATGACGAGGGACAGAAGAAGCTGAGCGAGGGCGAGGAGGAGCTGCTGGCCGGATGGCAGCAGCTGGAAGCGGGCGAAAAGCAGCTCGACGCGCTGGGCAGCACCGTGACCGGCGCGCTCAGCGGCAGCGGCTCACCCTATGAGAACGCGCCGGAGCAGCTTCTGGAGGACCTCGGCCGCGGCGACGCGGCGGCCGCCGCGACGACGGACGCGGCGCTCGAGGGGATGCGCACCCAGCTCAGAGGCGGCATCGCGCAGGCGGAGAGCACGATCACGGAGCTGAACGCCAGCCTGACGGCGGTGAACGCGGCGCTCGCGCAGCTCTCGCAGGTGCCGACCGACGGCATGACGGACGAGGAGCTGAACGCGCACAATGCGCAGATCGCCGCGCTGAACGCGCAGAAGGCGCAGCTTGAAGCCGGCATTTCCCAGGCGCAGGCGCAGAAGGCGCAGATGGAGCAGCAGCTTTCGCAGCTCGAAGCCGTCAGCGCCGCGACGATCGGCGAGAGCAAGCGCCAGCTCGACCAGGGCCGCGCGGACTACCGCAGCGGCAGCGCCCAGCTGGCCCAGGGCAGAAGAGATCTGGCCGAGGGCAAAAAGGAGCTGGACGAGGCCAGGACCGAGCTGGACGATGCGCCCGCGCAGCTTGCGGAAGCAAAGCAGAAGCTTGACGATTCCCGCGCCGAGCTGGACGACGGCTGGAAGGAATACGAGGACGGCGAGCGGCAGTACGCCGACGGCGCGCTCAAGCTGGCCGACGCCTACCGCGAGCTCCAGAAGGGCGAGAGCGACTACCGCAAGGGCCTGAGCAAATACCGAGACGGCAAGGCCGAGGCGGACGAAAAGATCGCCGACGCGCAGAAAAAGATCGACGATGCGCGCCGCGACGTGGCTGATATCGAAAGCTGCGAGTGGTACATTTTCAGCCGCAGCTACAACCCCGGCTATACGGGCTTCGGGCAGGACGCCGAGCGCATGGCGAACCTTGCGAGCGTTTTCCCCATCATCTTCTTCCTTGTGGCGGCGCTCGTGTGCCTTACGACGATGACGCGTATGGTCGAGGAGCAGCGCGTGCAGATCGGCTCGCTCAAGGCCATGGGCTACAGCGGCCTTGCCATTTCGCGCAAGTACATCTTCTACGGACTGCTGCCGAGCCTTGGCGGCGGGCTGCTGGGCCTTGCCTTCGGCTACATCCTCTTCCCCAAGATGATCTTCACGGCCTACCAGATCATGTATCAGGTGCCGGATCTCGAGCTGCGCGCGTATCCGGAGATCTCGGTGTTCTCCGTGCTCGCGGCGGTTGCATGCACGACGCTCGCGACGCTCTGGGCCTGCATGGCGACGCTGCGCGAAACGCCCGCGAGCCTGATGCGCCCGCGCACGCCGAAGGCGGGCAAGCGCGTGTTCCTTGAGTACATTAAGCCGCTGTGGAAGCGCATGTCGTTCACCCACAAGGTCACGGCGCGCAACCTCTTCCGCTACCAGAAGCGCTTCTGGATGACGGTCATCGGCATCGGCGGGTGCACGGCGCTCATCATCGCGGGCTTCGGCATGCGTTCGTCCCTGCTCTTTACGATGTCGCGCCAGTATAACGACCTCTTCCACTACAGCGCGCAGGTGACGCTTTCGGACAATGTGCTGCCCGAGGAGCGGCAGGCGGTGGAGACCTTCCTCGATTCCAACGCGCGCGTCGTGAACTACATCCCCTGCGCGGCCTCGTCCGCTACGGCGGTCACGCCGAAGTATTCCACGACCGCCTACATCGAGGTCATGGAGGCGGACGACCTCCCCAAGGCCATCGAGCTGTACGACTATAAGAGCGGCGATACCATCACCATGCAGGATGACGGCGTTTACATCGACCAGAAGCTCTCGGAGCTGCTGGACGTCAAGGTGGGCGACACCTTCTTCCTTGAGGGCGACGAGCCCGCGGACGTGACGGTTGCGGGCATCTACGAGCACTACACGGGCCACTTTATCTACATGACGCCCGCGTGCTATGAATCGACCTTCGGCAAGGCGCCGTCGGCCAACGCCTACCTCATGAACTTCACGAGCGACGACGAGCAGACCTGCGGCGCGATCTTTGAAAGGCTGCTGGAGCTCAACGGCGTGGTATCGACCTCCCGCATGCGCGACACACAGGATACCTACACGCACAGCATGGAGCGCGTGGACTTCGTCGTGGTCATCGTCATCCTCGCCGCGGCGGCGCTGGCGATGGTCGTGCTCTTCAACCTCTCGAATATCAACATCACCGAGCGGCAGCGCGAGCTGGCGACGATCAAGCTCCTCGGCTTTTACGACGGTGAGGTCTCGGCCTACGTCTACCGCGAGAACATCGTGCTTACCATCTTCGGCATCGCGCTCGGCTGCTTCATGGGTCACTGGCTGCACCTCTACCTCGTGCGCTCGACAGAGATCGACCTTATGATGTTCGGGCGGCAGACCGAGCCGTCGGCCTATGTGTACGCGGCGATTCTGACGGCGCTTTTCTCGCTGCTCGTCAACGTGCTCGCGCACTTTAAGATGAAGAAGATCGACATGGTCGAGAGCCTCAAGAGCGCGGAATAACCCTCTTGTTCCGAAAAATCCCCTGTGGTATGATAAAGGGCGGCGCAAGCCGCCCTTTGGCATTTCCGCGCGTCAGCGCGATTCAAGATAGGAGCATCCATGGCAAAACATACGAAAACGCATCATTTCTGGCGAAACCTCGCGGTTCTGGCGGTGCTGCTGGGCGTTTACCTCTACTGGGGCAACAGCAGCATTGAGACGGACGAGGTGCGCTTTTCCTCCCCCGCGCTGCCCGCGGGCTTCGACGGCTGCCGCATCGTGCAGCTGAGCGATCTGCACGGCAAGTCCTTCGGCGAAAATAACGAGCGGCTTTACGCCGCGGTCCGGGCCGCGCGGCCGGAGTATATCTTCATCACCGGCGATCTTGTGGACCGCCGGACCGAAAACCCGACCGTCTACGCCGGCGAGACCGGCGCGGCGCTCTCCGCCATCGCGCCGACGTATTACGTCACGGGCAACCACGAGTGGGGTCACGGTACCGCCGCCGTGGAGGAGATCAAGCGCACGCTGCGCGAAAACGGCGTGACGGTCCTCTCGAACGAATTTGTGCCGCTTCTTCGAAACGGCGATTCGATCGTCCTTGCGGGCATCGACGACCCCAACGGCTACGCCGATCAGGAAGCGCCGGAGGAGCTTGCGCAGGAGGTCTATGCCGCCTATGGAGACCCCTTCTGGCTGCTGCTGGCGCATCGGAACGACCGCTTTGCGGGCGAGTACAGCCTGCTCGGCGCGGACCTGACGCTCTCGGGCCACGGCCACGGCGGCATCTGGCGGCTTCCGTTCACCGACGGGGTGTTCGGCACGCAGCGCAACCTGTTCCCCACGCACAGCGCGGGGTTCTATACGGACAACGGAGAAATGGTGTTCGTCCACCGCGGGCTCGGCAATTCGCCGCGCATCGTGCCGCGCATTTTAAACCGCCCGCAGGTGGCGGTCATCACGCTGGAAAGGGGATAGGAGCATGCGGGAATTCAACGCGGGACAATATGACGTTGCCGTGATCGGCGCGGGCCACGCGGGCATCGAGGCCGCGCTCGCCTGCGCGCGGCTGGGAATGAAAACGGTCTGCTTTACCATCAACCTCGACGCTGTGGGCAACATGCCCTGCAACCCCGCCATCGGCGGCACGGGCAAGGGCCATCTTGTGCGCGAGCTTGACGCCCTCGGCGGCGAGATGGCGCGCGCGGCGGATAAAGCCTGCATCCAGTATCGGATGCTCAACCGCGGCAAGGGCCCGGCGGTCTGGTCGCTGCGCGCGCAGGCCGACCGGCGGCGCTACCAGAGCGTGATGAAGCACACGCTTGAAACGCAGGAAAATCTACTGCTGCGGCAAGCGGAGATCGTCGATATCCGTGTGGATAACGGTCAGGTGTCCGCCGTCGTGACGGAGACGGGCGGTGTTTATGCCGTCAGGGCCGTCGTCCTCTGCTCGGGCACGTTTCTGGATGGCCGCACCATCGTCGGCGAGTGCGTGCGCGAGAGCGGCCCGGACGGGATGCACGCGTCCACGACGCTCGCTGCCGCGCTCAAGGCGCTCGGCCTCCCCCTGCGCCGCTTCAAGACCGGCACGCCGCCGCGCGTCAACGCGCGCAGCGTCGATTTTTCTCAGATGGAGGTGCAGACGGGCGATGAAACGCCCCTCCCCTTCTCGTTTTCCACAGAAAATCCGCCTGAAAATCAGGCAGTCTGCTACCTGACCTACACCACGGAGGAGACGCACCGCGTCATCCGCGAAAATCTGGACCGCAGTCCCATCTACTCCGGCGTGATCGAGGGCGTCGGCCCGCGCTATTGCCCGTCAATCGAGACGAAGATCGTCCGCTTCCCCGACAAGCCCCGCCACCAGCTTTTCATCGAGCCGATGGGGCTTGACACCGAGGAGCTTTACATTCAGGGCTTTTCCTCCTCCATGCCCGAGGAGGTGCAGGTCGAAATGCTGCACTCGGTCAGGGGCCTTGCGCGCGCGGAGATCATGCGCCCGGCCTACGCCATCGAATATGACTGCATCGACCCCACGTCCCTTTATCCGACGCTTGAATACAAGCACATATCGGGTCTTTACGGCGCGGGGCAGTTCAACGGTTCGTCGGGCTATGAGGAAGCGGCGGTGCAGGGCTTTGTCGCGGGCGTGAACGCCGCGCGCAAATTAAAGGGCGAAGCGCCGTTCATTCTGGGCCGCGAGCAGGCCTATATCGGTACGCTGATCGACGATCTCGTGACCAAGGGGACGAACGAGCCCTACCGCATGATGACGAGCCGCAGCGAGTACCGCCTCATTCTGCGCCAGGACAACGCCGACGAGCGGCTCGCGCCCATCGGGCACGCGCTCGGCCTTGTGAGCGACGAGGCGCTCCGAAAAGTCAACGAAAAGTACGACGCGGTGCGCCGCGAGATCAAGCGGCTCGAGCACACGGGCGTTCCCTCGTCCGACGCGCTCAACGCGCTGCTGCGCGGGCGCGGCACGGCGGAGGTACACGACGGGAGCCCGCTGATCGCGCTGCTGCGCCGTCCGCAGATCGGATACGACGATCTGCGCGCGTTCGACGAGGGCTGCCGCGCCTTCCCGCCCGCGCTCGCCGAGAGCGTGGAGATCGCGGTGAAGTACGAGGGCTATATCCGCCGCCAGCGCGCCGAGGTCGCGGAGTTTGCGCGGCTCGAGCGCCGCGCTATCCCGCAGGATATCGACTATGCAGACATCGACGGTCTGCGGCTCGAGGCGCGCGAAAAGCTTGCCGCCATCCGCCCGCAGAACCTGGGGCAGGCCGGGCGCATCTCCGGCGTCAGCCCGGCGGACGTTACCGCGCTGATGCTCTATATTACTTCAAAAACGCGGGACTGAGTCCCGCGTTTTTGAGCATTGAAAACGGCGGGCGCTGCCTTACGCAGCGCCCGCCGTTCATTTACTTTTTGCTGATCTTGGTGAAGAGCGTCACGAGCAGCGTGATGAGGGCCATCACGGCGAAGATGCCGAGCATTCCCTGCCCCGTGATGAGCAGCGCGATCTCAAGATTTGTCATGTTGTGTTCCTCCTTAGCCTAAAAGCTGCGGCACGAGATTCAGGATCATGCCGCCCGCGAGCACCGATGCGATCTGACCGGCGACGTTCGCGCC
>CAKUBI010000002.1 GCA_934636865.1 uncultured Oscillospiraceae bacterium
GTGGAGATAAGCGGGATCGAACCGCTGACCTCTTGACTGCCAGTCAAGCGCTCTCCCAGCTGAGCTATACCCCCATGCCGTTTTCTTTTGATTTGTTCCGTTCGGCTCGGAACAAATAGTACTATAGCACGGAGGGGCAAAACTGTCAAGCACTTTTTTGGGGAAATTTGATTTTTTTGAAACTTTTTTCTCGCGGTCTATTTTGTCTGCATCCACCGGGCCAGAAGCTCCAGCAGCTTTGATTTGACCACGACGCCGTCCGTGCCGCTTTTGGTCAGGATGCCATCGCACAGGGGGGAGAACGCCGCGCTCCACCAGTGCATCACCGGCGGGGTCTGCACGGCGCAGTACAGCAGCATGGCCGCAAGGCCGATCATCAGGGAAAGCTCAAGCTTCGTCCATTTCATCAGAAAAACCGCCCATCTCAAAGAAGTTACCTTGAGTATGGACGGTTTTCCGTTTCCTTAAACAAATTCCGTGCAGAAGGTCTGAACATCTGCGCACTGCACCGCCCCGCATGCCGCACGGCAGGACGCTTCGTCGGGAAAGAGCCCGAACACTGCGCTGCCCGAGCCAGTCATGGCCGCGGCCCTTGCGCCGTGCGCGAGAAGATCGCGCTTGATCTCCTCAATGCGGGTGCGCTGGGCATCGTCCAGCGCCTGCTCAAAAACGTTGCGCACGTTCGCGCAGAGCGCATCCGCGTTGCCCGCCGCGATGGACGCGAGCATCGCGTCCGTGTCGGGCCGGCCCGTGAGCGTGACGCCGTCCACGCGCGCAAAGAGCGCGGGCGTGGAGATGGGAAAGCCCGGCTTGCAGACGGCGGCATAGAGCCTTGGCGCAGGAGAGAGGACCGTGAGCCGTTCGCCGCGTCCCCCGGCAAGCTGCGTGCCGCCGCGGATGCAGAAGGGCACGTCGCTGCCGACGCGTGCGCCGACCGCCTCGAGCGCCTCATCCGAAAGCGAGGGGAAAACGAGCGCACGCAGCGCGCGCAGCACTGCGGCGGCGTCCGCGCTGCCGCCAGCCATGCCGGCCTCGGACGGGATGCGCTTGACAAGCGCAATGTCGATGCCGTCCTGACAGCCGAACGCTTCGCGAAAGGCCCTTGCCGCCTTGACAGCGAGGTTGCGCTCGTCGCAGGGCAGCGCCGCGCCCGCGACGCGGCAGGAAATGCCGCTGCCGCGCAGCGTGACGGTCACATCGTCGCGGAGCGAAACGGTCTGCATGACCATTTTCATCTCGTGGTAGCCGTCGCCGCGCCTGCCCAGAATGTCGAGCGTCAGGTTGAGCTTGGCATAGGCGGGCAGCGTTATGCTGCGCGCGGCGGGGTGAAGAGAAATGTCGTTCATTTCAATGCTTTTTCTTCTTGTGCTGGATTTTTTTCTTCTCTACCGGCTCCGGTTCGTCGCTGATCCAGACGCCGCACTTGGGGCAGCGCTTGGGATTGCCGCGCCCGAGCTGCACATTGCAGAAGGGGCAGCGGTGGTACAGCCACCATACGATGATGGAGAGCACCATCAGCACAAGGCCTGCGATGCCGACATAGACGTTATTGAGCACGGAAATGCCGATCAGCCCGACGATCAGGCCGCCGAAGAGAAGAATATTCTGCCAGCGGTTTGCGGATTTGAGATCCATCGTGTATCCTCCTGAGCAAAAAAGCGCCTTGCGGCGCTTTTTTGTGTACTGTGCTTTTTAGCGGATCTTGCGCGCCTCAATGTAGTAGCGCTTGTCCTGGGCGTGGCCCATGGAGAAGGTCTTGCGGGGCAGCACGCCGTCGGCCATGACGGTCTTGAACAGCTGCTCCTTGCCCATCGCGGGCAGCAGGAAGCCCATGTTGCCTTCCTTGGAGCCGAGCTCGCGGGTGACCTCGTCGCCGTGGATGTAGTCCACCTCGCCGCCGAACTGCTTGAGGTACTCGTCGATGAAGGCCTGCAGCGTGCCGACGGCCAGCTGGACCTTCGGATCGGGGACGGTGATGAAATCATCGTGACCGGCCCAGCAGACCTCGATGACGTGGCCCTCGCCCTTGCCCTCGTGGGCGTTGGGGTAGAACTTCTTGAACTCTTCCATGAACTTCTCGCGGTCCACGCCGAAGAGCACGCGGTGGATGGGCTCAAACTGGAGCGCGTCGTCGTGATTGTTCACGACCTCAACGAGCGCGTAGCGGGAGGGCAGGGCGAGGTACTCCTCGGGGGTCTTGCCCTTCTTCTGCTCTTCATAGCAGGCCTTGGCGGTGGCGAGGGAGTGGTTGCCGTCGCCCACGGCGAACAGCAGCGGCGCTACGCCGGAGACGCCGTACTTGCTCTTCATCGCCTCGTCGGTGGTGAGGCCGGTCAGCGCGTCGGCGACCGCGTCGATCTGTGCGTCGGAGAGCTTGAAGCCCTTGATGTGGCCGCCATTCTCCATGAGGTCGAAGTCATAGACGGACTCCATGCTGCCGGCAGCGGCGGTCAGCGGCTCGATAACGGTCTTGTCGGGGTCGTCGATGAGCAGCATCACGTGGGGCAGCTCGATGGGCGCGTTGCGGCGCACGCGGGCGCGCGGCGGGATGCGCTCGAGCACGGTGCCCTCGGTGGCGCGGATCAGCGCGCCGGAGCCGGGGGTGAAGTCGTACTGGTCGAGATCGACCATGCCGATCAGGCCGTGGCGGATCTTGCCGTCGCTCTGGCTGCGCTCGATGTAAACGAGGGAGTCCTTGAGCGTCTCGAAGATGCCCTCGTCGAGATACCTGGTCATGGAAGCGTTGATGTCGGCGATGAACTCGTCAACGTTGGGGGACTTGAGGTTGGCCTCGGGCAGGATCAGGCGCAGGGTGGACGGCGCGTCGCCGACGGTCTTTTCCACGCGCTCCCAGTATTCAGGCTCAGAGGTGAACTGGTCGCAGGCGACGACAGCCCACTTGCTCATATCCACATTCTTGGGAAGAAGAATGTCGGAAGGATAGAAGCCGAGCTTGGAAAATTTTTCGTTCATGGTGGTTCCTCCTGTTGATATTGGTGATGATCCGGAGACGGCGGTGGTGCGCGCCGCTCCGGCGCGGTGCATTCTACTGAATTATACAAAGCGCGGCGGGAAAAAGCAATGGAGAAAACGAAAATTGTCCAAATTTCCCCAGCCGCTGCGCCCGCGCCGCGCTTGACGAAGCGGATGCGATGTGATATCGTGACGAAGATTGCTGAAAGATAAGGTGAACAACATGAACCAACGCGCTGATCTCGGGCAGGGAAACGTCAGAAAGCTGCTCTTTTCCCTCTCCGTGCCGACGATCACCTCGCAGATCGTCAATATGCTCTACAATCTGGTGGACCGCGTGTTCATCGGCCACATGCAGCCCGCCGAGACCGTAGGCAAGCTCGCGCTCACGGGCGTCGGCGTGTGCCTGCCGGTCATCATGGCGATCTCGGCCTTTGCCTCGCTCATGGCCATCGGCGGCGCGCCGCGCGCCTCCATCGCCGAGGGGGCGGGCGAGAGCGAAAAGTCCGAGCGCATCATGGGCAACTGCCTGACGATGCTGCTTGCGACCGCCCTCGTGCTGACGCTTCTCTTCGAGCTTTTCGCGCAGCCGCTGCTCCTTCTCTTCGGCGCGAGCGAGAACACCATCGGCTACGCGCTCGACTATATGCGCATCTATGCGCTCGGCACGGTGTTCGTCCAGCTCACGCTCGGCATGAACGCCTACATCACGGCGCAGGGCTTTGCCACCGTGAGCATGAAAACGGTGCTCATCGGCGCGCTTTTGAATACCGCGCTCGACCCGCTCTTTATCTTTGTACTGGGGCTCGGCGTGCGCGGCGCGGCGCTTGCAACGGTAATATCGCAGGCAGTGTCGGCGCTGTGGGTGATGGCGTTCCTCACGGGGAAGAAAACGCGCTGGAAGCTCAGACGCGGGAATCTTCGCGTGCACGCAAAGATCGTGCTGCCGTGCATCGCGCTGGGGCTTTCCCCGTTCGTGATGCAGTCCACCGAGAGCCTGATCGCCATCTGCTTCAACGCGTCGCTCCTGCGCTACGGCGGGGATATGGCCGTCGGCACGATGACGGTGCTCACGAGCATCATGCAGTTTTCCAACATGCCGCTCCAGGGGCTGACGCAGGGCGCGCAGCCCATCGTGAGCTACAACTACGGCGCGAAAAACGCGCAGCGCGTGCGCGAGGCGTACTTCTGCCTGCTGCGCGCGTGCGTGAGCTATTCGATGCTTGTTTGGCTCCTTGTGGAGCTGTTCCCAAACGCGTTCATTCAGATATTCAACAACGATCCCGCGCTCGTCGAGTACGCGTCGTGGGCGGTGCGCATCTACATGGGCTGCAGCGGCATCTTCGGCATCCAGATCGCCTGCCAGCAGACGTTCGTGGCCCTCGGCAACGCGAAAACGTCGCTCTTCCTCGCCGTCTGGCGCAAGATCATCCTGCTCATCCCGCTCATCTATATTCTGCCGTGCTTCTTTGCCGATAAGGCCTTCGCGGTGTTTTTGGCGGAGCCCGCCGCAGACTTCGGCGCGGTGGCGGTGACGAGCGTCACGTTCTACCGCCAGTTCCGCCGCTCGATGCGCGCGCTTGGCGCGGGCGCGCCGCTCCGGCAGTAAGAAATGAAAAGCAAAAAATAAAAGGAGAGGGAAAACCCTCTCCTTTTATTTTTACGCCTGACCGCCGCTTTCCATCGGCTCGGTCTCGCGAAAGAGCATCGTGATGCACCAGAGACCGGCAAGCCCCACCAGCGTGTAGATCACGCGGCTGAGCATCCCGGTCTGACCGCCGAAGAGAAAGGCGACGCAGTCGAAGCCGAACAGGCCCACGCTGCCCCAGTTGAGCGCGCCGATGATGGAAAGCGTCAGCGCGATCTTATCGATGACCATAGAGTTCCCTCCTTGCATGGTTTGGTCGCCGGTAGTGTTTCCGCGCGGAGGGAAAATATACGCGCGGCGCGTTCCGCGTTGCCGAATAGGAAAAAATATGGTATGATCTTGAAAAAATCGACGAACAAAAGGAAAGGGGGCGGAACGCTTGCTGCGCATATGGATGGGACGGGCACGCACGGGCAAATCCGCGCGCGTGCTCAATGAGATCGCCGCGCTGGGTGATTCCTCGCAGCAGATCCTGCTCGTGCCCGAGCACGCCTCGCACGTGGCGGAGATGGACGTGTGCCGGACGAGCGGCGACACGGCCTCGCGCCATGCCGAGGTCTTGACGTTCAAGCTGCTCGCAACGCGCGTTTTGCAGATCTGCGGCGGCAGCGCGGACGTGACGCTGGACGCGGGCGGAAAGCTTTTGACGCTCCAGCGCGCGCTCACGGAGCTTGCGCCCGCGCTCAAGGTCTACCGCAGGGCGTCGCAGCGCGCGGCGTTTTTGGAGAGCCTGCTCGCCGTGATGGAGGAGCTGCAGGCCTACGCCGTCGCGCCCGAGACGCTTTCCGAGCGCGTGCAGGACCTCGCAGGCGAGAGCGGCGACAAGCTGCGCGATATCGCGCTTTTATACGGCGTGTACCTTGCCAAGCTTCACGCGCCGGGCCGCGACGCGCGCGACCGGCTGCAAAAGCTCGAAGAGAATCTCGAAGCGTCGGGCTATATCGACGGAAAAGATATTTTCCTCGACGGCTTTTCCTATTTTACGGGACGCGAGACGCGCATCCTGCGCATCCTGCTGCGGCGGGCGAAGAGCGTGACGGTCACGCTGCTCGGCGACACGAAGGACCGCGAGCTGTTTTCAGAAAGCCTCCGCGTGCGCGAGCAGCTTTTCGCGCTTGCGCGCGATGCGGGCGTTCCCTGCGAGGAGGAGACGCTGCCGGCGAGCGAGGTGAGCGGCGCGCTCGACCACATCGAGCGCTGCTTCTTCGGCCCCGCGCGCACGATGGCGGGCGGAACGGACGCCGTCGCGCTCTACGAGGCGGGCAGCGCGTACAGCGAGTGCGAGTGGACCGCCGCGCAGATCTTAAAGCTCGTGCGCGAGGAGGGCTATCGCTGCCGCGATATCACGGTCACGGCGCGCGATCTCGACGGCTATGCCGCCGCGCTGCAGACCGTGTTCGCGCGCTACGGCATCCCGCTCTACGACGCCCGCCGCAGCGACATCCTGCAAAGCAGCGTTTTAACGCTGCTGCTCGGCGCGCTCGACGCGGCAAGCGGCGGCTTTGAGTATGAGGATGTGTTCCGGTGCCTGAAAACAGGCCTTGCGGGCCTTACGATGGAGGAGTGCGATGTCCTTGAAAACTACGCGCTCAAGTGGGACCTCCGCGGCGCGGCGTGGACGCGCGAAGCGCCATGGACCGCGCACCCCGACGGCTACGGCGCGGACTGGACGGACGAAGCGCACGCGCGGCTGAGCGAGGTCAACGCCCTGCGCGCGCGGGTGCAGGGACCGTTTTCGCGCCTGCGGCAGGGTGTGGGCGGCAGCGGCGCGGCGGAGGAAAAGGTCCGCGCGCTGTACGATTATCTCTCTGAGATCGGCCTGCCCGAAGCGATGCAGGCGCGGACGGAAGCGCTCTTTGCCGCGGGAGAGGCCCAGCGCGCCGAGGAGACGGCGCAGCTGTGGGGCATCCTCTGCGGCGTGATGGACCAGTTTGTTGAAATTTTAGGCGAGACGGCGCTCGACGCGGAGGAGTTCGCGCAGCTCTTCCGCCTGGTGCTCACACAGTACAGCGTGGGCACGATCCCCGTGACGCTCGACGCGGTGAGCGTCAGCTCGATGACGCGGAACGACCGCCATACGGTGCGCGCGCTCTTCATCCTCGGCGCGAACGACGGCGTGCTGCCCGCGGCGGAAACGGGCGGCGGTGTGCTGCGCGACGAGGACCGCGAGGCGCTCGAGCAGCGCGAGATATTCCTTGCGCCGCACGGCATGGCGCAGTTCCATCTGGAAATTCAGAACCTCTATGCCGCGCTCGCCCAGCCGACGGAAAGGCTGACGATCTCGTACCCCGTGTCGGACAGCGCGGGCGCGGAAAAGCGGCCGTCGTTCGTGATCGGCCGCATCGCGCGGCTGCTGCCGGACGTCAAGGTAGAAAAAGAAGATGCTGACAAGGGTTATCGCCTGTCGGCGCGCGACGCGGCGCTCGAGTATGCGGGCGAGCATATCGATGGCGCGCTGTGGCAGTATTTTGAAGGAAGGGCAGACGCGCAGAGCGCGCTTTCCGCCATGCGCGCGGCGAAGGCGTGCAGGCGCGGAAGGCTCTCGAAAAACGCGGTGCGCGCGCTCTACGGCGACGCGCTGCGCCTGTCCGCTTCGCAGATGGACAAGGCGCGCGAGTGCCATTTTGCCTACTTCATGCGCTACGGCCTGCGCGCGAAGGAGCGCACCGGCGCGGGCTTTGACGCGCCGCAGATCGGCACCTTTGTGCATGACGTGATGGAGCATACGCTGCGCGCGGCGAAGGCGCAGGGCGGGCTGCACGCGCTGAGTAAGGAGCAGCTGCACGCGCTCGTGCACGCGTCGATCGCGGCGTACACCGAGCGGGTGCTGCCGGACCTTGCGGAGAAAAGCGCGCGCTTCCGCTATCTCTTCACCCGCCTGTGCGATACGACGGAGCGCATCATGGACGAGGTGGCGGACGAGCTCGGGCATTCGGATTTTGAGCCGCTCCAGTTCGAGCTGGCCTTTGGCCCGGACGGGCAGCTGCCCGCCATCACCGTGCACGAGCGCGGCGGTACCGCGCGGCTGATCGGCAAGGTGGACCGCGTGGACGGCTGGGAGCACGACGGAAAGCTCTACCTGCGCGTGGTGGATTATAAGACCGGCAAAAAGACCTTCGACCTTGCCGAGCTCCGCTACGGGCTGGGGCTGCAGATGCTGCTCTACCTCTTCGCGCTCGAGCAGGAGGGCGGCGCGCTGTTCGGCGGAAAGGAGATCGTCCCGGCGGGCGTTCTCTACACGCCCGCGCGCGAGCCGATGCTGCGCTGCGCGCGCGGCGCGGCGGACGAAAGCATCGAAAAGCTGCGCAAAAAGGAGCTCAGACGCAGCGGCATGGTGCTCGAGGACCCGGCGGTCTTACAGGCGATGGAGCACGGCGCGCTGGAAGCGCCGGAGTATCTGCCCATCGCCGTGAAAAAGGGCGGGGCCGTCACGGGGAGCCTTGCGTCCGAGGGGCAATTTGCAAAGCTCGCCAAGTACGTGGACCACCTTCTGCGCGAGATCGCGGGCGAAATCTTCGCCGGCAATATCGACGCCGACCCCTGCGCGCGCACGCCGCAGCAGCCGGCCTGCGTGTACTGCGAGTATGCGGGCGCATGCCACTTTGAAAACGGGCGCGGCGGCGACCATGTCGAGTATCTGCGCGCGACAAAAAGCGATGAATTCTGGCATTATATTGACGAAGTGAACGGAGAGGAGGCGCGCACGGATGGCGGAAAAGCTGACCAATGAACAGCAGGCGGCGGTGGACAGCCGGGGACGCAGTCTGCTCGTCTCCGCGGCGGCGGGCTCGGGCAAAACGAAGGTGCTCGTCGAGCGGCTCTTTTCCTATGTGGAGCGCGAGGGCGCGAACCTCGACGATTTTCTCATCATCACCTATACCCGCGCGGCGGCGAGCGAGCTGCGCGGCAAGATCGCCAAGGCGCTCGCCGAGCGCATGGAGCGCGACCCCGGCAATGAGCATCTGCGCCGCCAGATGCTGCGCGTCTACCGTGCGGACATCAAAACGGTGGACGCCTTCTGCACGGCGCTTCTGCGCGAGAACTGCCACCTGCTCGGCGAGGACGCGCGCGGCCACACCCTGCGCCCGGACTTCCGCGTGCTGGACGAAAGCGACGCGCAGACGCTGCGCGAGCGCGTGCTCGCGCGCACGCTGGACGATTTCTACGATCGTCTGATGCCGGGCGGCACGCTGCTTTCCGACACGCTCGGCGCGGGCCGGGACGACAGCGCGCTCGAAGCGCTGGTGCTCGAGCTGCATGCAAAGCTGCAGGCCCAGCCGTATGAGGACAAATGGCTGGATGCGCAGCGCGCGCTGTGGAGCGCCGTGCCGGAAAAAATCGAGGACACGGCCTACGGCAGGATATTGCTGCGCGAGGTGCAGCGCAAGGCACGCCACTGGCGGCGGCTGCTTGCCGCCGCGGCGCAGGAGATGACCGCCTGCGATGCGCTGAACCAGAAGTACGCGCCCGCGTTTCTCGACGTTTCCTATCAGCTTGAAGTGCTGGAAGCCAAGGCGGACGCGGGCTGGGACGAAGCGCGCGGCGTGAACGTCGCGTTCCCGCGCCTTGCCGCCGTGAAGGACAGCGACGGCGGCGAGCTCAAAGCACGCATGAAGAGCCTGTGGGACAGCTGCAAATCGGCGGTCAGGGGCTTTGACGGGATCTTTGCCGCCTCGTCTGCGGAGGCGGCGGAGGATCTGCGCGCGATGGCCCCGGCGATGCTCGCGCTCATCGACCTGACGGCGGACTTCTCCCGCCGCTACGGCGAGGAAAAGCGCCGCCGCAACGCGGCGGACTTTTCCGACCAGGAGCACGATGCCATCCGCCTGCTCATCGGCGAAAACGGCGCGCCGACGGACCTTGCCAGGACCGTCGGCACCCGTTACCGCGAGATCATGGTGGACGAATATCAGGATACTAACGAGGTGCAGAACCGCATCTTTGACGCGATCTCCTGTAAAGGAGAAAACCTGTTCACCGTCGGCGACGTGAAGCAGAGCATCTACCGCTTCCGTCTGGCTGACCCGCGCATCTTTTTGCAGCACTACAACACCTGGCCGCCGCTGGAGCGGGCGGGGGAGCATGAGAGCGCGAAGCTGCTGCTCTCGCGCAATTTCCGTTCGCGCAAAGAGGTGCTGGAAGCGACAAATTTCGTCTTTTCCAACGTGCTTTCCGAAGAAATGGGCGAGCTTGACTACGGCGAGGACGAGATGCTGCGCCCCGGCGCGCAGTATCCGGAGTCAAGCCGCTGCGGCGCGGAGCTTCACCTGCTGGACGTTCCCACGCAGAGCGGCGGACAGCGCGTGCGCGCGAGCGAGGCGGAGGCTGCTTTCGTGGCGGACTACATCCACGATCTGCTGTCAAGCGATTTTACTGTACAGGATGACAGGACGCGCGAGATGCGCCCCGTGCGCGAGGAGGACATCGTGATCCTCATGCGCTCGCCGAGCACGCGTCTTGCCGACTACCGCCGCGCGCTGGAAGCACGCTTGCTGCGCTGCGACGCGGACGCAGGCGGGGACTTTTTCGCCGCGACGGAGATCGCGGTGCTCTTCGCGCTTTTGCAGATCATCGACAATCCGCGCCAGGACGTGCCGCTGCTGTCCGTGCTGCGCTCGCCGCTGTTCGGCTTCACCGCCGACGAACTGGCGGCGATCCGCGCGGGGAAGAAAACAGGCGACTTCTACGATGCGCTGCTGCTGGATGGGAGCGAAAAGACGGCGGCCTTTCTTGAAACGCTGCGCGCCCTGCGCGAAAAGGCCGCGTCGCTGCGCGTGCGCGAGCTGCTGGATGAGATCTACCGGCGGCTGCATGTGCTGGCCGTTTTCGGCGCGATGGACGGCGGCGCGGCGCGCAAGGAAAACCTGCTCGCCTTTCTGGACCTGAGCGAGAGCTATGAGCGCGCGGGGCACCGGGGGCTTTTCTCCTTCGTCAGCACCCTGCGCGAGCAGCTGGCGAACGGCGAAGCAGCCGCGCCGCAGGTGGACCACGCGGGCGGCGGCGTGCGCATCATGTCGATCCACAAGTCGAAGGGCCTTGAATTCCCGGTGGTGATCCTCGCGGATCTTGCGCGGCGCTTCAGCAACATGGACTTTCAGACCTCGGTGCTGGTGCACCCGCAGCTGGGGCTTGGCCCAGTGTGCGTGGACATAAAGCGGCGCATCCAGTATCCGACGTGCGCGCGGCAGGCCATCGAGCGCACACTGCGCCGCGAAGCGAAGGCCGAGGAGCTGCGCGTGCTCTACGTTGCGATGACGCGTGCAAAGGAAAAGCTCGTCATGGTCCACACGCAGGCGAACGCACGCAGCCGCATTTCCGACCTGATGGCCGTGAGCGCGTGCCCCGTGCTGCCCGAAGCGGTGGACGAGGGCAGGTGCATGGGCGACTGGATCCTGCTGCCGCTTCTGCAGCGCAGCGAGGCCTTTGCCCTGCGCGCGCTCGCTGGGCAGAGCGGCACGGGCCGCGTCTTTGCGGATGAAGCGCCGTGGATCGTGCGCGTGCACGGGGGCGAGGAGCTGACGGCCTCCGCTTCCGAAGAGGGGACAGAGACAGCGGAAGCGCCCTGTGCGCCGGAGCAGCCGGTCGATACCGCTGCGTTCGAGTTCGTCTATCCCTATCAGGCCGAAACGCTCCTGCCCGCCAAGCTCACCGCGACGCAGCTCAAGGGACGCGCGCTGGACGAGGAGATCGCAGAAAACACCGTGCTGCCGCCGCGCCTGCGGAGCCTTGCAAAGCCCGGATTCCTCGCGGGGGAGAAAAAGCTCACCGGCGCGGAGCGCGGGACCGCCATCCATCTTGCGCTGCAATACCTTGACTTCAGCGCGGAGACGGACGAAGCGGGCGTGCGCGCGCAGATCGGGCGGATGCGCACGCAGCGCAAGCTGACGGACGAGCAGGCCGAAGCGGTGGACGTGCGCGCGCTCGTGCGATTTCTGCAGGGGCCGCTGGCCGCGCGCATCCGCGCGAGCGAAAGGGTCGAGCGGGAATACCGCTTCTCGCTGCTGCGGCCCGTGCGGGAGTTTGCGAACGCGGACTCGGACGACGAGGTGCTTTTGCAGGGCGTGGTGGACTGCTTTTTCGAGGAAAACGGCGCGCTCGTGGTCGTGGACTTCAAGACCGACCATGTGGCGGGCCCGGCGCTCTATGAGCGCGCCGAGCGCTACCGTCCCCAGCTCGAGGCCTACTCGATGGCGCTCTCCCACGTGACGGGAAAACCGGTGAGCGAAAAGATACTCTACTTCTTCGCCGCCGGCGAGGAAGTGCAGCTGTGAAAGAACGCCCCGGACATCCGTGATTTTCGGATGTCCGGGGCGCTGTAAATTAAAAAGTGAAAAGCTTATACGAGGAAAAATTCCAGCACGAAGACCGTCGCGCAGCAGAGCAGCGAGACGGGGAACAGCCCCAGCCCGCACCACGCGCTGACGATGCCGACCGCCATCGCCGCCGCGCCCGCGATGGGCGACTGCGTGACCGTCATGATGGCGGGGAAGGTCATCACCGCGAGCGTCACATACGGCACATAGTAGAGGAACGAGCGGAGAAATTGATTGCGGATGGGCTTGCGGATGAGCGTGAGCGGCAGGACGCGGATGAGATACGTCGTGAGCGCCATGACGAAAAGATAGAGATACGTTTTCATGCGACGAGATCATCCTCCTTATGGGGAAACAGAATGGCTGCGGCGGCGGAAAGCACGACCGTCAGGATGAGGATGCGCATGCCCTCGGAAAGACCGCGCATGAGCGGCAGGACGCTTGCGAGCCATCCGCAGAAAAAGCTCACGGCGATGCAGCCGAGCACGATGCGGTTCTGCTTGCCGACGGGGATGATGATGGCGAGGAACATGCCGAAGAGCATGACCGAAAAGCCGCTCACAGCCCAGACGGGCATGAGATTGCCCATCAGAACACCGAGCACCGTGCCGATGCTCCAGCCCGGAATGGCGGCGCACATCGCGCCGATGTAATACCACACGTCAAGGTACCCCGGCTGCGCGATGGCAAGGCCGAAGAGCTCGTCGGTCAGGTCGTAGCCGATGATGAGACGGTAGATGAGCGGCGTATCCGGCGCAAGGCGCTGGCTGAGCGCACAGCTCATGAGAAGGTAGCGCGCGTTGACCACCAGCATCATCACCGCCATGGCGATGAGGCCGGAGTCGGACGCGATGATGGTGATGCCGCCGTACTCGCCGGACGAGGCGTTGTTGAGAAAGCTTAAAAGAAAGCCCTGAAAGACATTCAGGTGCGCGCTGTGCGCGCTGATACCGATGCCGAAGCTGACGGCGAAGTACCCCAGAGCGATGGGGACGCCGTCGCGCAGGCCGCGCAGAAAGACATTTTTAGACATGCGGGTTTCCTCTCTTTACCGATCGGGCGCAGACGCGCCAAACACCATTATACGTCGGAGATTGACAGAAGTAAAGAGAGTGAGTATCATAAAAATATTCAACATCATCATCGAAACGCGGTGGAGGAAGATATGGAGCTGAAGGTCAAGCGCCGCTGCGGGCTGGGAACGAAGATCGTTTCCGCGGGCCTTCGCGCCGCGCAGGAGCGCTGCGGCGCGAAGAGCGTGCGCATCGAGGCGCAGACCTACGCGCGAAAGCTCTATGAGGACCTGGGCTTCGAGCAGACGAGCGAGGAGTTTTTGGAGGACGGTATCCCGCACATCGGGATGCTCTGGCGGAAAAAGACGTAAATTTATCGAAACGGCAGAAAATTTCTCTTGCAATTTGGTAAAAAGCGTGATATCATCCTATATGGCTTTTTTGGAAAGCACATTTGGATCGGAAAGAGGTGAACACGAGCAATGAAGGAAGGAATCCATCCCAATTATCAGCAGACTACTATTACTTGCGCCTGCGGTAATGTGATTGAGACAGGTTCTACCAAGCAGAATATCAAGGTAGAAGTGTGCTCTAAGTGTCACCCCTTCTTCACTGGTAAGCAGAAGCTGGTCGATACCGGCGGCCGCGTTGCCAAGTTCAACAAGAAGTTCGGCCTGAACTAAGCTCAATCATAAAAGCAGCTCTGCTACAGCAGAGCTGCTTTTTCTTTATGTCCCGAAGGACCGCTCAGCCCTGCCCGGCGGGAGATTCGACGAGGAAGGGGAGCGGGTCGCCGACGCTTTGGTCGAGGTAGTTGATCTCCTCATAGCTGTTTCCGTTTGCGGCGGCGCGCACCTGAAAGAGCCGGGCACGCAGCGTGGTGTCATCCGCGAGGTTGATCACGAGCTCGCAGACGAGCGGCGTCGCCCCGAGCGGGAGCGTGAAAGCTTCCAGCTCGCTGCCTGAGGCATAGGCGAGGTCATAGTACGTCACGCCTTCTATGACGGATGCGCCCACGGCTTCGGCGCTGTCATCGCCGACATAGGTGACGGCGCTGCCGTCGCTGTAGGACGCTTCGAGCGGCACGCGCTTGAGCAGCTGATTCGCACGCTTGTATTCAAGGCGGGCACTGCTGATAGGCGCGCTGGACAGCGCGCCGAGCGAGATGGTGCCGAGCGGGGCGCCGGCATTGCCCGGCGTGAACCGGTACTGCCATTCGCTGCCGGCCTGACGCTCGTAGGAGATGGGGGCGAGAAAGCTTTTGAGCTGCGGCTGATACTGGGATTTGAGATCGCAGATCGTGTCGAGCTCCTGCGACTGCGTCTCGCCGTTCGTTGTGAAATTGACGCTGACGCCGAACTCGTCGCTCAGCGCGACCGTCACCTCGCCGCGCAGGTAGCCGAGACTGTCCGGCGTGAGCGGCAGGCGATAGGTCTTTCGGTTACTGTCCAGCGGCGAGGAATTGCCGTGGTCGATCAAAAGAATGCTGACGGCCGTATCCTCGCTGATCGACTTGGGCAAAAGCGAAAAGGCGAGCGTGCACTCCTGCTTTTGAAGGTCGATGCTTGACGCTTCGCAGCTGTACTGCGCGATCAGGCTCGACTCGCGGTCTAAAATGTCGGAGACATTGCTGCTGATGCCAGCGATCTGATTCGAGAGATTGCTCTGCACGTTGTAGAGCTGGTTTCGGAGGTCGTTGACCTGCGAGCTGAGGGCATTAATGCGGTTGTTATAATGTACGCCCACGGCGATGAGCACGGCAAGCGCGGCGGCCGCGCCGCCGATGGCGCGCTTGTGCTGCGCGCAGAGCGCGCGAAGGTCCGGCTTCTGCGCCGGGGGTGCGTCGGCCTCGGGCTGGGCGGGCGCTCCGGCGGGAGCCTCGGGCGCGCGCTCGTCCTCCGGCTTCGCGTGCTCCAGACTGAGCAGCGCATCGACCGACACGCCGTAAAGCCGGGAGAGCTCGATGAGCTTTGCAAGCTCCGGCTGCGTGGAGCCGTTCTCCCATTTGCTGACGGCCTGACGTGAAACGCCGAGCTTTTCGGCAAGCTCCTCCTGCGACATGCCGCTTGCGCGGCGCAGCTCGTAGAGCTTTTCATATAGTTCCATGAAGGGGGCCTCCTTTGGGGAAAGTGGACGCCGTGCACTGCGTCCTGCGGGAAAAGCATAGCAGGAAAACGGCGGAAAACGCCACCAACCGGGCGTTTCTTTTTGTCAACCTGAGGTTGCGCCCGCCTTATTTTCGCATGAAGGGGCGCGAAATGTCAATGGAAAGCGTTTTTGCCTTTTCTTTTGGCGGAGAATACACTATAATAAATCTGATTCGTACAGCGCCCCGCGGGGCGCGATAAGGAGTATCTATGGAAGGATTGAAAGAAAATACCGCGCCGCGCGACAAGGCGATCTTAGTCGGCCTTTCCTCGCCGCGGCTCGATCAAAAGGAGAACGCCGACGAGGAGAGTCTGGAGGAGCTCGGCGCGCTCGTCGAAACGGCGGGCGGTGTGAGCGTCGGCGTCGTTTTGCAGACGCTGCCTGCGCCGAACCCGCGCACCTTCATCGGCGAGGGCAAGGTCGCCGAGATCCGCGAGCTCGTCAAGTCGCAGGAGGCGACGATGGTCATCTTTGATAACGACCTCTCGCCCTCGCAGATGCGCGTTCTGAGCGAGGAACTCGGCGTGCAGGTGCTCGACCGCAGCGGACTGATCCTCGATATCTTCGCCCAGCGGGCCAAGACGAAGGAGGGCCGCCTTCAGGTGGAGCTTGCGCAGTATCAGTACCTGCTGCCGCGCCTGATCGGCATGTGGACGCATCTGGAGCGTCAGGCGGGCACGTCGGGCGCGGGGCCCATCGGCTCGAAGGGCCCGGGCGAAACGCAGCTTGAAACCGACCGCCGCCACATCCACCGAAAGATCGACAAGCTCAAGGCCGACCTTGACGAGGTGCGCCGCGTGCGCGCCACGCAGCGCGACCGCCGCAGCAAGAATGAGATCCCCGTCGTCGCCATCGTCGGCTACACGAACGCGGGCAAATCGACGCTTCTCAACGCGCTGACCGGCGCGGGCATCCCCGCGAACAACCGGCTGTTCGACACGCTCGATACGACCACGCGCCTTCTCACGGTGTCCGACACGCTGGACGTCGTCATCTCCGACACGGTCGGCTTTATCCGAAAGCTGCCGCACCAGCTGATCGAGGCCTTCAAGGCGACGCTTGAGGAGCTTGAATACGCGGACCTTCTGCTGCATGTGATCGACATTTCCGACCCGCACTGGCTCGAGCAGTCGCAGATCGTGGATGAGCTGATCGAGGAGCTCGGCGCGCAGCAGATCCCGTGCCTGCGCGTTTACAACAAGTCAGACCTCTATTTCGGCGACATCCGCCCGCACGGGGAGAACAGCGTCAACATCAGCGCCAAGACCGGCGAGGGCGTGGACGAGCTGCTCGCGCGCATCGATAAGCTGCTCGACAAGGGCACGCGCCGCGTGACAATCCACCTGCCCTACGACAAGGGCGGCGTTCTCGATATGCTCTACCGCGAAGCGAAGGTTGAATCCGTCGAGTACGGCGAGACGATCGACGTGATCGCCACCTGCGTGCCGCGCGTCATCGGCCAGATCAGGGACTATATCGAGGGCTATCAGGAGCCGAAGGAGGACTGGGAGGAATGACGTTTGAGACGACGCGCCTTCTCCTGCGTCCGTGGTGCGAGAGCGACGCGGAGAGCTGCTATCGCTACGCAAGCGACCCGCTCATCGGCCCCAGCGCGGGCTGGCCGGTGCACACAAGCGTCGAAAACTCCCGCGAGATCATCCAAACCGCCCTCTCGGAGCCGGACACGTTTGCAGTCATTTTGAAGGAACGGCCAGACGAGCCTGTCGGCTCCATCGGCGTGTTTCCGACGGAAGCGCCAGAAATCGGGAGTGAGCCGGAAATCGGCTATTGGATCGGCCGCCCGTTCTGGGGTCAGGGGCTTATCCCCGAAGCCGTGCGAGAGCTGCTGAGGTACTGCTTTGAGGATAAAGGCGCACAGCGGGTCTGGTGTTCGCACTATGCCGGCAATGAAAAGTCAAAGCGCGTGATCGAAAAGTGTGGCTTTTCTTATCAGCTGACCTGCGAGCGGACGACGCTTGTAGACGACGCGCCGCGCGAGACGCTTTTTTACGCCCAGACGAAAGAAACGTGGGAAAAGTCCCGCTGAAAGGAATTTTGACCTATGACCGAGTACCTTGTCCCCTGCGAGAGCGCGGAGAGCGAGTTTGAGGAAAAGCGCTCGCGCTTCATCAGCCACGTTTTCCCGGTGGAGACCGAGGCGGAGGCCCGCGCGCGCATCGACGAGATGAAAAAGAAGTACTACGACGCGCGCCACAACTGCTGGTGCTTTGTTCTGCACGACGGCACCGTCCGCTACGGCGACGACGGCGAGCCGCAGGGCACGGCGGGCCAGCCGATGCTGAACGTCTTTCAGCGCGAAAGCGTTGAAAATGTGGTGTGCATCGTCACGCGCTATTTCGGCGGGATCCTGCTCGGCGCGGGCGGGCTGACGCGCGCCTACGCCAGAGCCGCGAAGGACGCGCTCGACAAGGCGGGCAAGGCGCGGATGCAGCCCTTTTCCGTGCTGCTGCTCGAGTGCCCGTATCCGATGCTCGAGCGCGTGAAGCTGCTCATCGAGGGGCACGAGGGCAGGATCGAATCAAGCGACTACGGCGCGCAGGTCGTGCTCACGTTCCTGCTGCCGAGCGGAAAAACGGCGGACTTTGCCGCCGCGCTCACGGAGCTTTCCGGCGGGCAGATGACCGCCGAGAAGGTCGAGCAGCGCTTCCTGCCCGGCGCGCGGGAGTGAAAAATCGAATCAAAAAGCGCCCGGACTTGCGTCCGGGCGCTTTTCATATTGCTTTTACTGCTTTCCGGCGAGGTAGTAGTCGCTCTGACCGGGATGATAGAAGGGACAGGCCGTGAGCTTGCCGCGCAGGAAACAGGCCATCTCGTCCTCGTCGAGCTGCTCGTCGCAGCAGTAGCTGTCGGATTCCTCGTCGTAGCTGTAGTAAACGCAGTCCTCGCAGATGCTGACGGACATGGGATCATCTCCTGAAAAATTAGTGCTGATACTCGAATTCGAGGTTGTACATGCTGACGATGTCGCCGTCCTTGATGCCGAGCTCCTCAAGCTGCTGGAAAACGCCGTTCTCGCGCAGCATCTTGTCAAAGAACATCCGGCTTTCGTAGTCGCCGAAGTTGACGTTGCTCATCAGCCGCTCGAGCCACTTGCCCTCGACGATGTAGGTGTTGTCCTCGACGGTGATGTTGAGCGGCTCACCCGCGTCGATCTTCACGGGCCGCGGGACATACTCGGGCTCGTAGACCGTGACGGGCGGGAGCGTCGCGAGCTTTTCGGCGATCTTGAGCGTCAGCTCGCGCGTGCCGCTGTGGGACGCGGCAGAGAGCGCGAAGAGCGGATAGCCCAGCGGCTCGACGTGCGCACGCAGCTTTTCAAGAAGGCTCTCGTCCTCCATGATGTCGGTCTTGTTCGCCACGACGATCTGCGGGCGTTTGGCAAGGTCGGGGGAGTACTGAGAAAGCTCTGCGTTGATGGCGTCGAAGTCCTCGACCGGGTCGCGGCCCTCGCTGCCGGACACATCGACCACGTGCACGAGCAGGCGGCAGCGGTCGATATGGCGCAGGAAGTCGTGGCCGAGGCCCGCGCCCTCCGCCGCGCCCTCGATGATGCCGGGAATGTCGGCCATGACGAAGGAAACGCCCTCGTCCACATACACGACGCCGAGGTTGGGGTAGAGCGTGGTAAAGTGATAGTTCGCGATCTTGGGCCGCGCCTTGGACACGACGGAAAGAAGTGTCGATTTGCCGACGTTCGGGAAGCCGATGAGGCCCACGTCCGCAAGGAGCTTCAGTTCGAGCACGACATCGTGCTCCTCGCCCTCAAGGCCGGATTTGGCGAAGCGGGGAGCTTGGCGCGTCGGCGTTGCAAAGTGCGCGTTGCCCCAGCCGCCCTTGCCGCCGCGGCAGAGGATGAACGGCGCGGAGTCGGACATATCCTTGATGATCTCGTTCGTCTCCGCGTCGCGCACGACGGTGCCGCGCGGCACGCGGATCGTGAGGTCCTTGCCCTGCTTGCCGAACTTGCGCGCGCCCTGACCGTCCATGCCGTTGTCGGCGACGTATTTGCGCTTGTAGCGGAAGTCCATCAGCGTGGACATGTTGTCGTCCACGACGAGGACGATGTTGCCGCCGTTGCCGCCGTCTCCGCCGTCGGGGCCGCCCGCAGAGACGTATTTTTCGCGGTGGAACGCCACCGCGCCGTTACCGCCCTTGCCGGCGCGGCAGAAAATGCGGGCCTTATCGATAAAAGATGCTGCCATATGGCACCTCCTTGGATCCTTGTTATTCCTGAACAAATAGTGTATCCGTTTTTTGACGGTTCGTCAAGAAAAACGGAACGTTTCACAAAAAAGAAAATGTGGGGAAACAATGGGAACTTTTTCCGTCCCCGCTGCGTCAAAGAAAACGATACAACGGGAAAGGAAGCGGGAGCATTGAAAAGCCTTCTTGCACTGATGCTGGCCGTCGCTTTGTCGGCGGCACTGCTCGCCTGCGCCAGGGGCGGGCACGAAAATGAAGAGGATATTGTCGAGCCGGAGCAGCAGTACGCCGGGGCGGACACGATGACGCTGCGCGTTGTGGACGCCGGCGCGGACGGTACGCTCATTCTGGCGGGGGAGACGGAGGTCTACGCCCTGCCGCTCGATGGGCTGACCCTCTATCTTGACGGCGGCAGCATCGACGCTTCCGCGGTGGAGAGCGGCATGACCGCCGAGGTCTGGTACACCGGCGGCGTGCAGGAGACGTTCCCCGCGCGGTTTTCACAGGTGGTCGCCGTGTCGCTCTCGCGCGAGGAAGGCGCGCAGTATGACCTCTGCGGCCTTTATTTGACTGTCCTTGAGGACCTGTGGAGCGCGGACGACGGCCTGAACGGCGGCGCGGAGCTCGTGAGCGTCGATCTGAGCAAGGCGCCCGGCGGGCTGACGGCGGGCGAGAAGGAAGCCGTTGCCTATGTCTTTGCGCAAAGGCATGGCGTGCTGGGCCTGACGATGACCTATGACGAACTGCGCGAAGAGGGCTACCTCGCGGGCGAAAAGCTGGAGGACGGCAGCACGGCCTATTCGTTCACGAACGGCCTGCTCTTCACCGTCACACCCGATGAAAGCGCGGAGGGGGAGAGCTTTTCACTGCCGGTGGTCTGCTTCAGCGCGGAAAAGTGGCGCTCGCCGCTCGGTGCGTATTTCTTCACAAAATGCACGGCGTCGCGCGATGATAACGGCTGGGTATATGCCGTCGGCGCGGAGATGATCTCCTGAGCTACAGCAGCGCCTGAATTTCAGAAAGCGAATCGACGATCTGGTCGGCCTCGCAGTGCTCCGGAACGGGGCGGTGGGCGTGGTTGTACCAGATCGTTTTCATGCCAGCGTTTTTGCCGCCGGCGATGTCGGCGGTCAGCGAGTCGCCGATCATCACGCACTCCTCCGCGGCAACGCCGGGGAGAGATGCGCGGCAGGCGTCGAAAAACGCCTTCTCGGGCTTTCGATAGCCGAGTGATTCCGAGACGAACACGTGGTCGAAACAGGGGAGCAGCCCTGCCATTTCAAGCCGGTTGAGCTGCTGGTCGTGGAAGGCGTTGCTTGCCGCGCAGAGGATGTACTTCCCTTTGAGATAGCGGCAGAGCGCGTCCGCGCCGTCAACGGGGATGGCCGTCTCGTAGAGGAGGTCTAAAAAGCACTTTTCAAACGCAGCGCCGTCGGCCCGGATGCCGAGCGCGTCGAAGATGCGGTTCCAGCGGAACTGGAAGAGCTGCTGCGTCGTCAGCTCACCGCGCTCGATCATGCGCCAGAGTCCGTCGTTGATGTGTGTAAATGTCGGATAGGTGGAATCGCCGAAGGGGAGACCCCACTCCTGAAAGCCGGTGCGCATGGCCAGCTCGGCGCATTTGCCGAAGTCGAGCAGTGTATCGTCGATGTCCATGAGAACTGCCTTGAGCATGAAACGTGACCTCCTGCGGAAAAGTAAAGAAAAAGATCCCCGAGCGTCCGCTCGGGGATCTTCATTGTGCAATTACTCAGCGGGGTAAACAGAAGCCTGCTTACGATCCTTGCCGAGACGCTCGAAACGGAGCACGCCGCTCTCCTTGGCGTAGAGGGTATCGTCAGAGCCGATACCGACGTTGACGCCCGGATGGATGTGGGTGCCGCGCTGGCGCACAAGAATGTTGCCGGCGAGAACGAACTGACCGTCAGCGCGCTTGGGGCCAAGGCGCTTGGCGTTAGAGTCGCGGCCGTTCTTCGTGGAGCCGCCGCCCTTCTTGTGGGCGAAAAACTGAAGACCGATGTTCAGCATGGTGATTTGCCATCCTTTCTGTAAGATGATCGGAACAGGGGGCTTACGCCTCCATGACTTCGATATTGTCCGGATATTCGCTGTGCAGCTCGGAAAAGAGCAGCATCAGGCCCGTTAAAAGCGCCTGACAGGTGCTCTCGTTCGTGGCGGAAAGACCGCCGGGGAGCCGGAATTCCACAGCGCCGGAGCGCTCATGGACCTTGACGGAAGCGGCAAGACCCAAAACGTCGTTCACGGTGCTTTCCACAAGGCGGACCGCGCTTGTGACCGCCGCGCAGACGATGTCGGAGCCTTCTTCGCTGTAGCCGCTGTGGCCCTTGGCATCAAAACCGATGATGCGCTTTCCCTCGGTGAGGAATGTGACGGTGGTCATGCCTTAGACGGAGATCTTGCCGATCTCAACCTTGGTATAAGGCTGACGATGACCCTGACGCTTGTGATAGCCCTTCTTGGCCTTGTACTTGTAGACGCGGACCTTCTTGCCCTTGCCGTTCTTCACGACAGTGGCCTCCACCTTCGCGCCCTCCACCACGGGAGTGCCGAACTTGGTGTTTTCGCCGTCAACGATCGCCAGGACCTGATCGAAGGTCACGGCGTCGCCCGCCTCGACGGGGAGCTTCTCGATGAACAGGGTGTCGCCCTCGTTCACAACATACTGCTTGCCGCCGGTAACGATGATCGCTTGCATTTCTTGCACCTCTTTCCTTAATTACGGACTCGCTGTCGGGGGCGTTCGAAAAGCTTCGAAGCTCTTCGAAACTTTGTGCCCATTCAAAGCGGCTGATTGAGTATATCGCACAAAGAGAGGAAAGTCAAGTGATTTTTGAAAGAAAACCGGCGAAATGCGTGTCCGCGCCGCACTTTGGCGCATAGTTTCGGCACATTGGCAGACAATAGCGGCAGAAGCCAAAAAAGGAAGGAGATACAAGGCATGGATAAGAAAAAGGGCGAGCTCTGGTGCGCGCTGCCGTTTGTGATGGCGATGCTGCTTTTGACCCTTGTGCCGGTGCAGAGCGCCTCAGCGCTGTTCGGCAGAAGCAAGGAAGCGGCGAAGGCTCCCGACGGCGCGCCTGTGGCGGAGAACATGGACATCCGCGTTTACCGCGGCATCCCGTATGAGGGCGCGTTCCGTGCGGTGGACAACGAGGGCGGCGCGCTGGCGTTCGACATCGTCACGCAGCCGAAAAAGGGCGAAGCCGCGCTGACGGAGGACGGTCTCGGCTTTGTCTACACGCCGGGCGGCAAGCTGGGCAGCGACAGCTTCACCTACACGGCGGTCGATGAGGAGGGGAACGTGTCGCTTCCCGCGACGGTGAGCGTCACGATCGAAAAGGCGAATAGCGGCGTCTGCTACGCCGACATGGGCGGCAGCCGCGCGCACACGGCGGCGGTCGATCTTGCCGAGCATGACGTGCTTGTGGGCGCGAGGATCGGCGGCAGCTATTTCTTTGAGCCTGAGCGCACGCTCTCGCGCGGGGAATTCGTCGCCATGGCGCTCGCGGCGATGGACGTGAGCGCGGAGAACGTGCAGATGACGGGCTTCTGCGACGATGCGGGCATCCCGGCCTGGGCCAAGGGCTATGCCGTGAGCGCGCTGAACGCGGGCGTCGTGTCCGGCGTCAGCACGGCCGATGGCGTCGCCTTCCGCGCGAACGACGCCATCACGCTCAATGAGGCCGCGGTCGTTTTGAACCGGCTTCTTCGCGTGACGGACGTGGACCTTTCAGACTACGATGCGCAGACGGAGGAGAACGCCTGGTGCGCGCAGGCGGTGGCGAATTTACAGTCCGTCAGCGTGATCGAGAGCGGCCGCTTTTCCGCTGAAGAGATGCGCTCGGGCGTGACGCGCGCACAGGCGGCGGAGCTTTTGAGCGCGGCGATGACGCTGAAGGAAGGACGCGCGGAAAAGGGCGGACTTCTTGCAGGTATTTTCGGGTAAGTGCGAAAAAGAAGAAAAAACGAACAAAAGAGAACGGTTTTGCGCCGTTCTCTTTTGCTTGTATTTGGGAAAAAGCTGTGGTAAAGTGTATCTTAGTATAGTATGGATATACGGGAGGCGGTAACGCCTCTTTCAAAAATAAGGAGGAAAACGGTATGCGTATCGTTGTTTTGGCGGGCGGATTGAGCATGGAGCGCAACGTCTCGCTTTCAAGCGGCAACAAGATCTGCCGCGCGCTGAGATCACTCGGCCATCAGGCGATCCTTGTGGATATGTTTATGGGCTTTGAGGACTATGACGGTGCTCTCGAGGATGTTTTCGACGCGCCGGACGGCTTCTGCGGCGACTATTCCGTCGCCGAGCAGGAGCCGGACCTTGCCGCCGTGCGCGCGGGCCGCAGGGACCAGAGCCGCAGCATGTTCGGTCCCGGCGTGCTGGATGTGTGCGCCAGGGCGGACATCGTCTTTCTTGCGCTGCACGGCACCTGCGGCGAGGATGGCCGCGTGCAGGCCGCGTTCGACCTGCTCGGCATCCCCTATACCGGCGCGGGCTACCTTGCAAGCGCCATCGCCATGGATAAGGACCTTACCAAGCGCCTTGTGTCGGAATACGTCATCACGCCGCAGTGGCGCACCGTGCGCTATACGGAAGGCGAGATCGGCAAGCTCGTTTCCGAGACGAAGCTTCCCTGCGTCGTCAAGCCCGTGGCCAACGGCTCGTCCGTCGGCGTGTCCATCGCGCACACGGGCGCGGAGCTGAAGAAGGCGCTGGAGGAGTGCCTGCAGTTCGGTGCACAGGTCGTGCTCGAGCAGTACATCTCCGGACGCGAGATCCAGGTCGGCATCCTCGCGGGCAAGGCCCTGCCCTCGATCGAGATCATCCCCAAGACGGGCTTTTACGACTATGCCAACAAGTATCAGGCCGGCGCGGCGGAGGAGATCTGCCCGTCTCCCATTCCAGAGGATTGGGAGATGCGTGTGCGCGCTGCGACCGAAACGGTCTACCGCCTGATCGGCCTGAGCGTTTATTCCCGCGCGGACTTTATCGTCACGCCCGACGGCACGCCGTACTTCCTTGAGATCAACACGCTGCCCGGCATGACGAAAACGAGCCTGCTTCCGCAGGAGGCGGCGGCGATCGGCATCGGCTATGAGGAGCTGTGCCAGAAGATCGTGGACGAATCGCTCAAGCAGAGGAGAGGGCTTTAAATGGAACCCATTACAGCAGGACAGCTGCTCGCGGCGGTGCGCGGCGAGCTTTTGCAGGGCAAAGAAGAGACAAAAATTTCCGGCGTGAACACCGACAGCCGCACCGTCCGGGCGGGGGAGGTCTTTCTGCCGCTCGCGGGCGAGCGCTTCGACGGGCACGACTACATCGAAAAGGCACTGGGCGCGGGCGCGGAGGGCTGCCTTTGCGCGCGCGTGCCGGAAACGCTGCTGCCCGGGAAATTTTATATTAAGGTGCCCGACACGCTGCTCGCGCTCAGGGACCTTGCCGCGTGGTACCGCGCGCAGTTCGACCTGCCTGTCGTGCAGGTGACGGGCAGCGTCGGCAAGACGACGACGAAGGAAATGATCGCCTCGGTGCTCGGCGCGCGGTTCAGCACGCTCAAGACCGCGGCCAACTATAATAATGAGATTGGCACGCCGCAGACGCTTTTGGGCCTTTCCCACGCGCATCAGGCGGCAGTGATCGAAACGGGCATGGACCGCGCGGGGCAGATCCGCTACCTCGGCGAGATGGTAAAGCCCGATATCGCCGTCATTACGAACATCGGCGATATGCACATTGAATATCTGGGTTCGCGCGAGAACATTCTCAAGGCCAAGTGCGAGATCTTCGAGCATCTGGCGCAGGACGGTCTTGCCGTCCTCAACGGCGACGACGCGCTGCTCGACACCGTCACGCTGCCGCAGCGCATTCTGCGCTGCGGGCTGTCGGAGCGCTGCAATGTCCGCGTCGGCGAGGTCGAGGACCGCGGCATCGACGGCATCCGCTGCACCGTCACGACGGAAAAGGCGCACTACGCGCTCTCTATCCCCGCGCCGGGAAAGCACATGGTCTACTCCGCGGCGATGGCCGCGGCCATCGGCGAGTACCTTGGCGAAACGAAGGAGGAGATCGAGCGCGGCGCCGCGTCCTATGAGCCGTCCGGCTCGCGCATGCACGTGATCGCGCTTTCGGAAAACCGCCGGCTGCTGGACGACTGCTACAATGCGGGACCGCAGTCCATGGCGGCTTCGCTGCGCGTTCTGGGCGCGAGCGGGGAAAAGACGATCGCCGTCATCGGCGATATGGCCGAGCTCGGCGAGCTTACCGAGCAGGCGCACCGCGAGATCGGAGAACTGACAAGAGAGCTCGGCATCAAGACTGTGATCGCAGTCGGTGCACGGGCAAAATACTTTACAGAAGGGAACCCCTCTGCGCAGTGGTTCGGGTGCGTGGAAGACGCGATGGAAGCCATTGAGGCGGCGTTCGCGCCGGGCAGCGCGATGCTCGTCAAGGCCTCGCACTCCATGCACTTTGAAAAGGTCGTAGAGGAACTGACCAAGGCATGATCGACATCAGTGTTACGGGACTTGTGAAGTCCTTTGACCTTGAAAAGAAAATACTGGACGGCATCACCTTTCAGATCGACACGGGCGAGCGCGTGGGCCTGCTCGGCAAAAACGGCGCGGGCAAAACGACGCTCTTTCGCATCCTGACGGGCGAGCTCGACTACGACGCGGGCGAGGTGAGCATCGCCTCGGGGCGCCGTCTCGGCCTCATCTCGCAGATCCCCGTGTATCCCGCGGGCTACACGGTCGAGGATGTGCTCAAAAGCGCGTTTGCGCGCATGCAGCGGATGGAGGATGAGATGAACGCCCTCTCCGAGCGTATGGCGCGCGGCGACGAGAGCGAGGAGACGCTGCGCCGCTACGGCGAGCTTTCGGCAAAGTTCGAGGGCCTCGGCGGGTACGATACCGAGACGCCCATCAACAAGGTCGCGAACGGCCTGTCCATCCCGCCGGAGATGCGCGAGCGGTTGTTCGACACGCTCTCGGGCGGTGAAAAGACGCGCGTGAACCTCGGCCGTCTCATCCTGGAGGATACGGATATCCTGCTGCTCGACGAGCCGACGAACCATCTGGACCTCCACGCGATCGAATGGCTGGAGCAGTACCTCTCGACCTTCAAGGGAACGGTCGTGGCTATTTCGCATGACCGCTATTTTCTGGACCGCACCGTCACGCGCGTCATCGAGGTGCTTGACGGCAGGGCCGAGTTCTACAGCGGAAACTACAGCTTTTACGCGGTGGAAAAGGAGCGGCGCTATCTTGAAAAGATGCGCCAATACGAAAAGGAGCAGGCCAAGATCGCCCAGCTGGAAAAAAGCGCCGAGCAGCTGCGCATGTTCGCCTTCAAGGGCATGGACAAGACCTACCGCCGCGCACTGTCGATGGAAAAACGCATCGAGCGCATGCGCACAACGGACAAGCCCACGAAGGAGCGGGCGATGAGCGCGCAGTTCAAGTCGCAGGAATTCTACGGCGATGAGGTGTTCGCGCTCAAAAAGCTCAAAAAGAGCTTCGGCGAGCGCGTGCTTTTCCACGACATTGACTTACAGGTGCGCGGCGGCGAACGCATCGCGCTCATCGGCGACAACGGCACCGGCAAATCGACGCTCATCAAGCTGCTGATGGAGGAGGAGTACCCCGACGAGGGCCGCATCAAGTTCGGCCCCTCAGTCAAGACCGCGTACCTGCCGCAGATCGTCACGTTCGACGTGCCGGAGCGGAACCTTGTGGATACGATGCTCTACTCCAAGCGCAACATCACGCCCCAGAGCGCGCGCAACCGTCTTGCCGCGTTCCACTTTACGGGCGAGGACGTGTTCAAGAGCGTCAGCGTGCTCTCGGGCGGCGAGCTGTCGAGACTCAAGCTCTGCATCCTCATGGATGAAGAAGTGAATCTCCTGATCCTCGACGAGCCGACGAACCATCTCGATATCGCGTCGCGCGAGTGGATCGAGGAGGCGGTGGAGAGCTACGACGGAACGCTCCTGTTCGTGAGTCACGACCGCTACTTCATCAACCGCTTTGCAACGCGCGTGTGGGAGCTGGAGGGCGGCGTCATCACCGACTATCCGATGGGCTTCGCGCGCTACCGGCAGGTCAAGGCGCTGGAGGCGCAGAGCAAGACCGACCACGCGCCAAAGACAGTAAAGGAAAAGACCGTTACAGAAAAACCGAGGCCGAACCGCTCGGCACAGCAGGCGCGCCGCCAGCTGACGATCTGCGAAAAGGAGATCTCCGCGCAGGAAACCGCCATTGCCGAGATCGAGCAGCGCCTTGAAGCGGCGGGCGGCGACTACGAGCGCTACAGCGAGATCTATAAGGAGAAGGAGACCGCCGAGCAGAAGCTCGGCGAGCTGATGGAAAAGTGGGAAACGCTTGCCGAGCAGGCGGGCGAATGAGGTCGATGCCATGAAAAAACAAAAAGTACTGTGGACGGCGGCCGCCGTTTGCGCGGTGCTCGGCGCGGCGTGCCGGGCGGTGCCCGGCGTGCGCTTTGCGGGGCTTCTGTTCTGGTGTTTGACGGCGCTTCTGATCGTCTTTGCCGCGCTTGAGCAGATGCGGGACCGCGCGTGGGCCAGATGGGCGAAGCGCATTCTGCTCGCGCTCGTCTGCGTGGGGCTCATCGCGTTCGGGTATCTTGAAGCGCTCGTCATCCGCGGCGCGCACACGGACGCGGGCGCGCAGGACGCGCAGTGCGTTATCATCCTCGGCGCGGGCGTGAACGGCACGGAGCCGTCGCTGATGCTCTCGTCGCGGCTGCAGGCGGCGCTCGATTTTGTCGCGGACAAGCCGGACATCCCCGTCATCTGCTCGGGCGGGCAGGGCGCGGGGGAGGACATCTCCGAAGCCGACTGCATGGCGCAGTGGCTCATCGCGCACGGCGTGGACGAGAGCCGCATCTACCGCGAGGACCGCTCCACAAGCACGCAGGAAAACTTTGCCTACAGCGAGGGGATCATGGCGGAGCTGGGACTGGACGAGGACGCCGCGTTCGCCTATGTCACGAACGACTACCACATTTACCGCGCCGGGCGCATCGCGGGCACGGACCACGCCTGCGGCGTGGCGGCGACGCTGCCGCGCAGCGCCTATTACGACGGCCTGCAGCTCAACTACTATGTGCGGGAGGCCTTTGCGCTCGGCTGGCTCCTGCTGAGAGGAAACTGAGGATGAACGATATTTTATGCCTTTACTATTCCCGCACCGGGAATACGAAAAAAGCGATGGAGGAGATCGCGCTGGCGCTCGGCTGCGAGTGCCTGGAGATCCGCGACAAGGCGGACCGCAGCGGCACGATGGGCTACCTTCGCTGCTGCTTCGACGCGATGCACAAGCGCACGCGCCCCGTCTCGCGCCCGGAATGCGCCAGGCCGCTCTCGGACTATAAGCTCGTCATCCTGGGCACGCCAGTGTGGGCAGGCCGCTGCTCGAGCGTGATCCGCGGCTTTTTGAAGCGCCGCGGCTACGAGATCCAGAACGCGGCCTATGTTATCACGCACAAGAGCGAGCAGGACTATAAGGATGTGTTCCGCCAGATGGACCTCTATCTGCAGACGCCGCACGTGGCGGAGGTCTCGCTCTGCCCCGATTCCGCGGGCTATCACTTCTGGCGCGACCAGTTCATCAAAAGCTGCATGGACTTTGCCGCGGAGGAGAATGCCTGATGTGGGAAAAGCTCAAACAGCTCGCGCGCCGCTATGACGAGATCGGCGAGCTGCTGGAAGTGCCGGAGATCTACGCGGACCCCAAAAGGCTGCGCGCGCTCACGCGCGAGCAGAAGGAGCTCTCCGCCGTGGTCGAGGCCTACCGCGCGTATTTGAAGTGCGAGGACGATATCGCGCAGGCGCTCGCGCTTGCGGGCGACCCGGAGCTGCACGAGATGGCGCAGGAGGAGCTTTCCGCCGCCAAGGCGGAGAAGGAGCGCCTTTTCGGCGAGCTGCGTATCCTGCTGCTGCCGCGCGACCCGAACGACGACAAAAACGTCATCGTCGAGATCCGCGGCGGCGTCGGCGGGGAGGAGAGCGCGCTGTTCGCCGCCGACCTCTACCGCATGTACGCGATGTATGCGGAAAAGCGGGGCTTCCGCGTGGAGCTTCTCAACTATAACGATACGGAGCTCGGCGGCGTGAAGGAAGCCGACTTCATGGTGAACGGCGACGGCGCGTATTCGCGCTTCAAGTTCGAATCCGGCGTCCACCGCGTCCAGCGCGTGCCGGAGACCGAGTCCGGCGGGCGCGTGCACACCTCGACCGCGACGGTCGCGGTGCTGCCCGAGATGGAGGAGGTCGATGTGGACCTCCGAAGCGAGGATATCGAGATGCAGGTCTACCGCGCGTCCGGCGCGGGCGGCCAGCACGTCAACAAGACGAGCTCCGCCGTGCGCTTGATCCATAAGCCGACAGGCATCGTCGTTTCCTGCCAGGAGGAGCGGTCCCAGCTTCAGAACCGCGCCAAGTGCATGGCGATGCTCGCGAGCAAGCTCTACGAGGCCGAGCGCGAGCGCGTGGAGGGCGCGATCACGAGCGAGCGCCGCGCGCAGGTCGGCACAGGCATGCGCAACGAGCGCATCCGCACCTACAACTTTCCGCAGAACCGCGTGACGGACCACCGCCTGACGGGCGAGAACAAGAATTTCAACATCAGCGCCGTGATGAACGGCGATCTGGACCCCATTATCGACGCGCTCACGATGCAGGAGCAGGCTGAGAAGCTGCGCGAGAGCACGGAGAGCTAAGAAAGAAGAGAGAATATTGGAGACAAAATGGTTTGACCTCCGGACGGAGCAGGACGCGCAGAGCATTGAGCAGGCGGCGGACATCCTGCGTCGGGGCGGGCTTCTCGCCATCCCGACAGAGACGGTCTACGGTCTCGGCGCGAACGGCCTTGATGAGACCGCTGTGCTGCACATTTTCGAGGCCAAGGGCCGTCCGCAGGACAATCCGCTCATCCTGCACATTCCGGACGCAGGCTGGCTCGAGCGCTACTGCGAGGATGTGCCGGACGCGGCGTACAAGCTGGCTGAGCGCTTCTGGCCCGGCCCGCTGACGATGATCTTAAAGAAAAAGCCCTGCGTGCCGCTGCGCACGACCGGCGGGCTCGAGACCGTCGGCATGCGCTGCCCCGACCATCCAGTGACGCGCGCGATCATCGAGCGCGCGGGCGTGCCGGTGGCCGCGCCGAGCGCCAACACCTCCGGCCGCCCGAGCTGCACGACGGCGGAGCATGTGCGCGAGGATATGTGGGGCAAGATCGACGGCATTGTGGACGGCGGGCCCTGCCAGGTGGGCGTGGAATCGACGATCATCGATCTGACGGTCACGCCGCCGCAGCTGCTGCGCCCCGGCGGACTGCCGCTCGAGAGCCTGCGCGGCGCGCTGGGCGAGGTGACGGTCGATAAGGCCGTGACGCAGAAGATGGCGGACGGCGAAAAGCCGCGCGCCCCCGGCATGAAGTACCGCCACTACGCGCCCAAGGCCCCCGTCACGGTCGTGACCGGCGGGGCGAAGGCGAGCGCGCGCTATTTGCTGACGCATGCGGCGGGAAACGCCGGCATCATCTGCTTTGACGAGTTCGTGCCGGTTTTTGAGAGTCACATCGTCCACCCCCTCGGCGCGAGCGGCGACAAGCGCGCGCAGGCGCAGCATGTATTCGACGCGCTGCGTACCTTCGACGAGACGGACGTGCCCGAGATCTGGGCGCAGTGCCCGGACAGCAAAGGCCTTGGCCTTGCCATCGGGAACCGGCTCAAAAAGGCCGCGGGCTTCCATGTGGAAAACGCGGACGACGGCAAGCTCGTTATCGGCATCACCGGCGGCACGGGCGCGGGCAAGACGAGCCTGCTGCGCGCGCTTGAAAAGCAGGGGGCCTGCGTGCTCGACTGCGACGCGGTCTACCACGAGATGCTCAAAACGGACGAGGAGCTGCGCGGCGCGCTGAAGGAGGCCTTCGGCGGTACGATCTTCCGCTCGGACGGCAGCGTGGACGTGCATGCCATCGGACTCATCGTCTTTGGGGATACCGGCAGGCTCGCAGCGCTCGACGCGCTTGTGAAAAAATATGTCCCGCGCGAGATCGCGCGGCGCATGGCGGAAACAGACGCAAATCTTATCGGTCTTGACGCGATCAAGCTGATGGAGTGCGGCCTTGGCGCGATCTGCGACGCGTCCGTCGCCGTGACCGCGCCGGTCGAGGTGCGCGTGAAGCGCATCATGACGCGCGACGGCATCACCGAGGAATACGCAAGGTCGCGCATCGCCGCGCAGCAGGACGCGGAGTACTTCCGCGCGCGCTGCGGCTATGAATTTGTGAACGATCTGCCCACCGCTGCGGAAGCGGCGTCTGCGGCGGAGGACTTTATCCACACCATCATCAATAACTTAAAGGAGGAAACGAGAGATGAGTGAAAAGAACAAGCTGGAGGAAAAGCTCCTCTACGCGCCCAAGCACGGCTATGACCGCCTGAGCGCGGAGAACGAGAAGGCGATGAACGCCTACTGCGAGGACTACAAGCAGTTCCTCAATCACGGCAAGACCGAGCGCCTTTGCGTGGAGTACTGCATCGAGCTTGCCGAGAAGCAGGGCTTTAAGGCCTACGAGGCGGGCATGAAGCTCGCCCCCGGCGACAAGGTCTACTTCAACAACCGCGGCAAGGGCATCATGCTCGCCGTCATCGGCCGGGACGATCTGAGCCACGGCGCGAACATCGGCGCGGCGCACACCGACGCCCCGCGCCTTGACTTAAAGCCCCGCCCGCTCTATGAGGAGGCGGAGATGGCCTACCTCAAGACCCATCACTACGGCGGTATCCGCAAGTACCACTGGGTGACCATCCCCCTCGAGCTGCACGGCGTTGTTGTGCTGGGCGACGGGACGAGCGTCGCCGTGCACATCGGCGGCGAGGAGGGCGACCCGCAGTTCATCATCACCGACCTTCTGCCGCACCTCGGCCGCGAGCAGGGGAAAAAGCCCCTCAACGAGGCCATCCCCAGCGAGAGCCTGAACCTGCTCATCGGCGGCCGTCCCATCGCGGGCGAGGACTGCTCCAGCCGCTTCAAGCTGAATGTTCTGCAGTACCTCAATGAGAAGTACGGCATTACCGAGGAGGATTTCATCTCCGCCGAGCTTGAGGTCGTGCCCGCCGGCAAGGCGCGCGACATCGGCTTTGACCGCAGCTTCATCGCCTCCTACGGCCATGACGACCGCGTCTGCGCGTATGCCGAGCTCGCTGGTATTTTCGCCGCCGAGCAGCCGAAAAAAACCGCCGTGTGCATCTTCGCGGACAAGGAGGAGATCGGCTCCGAGGGCGTTTCCGGCATGCTGTCCCAGGCGTTTGAGTGGTTCATGGGCGATATGTGCCGCACGCAGGGCGTTTCGCTCGCCGACTGCTTTGCCCACTCCTTCTGCCTGAGCGCGGACGTGACGGCGGCCTACGACCCGAACTTTGCAGACGTGTACGACAAGCGCAACTCCGCCTTCGTCAACTACGGCGTGGCGCTGTGCAAGTACACCGGCTCCGGCGGCAAGGGCGGCGCGAGCGACGCGAGCGCCGAGGTCGTCGGCAAGGTGCGCAAGGTGCTCAATGACAACGGCGTGTTCTGGCAGATGGCCGAGCTCGGCAAGACCGACGCCGGCGGCGGCGGTACGGTCGCCAAGTTCATGGCCCAGCGCAACATCGATACGCTCGACGCGGGCGTGCCGGTGCTGTCGATGCACGCGCCGTATGAAACGGTCGCCAAGCTCGACTGCTACATGACTTTCAAGTGCATGAAGGCCATCTTCGAGCAGGCGTAAGAACGAAGAGAAGCAGCGCTCTTCCCGGCGGAGGGGCGCTGCTTTCCGCCGGAAAGTCTGGGCAGGATGAACAGAATGTAACATTTCCAGTGAATTGGCTTGAAACTTCGCGCGCAGCGTGATAAGCTGTCTGAACGCTTAATTGAGAAGGGAAAATAGCTCATGCTCCGATTATTTACCGATACGTCCGCCAACCTGCCGCTTGCGCTGACGAAAAAGCACAGCATCACCGTCGTTCCGTTTTCCTACACGGTGAACGGAAAAGAGGCGGACTATCCGGACGACACGGATTTTGACGGCGCGGCCTTCTACGGCGCGATGCGCGCGGGCGCAGTCGTCAAGACCTCGATGGTCAACCCCGACCTGATGGCGAAGTATTTTGAGAGCGCGCTCTCGCAGGGGGACGATGTGCTCTATGTCGGCATGTCCGGCGGCATCAGCGGCACGGCGCAGGCCGCGGTCATCGCGGCGGCGGAGCTGACGGAAAAGTACCCCGAGCGGCACATCGTGACGATCGACACCTACGCCGCCTCGCTCGGCGAGGGATTGCAGGTGCTCGAGGCCGCCGGGATGATCGAGCAGGGAAAGCCGCTCGGCGAGATCAAGGAGCGGCTTTTGGCGCGCAGACCCCACATGTGCCAGTTTTTCACGGTGGACGACCTTGCGTACTTAAAGCGCGGCGGGCGCATCTCGGGCGCGACGGCGCTCGTGGGCACGGTGCTCGGCATCAAGCCCATCCTCTGCGGCGACGAGACGGGACATATCGTCTCCTGCGGCAAGGTGCGCGGCAATAAGCGCGCCTATGCCGAGCTTGCAAATTATTTCGACACCCGCGTGCTCGATCAATCCGAGATGCTCGGCATCGCCCACGCGGACAACGAGGAGGGCGCGCAGGCGCTCATCGCGCTGCTTCGCGAAAAGGGCTTCACCGGCGAGTGCCTGAACGTCGTCTACGAGCCCGTCACGGGCGCGCATGTCGGCCCCGGCACGGTCGCGCTGTTCTTCTACGGGAAGGAAAAGTAAACAGAAAACGCCCGAGGGAGCATCCCCTCGGGCGTTTTTTGTCCGCGCGGCGGGGATATGCCGCCGATTTTCTGCGCATCCTACCGGAAATGACTTTCGGGAGGACTTGCCATGAGAAGCGAAACGAAACCAACGCCGGACGAGGGGAGAAACGGGCTGGAGCCGCTGCTGCCGCCCATCCAGCCGGTCATCGACTTCGGTTCGGTCGTTATTAAAAATAGCCGCGCGAGCGTGCACTGCCTGACCATCGCCGGGCAGATCGAGGGGCATATGCTGCTGCCGAACACGCAGAAGGCGACAAAATACGAGCACGTGCTGCCGCTGCTGGCATACCTTGAGGAGAGCGAGGACATCGACGGCGTGCTGCTGCTTTTGAACACCGTCGGCGGCGACGTGGAAGCGGGGCTCGCCATCGCGGAGCTCATCTCGGGGATGAAAAAGCCGACCGTCTCGCTCGTGCTCGGCGGGGGACACTCCATCGGCGTGCCGCTTGCCGTCGCGCCGGCGGTGACGATGATCGCGCCGTCGGCGTCGATGACGATCCATCCCGTGCGCACGAGCGGCACGATCATCGCAGCGCCCCAGACCTACCAGTATTTTGAGCGGTTGCAGGAGCGCATCGTGCGCTTTGTGACGAAGCACTCGCTCATCCGGCGCGAGAAATTTCTGGAGCTGATGATGAGCACGCAGGACCTTGCCTCGGACGTGGGCAGCGTGCTCTACGGCGAGGAGGCGGTCGCCTGCGGGCTCATCGACCGGCTGGGGAGCCTGTCCGACGCGATGGAGGCGCTCTACGCGCTGATCGGCGAAAGAAGAAAAAGCGGGCAGTAAAAAGACGCCTTCGGGCGTCTTTTTACGCTTTGTTCATCGAATCCCCTTGAAAAAAGACGGGAAAAATGGTATATAGTATTAGTCAAAATGTGTCATTATACCCTGAATGGGGAGCTGGCACCTTTTTCCAAGGAGGATTTTGCCCGTGTACTTAAAAGCGTTGGAGATCCAGGGCTTCAAGAGCTTTCCGGATAAGACGGTGCTGAACTTCGGCGAGGATATCACCGCCATCGTCGGCCCGAACGGAAGCGGAAAATCGAATATTTCGGATGCGATCCGCTGGGTCATGGGCGAGCAGTCGAGCAAGTCGCTGCGCGGCGCGAAGATGGAGGACGTCATCTTCGGCGGCACGGAAACGCGAAACCAGATGGGCTTTGCGCAGGTGACGCTCGTGCTCGACAACACCGAGCATATCTTCCCCAGCATGGACGAAAACGAGGTCGCCGTCACGCGCCGGTACTACCGCAGCGGCGAGTCGGAATACTATATCAACAAGCAGTCGGTCCGCCTTCGCGATGTGAACGAGCTGTTCATGGATACCGGTATGGGCCGCGAGGGGTATTCCATCATCGGTCAGGGCCGCATCGACGAGATCCTGTCGCAGAAGAGCGGCGACCGCCGCGAAATCTTTGAAGAGGCGGCGGGCATTTCCCGCTTCCGCTACCGTAAGGAGGAAACGGAGCGCAAGCTTGAGCGCACGGAGGAAAACCTTGTGCGCATCAACGACAAGATCTCGGAGCTTGAATTGCAGGTCGAGCCCCTGCGCGCGCAGGCGGAGACGGCGAAGCAGTACCTGATCTACCGAGACGAGCTGCGCGTTCTGGAAATTTCCGCCTGGCTTGAAAATCTTGAAACGCTCAAGACGAACGCCATCAAGCTCGACACCGGCCTGTCGCTCGCGCGCGAGGAGCTTAAAAAGGCGAACGCCGACCTTGAAGCGCTCTATGCCGCGTCGGAGCAGTTCTCCGCGCGCATCCACGAAAACGACATCGCGCAGGAGGAGCAGCGCGCGGCGCTCTCCGCGCTTGAAGCGCAGACGAAGGAGCAGGAATCCGCCGTCGCCGTGCTGCAAACGGGCATTGCGCACAACGAGGAAAACATCGCGCGCGTGGAGGAGGAGCTTAAAAACCAGTCTGACCGCGTGGACTCGATGGACGCGCAGATCGCGCAGCAGCGCGGGCGCATCGAAGAGCTGGAAAGCGCGAAAAACGAAGTCGAGATGGCGCTCGACGCGCTGCTGCAGCAGGCGGAGGAGCTGTCGAAAAGCGCGGGCGCTGCCGCGAGCGAAGCGGAAGCCCTGCGCGGCCGCGAAGCGCTGGCCCTGTCCGCCGCGGCGGACAGCCGCGCCGAGATCGCGGCGCTGAGATCGTCGCTCTCTGAAATGGACGAGCGCGAGAGCGCCATCGAGGCCGAGCAGGCGAGCGGCGAGGAGCAGCTTTCCGCCGCGCGCAGGAGCGCCGCGGAGAACCGCAAGGCGCTCGAAGCGGCGCAGGAGGAGGCCAACGCCATCCGCAACATCATCGCGGGCCACACGATGAAGATGCAGGGCAGGGTCGAGCGCGAGAAGGAAACGGGCGAGAAGTACGTGTCCCTCACGATGGAGATGAACAACTTGGACTCCCGCATCCGCTTGCTCAGTGAGATGGAAAAGGAGTATGAGGGCTTCAACAAGGCGGTGCGCACGGTCATGCAGGCTGCGGAGCGCAAGGCGCTGCGCGGCGTGCGCGGACCGGTCGCCAACCTGATGAAGGTCGATAAGAAATATGCCGTCGCGATCGAGATCGCGCTCGGCGCGGGCTTGCAGAATATCGTCGTCGAGCGCGAGGAGGACGCAAAAAGCGCCATCCAGTTACTCAAGCAGCGCGACGGCGGGCGCGCGACGTTTCTGCCGCTCTCGTCCATCCGCGGCGACGAGCTGCGCGAAGCGCGCGTGCGCAATGAGTACGGCTACGTCGGCCTTGCGAGCGAGCTTGTGGAGTACGACCGCGCCTATGACGGTATTTTCAAAAGCCTGCTGGGCCGCACGGTCGTGGTCGAGGACCTCGACTGCGGCATCACGATCTCGCGAAAGTTTTCAAGCGCGTTCCGCATCGTGACGCTCGACGGACAGGTCCTGAACCGCGGCGGCTCGATGACGGGCGGCTCGATCTCGCGCAGCGCGGGCATTTTGAGCCGCGCCGGCGAGCTGCGCGAGCTGACGGGGCGCCGCGGCGCGCTTGCTGAAAAGCTCGAGCTTGCAGCAAAGTCCGCTGAGGAAGCCAAGCGCGAGCTTGCCAAGGCGCGGTACGAGCTGGAGGTCGCCCAGGGCCAGCAGCGCGCGGCGGAGGACGCGGTGCTTAAATTACAGGGCGACAAAAATCATTATGATCTGCTGCTTTCGTCGCTTCGCGAGCGGCTGGAAGCGCTGGATACCGAGCGCGGGAATATCGCACGTCGCCGCGGCGAGGTGAAGCGCGCCGTGGAGGAAAAGGAAGCGCTCGCGCTCGCACGCGAGCAGGAGGCGAAGGAAGCGCGCGCACAGGCGGAGGAGAGCCTTTCCGGCCAGAGCGAGCTTCTGCGCTCGACCTCGCGCCTTGGCGACGAGATCGCCGAGAAGAAGAGCGCGCTCGCAGGCTTTGCCGCCGAGCGCGAGACGACGGAAAGGTCGCTCGCGAGTCTGGAGGGCCTGCGCGCCCAGATGCAGGGCGACGAGCAGAGCCGGCGCGCGCTCATCGAGCGGTACAGGGCCGCGAGCGAGCAGTCGCAGCGCGAGATCGGCACGCATGAAGCGGAGATCGCCGCGCTGGGCGATAAAATGGCGGACAAACGCGCCGTGCTCGAGGAGCTCGCGCGCCAGAAGCTCGCGCTCGAAGCAGAGCGCGGGCAGAGCGACCGCCGCGGCCGCGAGCTGAACGAAAACGTGCTCAACGTTGAGCGCAGCGTCAGCCGCCTTGAACAGAAGCGCGCGACGAGCGCGATGGAGGAGCAGCAGATCCTCGATAAGCTCTGGGAGAGCTACGAGCTGTCGCACTCCGCCGCGCAGGCGCAGCGCATCGAGCTTGAAAGCCTGCCGAAGGCGAACCGCCGCATCGGCGAGCTCAAGCGGGCCATCAGCGGCCTTGGCAATGTGAACATCGGCGCGATCGAGGAATTCGAGCGCGTGAACACGCGCTACACCTATCTGACCGAGCAGCGCGACGATGTGGAAAAGGCGAAGGGCGAGCTTACCGGCGTGATCGACAGCATCACGGGCGAGATGACCACCATCTTCAAAGAGCAGTTCGCGCTGATCCGCGAGAGCTTTCAGGAGACATTTCTCGAGCTGTTCGGCGGCGGCAAGGCGACGCTCGAGCTTGAGGACGAGAACGACGTGCTCTCCTGCGGCATCGAGATCAAGGTCCAGCCGCCGGGCAAGGCGCTCAAGACCATCACGCTGCTTTCGGGCGGCGAGAAGGCTTTCGTCGCCATCGCGCTGTACTTCGCTATTTTGAAGGTCCATCCGACGCCGTTCTGCGTCATGGATGAGATCGAGGCGGCGCTCGACGAGCCGAACGTGGTGCGCGTGGCGAACTATATGCGCCGCATCACGAGCAAAACGCAGTTTATCGTCATCACACACCGCCGCGGCACGATGGAGGCGGCGGATGTGCTCTACGGCGTTACGATGCAGGAGCGCGGCGTGAGCAAAATTTTGACGATCAATATGAACGACATGGCTAAGGAACTCAATATTAAGGAATAAGCGCGAGGAGAAAGTATGGGTATTTTTGCAAGGATCAAAAAAGCATGGTTCGACACGATCGTGTGGGAGACCATCGACGACGAATTCTATGACGAGCTCGAGGACAGCCTGATTCTGGCCGATCTCGGCGCAAAGGTCGCGCACGACGCAGTGATGAAGCTGCGCGACGTGGTGTATCAGAAGAGCATTCAGCGCGGCGACGACGTCAAGCAGGCGCTGCGTGAGATTCTCATTGAAAAGCTGGACGTGGGCGACACCGCGCTCGATCTGTCCACGCAGCCGAGCGTCGTGCTGGTCATCGGCGTGAACGGCGTGGGCAAGACCACGTCCATCGGCAAGATGGCCCACAGCCTCAAGGGCGAGGGCAAACGCGTGCTGCTGTGCGCGGCGGATACGTTCCGCGCGGCGGCGGCGGACCAGCTCGAGATCTGGGCGGACCGCGCGGGCTGCGAGATCGTCCGCTCCGTCGAGGGCGCGGACCCCGGCGCGGTGCTGTTCGATTCGCTCGCGGCGGCGAAGGCGCGCAATGTGGACGTCATCCTCTGCGACACGGCGGGCCGCCTGCATAACAAGGTGAACCTGATGAACGAGCTCTCGAAGCTCCGCAAGATCATCGACCGCGAGCTGCCCGACGCCGCGAAGGAGACGCTTTTAGTGCTCGACGCGACGACGGGCCAGAACGGATTGCAGCAGGCCAAGGTGTTCCGCGAGACGGCGGGCCTGACCGGCATTATTCTGACCAAGCTCGACGGCACGGCCAAGGGCGGCATCTGCGTGGCCATCGCGCAGGAGCTGGGCGTGCCTGTGAAGTTCGCCGGCCTCGGCGAGGGCATCGACGATCTCCAGCCGTTCAACGCCGAGGAGTACGTCAAGGCGCTGATCTAAGATAAAAAAACAGAATCCCGCGAGACGAAATGGAGACGAATATGGAAATCACTTCTGTTTGCCCCTATTGCGGAAAGGAAATGCGAGACGGCGCCATCCCCGTGTACCAGCGGCAGCTCGAATGGTGTCCGCGCAGTGAGAAATACGGCGGTATTATAGAAAAGGATGGCGTTGAGCTGAGCCGGATGCCAGGTGCGTTCGGCGTATATGCGAACGCAGGCTACTGCGAACAATGCAAGGTAGTTGTGGTGCCGGTGCCGGACGCAGGCGAGGTCGCGGGACCGCTTGATAAGGCAATCGACAGGATCGACGAATTTTTTGAACAGCGCCGTGCGTCGCGCGCGGAAAAGGAAAAGGCGCGCAAGGAACAGAAAAGAGAACGCAGGAGCAAGAAGAGACGGGAAAAAGACCCGTGGGAGGTTTGACGATGAAATTTGTTCTGGCAACGCAGAACCCCAAGAAACTGAAGGAAATGAGCGCTATTCTGGGCGAGCTCGGCGTGGAGGTCGTGTCCGAGGCCGACCTTGGCGTGAAGATCGAGGTGGAGGAGACCGGCGAGACCTTCGCGGAGAATTCGCTTTTGAAGGCAAAGGCCGTTATGGAGGCGACGAAGCTGCCTGCCATCGCGGACGATTCTGGCCTGTGCGTGAACGCGCTCAATGGCGGCCCCGGCGTGTACAGCGCGCGCTTCGGCGGCGAGGGACTGGACGATATTGGCCGCTATCAGCTGCTGCTGCAGATGCTGCACGGGCAGACGGACCGCCGCGCGCACTTCCACACGACCATCACCTGCGCCTTCCCGAACGGAGACATCCTGCAGGAGGACGGCGACGTGGAGGGCACCATCGCCTTTGCGCCCATGGGCGAAAACGGCTTTGGCTACGACCCCGTGTTCTTCGTGCCGGATAAGCGCAAGACCTTTGCGCAGCTGACGGCAGAGGAAAAGGCGGAGATCTCGCACCGCGGCAGGGCGCTGCGCGCCTTTAAGGAGACGCTCAAGGCGTACCTTGCGGAAAAACAGTAAAAGGATAAAGGAAATTTATGGAACTGAACAGCAAACAGCGCGCATATCTGCGCGGCTTATCGAACGAACTGGACGTGATCGTCCACATCGGCAAGGACGGCATCGGCGAGAATCTCGTCAAGCAGGCGAACGACGCGCTGGAAGCGCGCGAGCTCATCAAGTGCCGCGTGCTGGAGAACAGCATGCTCACCGCGCGCGAGGCCTGCGACGAGCTCAGCGCACTGACGCGCAGCGAGCAGGTGCAGGTCATCGGCACGAAGTTCGTGCTCTACCGTCCCTCGCACAAAAAGGACAAGAAGGATAAGATCGTGCTGCCCAAGGCGGCGAAAAAGACCGTTTAACGGTCAGACGAGAAAACGAGGTCGAGAAGTTTGAAGATCGGAATTTACGGCGGCAGCTTCAACCCGCCGCATCTGGGTCACATGGCCGCGGCGGAGAGCGCGGCAAAATATTTGCAGCTCGACAAACTCATCCTGATCCCTGCCGGCATCCCGCCGCATAAGGCGCTTTCCGCGGACGAGCCGGGCAAGGCTCACCGCCTTGCGATGACGCGCCTGATGGGCGAGCAGACCGCGCTCGACACGGGAGTAGAGGTCGAAGTCTCGGCGATGGAGGTCGAGCGCGAGGGCAAAAGCTACAGCGCCGACACCGTGCGCGAGATTCATGAGCAGTATCCCGACGCGGAGCTGTGGCTCCTGATGGGGACGGATATGTTCCTCACCTTCCAGTATTGGTGCAGGCCCGAGGAGATCGTGAAGTACGCGGGCATCTGCGCCTTTGGCCGCACGGAGAAGGACGGCGAGGACCTCTTTGCCCCGCAGCGCGCCTTCCTTGGTGAAAAATTCCCCGGCTGCCGCATCGTGACGATGACGCTGCCGAACCTTGTGGATATCTCGTCCACGGCGCTGCGCGCGCGCATCCCGCAGGGGAAAACGGCGGGCTATCTTGCCCCCGCCGTGCTCGGCTATATCATGCGTGAGCATTTGTATGGAACAAATTTCGATTTGAAACGTCTAAGCTTAGAGGAGCTGAGACCCATCGCGCTCTCCTATCTCAAGGCAAAGCGCATCCCCCACGTGCTCGGCACGGAGCAGACCGCCATGGCGCTTGCGGAAAAGTACGGTGCGGACGTACATAAGGCGCGCTTTGCAGCGCTCCTGCACGACTCGACCAAGCGCCTTTCGATGGAGGAGCAGCTCGCGCTCTGCGCGCGCTATGACATCAGGCTCGACGAGCTCGAGCAGCATGCGCTCAAGCTGCTGCACGCCAAGACCGGCGCGGCGCTCGCGCGCGACGTGTACGGCGCGGATGATGAGATCTACAACGCGATCCTATGGCACACGACGGGCAAGGCCAATATGGCGCTGCTCGACAAGGTCATCTACCTTGCCGACTACATCGAGCCCAACCGCGACTTTGACGGCGTGGACACGCTCAGAAAGGCCGTGTGGGAGGATCTGGACCGCGGGCTTGCGATGGGTCTTGCCATGACGGTCGAGGAGATGGAGGAGCGGGGGAACCCCGTCCACCACAACACACTGGAAGCGCTGGACTATCTGAGAGGACATACCCATGAGTGATTACAAGGACCCGAATTACGAGCCGCGGCACGACGAGGGCCGCGGAGAAGGCTTTTTCGAGCGCAACTGCGACGAGGCCTGGGAGCAGATCTGCGAGACCTTTTCCCACCCCGGACGCATTCTTCTGCGCGTGCTTTTGATCGTGCTGCTGTGCGGCGTGGTCGCGGGCGGAAGCTATCTTTTGAAGATCCGCGCGCCGGAGCTGCCGAACAAGGGAGACGCGAGCAAGGACCCCGACCAGCTGCAGGCCGAGGAGATCGACTACGGCGAGGGCGTGCGTCCGCGCGCGGACGGCGAGCGGAAGAGCAAGGACTTTTACACTGTGCTCGTCCTCGGACGCGACACGGGCGGCGGCGGCAACACAGACACCATCCTTCTTGCAAGCTACGACGTGACCAACCAGAAAGCGACGGTCATGTCCATCCCGCGCGACACGATGGTGAACGTCCCCTGGGATATCAAACGCATCAATTCCGTCTATAATTACTACGGCGGCGGGGAAAAAGGCATCCAGGCGCTCTATAAGGAGATCGCGCAGCTCGTCGGCTTTGAGCCGGACTATCAGGTCGTTGTCGAGTGGGATGCCGTCGGCGCGATCGTGGAGGCCATGGGCGGCGTCTATTACGATGTGCCGATGTCCATGAACTACGACGACCCCTATCAGGACCTGCACATCCACCAGACGGCGGGCTACCGCAAGCTCTCGGGCGACGACGCGATGCAGGTGCTGCGCTACCGACACGACAACAAGGACCCGGCAACGGGCAAGACCCGCGGCTATGCCGACGGCGACCTTGGCCGCATCAAGACGCAGCAGGGCCTGCTCAAGGCCATGATCGAGCAGCTTTTGCAGCTCAAGAACGTGACGAAGATCGGCGAATTTGCCCGCGTGGTGAAAAACAACGTCACGTCCGACTTAACGTTTGAGGAAATGCTCTGGTTCGGCTCGCAGGCCGTGATGGGCGGGCTTTCCGTCGAGAATGTGAACTTTGTCACGATGCCCAACACCAACAAGTCCTGCTACAGCCGCGTGTACGGCAACATGCAGTCCTACGTGACGCCGAACGCGCAGGAGCTTTTGAACCTTGTGAACAACGAGCTCAGCCCGTTCGTGGAGAAATTCACGATGAGCGGCCTCGACATCATGTCCGTCAATGCCGACGGCTCGGTGTCCTCGTCCACGGGCCACGTGGAGGACAGCAAGGCCGCCCAGCCGCAGAATCACCATTCCTCCTCCGGCGCGCAGACCGGCGACAGCACGCAGACCGGCGAGGAGACCGGCGATACCACGACCGATCCGGGGACCACGACCGATCCCGGCACGACGACCGATCCCGGCAATACCGGTACCACGGACCCCGGTACCACGGACCCGGGCGCCACGGATCCCGGAACGACCGATCCGGGGACCACGGACCCCGGCACGAGCGAGCCAGCCGATCCCGGTACGACAGATCCCGGTACGACAGATCCCGGCACGGGCGACAGCGGCAGCGCCGGCAGCGACGAGATGCCCGACTGGCTCCGTCCGCAGCCCTGACCATAGAATTTACAAAAGAAAAGGAGAATCTCATGATTCCTGCAAGAGAACTCGCTGAGATCGCCGCCAAGGCGCTCGACAGCAAAAAAGGCAAAGACATCAAGCTCATCCGCATCGACAAGATCACGACGCTCGCAGAGTACTTCGTCATCTGCACCGGTACGTCCAACACGCAGATCAACGCGCTGGGCGACGAGGTGGAAAAGGAGCTCACGCTTGCGGGCGAGGAGCCGCTGCACCGCGAGGGCTACCGCGGCGGCACGTGGGTGCTGCTCGACTATGGCTGCGTGGTCGTGCACATCTTCAACGACGAGGCGCGCAAGTTCTACTCGCTCGAGCATCTCTGGGCCGACGGCGAGGAGATCGATCTGAGCAAGGTCCTGCCGCACGCGGATGAAGCGTAAAATAACGCTTGACAAGGCGGGACAAAACGCCTAAAATAGCCATATTGAATTTATGCAAAACGCGATGACGGAGCATAAAGACGCGCGATTTCCGCCCGAAGAGAGCCGGCGGTCGGTGCAAGCCGGCGGGGAAGCGCGCGTGCATGACTCACTCCCGAGCAGTCCGCCTGAAAGGGCGGAACGGTCCGCCCCCGTTACGGGCAAGGCTGTATGAGCCGCTGAGGGCACGCGGGGGACCGCGCGCTGAAGCAGGGTGGTATCGCGTAAAGTGTTTATTTACGTCCCTGACCGTTTTTCGGAACGGTCAGGGATTTTTTTGCATCAAAAACCATTTCACATAAAGGAGAAGATCCATGAAGTACGATTTCGCAGCCATTGAAAAGAAATGGCAGGACAAGTGGGAGCAGGAAAAGCCCTACGCCGCTGTCACGGGCGATCCGCGCCCCAAGTTCTACGGCCTGATCGAGTTCCCGTACCCCTCCGCCGCGGGCCTGCACGTCGGCCATCCGCGCCCGTTCACGGCGATGGACATCATCTGCCGCAAAAAGCGCATGCAGGGCTACAATGTCCTCAACCCCATCGGCTTTGACGCCTTCGGCCTGCCGACGGAGAACTTCGCCATCAAGAACCACATCCACCCCTCCATCATCACCCAGCAGAACATCAAAAACTTCACCCGCCAGCTCAAGATGCTCGGCTACGGCTTCGACTGGGACCGCGTCGTGGACACGACCGACCCGCAGTACTACAAGTGGACGCAGTGGATCTTTTTGCAGATGTTCAAGCATGACCTCGCCTACAAGACCACGATGCCCGTCAACTGGTGCACGAGCTGCAAGTGCGTGCTGGCGAACGAGGAGGTCGTCGAGGGCGTGTGCGAGCGCTGCGGCGCGCCCGTCATCCGCAAGGAAAAATCCCAGTGGATGCTGCGCATCACGAAGTATGCCGACCGCCTGATCGACGATCTGGACGATGTGGACTACATCGAGCGCGTAAAGACCCAGCAGCGCAACTGGATCGGCCGCTCCACCGGTACGGAGGTCACCTTCAAGACCAACACCGGCGACGATATCACCGTTTACACCACGCGCGTCGATACGCTTTTCGGCGTGTCGTACACGGTCATCTCTCCCGAGCATCCGCTGCTCAAAAAGTGGAAGGGCATCATCAAAAACTGGGACGAGGTCGAGGCCTATCAGGCCGCCGCGGCCCGCAAGAGCGATTTTGAGCGCGGTGAGCTCAACAAGGAAAAGACCGGCGTGCGCCTTGACGGCATCGAGGTCATCAACCCCGCCAACGGCGCGGTCGTGCCGATGTTCGTCTCCGATTATGTCCTCATGGGCTACGGCACCGGCATCGTCATGGGCGTTCCGGCCCACGACCAGCGCGACTGGGACTTCGCCACGGCCTTCGGCCTGCCCATCGTCGAGGTCGTCGAGGGCGGCGACGTGACAAAGGAGGCCTTCACGCTCAAGGATGATACCGGCATTATGGTAAACTCCGGCTTCCTCAACGGCATGACCGTCAAGGAGGCCATCCCCGCCATGAAGAAGTACGCCATCGAGCAGGGCTGGGGCAGGGAAAAGGTCAACTACAAGCTGCGCGACTGGGTCTTCTCCCGCCAGCGCTACTGGGGCGAGCCCATCCCCATCGTCAACTGCCCGAAGTGCGGCTGGGTGCCCGTGCCCGAGGAGGAGCTGCCGCTCGTACTGCCGCAGGTGGAGAGCTACGAGCCGACCGACGACGGCGAGAGCCCCATCTCCAAGATGACCGACTGGGTCAACACCAAGTGCCCCAGGTGCGGCGGCGACGCCAAGCGCGAGACGGACACCATGCCCCAGTGGGCCGGTTCCTCCTGGTACTTCCTGCGCTATATGGACCCGAAGAACGACAAAGCGCTCGTCTCGCCCGAGGCCGAGCAGTACTGGGGCCCCGTGGACTGGTACAACGGCGGCATGGAGCACACCACGCTGCACCTGCTCTACTCCCGCTTCTGGCATAAGTTCCTTTACGATATCGGCGTGGTGCACACGAAGGAGCCCTACGCCAAGCGCACGAGCCACGGCATGATCCTGGGCCAGAACCCGCACTATGTCGGCAGCGTCTCCACGCAGGAGGAGAAGGATGCGCTGATCGCCAAGTACGGCAATCAGGCGCTGCGTCCGGCGGTCAAGATGTCCAAGTCCCTCGGCAACGTCGTCAACCCCGACGATGTGGTCAAGGCCTACGGCGCGGATACGATGCGCCTTTATATCATGTTCATCGGCGACTTTGAAAAGGTCGCGACCTGGTCCGACGACGCCGTCAAGGGCTGCAAGCGCTTCTTGGACCGCGTGTGGAACCTTGCCGATCAGGCGACAGAGGAGAAGGGCGTTTCCGAGAAGAACGCGCCCATCGTCCACAAGACGATCAAGAAGGTCACGGACGATATTGACACGCTGAAGATGAACACCGCCATCGCGGCGCTCATGGCCATGGTCAACGAGTTCTACGCGAACGGCCTGAGCCGCGGCGACCTCGAGGTGCTGCTGCTCATGCTCTCTCCCTTCGCCCCCCACATGGTCGAGGAGCTCTGGGAGCAGAAGGGCTTTGCCGCCGAACACGAGGGCAGGATGGCCATGCAGTGCGCGTGGCCCGAGTACGACGAGAGCAAGACCGTCGCTTCCTCCGTTGAGATGGCGGTGCAGGTGGGCGGCAAGCTCAAGGGCACCATCACCGTTCCCGTGGACAGCGATCAGGACACCGTCGTTGCTGCGGCGAAGGAGAACGAAAAGGTTGCCAAGGCCCTCGCCGGGATGCAGATCGTCAAGGTCATTCACGTCAAGAACAAGCTCGTCAACCTGATCGCGAAGCCCTGCTGAGCAAAATTTCGGACTTTTTTCAAAATATGAGGAAAAGCTTATTGACAAGCCGTGATTTTTCTCATATAATACCACCGTTAGTCATGTAAGTGACTCTTAAAGAGCGCCCAGGATCAAGCCGGGTGTATCGGAGGGAGGGAAAACATAAATGTCCGAGATCCATGTCAAGGAAGGCGAATCTCTCGACAGCGCGCTCAAGCGCTTCAAGAGAAGCTGCGCCAAGGCCGGTATCGTGGCGGAGGTCCGCAAGAGAGAGTGCTATGAGAGCCCCAGTGTCAAGCGCCGCAAGAAGAGCGAGGCTGCCCGTAAGAACCGCAACAAGCGTTACTACTAAGATAAAAAGAGACCCATCACCGCGGTGATGGGTCTCTTTTTTCTTTGCTGCGCTATCGCGCGCTCAGCGCGGGCAGAAGGTCAGCGACCTCGGGGTACATCACGAACGCTTCCTGAATGCCGAGGCGCTGGGCGAGGACGCATTTCCGGCGCAGCGTTTCCGCGTCGTCAAAAAGGACGAAGTGCGCGCGGCCCTCTTCGCTGTAGGTAAAGTAATTGGCAGCGAGCTCGCGGGAATAATAGACGGAGGAGGCGTGCTTCTGCCGCAGGGCGAGCAGCGCTTCATGCGTCAGCGGCGCGCCGCAGCCCGAGGGGCAGGGGAGCGGAAAGTCCATCTGCACGCGCTCTAAGTCGAGCGCAAGGCGCTCGGGGCCGTGGCGGTTGACGGCGCCCTCTAAAAGCGTGCGGAGCGAGCCGCCGGAAACGGCGGTCCCGGCAAGCAGCACCGCGCCCTCGGCCGGGAGGGAGCAGGGGCAGTATAAACGCAGCCCCTGCGCGTTCAGGCAGCGCGCAAGGCGGCCTAAAAACGCGGGACGGTCAGAGCAGGGCGCGCCGTCAAAGTCCGCCAGAACGCCGCGCAGGCGGTTTTTGACGCATTCCGCGGCGATGGCATGGCAGAGCGCGTCAGGACGCTGGATGCTCCCGGCGCAGCGGTCGCTCAGTCCCATGAGCGCGCCGCGGGGCGGATGGACCGCGCCGCAGCGCGTCAGGCAGCCGCCCGGACCGACGGCGTAGGCCATGAGGGCGAGCGGCAGCGCCGGCGGCGAGGGGAGCTGCGCGAGCGCGCCGGGCGTGATGGCGAGGTAGGTGGTCAGAACGATTCCCCCTTGTGGAAAGCGCGCAAAGCGCGTATAATAACTGCAACAGATTATGCGTGATGGGAGACCGGTATGCTCAGTTTGCTTTGCCCGCAGTGGGTGTTTGACGATTATACGGCCGTGACGGCGGCATTCCTGAAAGAGCGCGGCGTGAAGCTGCTGCTCTCGGACCTCGACTTTACGCTGGCGCCGAAAAAGCAGAAGGAGCCGGACGCGGCGCTCAAGCGGTGGATCGATTCGCTGCGTGCAGGCGGGATCGAGTTTGCCATCCTGTCGAATAACCGCAGCGGCGAGCGCGTAGAGCGCTTCTGTAAGCCGCTTGGCATCGGCTATGTCGGCCACGCGGGCAAGCCCGGCACGCGCGGCTTCCGCGAAGCGCTGGCACGCTACGGCGTGACGGCGGAGGAGACGGCGATGCTCGGTGACAAGCTGCTCACCGACACGCTCGGCGCGCGCCGCAGCGGCGTGCTGATGCTCATGGTCGAGCCGAAGGGCGGGCCGGACGGCGCATGGAACCGCGTGCTGCACGCCCTGCAGCAGCCGTTCAAGGCGGCGAGCGCGCACGATATGCGCGCCAGGGCTGAAAATTTGCGAAAATAACGGGCAAGATCAAGAAAAATGCTTGCAATGGCGCGCTGTATGCGATAAAATACCATAGGTTAAAACCGACGCTTTGTGAATTTGAGGATAGCGATAGTATCCTCGGGAATACAGGAGGAAATAGTTATGGCAACGATTACCGCTGGTGAATTCAGAAACGGTAAAGTATTTGAGATGGACGGCAAGTATTATCAGGTCGTCGAATTCCAGCATGTCAAGCCCGGCAAGGGCGCTGCTTTCGTGCGCACCAAGATGAAGAACGTCGTTACCGGCGGCGTGACCGAAACTTCTTTCAACCCCACCGCCAAGTTCGAGGAAGTCGCCATCGAGCGCAAGAACATGGAGTACAGCTACAACGACGGCGATCTGTACTACTTCATGGATCAGGAGACCTACGATATGGTCCCGCTGAACCGTGACATGCTCGGCGACGCGTTCCGCTTCGTCAAGGAGAACACCGTCTGCATGATCCTGTCCATCAAGGGCAACGTCTTCGGCGTTGAGCCCCCCAACTTCGTTGATCTCGTCATCACCGACACTGAGCCGGGCCTTGCCGGCAACACCGCGACCAACACCCTCAAGCCCGCCACCCTCGAGACCGGTGCGGAGATCAAGGTGCCCCTGTTTATCAACATCGGCGACAAGATCCAGATCGACACCCGTACGGGCGAGTATATCGGCCGCGCCAAGTAAGCTTTACAGCAGACAGTAACAGGAGATCGTAGTTCCGGATATCGAAAGGAGTATTACGATGGGTATTTCTGAAAAAGTTGCATATCTCAAGGGCCTGATGGAAGGCATGAACCTTGACGAGAATTCCAACGAGGGCAAGCTCTTCCGCGCGATCGCGGACGTTCTTGACGAGATCGCCCTCGAGGTCGAGGACCTGACCGACGAGGTCATGGAGCTCGGCGACGGGCTGGACGTCATCAGCGACGATCTGAGCGACGTGGAGGATGTTGTCTACGATGAGGATGACCTCGACGAGCTCGACGAAGAGGATGACGAGGATGAGGACGACGAGGAGGAGTGCTACGCCACGACCTGCCCCGAGTGCGAGGAAGAAATCTTCTTCGACGATTCTGTCCTCGAGGACGGCAAGGTCGAGTGCCCCAACTGCGGCGCGACCCTCGAGTTCGACCCCGCCGACCTCGCCGACGAGGAAGAGAAGGACGACTAAAACCGTTCCATCCCGCTGAAAAAAGGGAAAGAGCCGCTCATTTTGACGATGAGCGGCTCTTTTTGTTTACAAATTCCCGGTTGTACGGCGCGCGAAAGCGTGGTAAACTACCATTGGTAACATGCGGCGGCGTGCCGTCGGCACAATAGATCGAAAGGAAGAGTTTACCATGAAAATTGCCATCCCCTGTGAAAATGGCCAGGTGCTGCAGCACTTCGGCCATGCCACGGAGTTCAACATCTACAGCATCGAGGATATCAAGCCCATCGAGAAGGAGAGCGTCCAATTTGACGACACCGACCACGAGAAGGTCGCAAACGGCCTGAAGGACAAGGGCGTGGACCTCATCATCTGCGGCAACATCGGCCCCGGTGCGCGCAGCGCGGTCGAAAACGCGCATATGGTGCTCTGCACCGGCGTTTCCGGCGACGCCGACCAGGCGGTCGATCGCTTCCTCGACGGCAGCCTGGAGCTGATGACCGGCGACAGCGGCGCGAGCGCGGGCGGCGGATGCAGCGCCTGCGGCGGCGGGTGCAGCAGCTGCGGCGGCGGCTGCGGCGGCTGCGGCGGAGCCCGCGAGCCGTATGTCGAGACGCGCACCTTTACCGACATCGTCACGCTGACGGAGCAGAACTTTGAGGACGAGGTGCTCAACGATCCGGGCCTGATCATTATCGATTTCTGGGCCGAGTGGTGCCATCCGTGCAAGATGTTTGCCCCAACCTTTGCCGAGCTGAACCGCGAGGAGGAGAAGATCAAGTTCTGCAAGGTCAACGTCGATGAGCAGCCGGGCCTTGCCACGATGTTCGGCATCGACTCCATCCCGACGCTCGCCGTCGTGCAGGACCGCCACACGCTCACCGGCATGGTCGGCGTGCACGACAAGGCCGACGTCAAGGCAATGCTGGAGCAGTGCAAGGCATGAAGATTCGCTTTAACGAGGATCAGGAGGTCGTCGCCCGCCTGCGCGCGGCGCTTTTGAAGCGCGACCTGCAATGCCCCTGCCGTTTCCAGAAAACGGAGGACAACATCTGCATGTGCAAAGAGTTCCGCGAGCAGATCGCGGACCCGGAGTTCGAGGGCTACTGCCACTGCCGGCTCTACTACAAGGAAAAGTAAAAAAGAAAAGCACCGCCGCACGGCGGTGCTTTTTCATTCCATCAGGTGCTGCATGTCCTGCGGGATGGGCGCTGTAAAGTGCAATTCCTGTCCGGTGACGGGATGGGTGAACCACAGCTCATACGAGTGCAGGGCAGGGCGGGCGATGAGAGATCGGTCCTCCGTGCCGTAGAGCCAGTCGCCCGCGAGGGGATAGCCGAGGTGGGCCATATGCACACGCAGCTGGTGCGTGCGGCCCGTTTCGGGGCGCAGGCGCAGGAGCGTGAAGCGGTCGTTTTTTTGCAGCACCTCGTATTCCGTGCGGCTCGGCAGGCCGTCCGCACGCACGCAGCGGCGGATAATGGAGCCGTCCGCGCGGCCGATGGGCGCGTCGATAACGCCGCGCCCGGGCGTGACCATCCCGACGGCGACGGCGCGGTACTCGCGCCGCAGCGCGTCCGAATGCAGCGCTCGGGCGAGGCGGTCGTGCACGTAGCCGCTCTTGGCCGCGATGAGAAGGCCGGAGGTCCCCTTGTCGAGCCGGCTGACAAAGTGCGGCACGCTGCCCTCGCCGAGGTAATTTGCGAGCATCGCGGCAAGGCTGGGGGCGGAACGGTCATCCGCCTTCGGGTGCATGGCGACGCCTGCACGCTTGCTGAGCACCAGCAGGTCCTCGTCCTCGTAGACGATGTCGGGCCTTGTCGCATCCTCGCAGAAAAGGTCCGCGCGCGGCGTGCGCTCGCTGAGCGCGACGCTGACGATGTCCCCCGCGCGGACGCGCGCGTTGACGTGCACGCTCTGCCCGTTTAAAAGGATGGCGTTCTCGCGCCACTTGAGACTTTTAAGCAGCGTGTAGGAGAGCTGCATCTCGCCGCGAAGGATGCCCTTGACCATGCGGCCCTCCTCCTCGGCGGTGACGGTATGGGTGAGCACACGCATGGCAAAGCCTCCTTCCGCATGTGAACGGCACGAAAAATTCACACATAGTATACCATCTTTCCGGGAAAAATGGTATACTGAAATCCACTTCGGCGCTGCCGGAAAATAGCTTTTCAGGAGGGCAATGGCATGGACAAGAGAACCATCTGCCTGTTAAACGATTCCTTCCCGCCCGAGATCGACGGTGTGGCGAACGCCGTGGTCAACTACGCGCGCTCGCTGCATTCCTTCGGCGACAACGCGCTCGTGGTCACGCCGGCGATGCCCGGCGCGGACGATACGGCATTCCCGTTCCCGGTGCTGCGCTATCCGAGCATCGACACGCGAAAGCTCCTCGGCTATATGGCGGGCTACCCCTTTTCGCCGAAGGTCGCGCGCGTGCTGGGCGGGCAGCGGGTGGACCTTCTGCACACGCACTGCCCCATTACGTCGTGCCTTCTGGCGCGCTCGCTGCGCGCGCAGGCGGACGCGCCGCTCGTTCTGACCTATCACACGAAGTACGATATCGACATCGCCAAGGCCGTGCGCGGAAAGCTCCTGCAGGAGAGTGCCATCCGCGCGCTGGTGCAGAACGTGGCGAGCTGCGACGAGGTGTGGGTCGTGAGCCGCGGCGCGGGTGAAAACCTGCGCTCGCTCGGCTACGAGGGCGAGTACACCGTGATGGAAAACGGCGTGGACGTGCCGCGCGGCCGGGTGTCCGACGCGGAGATCGACGCGGCGGCGGGCGAATACGACCTGCCGGAAAACGTGCCGGTGTTCCTCTTCGTCGGGCGGCTGATGTGGTACAAGGGCATCCGCATCATCCTTGATGCGCTGGCGGCGCTGCGGGAGAAGAAGCTCGACTTTCGCATGGTGTTCGTCGGCGACGGCAGCGACGGCGCGGAGATCCGCGCCTGTGCGGAGACGCTGGGGCTCTCGGACCGCTGCTTTTTCACCGGCGCGATCTCCGACCGCGAGGTCATCCGCGCGTGGTATGGCCGCGCGGACCTGTTCCTGTTTCCCTCGACCTTCGACACGAACGGCCTTGTCGTGCGCGAGGCGGCGGCCAGCGGCACGGCGACCGTGATGATCCGCGGCTCCTGCGCCGCCGAGGGTGTGAGCGACGGGCGCAACGGCTTTTTCATCGACGAAAACGCAGCTTCGATGGCAGCGATGCTCGAAACGCTCTGCCGCGCGCCGGAGACGATGCGCGCTGTCGGCGAGCACGCGCAGCAGGAGCTGTACGTTTCGTGGGAGACGGCGGTGCGCCGCGCGCGGGAGCGCTACGAGATCGTCATCGACAATTACCGCAGCGGGAAATATCCCCAGCACGAGCGCTTCGGCGACGAATTTTTCAAAACGCAGGGCGGGCTGATGGAGGCCTTTGCCAGCGTTGGCGAGCTGAGCGACGAGATCGCCGCGAGCCTGCGCGAGGAGCGCGAGGAAGCGATGCAGAACCTTGCCCGCTCGCGGCAGGAGCTGCGCGAGCGCTTCGACGAGACAAAGCAGGAGCTTGCCGAGCGCTACGAGACGATCATGCAGAAAATGGACCGCTATTTGTAAAAAGAAACCGGAAACGGCGGAAGGCTGTTTCCGGTTTTTCTTATTCCTCGTGCTCCGGCTTGCGCTCGGCGAACCACATGTTCCACTGGAAGGAATACGCCCGGTACGCCGCCTCGTCCGCGCAGACAAGGCGCACGCGCGCGGGCCGGTCATGCGCATAGCCGTAGTCCATGACGGCGCGCAGCACGCGATAGGCGGCGCTCAGGCCGCTGTCCGTGCAGGCGAGCGTGAGGACGTCGGCGGAGAAAGGCAGAAGCTCAGGTGCGCGCTCGCAGGAGGGGAGCGCAGCAGTATCGCCGCGCAGAATTTCAACGGTCATCGCGCACCTCAGCGATTCAGGTACGCGCGGCACTTCGCTTCCGCGTCATGCGCGAGCGCTTCCTCGTCCAGCGTGACGAGATGGCCGTGCTCGACCGTTACGCGGCCCTGAACGACCGTGTAATCCACGGGGCCGCGCACGCCGACCGTGCCGAGAACGCTCCTGGGGTCGAAGCAGGAGCCGACCAGCTCGAGCCGCCGGGAGTCGATGAGAAAGAGGTCGCAGCACTTGCCGGCCTCGAGCGAGCCGATATCGTCGCTGCGGCCCAGAAGCCGCGCGCTGCCGCGCGTCGCCATTTTGAGAAGGTCGTAGCCCGTGGGCGCGGCCTTGCTCGCGTTCAGGCGGTGCAGCAAAAACGCGGCGCGCAGCTCCTCCATGAGAGACGAGCCGTCGTTCGAGGCCGAGCCGTCCACCGCAAGGCCGACCGGCACGCCGAGCGCAAGCATCTCGGGGATGTGCGCGATGCCGGAGGAGAGCTTCATATTCGAGATCGGGCAGTGGGCGACGCCGGTGCCGGTTTTGGCCAGCACGCGCAGCTCCTCGCCGCTGAAGTGGATGCCGTGGGCGAACCAGACGTCGCTGCCCGTCCAGCCGAGCCGCTCCATGTACTCGAGCGGGCGCACGCCCTCGCGCGCAAGCATGAAGTTTTCCTCGTCCTTCGTCTCGCACAGGTGCGTGTGCAGGCGCACGCCGTACTGACGCGCGAGCACCGCGCTCTCGCGCAGAAGATCGGCGGACACCGAGAACGGCGAGCACGGGGCGAGCGCGACGCGGTGCATCGCGCCGAAGCTGCGGTCGTGATAGGTCTCGATGAGCCGCGCGGAGTCGGCCATGATCTCATCGACCGTCTGCACCACGCTGTCGGGCGGCAGGCCGCCGTCCTTCACCGAGAGGTCCATGCTGCCGCGCGAGGCGTACATGCGCGCGCCGATCTCGTCCGCGGCGGCAAACTGCGCGCCGATGAGATCGCCCGAGCCTTTGGGAAAGACGTAGTGATGGTCGAAGCAGGTCGTGCAGCCGTGCTTCATCAGCTCGCCGAGGCCTGTGAGCGTGGAGAGTCGGATCACGCCCTCGTCGAGGTTTTTCCAGATCTCGTAGAGCGTTTTGAGCCAGTCGAACAGCTCCATGTTCTGCACCTCCGGCAGGTTGCGCGAGAAAATCTGGTAGAGGTGGTGGTGCGTGTTGACAAGACCGGGATAGCAGAGCATGTGGCTCGCGTCGATCACCCTGTCCGCCCTCTGCGGCAGGTCTTTGCCGATCATGCGGATGAAGCCGTCCTCGGCGTAGAGATCGACGTGCTCATAAACGGTGTCGGCGTCGTCGCACGACACCAGCGTGCGGATATTTTTGATGAGCAGAGTAGACATAGCGGAATACCTCGCAGACCTGCACCAGGTGCAGGGGATTTGATAAAAAGGAGCGCGCATTTTGCTGCCCCGGCAGCAAAACAGCGAAAAGCGCCGCAGACTTAGCCGCCGCGCCCGGCGGCAAACAAATTAAGATCTGTCGCGGAGGACGACATGCGCTGCCATTTTGCGCCGCGTGCATCGAGCGGAGTGTGATCCTACTCAAAAACGGCAACCGAACCGGTTGCCGTTTTTGAAGATTTATCTCTCTTCTCGGAAGTAGCTCAAACCCAGCGATGCGGGCGGCTGATCCTCGCGCTTCTTGCGCAGCGACACGATGATGAGAACGACCAGCGTGACGACGTAGGGAAGCATCTTATAGAGCTCCTTGATGGCAAGGTTGGTGCCGGTGGGGATAAAGATATAGAGGATGTAGAACCCACCGAAGAGGATAGAGGCCAGCACGCTGACGTTCGGGCGCCAGATCGTGAAGATGACGAGCGCGATGGCGAGCCAGCCGCGGTCGCCGAAGGCGTTGTTGGACCACACGCCGCAGGCGTAGTCCATAACATAGTACAGACCGCCGAGGCCCGCGATCATGCTGCCGATGCAGGTGGCGAGGTACTTGTACTTCGTCACGTTGATACCGGCGGCATCTGCGGTCGCGGCGCTCTCGCCCACGGCGCGCAGGTGCAGGCCCGTGCGCGTGCGCTTGAGGAAGTATGACGTGAACAGCGCGATGACGACGGCGAGGTAGGCAAGGAAGCCGTAGGATAGAAATACCTGTCCGAACCAGCCGCCGACGTTCAGAGACTTGCTGAAGTAGGCGCTCGTCGCGCTCAGCGCGATGGAGGGGACCTCGCTGTCGGTCAGCTTGATGAGCGAGCCGCCGAAGAAGTTGCCGATGCCGACGCCGAACGTCGTGAGCGCAAGACCGGTGACGTTCTGGTTGGCGCGCAGCGTAACGGTGAGGAAGCAGTAGAGAAGGCCCATCAGAAGCGAGCCGAGGAGCGAGCAGAGCAGCGGGATGCCGATGGCGAGGAAGGCGCTCATCTCAGCGGCCGGGGTGGCCTGCTCATAGAAGAACGCGCCGATGACGCCGCAGATACCGCCGACGTACATCACGCCCGGAATGCCGAGGTTCAGGTTGCCGGATTTTTCCGTCAGGATCTCGCCGGTGCTGCCGTAGAGCAGAGGAATGCCCTGCATGACCGCACGGGGGAGGAAAGATGCAAGATCAAACATTGCTTACGCCTCCTTCTTGCCCTTGCGCAGGCTGACCTTATAGGTGATGAAAAACTCGCTGCCGATGATGAAGAAGAGGATGATGCCCGTCAGGATATCGGCGAAGGAATGGTTCAGGCCGAACACGCTGGAGATCTCGCTCGCGCCGCGGCTCAGGACCACGATGAGAAGGCTCGTGAAGATCATCATGATGGGGTTGAACTTCGCCATCCAGGAGACCATAACGGCGGTGAAGCCGCGGCCGCCGACGATGGTGGTCGTGAGCGTATGGTCCGTGCCGGCGGTGAGCAGAAGGCCGATGAGGCCGCAGATCGCGCCGGAGAGGACCATCGTGCGCACGATGACGCGCTCGACCTTGATGCCGGCATAGCTCGCGGTGCGCTGGCTCTCGCCGACAACGGCGATCTCATAGCCGTGCTTGCTGTAATTGAGGTAGATGTACATAAGGCCCGTCAGGATGGCGACGAGCAGGATGGGGAGCAGGTAGCGCTGCCCGCCGAGAACGGGGAGCCAGCCGGCCTCGCTGTTGGCGTTGATGATGCCGATTTTGCCCGAGCCCTTGGGGACCTCCCAGACGATGATGAAGAACGCGGCAAGCTGCGTTGCGATGTAGTTCATCATCAGCGTGAAAAGCGTTTCGTTCGTGTTCCACTTGGCCTTGAAGATGCCGGGGAGGAAGCCCCACAGCGCGCCTGCCGCGACGGCGGCGATGACCATGATGACGACGAGAAGGCCGCTTGGCACCTTATTGCCCAGGCAGATCATGCACGCGGCGGTGGCAAGGCAGCCGATGAGCACCTGACCCTCCGCGCCGATGTTCCAGAAGCGCATTTTGAACGCGGGCGTGACCGCGAGCGAAATGCCGAGCAGGATCGCGAGGTTGTGGAACGTGACCCAGCTCTTGCGGGAGGTGCCGAAGGCGCCGTAGAGGATGGTGGAATAGACCTTGATCGGGTTTTCGCCCGTCAGGAGCGTTGTGACGATGGCGCAGACGATCAGCGCGAGAACGATCGCGCCGCCGCGGATGAGCGCGGCCTTGTGCCAGGGGAGCGCGTCGCGCTTGGCGATGTGGAAGAGAGACTGTTTTTTATTCATTCTTGCCGCCTCCTCTCACGAGCGTCATCAGTGCGCCGACCTCGCGCTTGTCGGTCCTGCGGGCATCGACCACGCCGGAGACCTGACCGCCGCAGAGCACGACGATGCGGTCGCACAGCTCAAGCAGAACGTCGAGATCCTCGCCGACGTAAACGACGGCGACGCCGCGCATCTTCTGCTCGGTCAGCAGGTTGTAAATGGTGTAGGACGTGTTGATATCCAGGCCGCGCACGGCGTAGGCCGTCATCAGCACGGCGGGGGACTGGGCGATCTCGCGGCCGACAAGGACCTTCTGCACGTTGCCGCCGGACATGCGTCGCACGGGGAAGGACGTGCTGGGCGTAACGACGCCGAGCTCCTCCCAGATGCGGTTGGCGAGCGCTTCGGGATCCTTGCGGTTGAGAAACAGCCCCTTGCCCTTGCGCCAGGAGCGGAGCATCATGTTGCCCGTCATGCCCATCGAGCCGACAAGGCCCATGCCGAGACGGTCCTCGGGGACGAAGGACATCGAAATGCCGCTCTTGCGGATCTTCATTGGGTCAAGCCCGACGAGCTCCCTGGGCTGCTCGCCCTCGGGCGGGTAGAACTTGACGGAGCCGGAGGCGACGGGATAAAGCCCCGCGATGGACTCGAGCAGCTCGCGCTGGCCGCTGCCCGCAACGCCCGCGATGCCGAGCACCTCGCCCGCGTTGACGGTGAAGGAAACGTCGTCCAGACGCTTGACGCCGAGCTCGTCATAGGCGGTCAGCCCCTCGATGACAAGGCGCTTTTCCACGTTTTTCGGTTCGGGACGGTTGATATTGAGCGTGACCGTGTGTCCGACCATCATGTCGGTCAGCGACTGCTGGTCGGCGTCCTTCGTGGCAACGTCGCCGATGTACTCGCCCTTGCGCAGGACCGCCACGCGGTCGGACACGTCGAGCACCTCGTGCAGCTTGTGAGTGATGATGATAAGAGACTTGCCGTCGGCCTTCATGTTGCGCATGATGGCGAAGAGCTTGTCCGTTTCCTGCGGCGTCAGGACCGCGGTGGGCTCGTCAAGGATGAGGATATCCGCGCCGCGGTAAAGGACCTTGACGATCTCGACCGTCTGCTTCTGGGAAACGGACATGTCGTAGATCTTCTGGTTGGGGTCGATGTCAAAGCCGTATCTGTCGCAGATCTCCTTGACCTTTTTGCCGGCATCGGCAAGGTCGAGCTTGCCCTCAAGGCCCAGGACGATATTTTCCGTCGCGGTGAAGAGGTCCACGAGCTTGAAGTGCTGGTGGATCATGCCGATGCCGTGCGCGAACGCATCCTTGGGGGAGGCGATCGTGACGGGTTCGCCATGAATGTAGATTTGCCCCTCGTCGGGGAAGTAGATGCCGGAGAGCATGTTCATCAGCGTCGTCTTGCCGCTGCCGTTTTCGCCCAGCAGCGACAGGATCTCGCCCTCGCGCAGCTCAAGGTTGATGGCGTTGTTGGCCACGACCTTGCCAAAGCGCTTCGTGACGTTCTCCATTTTAACTGCACACGCAGTTCCCAAGGCGGTCACCCCTTCTTCCGCCGGAGGGCAGACGAGCGGCCCTGCGGCTTTGTATTTGTGCAAGTACTATATTAGCATAATTCATTGACATTGTAAATCGGAAAACAGAAAAAATCACAAAAAAATTCAGATTTATACAAAATTTTTTAGCTATAGGGCAGGAAAAAGAATATCGGGCTGCCAAAAGGCAGCCCGATATGTATTTTTGCAAGAGAGACTTAGAACGCCTGGTCGAGCAGCGTGATGCCGTCGATCTGGAGCTGGAAGTACGGGGCGGAACGGGCGGTGGACTCGGCGAGGTAACCGTCGGTCACGACCTCGGTGTCGGGAGTGTAGTCGGGATCGGTGTCAACGTCGGCCATGTAAGAGGTGATGGGCTGGCCGTCCACGGTGAAGGTGGAGCAGTCAAAGACGTGGAGTTCGCCGCTCTCGAGCTTGGCGGTCGCGTCAGCGATGGCCTCGGCAGTGCCGGCAGCAGCAACGCTCTCGTTCAGGTCGGTGAGAACGACGGAGCCGGTGGCGAGGGTGCCGGTCCAGTCAGCGTCGATGGTCTCGCCGTTCATGGCAGCCTTGATGGCATACTCATAGTAGGGAGCCCAGTCGATGCGGGAGGAGATCAGGTAGGTGTTGGGGCAGGCGTCCTGCGTGGAGCCGTTGTAGGAAACGTCGGGCACACCGGCGGTCTCGCAGGCAGTGGGAGCGCCCATGGAGTCGGCGTGCTGGCTGATGAGCTTGCAGCCGTTCTGGATGAGCTTCTGCGCGCCTTCCTTCTCGGCGGTCTCGTCATACCAGCTGCCGGTGAAGGTGACTTCCATCGTGGCAGTGGGACAGACGGAGCGGGCGCCCAGGAAGAAGGAGGTGTAGCCGGAGATGACCTCGGCATAGGTGAAGGCGCCGACGTAGCCGATCTTGGCCTTGTCCGCAGTGAACTCACCGTTCTCGATCATCTCGTTGAGCTTCATACCGGCGGCGATACCGGCGAGGTAACGGCCCTCATAGATGGAAGCGAAGGCGTTGTGGTAGTTGCTCAGACCCTCGGTGTGCGCCTTGGTGCCGGTGGAGTGGCAGAACTGCACGTCGGGGAAGTCCTTCGCGGCCTGGATCATGTAGTCTTCGTGACCGAAGGAGTCGGCGAAGATGATGTTGCAGCCGGCGTCGGCGAGCTCAGCGGCCTTGTCGTAGCACTCCTGACCCTCGGGAACGTTGGTCACGATGGTGTACTCGACGCCGAGATTCTCGCAGGCGGCCTTGGCAGCGTTGATGAAGTTGAGGTCGTAGGTGGAGTTTTCGTCGTGGAGCATGATGAAGCCAACCTTAAAATCGCTGGCTTCGGTGTTGCCCTGGGTGTCGTCGGTGTTGGAATCGTCCTTCTTATCGCCGCAGGCGACGAGGGCGAGGACCATCACGAGACTCAGGAGCAGTGCAAGGAACTTCTTCATTTCAATAAATCCTCCTTATTTTTTGCGGTATCCGGATGATGGAATACCACTAAACACCATGATACAGAAAAATGAAAAAAATGGCAACACAAAAAAAGAAAAATGAGGATCAAACTTGACCAAAAAAGAAATCTGCCTTTTGGACATACGGGAGAAAGAGCGAAAGAAACCATCTGAAAAGCGCGAAAAGGCCCGCTTTCTGAGCGGGCCTTCTGCATAAAATGTCTGTGTTGTTTGGAATATGCCTTACATCTGCACGCGCGTGCCGGTCTTGCCCTCGATGCCCTCGGCTGCCTTTTCAAGCAGCGTGATGAGCGCGACGCGGCCGGGCTTGGATTCGGCGAACGACATGGCGGCCTGGACCTTCGGCAGCATGGAGCCGGGGGCGAACTGCTTTTCGCCGATATACCTGCGCGCCTCGTCCGGCGTGAGGGTGTCGAGACCCTTCTGGTCGGGCTTGCCGAAGTTGATGGCGACCTTTTCGACCGCCGTCAGGATGACGAGCATGTCCGCGTCGAGGAGCTCGGCGAGCTTGGCGGAGGCGAAGTCCTTGTCGATGACCGCGGGCGTGCCATAGAGCTTGCCGTCCTTGCGCACAACGGGGATGCCACCGCCGCCGACGGTGATGACAACGGTGCCGTTGTCAACGAGCGCCTTGACGGTGTTCTTCTCAATGACGTCGATCGGCTTGGGGGAGGGAACGACCTGGCGGTAGCCGCGGCCGGCATCCTCGACCATGGTGTAGCCCTTTTCCGCAGCGATGCGGTCGGCAGTCTCCTTGTCGTAGAACGCGCCGACGGGCTTGGTGGGATGCTGGAAGGCGGGGTCGGCCTCGTCAACGAGCACCTGCGTCACGACGGTCGCGACGTCCTTGTCCATGCCGCGGGCGGCGAGCTCGTTGCCGATGGCGTTCTGCAGGTGGTAGCCGATGTAGCCCTGGCTCATGGCGCCGCACTCGGGGAAGGGCATGTCGGACTTGATGGCCTTGGCCTCAGCGGCGGTGGCCATGCCGAGGTTGATCATGCCGACCTGCGGGCCGTTGCCGTGGGCGATGATGACCTCGTTGCCCTGCACGATCAGATCGACGATGGGCTTGGCGGTCTCGGTGACGAGGGCGAGCTGCTCGTAGGGGGTGTTTCCCAGCGCGTTGCCGCCCAGGGCGATGACGATTCTCTTGCTCATGATGACTATCTCTCCTTCGATTTTTTGAAAAACTCTCTTCTCTCATATCAAAAGCGGCGTATCCGCTTTTTCACGGGATCGCAAAGGGGAAGGGCTTAGAACATCTTGCGCTCTTCGCCGGACTTGTCCATCTCCATCAGGGCGCGGACGGGGTCCTTGACCTGCGCGAGGAACATCATCGCGGCGATGATATAGGGCTTGTAGGAGGCCTGCTTGTAGAGGGGCACGATGTAGCGGTCGAACACGCTGTTATCGACCTCGCCCTCGGGGCAGGAAAGACCGGAAATGTCGGCGGGCAGGCAGTGGAGATAGAGCGCATTGCCGCCCCTGGTGAGCTTCATCATCTCTTCGGTGCAGGCCCAGTCCTTGTGCTCGGCGTTCTGCGCGAGGAGCTTCTTCTCGAGCGCGTCGATGCCGTCCTTGTCGCCGGCCTGATAGAGCTTCGTGCGCTCCTCCATGGCTTTGAAGGGGGCCCAGGACTTCGGATACACGATGTCGGCGTCCTTGAAGGCTTCCTTCATGTCGCTGCACTTCTTGAAGCTGCCGCCGGTGGCCGCCGCGTTCTTGCGCGCGATCTCCTCGACTTCGGGCATGACCTCGTAGCCCTCGGGATGGGCGAGCGTCACGTCCATGCCGAAGCGGGTGAACAGGCCGATAACGCCCTGCGGGACGGACAGAGGCTTGCCGTAGCTCGGGGAGTAGGCCCAGGTCATCGCGACCTTCTTGCCCTTGAGGTTCTCCACGCCGCCGAAATAGTGGATGATGTGGAGCATATCGGCCATGCACTGCGTCGGATGGTCCACGTCGCACTGCAGGTTCACGAGCGTCGGGCGCTGCTCGAGGATGCCGTCGCGGTAGCCCTCTTCGAGCGCGTCCATGAAGGTTTTCTGATACTTGTGGCCCTCGCCGATGAACATATCGTCGCGGATGCCGATGACGTCGGCCATGAACGAGACCATGTTTGCCGTCTCGCGCACGGTCTCGCCGTGGGCGATCTGGGACTTCTTCTCGTCGAGCACCTGCTCCTCAAGGCCCAGCAGGTTGCACGCGGAGGCAAAGGAGAAGCGGGTGCGGGTGGAGTTGTCGCGGAAGATGGAAATGCCGAGGCCGGAGTTGAAGACCTTGGTGTTCTTGTTGCGCTCGCGCAGGTCGCGCAGCGCGTCGGCCACGGTAAAGACCGCGTCGATCTCCTCGTCGGTCTTGTCCCAGGTCCAGTAGAAGTCGGTCTTGTACATGTTATTGATGTGCAGCGTCTCAAGATGACGCGCCAGTTCAACAGTCTTGCTCATGGGTGATGTTCTCCTTTATCTGTATAGTATAATCGAAATACCTTGTTTTATTTGCGCCGCGCACGGCGCAAATAATCCTGATTCCTTCCGGAGGACGACATGCGCGTCCGCAGGAACACTTTGCAGTGCGCGGCGCGGTGAGCACCGCACGCTGAAAGCCTGTTTGAAAACGTGCCTGCACGTTTTCAAAATGACGTTACTTGATATCGTTGCCCGTCAGCTCCTGGCGGAAGGAGGTGGCGGATTCATTCTTGTCGCCGGGCTTGTAGAGGCCGGGAACGGCGGCGTAGAGCGCCGCGCAGGTGACGAGATCCTGCTTCCAGGTGATCTCGTTGGGCGCGTGGGCCTGGCTCTCGGCGCCGGGACCGAAGCCGACGCAGGGGATGCCGTAGCGGCCCTGAATGGAAACGCCGTTGGTGGAGAAGGTCCACTTGTCGGTCAGCGGACGGCCCGCGCGGGTGGACATGGCCTTTTCATCGGAGCCGATGCGCTCAGTGCCCCAGAGGGCGTGGTGCGCGTCCACGAGCGCCTGCACGTGGGGCGCGGTTTCCTTATTGATCCAGGTGGGGAAGAAGGCCTCGGTCTCGTAGACGTGGCCGGTCCAGGACGGACGGTCGTACATGTACATGGAGACCTTGATGTCCTTGGCATACTTTTTGCAGGCGGGCAGGTCCTCGATCTCCTTTAAGCAGGACTGATACGTCTCGCCCGCAGTCATGCGGCGGTCGATCGAGATCGAGCAGGAGTCGGCGACGGCGCAGCGGGAGGGAGAGGTGAAGAAGATCTGGCTCGTGGTGCAGGTGCCGCGGCCGAGGAAGCGCGCGTCCTCCCAATGCTCGGGATTATACTTCGGGTCGAGCATCTTGACAAGACCCTTGATCTCCTGATCGTCGGAAGCATCGTTCTCGTTCAGGTCGCGCACATTGAGCAGGACCTCGGCCATCTTGTGAATGGCGTTGTCGCCGCGCTCGGGCGCGGAGCCGTGGCAGGAGACGCCGTGCATGTCCACGCGGATCTCCATGCGGCCGCGGTGACCGCGGTAGATGCCGCCGTCGGTCGGCTCGGTGGAGATGACGAATTCGATCTGGCTGCGCGCGTCCTCGGGGCCCTTGAAGTACTCGTTCACGATGGACTGCCAGCACATGCCGTCGCAGTCCTCCTCCTGCACGGAGCCGACGACCATGATCTTATAGCCCTCGGGGATGAGGCCGAGATCCTTCATGATCTTCGTGCCGTAGGCGGCGGCGGCCATGCCGCCCTCCTGGTCCGAGCCGCCGCGGCCGTAGATGACCTTGTCGTCCTCATAGCCCTCATACGGGTCGTGCGTCCAGTTTTCGCGGTTGCCGATGCCGACGGTGTCGATGTGGGAGTCGATGGCGATGATCTTGTCGCCCGAGCCCATCCAGCCGATGACGTTGCCGAGCTGGTCGATCTCGACCTTGTCGTAGCCGAGCTTTTCCATCTCCTCCTTGATGCGCATCACAACGCCCTTTTCCTCGCAGCTCTCGCTGGGGATGGCAATCATATCGCGCAGGAAGCGGGTCATATCGGGGCCGTAGGCCTGTGCCGCCTTTTTGATAGCTTCAAAATCCATGGTTGACCTCCGTTAAAAGTAATAAGAAATCCGATCGTTCGACGTAAAATTTCTGTTAGACTGTCTTTATCATAGCATAAGAACAGCAGTTGTCAAACAAAAAATTTGAAAAGCAAAAATTTTTTAAGAAAGTGATTGCAATTCGCAGGGATTATGGTATCATAGGGATGAAAGATCATGCCTTCGCAAAAGGAAAGCTGTGCAATTTGCACAGCAAAACGCGGAGATCAGGAAGAGGAGGGATAGATTATAGAAGCCGCAACGCTGAAAACACTTGAACAGGTCGCAAAGGGCATCGCCGCAACGTTCGGCAGCAGCTGCGAGGTCGTCATCCACGACGTCGGCGCAAAGCACCCCGAGCACTCGATCGTCGCCATCGAGAACGGCCACGTTACCGGGCGCAAGGTCGGCGACGGCGCGTCGCACGTCGTGCTCGAGCAGGTGCGTCAGGCCGACGCGCAGCCGAACGACCACCTGAGCTACCTCACGCGGACCCCGGACGGGAAGATCCTCAAGTCCTCCACGATGTACATCCGCGGCAGGAACGGCAAGGTCGCGGCGATCCTCGGCATCAACTACGACATTTCCTCGCTTTTGATGGTCGAGGGCGCGGTGCACGAGCTGATCGACACGCGGGACCACTCGCAAAGCGAGCCGGAAAAGATCGTGAACGTCAACGAGCTGCTCGACGAGCTGATCGCGCAGTCGGTGGCGCTTGTGGGAAAGCCCGTCGCGCTGATGAACAAGGACGACAAGATGCGGGCCATCGGCTTTTTGAGCCAGAACGGAGCGTTTCTCATCACCAAATCCGGCGACAAGGTCGCCAAATACTTCGGCATATCGAAATACACACTCTATTCTTATATTGATAAACAACAGGAGGAGAAGTAAACCATGGGCAAGATCGATTTAACCATCAATAAGACGGGCCTTGCGCACAACATCCAGAAGGCCAGGGAAAACAACGTCATCATCCCGACCATCGCGCAGATGCAGCACCCCGAGACCATTCCTGAAAAGATCCAGGAAAAGCTCAAGGGCGTGGGCCTGTGGGATGTGAACCCGCTCAACCTCTTCCGCATCACGTGGAAGAACGAGGCCAAGGAGACCGGCGGGCTTTATCAGGCCGTGCCGAACTATGTCGAGATCCCGTCCGAGCTTTCGGGCGTCAAGTGCCGCATCCTCGCCATGGCGGGCAAGTGGTTCCCCACGGGCTGCCACAAGGTCGGCGCTTCCTTCGGCTGCCTTGCCCCGCGCCTTGTGACCGGTCAGTTCGACGCGACCTACCACCACGCCGTGTGGCCCTCCACGGGCAACTACTGCCGCGGCGGCGCGTTCAACAGTAAGCTCCTCGCCGTCGATTCCGTCGCCATTCTCCCCGCGGAGATGAGCAAGGAACGCTTCGACTGGCTCTCCAAGATCGCCGGTCAGGTCATCGCGACGCCGGGCTGCGAGTCGAACGTCAAGGAAATTTTCGACAAGACCTGGGAGCTCAAGCAGGATCCCAGTATGATGATCTTCAACCAGTTTGAAGAGATGGGCAACCCGCTGTGGCACTACAACGTCACGGGCAGCGCCCTCGCGGACCTCTTTGAAGCCGTGAAGAAGCCCGGCCAGCGTCTTGCGGGCGCGTGCTTCACCTCCGGCTCCGCCGGTACGATGTCGGCGGGCGACCTCCTCAAGGAGCGCTATCCCGGCCTGAAGCTCGGCGTGGGCGAAGCGCTGCAGTGCCCGACCATCCTCAATAACGGTTTCGGCGGCCACCGCATCGAAGGCATCGGCGACAAGCACATCCCCTGGATCCACAACGTTAAGAACACCGACATGGCCATCGCCATCGACGACGAGGATTCCCAGCGCCTGCTGCGCCTGTTCAACACGAAGGAAGGCCGGAAGTACCTCAGAGAAGAGCTCAAGCTCTCCGACGAGCTCATCGAAAAGCTCACCTGGCTCGGCATCTCCGGCATCGCGAACGTGCTGTGCTGCATCAAGATGGCCAAGTATTACGAGCTGACCGAGGACGACGTGCTCTGCACCGTCCTGACCGACTCCGCCGTGATGTACGGCAGCCGCATCGAGGAGCTCAACGAGATGCACGGCGCCTACAATGAAGAAGAGGCCCGCCTCGACCACAACCTGCACATGCTCGGCCTCAAAACCGACAGCATGATGGAGCTGACCTACGAGGACCGCAAGCGCATCCACAACCTCAAGTACTACACCTGGGTCGAGCAGCAGGCGCGCGACGTCAAGGACCTCAACGCGCTCTGGTACGACACCAAGGGCACGTGGGACGCCGTCCACGCGCAGGCAGCTGAGCTCGACGAGCTCATCAACGAGTTCAACGAAGAGACCGGCCTTCTCAAGGCGCTCTAAAACAGGGAGCAAACAAAAGGGGATATCTCTTCCGGAAGAGATATCCCCTTTTGAGCAGGGCCCGCGCCTGTGCGGACCATTTTAGGAGAATATAACATGCTGAAAAACGTCAAATGTGCGCGCTGCGTCAAGTGCGGCAGGGAATATGAGGCAGTGCCGAACCTCACGAACTGCGAGTGCGGCGGCATCCTCGATATCATCTACGATTACGACTACATCAAAAAGAATCTGACAAAGGAAAAGCTCAAGTCACGCCCGAACACGATGTGGCGCTACCGCGAGCTGCTGCCGGTCGAGGAAACGACGCCCGACACGCCGCTGCGCGTGGGCTGGAGCCCGCTCTACGAGGAGCCGCGCCTTGCCGAAAAGCTCGGGCTGAAGGCGCTCTGGGTCAAGGACGACGGTCAGAACCCGACCGCGTCGCTCAAGGACCGCGCCTCCGCCATGGCGGTCGCCAAGGCGGGCGAGGCCGGCGCGAAGATCATCGCCTGTTCCTCCACGGGCAACGCGGCAAGCTCCCTTGCGGGCAACGCCGCAGCCGCGGGCATCAAGACCTTTATCTTCGTTCCCGAGCGCGCGCCCAAGGGCAAGGTCGCGCAGCTGATGACCTTCGGCGCGAATGTCATCTCCGTCAAGGGCAACTATGAGGAGACCTTCGAGCTCTCGAAAAAGGCCATCGACAAGTGGGGCTGGTACAACCGCAACGCGGCCATCAACCCCTACCTCTCCGAGGGCAAAAAGACCGTCTCGCTCGAGATCGCCGAGCAGCTTGACTGGAAGATGCCGGACTATCTTGCCATCTCCGTCGGCGACGGCTGCACCATCGCGGGCGTGTGGAAGGGCCTCAAGGATCTCTACGCCATCGGCTTTATCGACAGGCTCCCGCGTCTGATCTCCGCGCAGGCCGAGGGCTGCCACCCCATCAACCGCGCCATCGCGGAGAACAAGCCCTGGGAGCCGATGGAGGAGAACACGCTGGCCGACTCCATCGCCGTCGGCGTGCCGCGCAACGCGGACAAGGCGCTCATGGCGATCCGCGAGTCGAACGGCATCGTCGTGAACGTGACGGACGAGGAGATCATGGCGGCGCAGAAGCTGCTGGGCACGACCTGCGGCGTATTCGGCGAGCCGGCGGGCGTGACCGGTACGGCGGCGGTGAAGAAGCTCTGCGAGCAGGGCGTGCTCGGGGCGAACGACACGGTCGTCTCCGTCGTGACGGGCAACGGCCTCAAGGACGTGGCCAACGCCATCAAATTCTGCGGCGAGCCGATGAGCCTGCCGAACGATCTTGACCTGCTGGTCGAGGAGTTCGATAAGCGCGGCATCAAAACGGAAGCGTAACAGAAAAAGAAGTCCCGCGATTCGCGGGACTTCTTTATTATACGAAGTACTTTCTGACGAATGGGGCGTGATGCAGCAGCGCCGAGACAAGGAACGCCGCCGTGCCGATGAGAAGCGTCAGCAGCGGGACGGAGAGAAACACGTTGAGCGACAGCGTGTTGAAGCCCCAGAAGTGGTCGAGTGCTTCAATGAACATCGGGTGCACGAGGTACGCGCCGAAGCTCCAGCGCGAGAGCGCGCGGATGCGCGCGTGCCCGACTTCACCGAGCTTCGGGAAGTTGAGGTGATTGCGGGCAAAGAGGAAGACCGCAAGGCAGACGAACAGCACGTTGAACGTATCGTAGCCGTAGAACAGCTCCGTCGCCGTGTCGATCCTGCGCGAGGCGAACGACGTCATCACGATCGTGAGCACGAAGCCCAGCACGCCGAGCGCGTAGATGATATGCTCGGCCCGGCGGGAAAATTCCTTCCGGCTCATGTAGTAGCCGAGGACGAAATAGGGCGTGAAGCCGAGCGTGAAATGATAGTAGAAATTGCCGACGAGCGCCTTGAACTTTGCGCTCTCCTCCCAGGAAAAGAGAGACAGATACGCCGCGATCTGCGGGAAGAGAAAGCTGAAAAGGAGCGTTACGAGAAGAAGCCAGCGCAGCAGCGCTTCGTCCCGCACGATGGGCCGCAGCAGCGGCACGAGCAGGTAGAGCCCCACGATCATAAAGAGGAACCACATGTGATAGTGGCCGTTGAAAAACTGCTGCAAGGCGATGTCCGGCGGGCAGTCGTTGACCTTCGCCATGTAGAGCGCATAGAGCGCCGACCAGAACACGAAGGCCGCGATGATACGCGCAACGTTCTTTTTAAGGATGTGACCGATGCTCTGCGTGCCGGAGAGGAAGAGCGCGCCGCTGATCATGACGAAAACGGGCACGGCCCAGCGTACGGCGCTGTCGTAAAGGTTAAACGCCTGCCAGGCATTCGACGAAACATCCGTGTCCGCCCAGTGCTGCGCCGAGAGGTGCAGCGCAACGACGGCAAAGGTCGCAAGGATGCGCAGCACGTCGAAATACGCGACGCGCTGCGGTCCGGAAGAGTTTTCGCTCACGCCTGCCCTGCCTTTTCCGCGTCCTCCGCGCCGTCAGGCGCGGCTTCCGCATTTGCCGCATCGTCCGGTGCGTTGGGGGCGGCGGAGAGCTGCGTCTGCTCGGCCATGGCGGCGGCGCGGCCCTCCTCGCGTGCCTGCGCGACAGCCTGCTCGCGTTCCTTTTCCGCCCTGGTGCGTTCCTTTTCGACCATGTGCTTTGCGTGCTTGTTCTGCAGCTTGAAAACAAGGCGCAGCACGAGGACGAGCACCACGGCGAAAAGACCGAACCAGCTCCAGAATTTGAGCTGAAGGAGCGTTTTGAACGTCCAGTATTTTGCCTGCATCCCGAGGAAGCAGAAGAGGATGGACACCGCGAGCGCCGCGCCGAAGAGCAGCACCCACAGCACCGACTTGACCGCGCTGCGCTTGCGCACGCGCAGGTGTGCGATCAGAAACAGAATGCTCAGCAGGAAAAACGCAGGAAACTGCGCCAGCAGTATTTCTCTAAAATCCATTGGTATCCCCTCACAGTGCGCATTTGCCGCGCTTCAAATATTCGCCCGTTTTGCCGCCGACGACCCTGCCGCCGTCCACCTGTAATGTGCCGCGCAGGTAGACCTTCGACACGCCGCCGTTCGTGCGGAAGCCCTCGAACGGCGTGTAGCCCGCTTTGGAGAGCATGTCCGCGCTGTGGAGCACATGGCTCGCGCCGGGATCGTAAACGACGATGTCCGCGTCGCTGCCGGGGGCGATGATACCCTTGCGCGGGAAGAGACCGTAGAGCTTGGCGGGGTTCTCGCTCAGCGCGCGGCACACGCCCGCGAGCGAGAGCTTGTTTTCGTTCATGGCGATGGTGTAAACGACCTCGCCGCGCGTTTCAACGCCGGGAAGTCCGCCGGGGATCTTCGTGAAGTCCTCGCGGCCCATGTTCTTCTGCTCAAGCGTGAACGAGCAGTGGTCGGTCGAGATGGTCTGCACCTCGCCGCGGCGCAGGGCCTTCCAGAGCGCCTCGCTGTCCTCCTGCGAGCGGATGGGCGGCGCGCAGACATAGCGCGCGGCGGAGGAAAAGTCGGGATCGTAGTAAACGCCGTCGTCGAGCGCGAGATACTGCGGGCAGGTCTCGACATACACGGTCTGCCCGCGGCGGCGCGCCGCGGCGATCTCGGTGAGCGAGGCCCTGTTCGTCGTGTGGACGATGATGACGGGCGCGTCCGCCGCCTGCGCGATGCGCAGAAGCCGCGAGACGGCCTCGGCCTCGAGATAGTCGGGCCGCGAGATCGGGTGCGACACCACGTCCGCGCCAAGGCCGCTCGCCTTGAGCTCGGCAATGCGCGCGTCGATCACACCCGCGTTCTCGCAGTGCACGCCCGCGATGCCGCCGCGGACCTTGAGCGCCTTGAGCGCGCGGTAGACCGCGCCGTCGCCGATCATCATGGCGGGGTAGGTGAGGTACATCTTGAAGGACGTGATGCCCGCGTCGAACATGGTGTCGAGCTCGCCCTCGATGCTCTCATTCCAGTCGTCGATGGTCATATGGAAGCCGTAGTCGCAGTAGCAGCGGCCGTCGGCCTTCCTGTGCCAGAGATCAAGCCCGCAGGCAAGGGATTCTCCTTTATTGGGGCAGGCGAAGTCGATGACGGTCGTCGTGCCGCCGCGGATGGCGCTTTTGCTGCCGCTTTCAAAATCGTCCGCCGTCGTCGTGCTGCACACGTCGAGATCAAAGTGCGTGTGCGCGTCGATAAAGCCGGGGAAGAGCGTGCAGCCCGTCACATCGACGATCTCGCTCTGCGCGGCGAGCTCGGGAGGGATATGGCCGACCATTGCGATCGTTTCGCCGTCGATGAGCACGTCGGCGCGACGGCAGCCGCGGCCGCTGGCGACAAAGCCGCCTCGAAGCAGTGTTTTCATGGAAGAACCTCCTTATGAAAAAGAATACCATTCCAATTTACCGTCAGCATAGCATATTTTTCGCCTGATTTCCATAGCATCGGCAAAAAATGTAAAAAGGTACAAGTTTACAAATAAAATTTCGTAGAAATGCCGTCTTGAGAAAAGCAGGGAGGGACGATAGAATAAAATCATACTACATTCCGCTTTTTTGGAAAGGCGGCGTCCGGCGTGCGGACCGGGTTTACTGAGGGATAGAACGTCCCGCGCGCCGCGCCGGTCTGACCGGAAGGGCGGAATGAAAATTGAGGAGGAAAAACACAATGCGAAAGTTCCTATCCGTTCTGCTCGCAATGGCGATGGTCCTGTCCCTGACCGTGACCAGCTTTGCGGCGGACACCGCTTCGGGCGAGATGGCGGGCAAGACCGTTATCCTGCACACGAACGACGTCCACGGCGCGGTGGAAGGCTATGCCTACATCGCAGCGCTCAAGGCCGACTATGAGGCCAAGGGCGCCGAGGTCATCCTGGTCGACGCCGGCGACTACAGCCAGGGCACGACCTACGTCAGCACCACCAAGGGCGCCGACGCGGTGGACATGATGAATGCCACCGGCTACGACGTTGTCACGCTCGGCAACCACGAGTTTGACTACGGCTATGCCCAGCTCAAGGACAACATGAGCAAGGCCAAGTTCAAGGTCCTGTGTGCGGACGTCTACAATGAGGACGGCACGCCCATCTTCGACGCGAACTACACCTACACCACCAAGTCCGGCGTGAAGGTCGGCTTCTTCGGCATGGAGACGCCCGAGACCCAGACCAAGACCAACCCCGCGCTCATCAAGGGCCTCAAGTTCGACACCGAGCTTGCCAAGGTCGGCGAGAAGCAGGTCGCCGCGCTCAAGGACGCCGACATCGTCATCTGCCTTGCCCACCTGGGCGTGGACGAGTCCTCCGAGCCCTACACCTCTTATGAGCTCTACAAGAACGTCAAGGGCATCGACTTCATCATCGACGGTCACTCCCACACCGTGATGACCAAGGGCCCGAACGGCGAGCCCATCCAGTCCACCGGCACCGCATTCCAGAACATCGGCGTGATCGTCATCGACGACGCCAGCAAGAAGATCGAGAGCAACTCCCTCTTCGAGATCAAGGACGACACCGCGAAGGACGCCGCCGTCTCTGCCGCCGCGCAGAAGATCGTTGACCGCGTGAACGCGGAATACGGCGCGAAGTTCGCCATCAGCAAGGTCGAGCTCAACGGCGCGAAGGCCCCCAACGGCAACCGTGACGTCGAGACCAACAACGGCGACCTTATCACCGACGCGATGCTCTGGAAGGTCCTGCAGAACAAGGACGGCCTGACCGTGAACGAGGACCATGTTGTTGCCGTGACCAACGGCGGCGGCATCCGCGCGGCCATCAAGCCGGGCGATGTGACCAAGAAGGACATCAACACCGTTCTGCCGTTCGGCAACACGGTCGCGGTCGTTTACGTCACCGGCGAGCAGCTGCTCGAGGCGCTTGAAGCCTCCACCTTCTGCACGCCCGAGTCCATCGGCGGCTTCCCTCAGGTCTCCGGCATCAACTTCACCATCCACACCGGCAAGGCCTACGACAAGAATGACGACACCTATCCCGGCTCCACCTACTACGGCCCCAAGTCCATCAACCGTGTGACGATCAACAGCATCAACGGCAAGGACTTCAAGGCCAATGAGGTCTATGCGGTCGTGACGAACAACTTCTGCGCCGCCGGCGGCGACACCTACTATGCCTTTGCCGCGGCTTCCGCACAGTTCGACACCGGTATCCCCCTGGACGAGGCTGTGATGGAGTATGTGACCAAGGAGCTCAAGGGCGTCATCGGTGAGAAGTATGCCGCGCCCCAGGGCCGCATCACCTACTTCAACCCCTTCAAGGACGTGAAGACGACCTCCTGGTACTTCAACTACATGATCCACCTCTATGAGGACGGCGTCATCTCCGGCACCAGCCCCACGACCTACGCCCCCGACGGCAAGCTGACCTGGGCGCAGGCGCTCAAGCTCCTGCTCGTCAGCAGCGGCGACCTCAAGTCTGAGGACGCGGTCGGCGCCGACTGGAGCAAGAACACCATCGCCAAGGCCTCCGAGCTCGGCCTGGTTGCCGCGGACCTCGACGGCACCAAGACCATCACCCGCCTGGAGTTCTGCCAGATCGCGGCCAAGCTCAACAAGCTTGCCGAGTCCAAGAACGACAGCATCTTCACCGACTGCAAGGACGGTTATGTGATGGCGCTCGTTGACGCGAAGGTCATCGACGGTATGACCGAGAACACCTTCGAGCCCGACGCTTCCCTGACCCGCGCGCAGATCGCCAAGATCATCTATCAGCTGAACCTGATCGAAAAGTAAGGCAAAGCAAATCAGAAGGCCCCGCACCGATACGGTGCGGGGCCTTTCTTTATCAAGAGAGCCTGCTTTGGCGAGCGTAAGAGCGGCAAAAAGCGGAGGACCGGTTGTCCGGTCCTCCGCTTTCGATCAGCGGCTTATGCGTACAGGTAGCCGTACTTGTCGCGCACGGTGAGGATGAGGGCCTCGAGCTCGACGGGAAGATCATTGTCGCAGCTGGCGAGGTCGTATTCCTTCACGCCGTCCTCATAGCGCAGGCGGATCTTATCCTCGTCCTCGAAGAGAACGCCGTAGTTCTCGCTCTCGTCCATGTCCTCCGCGGTCTGGAAGAGGGTGAACTTATCGTGGCAGGGCTCGCTTGCGTAGGGGCAGAACTGCGTGCAGTTGCCGCACTCGTTGCACATCTTATCGACGTGGACGATCTCGTGCGAGCCGTCGGCCATCTTGATGACGACGTTCGCGCGGTTCGGGCAGGAATCGACGCAGTTCTCGCATACGGTGGAGCACTGTAAGCAGCGCTCGCCGTCGCAGGCGCACTGATTGGCCATGGCGAGCACGCCCTTTTTGGCCTGCGCGTCGAACTCGGTCACGTCGGCCTCGGCGGGGATGTCGTAGATGTGCGGATGGCCAATGACGATCTCGGCAAAGCGCGCGGCGTCGGCAATGCCCTCGACCACGGTGGCGGGGCCGCGGTGCGCGTCGCCCGCGCAGTAAACGCCGGGGACGTTCGTCTCGAACGCGGGCCCCTTGCGCTCCATCTCGATGCCGTTCGCGGCCATGAGCTCGGCGTCTACCTGCTCGCCGACGGCGGAGATGACCATGTCGCAGGGGATGGAGAACTGCTCGCCGGACTTGACGGGGCTGCGGCGGCCGGTCTCGTCGGGCTCGCCGAGGACCATCTTGTCGCACAGCAGCTTGCCGCGGCTCTGCTTGACGGGCGCAGCCAGCTCGACGAATTCAACGCCCTCGGCGATGGCGAGCTGCAGCTCGTGCTCGTCGGCGGGCATGAATTTCTTCGTGCGGCGGTAGAGGATGGTCGCGTGCGCGCCCATTCGCTTGGCGACGCGGGCGGCGTCCATGGCGGTGTTGCCCGCGCCGACCACGACGATGTTGCCGTTCAGGCAGGGCTTGACCTGCTTTTTCATCTTCTTCATCCACTCGATCACGCCCTGCACGTTGCCCTCGATGTCGAGTTTTCCGGGCTTCCACGCGCCGGTGGCCATCAGGATGTGGGTGTAGCCCAGCTTTTTGAGCTCCTCGACGGACGGGGCGGGCTTGCCGAGCTTGACTTCAACGCCGTAGCGCTCCATGAGCGCGACGTCCTTGTCGATGGCCTCATCGCTGATGCGGAAGGCGGGGATCACGTAGCGCGGCACGCCGCCGAGTTTGCGCTCGCGCTCAAAGATCGTGGTGGGCACGCCCTCGCGGCCGAGGAAGTACGCCGCGGCGATGCCGGTCGGGCCGCCGCCGACGATGGCGGCCTTCTTCTCGTCGCCGATCGGCTCGGGCATGCGGAGGGACGCCATGAGCGCGCTGTAGCCCTTTTCGGCGGCGAGGAGCTTTGTCTCACGGATGTGGACGGACTCATCGTAGAAGTTGCGCGAGCACCTGCCCTGGCAGCGGTGCGCGCAGATGGTGCCGGTGATGAACGGCAGGGCGTTCTTCTCGGTGATGAGCTTCAGCGCGGGGCCGTAGAGCCCCTTGCGGCAGAGCTCGAGATACTCGGGAATGTCCTGCCCGATGGGGCAGCCGCCCTTGCAGGGGGCCTCGAAGCAGTCGAGCAGCGGGACCTGCTCGCTGCTTTTGCGGGAGGGGAGGGGCTTGATGGGCTTTAAGTGGTGGAAATCGTGCAGCGCGCCGGCCGCGAGATCGGAGATCGCGGCGGAGTCGTTGCCGGCGAACGCGCGGTAGGGCATGTCCTCGACCTTTTCGACCATCTGGTGCAGGCGGTTGTAGCCGCCGGGCTTTAGGATGGTGGTGGCGACGGTGATGGGCCAGATGCCCGCGGCGAAGAGCTTATCGCAGTTGAAATAATCCGCGCCGCCCGCGAACGAGATGCGCATTTTGCCGCCAAACTGACGGGAGATGCGGCTGCACATTTCGATCGTCAGCGGGAAGAGACTGCGGCCGGACATGTACATTTCGTCGTTTGGCAGCTCCCCGCGCGTCGTATCGACAGGGAAGGTGTTGGAGAGCTTGAGGCCGAATTCAAGGCCCTGCTTGTCCGCAAGCTTCTGCAGCCGCTCGAACATCGGTACGGCGTCCTCCCACTGCAGGTCCTCGTTGAAGTGGTGCTCGTCGAAAACGATGTAGTCATAGCCCATGGAATCGAGGATGCTGCGGGCGGTCTTGTAGCCGAGAATGGTCGGGTTGCACTTGACGAAGGTGTGCAGGTGCTTTTCCTTCAGAAGGTAGCTTGCGATGCGCTCGATCTCCTGCGGCGGGCAGCCGTGGAGCGTGGAGAGCGTGACGGAGCGGGAGACGTTGGGGGAGATGGACGCGATGAAGTCCTTCTCCTCGGGGAAAAGCTCGGTGAGGACCTTTTTGCACTCCTTGAACTGAGCGGTCTTACTTGCGTCCATCATGTTGTTGATGTAGGTGTTGACCTTGCGGCCCTTGATGCCGTCGAGATCATAGCCGACGGACATGTTGAACACGAACCCGTCGGGATCACCGAAGCCGTAGACCCGGCTCATCACCTTGAGCGCGCACCAGGCCTTGATGTACTCGTCCTGCGCCTGCTGGACGGTCAGCTCGGTGGACCACTCCTGATTGTAGCCCTCGTCGGCGGCGAGGATGCAGGGACGGGGCACGCAGGCGGCAAGCTCCGCGCCGTCCATCTTCTGCACGGTCTTGACCTCGAAAAAGCGCGCGCCCGCGGCATAGGCTGCGATGATGTTCTGCGCGAGCTGGCTGTTGGGGCCCGCCGCGGGGCCGAACGGCGTTTCGATGCGCTCGCCGAAGATCGGCAGGCTCTTGCCGCCTGCATGATAGTGCTTATGAACGCCGAACACGTCGCCGCACTGGGCGTATTCGGCCGTGACCCAGTTCATCAGAGCGTCGAACGGGATGGGATACATTTTTTCAGACATGGAAGTTCTCCTTTCTCTCTGCGATCAATAGTCCTCGCCGTTGAGGGAGGTCCACAGCTTCTTTGCCGCCTCGAGGATGTGGGCGTTTTCAGCCTCCTCGTCGATGCCGACGAGCTCGCGGTCGAGCATGAGCGTCTTACCGGCGGCGATGGTGGTTTGGCATTGACGGCCCGTCATGCCGAAGATCATATGGCCGTCGATGTTCGCGTCGGAGAAGGGGGTGAAGGGCTTGTAGTCCATGACGATGATGTCCGCCGCCGCGCCGGGCTTCAAAACGCCGAGCGGGTCGGGGAAGTACTTCGCGCCGATCTTTGCATTGTTCTTGAAGAGCATGTCCGTCACCTCGCACCAGCCGACGTTCGGCAGGCAGTTCTGGCTGCGCTGGGAGCAGAGGGCGACCTTGAGGGACTCAAGCATGTCGTTCGTGTAAGCGTCGGTGCCCATGCCGAGGAGGATGCCGCGCTTGTAGAGCTGGAGCACGGGGCAGATGCCGATGGCGTTGCCCATGTTGGACTCGGGGTTGTTGACGACCATCGTGCCGGTCTCCTTGATGATCTCCATCTCGGCGGTGTTGACATGGATGCAGTGGCCGAGGATGGTCCTGGGGCCGAGGATGCCGTGGTCCTGCAGGCGCTGCACGGGGCGGCGGCCATAGTTCTGGAGGGAGTCGTACACGTCGTTCATGCCCTCGGACACGTGGATGTGGTAGCCCGTGCGGCCATTGTTGGCTTCGACCATGCGCTCGAACGTCTTATCGGAGATCGTAAAGAGCGCGTGACCGCCGAACATTGCCGCGAGCATGGGATCTTTGCGCCGCTCGCACTCGGTGATGAAGTCGGCGTTTTCCTGAATAGCCTGTAAGCACTTCTCCTCGCCGTCGCGGTCGGAGACCTCGTAGCACAGGCAGGAGCGAAGACCAAGGCGCTTGCTCTCCTCGGCAATCGTGTGGAGCGTGCCGGGGATCTCGCCGTAGGAGGCGTGATGGTCGAAAATGGTCGTTACGCCCTGCTTGATCGAGTCGATGTAGAGCGCGGTGGCGCTGGCCTTCGTGCCGTCCATCATCAGATGGCGGTCGATGGCCCACCACGTGCCGTTGAGCACCTCGTAAAAGTTCGTGGGGTTATTGCCCTTGATCGACAGGCCGCGGGCGAGGGCGGAGTAAATGTGCGTGTGCGCGTTGATGAACGCGGGCATGATGACGCCGCCCCTGGCGTCGATGATCTCCGCGCCGGGGTACTTTAAGCGAAGGGCGGCTTCCTCGCCGATTTCGACGATCTTCGCGCCCTCGTAGGCGACGGCACCGTGCTCGAAATAGCCCTGCGCGCTCTCATCGCGGGTGATAAGGCGGCCGTTGGTGACAAGTTTCATAAAATTGCTCCTCCTTTTCCTGCTTGCCGCTTTCCCCGCCGCTTGCCGCGGCACCGCAAAAGGGAAAGAAAAAAGCGCCCCTCACACAGACACAGCGACCGCTCCCCATGGGGAACGACCGTACAGCCCGTGCGCGAAGCACTACGTTGCAGCTACCAAGCAGTATTTTAGTTTGCAGAAATATTTTACCGGAAACGCGAACAAAATGCACGTTTTTTCCGTCTGAATCAATGTAGAAAATGAAATGAAAATTTTGTGCAATTCGCGGAAAGATAAAAAGGTGCCCCGCAGCGGCCGTGTAAGCCCCGTCAAAACCTGCACCATTCTGGACAGGTGGGTTGTCTCTGTCCGGCTTTATTGCTTCCAACTTCCAGCCGCAGACGGCAGCTGGGAGGCCTGCAAACCACCGGAACGTACCGGCATCCCTTATGACGAAATGTGGGTTTATAAAGAACTTATCACGCACCCCGCAGGGCACTATTCAGTTTACCGCGGAAAGCGGAGCTTATTCCTCGTCGGAGAGGATCTGCTCCATGAAGAGGTCGTAGACCTTGTCGATCTCCTCCTCGTCGTCAACGGTGACGAGAAATTCCTCGCCGTTTTCCATCTGGCTCTTGAGGATCACGAGACCGTATTCCTCTTCGTTTTCCTCTTCCTCGCTGCCTTCCTCGACCACGGGGAAAAAGGCCATGTAGGTGGTACCGTTATATTCCAGCGCATCGACGTATTCAAGCTCTACGTCGTTGCCCTCATCATCCGTCAGCGTGACAAAATTGGGGCCGAAATCCTCACTCATGGGGACACCTCCTGATTGATTGTGCCACTGATTATAACGCAGCTCGCGCCAAAAAGCAAGACGAAAACGCAACGACTGCCCCACTTGACAGCCATGCTATACTATATTCTGTATCATTATTGTAAGCTATGCGCTGCGGCGCATATTCGATCAGCAAAGGAGGAGGCGCTTTATGGAAGAAAACCGCGCAGAAAACCAGACGCCCCGAAAACAGCAGCCCTCGCATGTGGCGCACAAGAAGAAAAAGCACGGCATGGCCGGTAAGATCATCGGCACGATCTTTGCCATCGGTCTTGTGACCAGCCTCATGTTTTTTGCCATCTTCATGGTCTATGTTCATACCTCGCTCGACCTGGATGTGGATATCTCGGCCTACACGCTCAAGCAGAGCTCGACGGTCTACTATCAGGACAAGAGCAGTGGGGAGTGGGTGGAGCTGACAAAGCTCCACGGCGAGGAGAACCGCACGATCGTCAGCATCGACGATATCCCCAAGCACGTGCAGGACGCGCTCATCTCCATCGAGGACGAGCGCTTTGAAAGCCACCACGGCGTTGACTGGAAGAGCACGGCGAAGGCCATCCTCGGCAAGCTCACCGGCACCTCGACCCGCGGCGGCTCGACGATCACCCAGCAGGTCATCAAGAACGTGACCGGCGACGATGAGGTGACCATCAAGCGCAAGGTGTCGGAGATCTTCCGCGCGCTGCGGCTCGAGAAGAACTACTCAAAGGACGAGATCCTCGAAACGTACCTGAACACTGTGTACTTCGGCAACGGCTGCTACGGCATCGAGGCCGCGGCGGAGGGCTACTTCGGCAAGACCGTCGGCGAGCTGACGGTCGCCGAGGCCGCGTCCATTGTCGGCATCACGCAGTTCCCGTATAAGTATGACCCCGCGCGCGGCGACTGGTACCGCGAGCAGAACAAGGACCGCCAGCTCACGGTGCTCTACAAGATGCACGAGCTCGGCAAGCTCAGCGATGAAGAGTACGAGCAGGCGAAAAACCAGCCGCTCGTCTTTACCTGGGACGCAGACTTCGTCCCCTCGGCCAGCGTTGCGAGCCGCTCGGACACTGCCTCGAGCACGACGTATGACTCCTACTTTGTCGAGCGCATGTTCAACGACATCGTCGCCGACATGCACGAAAAGCTCGGCTATGACGAATCAGTCGCGAAGGACATGCTCTACACCGGCGGTTACTCGATCTACTGCACGGTCGATCCCGAGATCCAGTCCATCGTGGAGAGCGTCTACGCCGACCGCAATAACTTGAACTACACCTCCGCCAAGGGCGAGCAGCTCCAGTCCGGCGCGACGATCATCGACAACGCGACCGGCGACATCGTCGCCGTCGCGGGCCGCGTGGGCGAGCGCGAGGGCCGCTTCCTTCTCGACTATTCGACCGTCGTGCGTCAGTGCGGTTCGGCCATCAAGCCTCTGAGCGTTTACGCGCCCGCGCTGGATGCCGGCGTCATCACGCCCGCGAGCGTCATCGACGACTATCCCGTTGAAATGCTCAACGGCAGCGCCTGGCCGGTGAACGCCTATTCGGGCTACCGCAGCATCATGACGCTGCAGGATGCCATCCGCAATTCGTCCAACCCCACGGCGGTGCGCACGGCCATGAAGCTGACGCTGCCCGCGTCCTACGCCTTTATGACCGAAAAGCTCGGCTTTACGACGCTCACGAACGACGATATGACCGCGGCGGGCGCGCTGGCGCTCGGCGGCCTTTCCAAGGGCGTGACCACGCGCGAGATGGCCGCGGCCTACGCTTCCTTTGCAAACGGCGGCGTATACACCACGCCGCGTACCTATACCGAGGTGAAGGACCACAACGGCAACACGATCCTTGAAAATAAGACCGAATCCCACGTTGCGATGAAGGAGAGCACCGCCTACGCGATGAACGAGCTGCTGAAAAACGTCGTGCGCAGCGGTACGGGTACGGGCGCGAACTTCTCGGGCATGACCATCGCCGGTAAGACCGGTTCGACCAACAGCAACAATGACCGTTATTTCGTCGGCTACACGCCGTACTACACGGCGGCGGTCTGGGTCGGCTACGACACGCCCACGCGCATCGTGGCGAGCGGCAACCCCGCCGCGACGCTGTGGAAAACCTTCATGAGCAAGGTCCACGCGAACCTGCCCAACAAGGACTTCGACGTGAGCAGCGGCGATATGGTCAGCGTTACGGTCTGCACGCAGACGGGGCTGCTCGCCTCGTCCTACTGCCCGGCGCAGACGGTCAAGGTCGCGAGCGACCATGTGCCGACGCTTACCTGCGACGCGCACATGAGCGTTAATCTCTGCGCGGACTCGGGCATGCTCGCCTCGGACTACTGCCCGAACGTGACGACGGGCTACGTGCTCGATCTGAGCCAGCCGAATGTCAGCGCGGGCTGGGGCTACCAGCGCGAGCTGCTCATCACGCCCTTGAGCGCTTCTCTTCAGGCAACCTATCAGGCGCAGCTGGAGGAGGGACTGATCTCGGCCATCCCAGCGGGCGAGCCGGTGCGCACGAACAGCGGCACGGTGCAGCTCTACAACGAGCTGACGTACAGCGGCGTCTGCACCACGCACACGGTTCCTCTGGAGCCCGCGCCGGATCCCACGGATCCGGGCGACGGCACCGGCGGGGAGAATACCGGCGACAACGGCAATACCGGCGGCGACGCGGCGGGCGGCGATACCGTCGGCGACAACGGCGAATTTCTCGACTGGCTGCTCGGCAGCGGCGGCGCGGGGAGAAGATAAAAAACGAAAAAGGACGGCTTCGGCCGTCCTTTTCTTTTGCAATCAACAGCTGTTAAGTGTTTTCACTATCCTCGCGGCGCAGGAGCTGCGCGGCGAGAAGCAGGAAGAAGGGGAAGAGCACCATCCCCGCGACGCCGAAGGCGCAGTAGCCGAGGTACATCGCAAAAAGCGACGCGACCGGCGGCAGACCCGCCTGTGCGGAGAGGAGCTTCGGCTCGAGCGTGTTTCGCGTGATGAGCGTGCAGAGGTAGAGCGCGAGCAGCACGATGGCCTTGGGCGGGAAGCCGAACAGCAGCGTGAAGGCCGCCCAGGGCACGAGCGCCGTGCCCGTGCCGAACACCGGCAGCGCGTCGAGCAGCGTGATGAGGAAGGCGAGCAGCAGCGCATAGCGCTGACGCATGAGCAAAAAACCGGCGAGCAGCTCGAAAAACGTGATGCACGAGAGCGTGAGCTGCGCGCGCAGCCACTTGCCGAGCGATTCCATCGCGCCGGTGCGGAAGCGCCGCAGGCGCTCCATTGCTTTTTCCGGCAGGAACCGCCGCGCCGCCGCGCAGAGCGCGGGATAGGACGCGGAGGTGAAGAAGATCGCGAGTACGCAGGTCGCAACGGCGAGCAGCCCGCCCGGCAGCGCCGCCGCGGCCTGCGCAAGCGCGGCGACGGCACGCGAGGAGAGCGAGCGCAGGAGGCTGTCCATATCGTTCACGGTTTGCAGCAGCTGCCCTTGCAGGTACGCTGTGAGCCAGTCCGGTCCGCCCGCGTGGAAGCGTTCGAGCCGCGCGAGGAGATTTTCTGCGGCGGCGGGGATGGCGTCGAAAAACGCGGGCGCGGCGGCAAGCAGGGCGTTCAGCTGGGAAAGAAGCGTCGTTCCCAGCAGCGACAGCAGTCCACCGAGGAGAAAAAGCAGCGTCAGTGTCAGCAGCAGGGCGGAAAAGCCGCGCTGAAATCGCAGCCGACGCTGCAGATGCAGCACCACCGGCTCGAGCAGCGCCGCGATAAGCAGCGCCAGCAGGAACGGCAGGCACCAGGGCAGAAGATAGCGGAAGGCGAGATAAAAGCTCCCTGCCGCAGCCGCGGCGGAGAGGATAAGGAGCAAAAAGCGGCGCAGCGCGGCCTCGTGCAAGGGCCATCACCTCCTGAGTGAAAAAATGGTTGCATTCTGCCGGTGGGTATGCTAAAATAATCGCGAATTAAAGACAAATGACCGCAGAGGAGAAACATATGATGCCTTCGACAAAGTTTTATCTGGTCTCGGCAGAGGCCCTGCCCGAGATCTTCATCAAGGTGGCCGAGGCCAAGCGCATGCTCCAGTCCGGCGAGGTGCGCACGGCGGGCGACGCCGCCCGCGCCGTCGGCATCAGCCGCAGCGCCTTTTATAAGTACCGCGACGCGGTGCGTCCCTTCAACGACATGAAAACGGGCCGCATCATCACGTTCTATGCCATGCTCAAGAACAATCCGGGCGTTTTGTCCAACGTCCTTTCTATCTTTGCCGAATCGGGCGCAAATATTCTCACGATCAACCAGAGCATCCCGACCAACGGCTGCGCGGCGGTGACGATCTCGGCGGAAACGTCGGAGATGCAGGAGTCGATCGAGGAGATGATGGCCACGGCCGCCGCGCTTGAGGGCGTGGTCCGCTTCGATATCCTGGCGGCGTAAGCACGGCTTTTTGTCCGCTTTCATACGATGGATTGGCAGCAGCCGCAGCGGCGGCCTGCCGATCCATTTTTTTGTTGGAAGTGGTTCAAATGAGCCTGATCGTGCAGAAATTCGGCGGCAGCTCGGTGCGCGACACGGAGCGCCTGCTGCGCATGGCACATATCACAAAGGAGCGCCGCGATGAGGGACACGACGTGGTCGTGGTCCTCTCGGCGCAGGGAGACACAACGGATACGCTGCTTGAAAAGGCGCGTGCGCTGACGCCCTCGCCAGACGGGCGCGAGCTGGACGCTCTGCTCGCCTCGGGCGAGCAGGTGAGCGCGGCGCTGGGCGCGCTGGCGCTCAGATCGCTGGGGGTGGACGCCGTTTCGCTCAGCGCCTGGCAGATCCCCATCCGCACAAACGGCGTGCATGGCGACGCGGAGATCGAAAGCATCGGCGAAGCGCGCATCCGGCGCGAGCTGGACGCGGGGCGCGTCGTGGTCGTGACGGGCTTTCAGGGCATCGACGAGCACGGCGACATCACGACGCTCGGGCGCGGCGGCTCGGATACGAGCGCCGCGGCGCTCGCTGCGGCGCTGCACGCCGACGAGCTGACCATCTACACTGACGTGGACGGCATCTTTTCCGCCGACCCGCGCATCTGCCCCGACGCGGTGCGCCGGGAGCGCATCTCGTATGACGATATGCTGCTGCTCGCGCGCAAGGGCGCGCAGGTGCTGCATGACCGCAGCGTGGCGCTGGCGCGGAAAAGCGCCGTGCCCATCACGGTAAAATCCTGCGAGCCGGGGAGCGCGGGAAGCGTCGTGTGCGAACAGGGCGATCGCTTGCAGATCGCAGGTGTGACGCAGAAGAAAAACGGAAAGAGCGCGCTTGCGGCCATCACGGCCGTCGGCGGCGCGCTGCCGGACCTTGCCTGCGAGCGCGCGGCGGTCACGGCGGTCGAAAAGGGCGGTGTGAGCGTTTACGCCATTGCCGCGGGCGAGCGCTTTCTGAGCCTTTACGTCCTGAAGGCGGACGCGGACCGCGCGCTTCGCCTGATGCACAGCGCCTTGATCCGCTGAAAGCTCCCGGCCGAAGGCGGAAACAGGAAAAGCCCTGCAATGGCCATTGCAGGGCTTTTCCTTTTTAAACGCATTCAGGCGGCGCATTGACCGCTGCGGGGAGGGGGAAGAGACTTATTTTTCCTGCGCCGCGATCTGCTCGAGCAGGATATCCTTCGCATACCCGCAGGCGCGTTCGACGGAACCGGCCTCGAAAGGATTGGCAAGATTGGCGTAGCGCAGCGTCTCAAGATAGCTTTGGCTGCCGCCCACCTTGCAGAGGTTCAGGTAGTCCTGCCACGCGGCTTCCTTGTTCTCGGCGTATTTCTTCTTGAACTCCATCGCGCCCATGGTCGTGAGCGTGTAGTTGATGTAGTAGAAGGGGTAGAGATAGATGTGCAGCTTGTGGTACCAGTAGCCGCCGCGCTCCATGAACGCGTCGTTGTCGTACCTGCGCCACGGCATGTACTTTTCCTCCAGCAGGTGCCACTGATACGTCCGCTCCTTGGGCGTCAGCTCGGGGTGTGCGTAGCAGATGTGCTGGAACTCGTCCACCGCCACGCCGAAGGGCACAAAGGTCAGCGCCTCCTGCAGATGGGCGAAGCGGAACTTGCCCGCCTGATCGCCGAAGAACCACTCTGCGTAGGGGTAGGCGAACTGCTCCATGGACATGGAGTGGATCTCAGCAATGTCGGTCGATTCGCTGTAATAGTCCGAAATGGGCTGGCTGCGCATGGCCATATAGCCCGCGAAGGCGTGACCGAGCTCGTGCGTGAGAACCTGCATGTCGAAGATCGTGTGGTTGAAGCAGGAGAACACGAAGGGGGCTTTCAGGCTGGGCAGGCTCGTCATGTAGCCCGTGGAGGCCTTGCCGGGCTTGTTCTGCAGGTCCATCAGCTCGTGGTCGATCATGAAGTCGATAAACTCGCCGGTCTCGGGGCTGATCTCGTGGTACATCTTCTGCGCGGTCTTGACCATGAATTCGTCGTCGCCCGCGGGCTCGGCGTTGCCGTCGGGGAACACCATCTTTTCATCGTACCACATGACGTGGTCAAGGCCGAGACGCTTGGCCTGCGCGTCGTAGAGCTTCTGGCACAGGGGGACGAGAACGGTGCGCACCTGCTCGCGGAAGGACGCGACCTCCTTCTCACCGTAGTCCGTGCGGCCCTGCTCGAGATAACCGACGGGGATGTAGTTCTCGTAGCCGAGATTTTTGCCCATCTGGTTGCGGATGCGGATCAGCTCGTCCCAGATCTCCTCGAGCCGCGGCTCGTTGTCCTCGTAGAACTTGGCATACGCCTTGACGGCGGCGGCGCGCACCGCGCGGTCGGGATGCTCGAAGTACTTCTGCACGCCGTAGAGGTTCAGCGTCTTGCCGTCGAAGGGGATCTCAGCCGTCGCCATGATCTTCTGATACTCGTTGGTCAGACGGCTCTCCTGCTGGCGAAGCGGAATGTTGGCCTCGCAGAAGAGCTTTTTCTGCAGGTCCATGGAGACGAAATACTGCTTGCCGAATTCCTTCTCAATGTCCGCGCGGAAAGGGCTGGCCGCGATGGCCTCGTTGAGCGCGACCTCGTCGCCGCTGAGCGTGGGGAGCGTATCCTGTAAATAGTTGATCTCCGCTTCGTAGAATTCGTCGCGCGTATCGAGCGTGTGGCGGATGTGCGCGGTGGAAAACTGCGTGGAAAGCTCGCAGTTCGCGCGGTCGATCTCAAAGATCAGCCCGCGCAGGGCCTCGTAGCTCTCCGCGTGCTCAACCGCGGATTTCCACGCAGCGAGCTTTGCGCGGTGCGCCTCCAGATCGGGGCGCTTGTACGGAAGCGTTGAAAACTTGAAATGATCCATAGGGTTGTTTTCTCCTTCATATGATTGATAGAGCAGCGGTTTAAAGCTCCTCTGCAATGAGACGTATCTGATGCCGGAGCGATGTCTTATTCTTCGGCGTAGCGCTTTTTTGCCTTTTCGATCTTCGCCGAGTAGCGGTCCTCCTCGGAGAAGATGCAGCCGCAGTACTTCTGCATGTAAAGGCCCATCTCGCGCGCCTTGGCCTGCCCCTCGCGAAAGCCGGGGCGGAAGTCGCGGTAGTAGAATTCGACGCCGTACTTTTTGCCCATTACTTCGCCTACGGCCTTCAAAAGCTCGTGGTTCTGGTAGGGGGAGATGAGCAGGGAGGAGGTGAAGGCGTCGTAGCCGTGGTCGGCGGCGTATTTGGCCGCCGTGCCGAGACGGATGGAGTAGCAGTGCGCGCAGCGGTGGTCGATGTCCGCGCTGACGGCGCGGACAAAATCGCGCAGGCCGTAATCCTCTAAAATATGAACCTCGACATGCTCTTTCTCACCGTATTCGAGCAGCGTGCGGCGGCGCGCGTCATACTCCGTCCAGGGGTGGATGTTGGGGTTGAACCAGAGCGAGGCCGGCTCGATGTTGTCTTTCCGCAGCGTATCCACGCAGTAGACCGAGCAGGGCGCGCAGCAGGAGTGCAGGAGCAGTTTATCCATAGAAAAAGGCCAGCTTTCTTCGTGTCATTTTTTTCAGCATACCACAGCCGCGCGGCAAAGTCCACCGGGAAAGAAAATAAAGCGTGGCGCGGAAACGTTTACGATTTATACATTGACTATCCGCTTTGCGCCGTAGTATAATAACTCGATTATCATGAACAACTATGCCCTTGCGGCGAAGGAGATACGATATGTGGATCGCGGACGGATGGGAAGATTACGAACTGCTTGACTGCGGCGGCGGGGAAAAGCTGGAGCGCTGGGGCCGACAGACCCTCGTGCGCCCGGACCCCCAGGCCATCTGGGAAACGCCGCACACGAACCGCGGCTGGCGCAATGCTCAGGGCCGCTACTACCGCTCGTCCTCGGGCGGCGGACACTGGGACAAGGACAAGCTGCCCGAGTCCTGGCAGGTGAAGTACAGGGACCTCACGTTCCAGGTCAAGCCCATGAACTTCAAGCACACGGGGCTTTTTCCCGAGCAGGCCGTGAACTGGGACTTCGCGCGCGAGAAGATCGAGCACGCGGGCCGTCCCATCCGCGTTTTGAACCTCTTCGCCTATACCGGCGGGGCGACGGTCGCGTGCGCGGCCAGCGGCGCGCAGGTCTGCCACGTGGACGCGGCGAAGGGCATGGTCAACTGGGCGCGCGAGAACGCGCGCGTCAGCGGCCTTGCGGACGCGCCGGTGCGCTGGATCATTGACGACTGCGCGAAATTTGTCGAGCGTGAGATTCGCCGCGGCAAGACCTACGACGCCATCATCATGGACCCGCCGAGCTACGGCCGCGGTCCCGGCGGCGAGGTGTGGAAGCTTGAGGATAACCTCTTCCCGTTCGTCAAGCTCTGCGCGCAGGTGCTGTCGGACAAGCCGCTGTTCGTCATCATCAATTCGTACACAACGGGCCTTGCGCCGTCCGTGCTCGGCTACATCCTGCACCTGCTCGTCGCGGAAAAGTACGGCGGCAGGGTCACGTGGGACGAGCTGGGCCTTCCCGTGACGGAAACGGGCCTTGCGCTGCCCTGCGGCGCAACGGGCCGCTGGTTCAGCGAATAAAAGAAGGAAAACCAAGATGGAAATGATCAAAACACAGGACCTGACCTTTACCTATCCCGGCGCGGAGGGCGAGGGCAACACCCGCGCGCTGCGCGGCGTGGACATAGAGATCGAGCGCGGCAGCTTCGTTGTGGTGCTGGGCCACAACGGCAGCGGCAAATCGACGCTCGCAAAGACCTTCAACGCGGTGCTGCTGCCAAGCGGCGGCAAGGTGTACGTGGAGGGGATGGACACCGCTGATGAAGCGCTCCTGCTCGAGATCCGCAGGCGCGTGGGCATGGTGTTCCAGAACCCGGACAACCAGATCGTCGCGAACGTCGTGGAGGAGGACGTGGCCTTCGCGCCCGAAAACCTCGGCGTGCCGAGCGCGGAGATCAGAAAGCGCGTGGACGATGCGCTCGAGGCCGTTGGCATGTCAAAATTCGTCAAGCACGCGCCGCACCTTCTCTCCGGCGGACAGAAGCAGCGCATCGCCATCGCGGGCGTGCTCGCGATGAAGCCCGAGTGCATCGTGCTCGACGAGGCGACCGCCATGCTCGACCCCGTGGGCCGGCGCGAGGTGCTCGCGGCGGTGGAAAAGCTCAACCGCGAGCAGGGCATTACCGTCGTTCTCATCACCCACCACATGAACGAAGCCGAGCACGCCGACCGCGTGATCGTGATGAATGACGGCATCGTCATGATGGACGGCACGCCGCGCGAGGTGTTCACCCGCAAAAAAGAGCTCGAGAATATCGGCCTTGCCGTGCCGGATACCGTTTCGCTGCTTTTTTCCCTGCGCGAAGCGGGGATGGACGTCCCGGTGGACGCCATCACCGTGGAGGAATGCGCGGACGTTATTTTGAAAAATCTGACCTAAGAGGATCGTAGCTTTGGAAGAGATCATTCGTGTAGAAAACCTGACGCACACCTACGGCGAGGGCACGCCCTTCTGCCGCAGTGCGGTGCAGGATATGTCGCTGGCGATCCGCCGCGGCGAATTTTTGGGCATCATCGGCCACACGGGCAGCGGCAAATCGACGCTGATCCAGCACTTGAACGGCTTGCTCAAGCCGACCTCCGGACGCATCCTCCTCGGCGGGGAGGACATCTGGGCGGACCCGAAGAAGATCCGGAGCGTCCGGTTCCGTGTGGGCCTTGTGTTCCAGTACCCCGAGTACCAGCTCTTTGAAGAGACCGTTTACCGCGATATCGCCTTCGGCCCCACGAACATGGGGCTTTCCAGGGACGAGATCGACCGCCGCGTGCGCGAAGCCGCGCGCTTTGCGGGCCTTTCCGAGGACCTGCTGGAAAAATCGCCCTTCGCCCTCTCCGGCGGGCAGAAGCGCCGCGTGGCCATTGCGGGCGTGATCGCGATGGAGCCCGAGGTGCTCGTGCTCGACGAGCCGAGCGCGGGCCTTGACCCACAGGGCAGGGAGGAGCTGCTTGCGAACATCCGCGCATACCACCGCGAGCGCGGCACGACCGTCGTGCTCGTGAGTCACAGCATGGAGGAGATCGCAAAAAACGTCGATCGCATCATCGTGCTGTCCGACAGCCATGTGCTCATGAGCGGCACGCCGCGCGAGGTCTTCGCCCGCGGCGACGAGCTGATGAGCGCCGGGCTTGACGTGCCGCAGGTCACGCGCGTTGCCATGAAGCTGCGCGAGGGCGGCCTTGCCATCTCGCCCGACGTTTACACGGTGGACGAGCTGAGCGCGGAGCTTATCGCGCTCAAGAGAGGGGGCGGCAGAGCATGCTGAAGGACATCACGCTCGGACAGTATTTCCCGGGCGATACGCTCGCCCATAAGCTCGACCCGCGAACAAAGCTCCTTGTCACGGTGCTTTACGTCGTGGCGCTTTTCACGGCCAAAAGCTACATTGCCTACGGCCTTCTCATCCTGACGCTTGTGCTCGCCGTGCGCATCTCGCACGTGGGCGCGAAGGCGCTTTTCAAGGGCTTGAAGCCGGTGCTGTTTATCATCGCCTTTACCGCGCTTTTGAACCTCTTCTATACCCCCGGCACGGAGCTGTGCCGGTTCTGGATCTTCCGCATCACGGTCGAGGGTATCCGCGCCGCCATCACGATGATGCTGCGCATCACGCTGCTCATCATGGGCACGTTCCTGCTCACGTATACGACCTCTCCCATCCGCCTGACGGACGGACTGGAGAGCCTGCTGAACCCGCTCAAAAAGATCAGGGTCCCCGTGCATGAGCTTGCGATGATGATGTCCATCGCGCTGCGCTTTATCCCCACGCTCATCGAGGAGACGGACAAGATCATGTCCGCACAGAAGGCGCGCGGCGCCGATTTTGAAACCGGCAGCCTCATGCAACGCGCCAAGGCGCTCGTTCCGCTGCTCGTGCCGCTGTTCGTCAGCGCGTTCCGCCGCGCCGACGAGCTGGCCACGGCCATGGAATGCCGCTGCTACCACGGCGACGAGGGCCGCACGAAGCTCAACGTGCTGCACTATCAGACGCGCGACTACCTCGTGCTGGGGTATTACCTCGCGGTCGTGGTCGTGGTCATCATGCTGCGGTAAAAAAGAAGGAAAGGACGCTTCTATGCGAAACATTGCCCTGAAGCTTATGTATAACGGCACGGCCTACCACGGCTGGCAGGTGCAGAAAACCGTGTCGAGCGTCTGCGAGACGATGGAAAAGGGCCTTGCGAAGGTCTGCGGCGGGCCGGTAAAGCTCGTCGGCTGCGGCCGCACGGACGCGGGCGTGCACGCCGAGCGCTACATCGCGAATTTCCATACGGATTCGCGCATCCCGGTCGAGCGCCTGCCCTTTGCCGTGAATACGCACACGCCGGAGGATATTGTCGTGCGCGAGGCGCTCGAGGTGGCGGACGATTTCAACGCCATCCTCTCGTGTCAAAAGAAGGAATACACCTACCGCATTTTCAACTCCCGCATCAAAAACCCGTTTTATGTCAACAGGGCTTACTTTTACCCCAAGCACCTCGACGAAGAGGTGATGGACCGCGCGGCGCGCGCGTTCGAGGGCACGCACGACTTTAAGGCCGTGCGCTCCGTCGGCACGGAGACAAAGACTACCGTGCGCACCGTGCACTACTGCCGCGTGGCGCGCTCGGGCGATCTTCTGGAGCTCAAGGTCTGCGCGGACGGATTTCTGTATAACATGGTACGGGCCATCACCGGCACCGTGCTCTACGCGGCCGAGGGCAAGCTCACGCCCGAGGATATCCCCGAGATCCTTGCCTCCGGCGACCGCTCGCTGGCCGGCCCCACGGTGCCGCCCGGCGGACTGTACATGACGAGACTATGGTATGAGGATGAACGGCTCAATGACTGACCGCAAAGAGGAAGAGAATATCCGCGAGGAGATCCGCCGATCGCAGGCCGCGCCGCGCCGCAGCGGCGCAAAGCGCGTGCTGACGGTTTTGCTGGCGCTTGTGGTCGTGCTCGGCGTGGTGGCTGCCGCGGCATGGAAGGACCTCAGCGGGCTTGACAGCGTCCGCCGCCTGTTTTCCTACAACAAGGTGCAGCAGGACGAGCAGGGCAAGGCCGAGCTCTACTCCTTCAGCAACGACCGCAGCAATACCTTTGCGCTGCTCGGCGATCATCTGATCGTCGCCTCGACAACGAGCGTTTCCGTGCTGGGAAGCGACGGCAGCGTCGTTTGCAGCGAGAGCGTGAAGCTTACGACCCCGGCCATCGCCGTCGGCGGGCAGACCGCCGCGGTGTACGACATCGGGGGCCAGTCGCTGCTTATTTTCTCCGCAAGCGGGCTCGTGCGCGACATGAGCGGCGAGTGCGGCAGCGGCATTTTGTCCGTCTCGCTCAACTCGTCCGACTATATGGCGCTCAACGTGGAAAAGAGCGGCTACAAGTCCGCCGTCACAATGTACGACGCCGCGGGCGAGAAGGTGCTGGCCTTCAACTCCTCGGAGCATTACGTGATCGACGCGACGGTGCTGCGTGACTGCAAACATATGGCCGCCGTGTCGCTGGGCGAATCCGGCGGCACCTTTGCCGACACCGTGAGCATCTACACCCCCGGCAGCGACAAGCCCGCGGCGGTCAACACGCTCACAGGCTCGCTGCTGCTCTCCGCGGGCAGCGTCGGCGGCACGCTCGCGTGCCTGACGGACGAGGGGCTGACGCTCTTCACCGCCGACGGCGCGCTTGCGGGCAGCTACCATTTTGAATATCCCTACCTTCGCGGGCAGAGCCTGAACGGCGACGGCTTTGCCGCGCTGCTGCTGGGCCGCTACCGTTCAGGCAGTGCGATGAAGCTCGTCACCGTCTCGCAGGACGGCTCGGAGCTTGCAGGGCTTGACGTGAGCGGAGAGGTACTGTCGATGTCGGCGGCGGGAAAGTACATTGCCGTGCTCTACAGCGACAGCCTTGTGATCTACACGCCGCAGCTCGAGGGGTACGCGCGGCTGGACGGCACGGAGTACGCCCGCTCGGTCCTGATGCGCGCGGACGGCACGGCGGTGCTCGTCGGCTCGTCGTCGGCCTGGCTTTATATTCCGTAATTTCTGCAAAACGCCAAAAAAGTTACAATTTGTGCATTGAATGAAACGAGAAAAACATGGATAATGGACTTATCATTGATGTGGTCTTTGCGCTCGTGCTCGTGCTTGGCACGGTGTTCGGCGCAAAGCGGGGACTGTTCCGCAGCCTAATGGCGCTGGCGGTCATTGTGCTGGCGCTTGTCGGCGCGTCGCTCCTTACGGACCTTCTCACCGAGCCTGTGACCGATCTTCTGATGCCGCGCGCGGAAAAGAGCGTGCAGGAGTGGTTCGACAGCCGGGAGGATGCGCAGCAGGGCGAGCAGCCGCAGATCGAAGAGAGCGCGCAGGACAACGACGCGCAGCAGGAGAGCAGCGTGCCGCTCGCGGTGACGGGCTTTCTTAAAAAGCTGCTGCGCTTCGACCTGGACGGCGCGGTGCGCCGGTCGCTGCGCGAGGCGGCGCGCGACGCCGCGCTTGCCGCGGTGCGAACGCTCCTTGGAAGCGTGGTGCGGAGCGTGACCTTCGCGCTGTGCTTCATCTTGCTGACGATCCTGCTGCGCCTTGTCACGAAGGGCGTTGACAAGGTGCTTGACTTGCCGGTCCTGAGCACGATCAACGCCCTCGGCGGCGGCGCGCTGGGCCTTGTGGAGAGCGCGCTGGTGCTGTTTCTCGTGTGCGGCCTTGCGCCGAAGCTCGGTGTTGCGGCCTTCACCGAAAATCAGGACGGTACATATCTCCTTTCGCTTTTCATGAACCACACCCCGCGCAGCCTGCTGGCCGCGCTGTTACCCTGATCTTTACCCCAAGGAGGAAAAACTATGCAGCCGCAACTTTGTTCCAGATGCAAAAAGAATATCGCCGTCGTGTTCATCACCCGGCAGGAAAACGGCCAGAACGTGAACGAGGGCCTGTGCCTCAAGTGCGCGAAGAACCTGGGCCTGCCGCAGGTGGATGAGATGATGCGCCGCATGGGCATCACCGACGAGGACCTTGACAATATATCAAACGAGATGATGGGCGCCTTCGGCGGTGCGGAGAATCTCGAGGGCCTGAGCGACGCCGACGATCCCGACGCCGGAAACGAGGACGAGGACGGCAAGACTGCGACGTTCCCGTTTTTGAGCCGCTTTTTCGGCGGCACGCCTGCCGCGAACGACGCGCAGAGCGGCGACGCCGAGCAGACGCAGAGCCCGCGCAGCAATAAAAAGGTCGAAAAGGGGAGCAAGCACAAGTTCCTTGACTCCTACTGCATCAACCTCTCCCAGCGCGCGCGCGACGGCAAGCTCGACGCGGTCGTCGGCCGCGAGGAGGAGATCGAGCGCGTCATCCAGATCCTGAACCGCCGCCAGAAGAACAACCCCTGCCTGATCGGCGAGCCGGGCGTCGGCAAGACGGCCATCGCCGAGGGCCTTGCCCAGCGCATCGTCGCGGGCGACGTGCCCTTCAAGCTCAGAAGCAAGGAGGTCTACCTCCTTGACCTCACGGCGCTCGTCGCGGGCACGCAGTTCCGCGGCCAGTTTGAAAGCCGTATGAAGGGCCTCATCGAGGAGATCCGCAAGCTGGGCAACGTCATTCTCGTCATCGACGAGGTGCACAATATCGTCGGCGCGGGCGACGCTGAGGGCAGCATGAACGCTGCCAACATCCTGAAGCCCGCGCTCTCCCGCGGGGAGATCCAGGTCATCGGCGCGACGACCTTCACCGAATACCGCAAGCACATCGAAAAGGATACCGCGCTCGAGCGCCGCTTCCAGCCCGTTACGGTCAACGAGCCGAACATGGAGGATACGCTCAAGATCTTAAAGGGCATCGCCCACTACTATGAGCAGTACCACGGCGTCAGGATCCCCGAGGGCATTCTGCGTCAGGCGGTGCTGCTGTCCGAGCGCTACATCACCGACCGCTTCCTGCCCGACAAGGCCATCGACCTCATCGACGAGGCCTGCTCGGACCTCAACCTGCACGATAAGAACATCAACCGCCGCATGGAGCTGCGCCGCGAGATCGAGGACTATGGCAAGGAGCGCGAGCTTCTGCAGGGCGCGGAGGAACCGGATTTCGAGCGCCTTGCCGAGCTCAAGAGCCTTGAAATGAAGGCGCAGGCAGAGCTTGACGCGCTCTGCGCGCAGGGCGATCCGCAGCTCACGATGGACAACCTTGCCCGCGTGATCGAGCTGTGGACGAAGATCCCTGCCTCGCGCATCCGCGAGGACGAGTTCCGCCGCCTGAGCGAGCTCGACAAGCGCCTCAAAGAGCACATCGTCGGTCAGGACGAGGCCATCGAAGCCGTCGCCGCCGCCATCCGCCGCAACCGCGTGGGCATCTCGCCCAAGCACAAGCCGGTGAGCTTTATCTTCGTCGGCCCCACGGGCGTGGGAAAGACGGAGCTTGTCAAGCAGCTGGCGCAGGACCTCTTCAACTCGCCTGACGCGCTCATCCGCCTTGACATGTCCGAGTTTATGGAAAAGCACTCGGTCTCCCGCATCGTCGGTTCGCCCCCGGGCTATGTCGGCTATGACGAGGCCGGTCAGCTGACCGAAAAGATCCGCCGCAAGCCCTATGCCGTCATCCTCTTCGACGAGATCGAGAAGGCGCATCCCGACGTAATGAACGTCCTGCTGCAAATTCTCGACGACGGCGAGATCACCGACTCCCACGGCCGCAAGGTGAATTTTGAAAATACCGTCATCGTCATGACCTCCAACGCGGGCAGCGAACGCAAGGAGGGCACCGTGGGCTTCGGCCACACGCTCAACGAGCAGAACCGCGACCGTGCCATGAAGGCGCTCGGCGAGTTCCTGCGTCCTGAGTTTTTGAACCGCGTGGACGAGGTCATCTGCTTCAACCGTCTCGACGAGCAGAACTTTGCCGGCATCGCCCGCATCATGCTCACGGAGCTGCAGAAGAGCCTTGAGGACAAGGGCCTGCACTTCACGTGGGACGAAGCGGTCGAGGACTACCTCGTCAAGAAGTCCTACTCCGCCGCTTATGGCGCGCGCAACCTGCGCCGCACCATTCAGAAGGAGATGGAGGACGAGATGGCGAGCCAGATCATCGATTCCTACGAGCACCCCGTCACGCAGCTGCACGCCGCGATGGAGGACGGCAAGCTCGTTGTCCGCAGCCTGTAAGCAAAGGAAAGGGGAGAGACCATGTTTCATCTGTTCTGCAAGGACATTGAAAAGCACTGTGCCTACTGCAAAAGCGGCAGCGTCATCAACGACGGGCAGGTCGTCTGCTCCCGCCGCGGCATTGTCGATTCCGCCGACCACTGCCGCCACTTCTGCTATGATCCGCTCAAGCGCGTGCCGCCCCGGCCCGCCGCGCTGAGCGACAAGTACTCCTCAGAGGATTTTTCGCTGTAACGCGAATCTAAAATGATAGGAATAAGGAGCTATTATGAACATTTCGCAGGTCTATGCAGTCTATTTCAGCGCTACCGGCAACACGAGAAAGGTGACCACCACGCTTGCCAACGCCCTTGCCGTCAGCTTTGAGGTCCCGCTTGAGGTGCGTGACTTCACGCTGCCCGCCGCGCGTGAGGAAAGGTATGAGTTCGCCGAGGGCGACCTTGTGATCTTCGGCATGCCGACCTACGCGGGAAAGCTGCCGAACAAGCTGCTCGACTTTGTGAAGTCCGGCTTCGCCGGAAACGGCGCGCTGGCTGTGCCGGTCGTGACGTTCGGCAACCGCAACTTCGACAATTCCCTGGCTGAGCTCTGCGCCTGCCTGGAAGCGGACGGCTTCCACACCATCGGCGCAGGCGCGTTTGCCTGCCGCCATGCCTTTACCGACGCGCTGGCCGCCGGCCGTCCCGACTCCGACGACATGGCGGAGCTTGCCAAGCTTGGCTCGGCGGTCGTGGGCCGCATCGTGCGGATGACGCAGTATCCCGCGCCCGTCACCGTGGACGGCGACGCTGACGCGCCGTACTACCGCCCGCTGGGCCTCGACGGCGAGCCGAAGGTCTTTCTGAAGGCGAAGCCTAAGACCGACATGGAAAAGTGCATCCACTGCGGTGTGTGCGCCTCCCTCTGTCCGATGGGCTCGATCAATCCGGACGACGTCAGCGAGGTCGCGGGCGTCTGCATCAAGTGCCATTCCTGCGTGCGCAGCTGCCCGATGGGCGCGAAGTACTTCGACGATCCCGCGTTCCTGTCGCACCGCGCGATGCTCGAGCGTGACTATACGCGCAGGGCGGAGGATAAAATCTTTACAGCGTAAGCGGTATTTGGTGAGCGGTAGTTGGTAAGTGGTATTTCAAGGAAAGGCCCTGCCCGGCGATGCCGGGCAGGGCCTTTCCTTATGTTACTACGATCAACTGAGGTGGGCAAAGGTCGTGCCGAGGTTTTCAGTGAAGCCCAACGCACGGTACATGCTCTCATCGCACGGAGCGCAGGTGACAGTGAGACTGACAAGGTGATTTGCCTTACAGTATTCCTGCGCCGCGGACATGAGCTGCCGCGCGGCGCCATGCCTCCGAAATGCGGGTTCAACGAAAAAATCCTCGAAAATAGCGACATCCGCGCAGTCAAACGTCGAAAATGCGCGGCTGACGCTGCACATCCCGATCATGCGGGTCCTGCGGTAAGCGGCGAAGAAGGTGATCCTGCCGTCCTGAATCGCATGCAGAAGCTGCGCCTGCTTTGCTTCGTCGAGCGGCGTTTCGCCGATCTCGGCGAGATAGCCGTTTTCGAGCTTCAAAAGCTGCCAGTTGTCCGCGCCGGGGAGAAATTGGCGGACGGTGATGGGAGCGGCTTCCTCCGGCGGGCGCAGCATCAGAGTTTCACCCCACTCGTCGCGGCCGTTCGGCTGAAAGCCGAGCCGTCCCCAAAAGCGCGGCGCTGGCTTGTGCCGCAGTTGAGCTCGAAATACTGCGCGCCGCGCGCCTGTGCCCAGTCGAGCAGCGCTTCGCCGCAGGCATGGCCCGTGCCGCCGCGGAATTCCGGGTAGACGCAGAATTCCATAATAAAGCACTTGCCGTCTTCGGTTTCATAAATGGCCGGCATGGCAAAGCCGATCTCCCGCCCGCCGCGCTCGAAAAAAAGAAAGTGCAGACGGTCGGTCTTGCGCCCGTGCAGGGCTTTGAGCTGCGCAAGGTACGGCTCGCTAAGAAAATAGGCGAGGTCCTCGCCCTGCTCCGCCGCGGGAAAAATATCGCGCCGGTGGTAGGCGTGCAGCTCCGTGAAAAAATGCGCGGTGTCGCTGTCCGTGACGGCGTCACGGACGATGATGGTCTGGTCCATTATGTTCCTCCAAAGCAAAAATTCGGAGGGTCAGGAAGCGTGGACCCTCCGTACACGTTGCGTCTTCATAAGAATCAGTCCTTTCTTTCCGGATTTGCCGCGGCGGGGCAAAACAGATCGCCCGTCGGGCGGCAGATCCAGCATAGCATATTTTTGGGCGGAAGGGAAGCACCTGCCCGGGTTTGCGCATAAACTGAAACGAAAAAGCTTTCGATGGGAGGAAACGATATGAAACCGGTATCCTTTTTCCTCGGCGCAAACAGCGGCGAGGGCTTTTACTCGCTGTATGACCAGCTGCTCTCCGGGCGGTTCGACGATCTGATGATCTTGAAGGGCGGCCCGGGCTGCGGCAAATCGACCTTCATGCGCCGCATGGGCGCGGCGGTGGAGCGCACGGGCGAGCGCGTGGCATACATCCACTGCTCCGGCGACCCGGACTCGCTCGACGGCGCGGTCTTTCTGGACCGCAGGGCCGCCATCGTGGACGGCACCAGTCCGCACGTGCTCGAGCCGACCTATACTGTTGCGTGCGAGCGCTATGTCGATCTGACGCGATTTTACGACGTGGCGCAGACCAAGGCGCGGCGCGCGGAGATCGTCGCGCTGAGCGACGAGTACCGCGCGCACTATCGCGACGCCTATCGCGCGCTGCGCGCGATGGACGAGGTCGCGTGCGAGCGCCGCACGGCGCTGCACGCGCAGATGGATTTTGCAAAGCTCCGCCGACGCGTGGACGCGATCCTTGCGCGCGAGCTGCGCGCCGACGGGCAGGGGAGCGGGCGCGTGGACCGCGCCTTCCTCGGCGGGCTGACGCACCGCGGCGATATCTGCTGCTTCGATACGGCGGAAGCGCTCTGCCCGCGCATCTATGCGCTGAGCGACAGCGCGGGCCTCGGCGCGCAGGCACTGCGGGCCGTCTGCGAAGCGGCGGCGGAAAAGCGCTTCGACGTGCTCGCCTGTCCGGACCCGGACCGTCCGCGCGAGCTGCAGCATGTGCTGATCCCGGAGCGCGGTCTTGCGTTCATCACGACGAACGCGCGCATTCCGTATGAGGGGAAGCCCTGCCGCCGTCTGCGGCTCGACGCGATGGCGGAGGGAGCGCTCACGCGCACGCAGAAAACGAAGCTGCGCTTTGCCAGAAGGGTAGAAGCTTCGCTGCGGGAGGAGGCCGTTTCGGCGCTTGCGAGCGCCAAGCGCGCACACGACGCGCTGGAGAACGCGTATCACCCCTGCGTGGATTTTGACGGCGTGACGGCGCTTGCAGACGAAGAAATCGCAAGGCTTTTAAAGAAGTAATACTTGACAGAGAAAAGCCGCCCTCTCGGGCGGCTTTTCGCGCGTATTTACTTCTTGCGGCAGCTGAGCTCGCCGTTTTCCGCATCGAGCAGGAGCGTGCTGCCGGCGTTCAGGTCGCCGCGCAGGATCTCCTTGGCGATCAGCGTCTCCGCCGCGCTCTGGAGATAGCGCTTGAGCGGGCGCGCGCCGTAGATCGGGTCGAAGCCGCGCTCAATGATGAGGCTCTTCGCTGCGTCCGTGACCTCGAGCTTGAGGCTCTTGTCGGCCATGCGCTCCTTGAGCCCCTGCATCAGGATGTCGATGATGCCGGAGAGGTTCTGCTTCGTGAGCGGTTTGAACATGATGATCTCGTCGAGACGGTTCAGAAATTCCGGGCGGAACGCGCGGCGCAGCTCGCCCATGACGGCGGCGCGGGCGCTCTCAGAGATGCTGCCGTCCGGCTGGATGCCGTCGAGCAACTCGGAAGAGCCGAGGTTCGAGGTCAGGATGATGATGGTATTCTTGAAGTCCACCGTGCGGCCCTGCGAATCGGTGATGCGGCCGTCATCGAGAATTTGCAGCAGGATGTTGAACACATCCGGGTGCGCCTTTTCAACCTCATCGAACAGCACGACGCTGTAGGGCTTGCGGCGCACGGCCTCGGTCAGCTGACCGCCCTCGTCGTAGCCGACGTATCCCGGAGGGGCGCCGATGAGACGCGAGACGGAGAACTTCTCCATATACTCGGTCATGTCGATGCGCACAAGGTTGTGCTCGTCGTCAAACAGGCAGTCGGCGAGCGACTTGGCAAGCTCCGTCTTGCCCACGCCCGTGGGGCCGAGGAAGAGGAAGCTGCCGATCGGGCGGTTCGGGTCCGCGATGCCCGCGCGCGAGCGCTGGATGGCCTCGGTCACAAGGCGCACGGCCTCGTCCTGACCGACGACGCGCTTGTGGATGATCTCATCCAGGCGCAGCAGCTTTTCGCGCTCGCCCTCCATCAGGCGGCTGACGGGGATGCCCGTCCACTTGCCGACGATATCGGCGATCTCGTTTTCGGTCACGGTGTCGTGCACCATGGAGTTCTCACCCGTGTGCTTTTCGGCGGACGCTTCGGCGTCCTTGAGCTGCTTTTCAAGCGCGGGGAGATCGGAGTACTTGAGCTTTGCGGCCTTTTCGTACTCGAAGTTCGCCTGCGCGCGCTCAATCTCGCCGTGCATCTGCTCGATCTGGGATTTGAGCTGCTTGACGCTGTCCACGCCGTTCTTTTCCGCTTCCCAGCGGGATTTCATGGCGTTGAACTGCTCCTTTTCGTCGGCAAGCTCTTTCTTGAGTTCCTCAAGACGGTCGCGCGAGAGCTGGTCGTCCTCCTTCTTGAGGGCCATCTCCTCGATCTCCTGCTGCATGATCTTGCGGCGCAGATCGTCCAGCTCCGCGGGCATGGAGTCGATCTCCGTGCGGATCATCGCGCAGGCCTCATCGACAAGGTCGATGGCCTTATCAGGCAGGAACCGGTCGGTGATATAGCGGTCGGAAAGCGTCGCGGCAGCGACGAGCGCGTTGTCATGGATGCGGACGCCGTGGTAAATTTCATAGCGCTCCTTGAGGCCGCGCAGGATGGAAATGGTGTCCTCGACCGTCGGTTCATTTACCATAACGGGCTGGAAACGGCGCTCGAGCGCGGCGTCCTTTTCAATGTACTGGCGGTATTCGTCGAGCGTGGTCGCGCCGATGCAGTGCAGCTCGCCGCGTGCAAGCAGCGGCTTTAAGAGGTTGCCCGCGTCCATGCTGCCCTCGGTCTTGCCCGCGCCGACGATGGTGTGCAGCTCATCGATGAAGAGGATGATCTTGCCGTCGGACTTCTTGACCTCGTTCAAAACGGCCTTTAATCTCTCTTCGAACTCGCCGCGGTACTTCGCGCCCGCGATCAGCGCGCCCATGTCGAGCGAGAAGATCGTGCGGTCCTTGAGCCCTTCGGGCACGTCGCCGCGCACGATACGCTGGGCAAGGCCCTCGGCAATGGCCGTCTTGCCGACGCCCGGCTCGCCGATGAGCACGGGGTTGTTCTTCGTCTTGCGCGAAAGGATGCGGATGACGTTGCGGATCTCCGCATCGCGGCCGATGACGGGGTCGAGCTCCTTGCTGCGGGCGCGCTCGACGAGGTCCGTGCCGTACTTTTTCAGCGCGTCGTAGGATTCCTCCGGATTGTCGCTCGTCACGGGGCTGGTCTTGACCTTGGCAAGCTCGTCGGAGAAGCGGCTGCGCGTGATGCCGTGGTCGGAGAGCAGCTGGCGCACGCTCTGCGAGCCCTCGGAGAAGATGGCGAGCATCAGGTGCTCGACGGAGAGATATTCGTCGTGCAGCTTTTCGGCGGTCTTTTCGGCAAGGTTGAAGATCTTGCCGACCTCGGGCGAGGCGTAGACCTCACCGCTGCCGCCGGAGATGCGGGGCAGCCTGCGGATCAGCGTGTCGAGCTCGGAGAGAAGACCGTCACAGTCAACGCCCATTTTGCCGAACAGCGAGCCGATCAGTCCGCCGTCCTGATCAAGCAGGGCATAGAGCAGATGCTCGGTGGTCAGATACTGGTTGCCGTTTTCCTGCGCCATGCTCTGCGCGGTCTTGACGGCTTCCAAAGCCTTTTGCGTATATTTTTCAGCATTCATTCAAGTTCACCTCAAATTCGTGTTTTTTACAATTGTGTTATCAGATGAGCAGTGCCCGGGATCTCAGGTCGCCGCGGTAGGCCAGCTCCACATCGCTTGCCGAAAGCGAGCCGTCGAGATAGCCCTTGAGCAGCCGGTCGAAGAGCTGAACATAGGCGCTGATCGCGCCGGCTACATCGTCCGCCGTGAGCGCCTTGCCGTGCGGCATGGCGAGGGGACGGACGAATCTCCCGTCGTAAAGCGAGCAGGCGATGGAGCTGCCGAGGAGCGGGGCGAGGCACTTGTCCTCGATCTGCACCCACAGGCGGAAAAAGTCCGTCATCGCGGAGATGAGCGACGCCGACTGCGTGCGGAACACGACGTTCAGCGTGCCCATCGTCTGCCCATTGCCGCCGCTTAAGTCGACCTCGTACTTGACCGTGGGGCGGTACTTGTAGCTCAGGCTCGATTTGAGCGACATGGTGGACGAGCCGGGGGCGAAGAACGGCACCAGCTCGCGCGTGGGCGTCATGAGCTCTTCGATGGCTTCGAAGATGTCGTTCCAGCGGCGCTCGGGCGTCGGCACGGAGACATATTCGGCAAGGATACGGTTCACGAGCGCGGAGCGGTTCGTGCCCATGCGGTGCGCCAGCGCATCGACCTCGCGCACGACATCGTCTGACAGCGTCAGGCTGTATAGATTTTTCTTCATTCTGCGCCTCCCTGGGTTCTTTTTCTTTCTGGATGCTATCATAGCACGGTTTCAAAACTTGTCAATAGTTTTATATAAATATTTTAGCGAGTTATATGCAGATTTACACGGAGTTCATATTTATAAAAAAGGAAGGAAGGGCGCGCACAGCGATGATCGCCGTGCGTGCCCTTCCTGTGATGAGAGATGGAGAGATCGTAATTACAGCAGGCCCTGCAGCAGGATGATGACGATCAGGATCGGCAGCACCCACTGGAAATAGGGCTTGAGCTTGGGGGAGAGCTTGATGCCCGTGCCCTTGTTGGCCTCGGCAAGATACCTGTCAAAGCCCCAGCCCCACTTGGTCACGCAGAAGAGCAGGTACACGAGCGAGCCGATGGGCAGCAGCAGGTTGCTCACGAGGAAATCCTCGGTGTCGAGCACGTCCTTGCCGGGCAGGGGATGGAAATTGCTCCAGATGTTATAGCCGAACACGCAGGGAAGGCTCAAAAGCATCAGCAGCGCGCCGTTGACGAGCACGGCCTTTCTGCGGCTCCAGCCAAACGTGTCCATGCAGACGGCAAGGATGTTTTCAAACACGGCCAGCACCGTGGACATGCTCGCGAACATCATGAACAGGAAGAACAGCGCGCCCCAGAAGCGGCTGCCCGCCATGTTGACGAACACCTGCGGCAGCGTGACGAACAGCAGCGACGGGCCGTTGTCCGGCGCGACGCCATAGGAGAAGCACGCGGGGAAGATGATGGTGCCGGCCATGAGCGCGACGAAGGTGTCGAGCGCGCAGATGCGGATGGATTCCCCGGCGAGGGTGTGATCGTCGGACATATAGCTGCCGAAGATCTCCATCGCCGCGATGCCGAGGGAGAGCGTGAAGAACGCCTGATTCATCGCGTCGGTGATGAGGCTGCGCAGGCCGTTTTCACGGATGGAGTCGAGCGAGGGGAGCAGGTAGAACTTCATGCCCTCCGCCGCGCCGGAAAGCGTCAGGCTGTGCACGGCGAGCACGAGAATAAGGATCAGCAGCGCGATCATCATGACCTTGGATACGCGCTCAAGGCCCTTCTGCAGACCGAACGAGCAGACGGCAAAGCCGACGATGACGATGGCGACGGCCAGAATGCCCATCTCCACGGGATCTGCCAGAAGCTCGCCGAACACGGCGGAGGCCTCCTCCGCGGGCATGCCGGAGTAGAATTTGCCGGTCAGAAAGCGGCCGAAGTAGCTCACCATCCAGCCGGAAACGGTCGTATAGTACATCATGAGAAGGTAGCAGCCAATCAGGCAGAACCAGCCGTGGATGTGCCATTTGGACCTGGGCTTTTCAAGCGTCTTATAGGAAAGAATGGCGCTCTTGCGGCTTGCACGGCCGACGGCAAGCTCCATCGTCAGCACGGGCACGCCCATGATGAGCAGGCACAGAATGTAGAAGAGGACAAAATAGCCGCCGCCGTTTTTGCCCGTCACATAGGGGAAGCGCCAGACATTGCCGATGCCGATGGCGCAGCCCGCGCTGACGAGCAGGAAGCCCAGCCGGGAGCGGAACGATTCGCGTTTCATGTTGAAATACCTCACTTATGAAAGAATTGTGAATGATACGCTTATCTTACCGCGCAAAGAAGGGGTTTACAAGAGCGGTTCCTTGATGATAAAATAAGAAAAACTTATGTTTTGCGGGAGAAGTATTTATGAATCGCAATCAGCTGAGATATTTTGTCGCCGCGGCCGAGCATTTGAGCTTCACCAGAGCGGCGGAGCAGTACTACATTTCGCAGACGGCGGTGACGCAGCAGATCCGCCTGCTCGAGCAGACGCTCGGCTGCGAGCTCTTCGACCGCAGCACGCGCCCGGTGAGCCTGACAAGCGCGGGCAAGGCCTTCCTTCAGGATGCCAAGGCGATTTTGGAGCGCATGAGCCGCGCGCAGGAGCGCGTGCACGACGCGGCCACAGGCCTGACCGGCACGCTGCGTGTGGGCTACGTGCGCGGCTACGAGCGCAGCGACCTCTCGGTGCTGATGCGCCACTTCCACCAGAAAAACAGCAACGTGCTCATTTCCTTTTACCGCTGTTCGACCGACGTGCTGGCCGCGGGGCTGCTGCATCAGGAATACGACATCGTCTTTACCTGGGACTCGACGAACCTGCGCACGCAGGAGGGCGTCGCGTTTCAGACGGTCGAAAAGGCGCGGCTCGTCGTTGCGCTCTACGCGGGCCATCCGCTCGCGCAGCGGCGGCAGCTCACGCGGCAGGAGCTGCGCGGGGAGAACATTTTATATATGTCGCCCGACGCCGCGCCAGACTCCTTCGGCGACGCGTTTTTCATGCAGCGCTATGTGGAGGCGGGCTACAAGCCGAATATCCTCTTCCGCTCGGCGGACACGGAGAGCATTCTGATGATGGTCGCGGCGGAGGAGGGCATCTCGCTCCTGCCCGACTACTGTACCGACCGGCTCTACAACGCCGACAACCTCGTCTTTGTCCCGCTCGCGGGCGAGGGGGAGGAGGAAGAGATCATCGCCGCCTGGCAGACAGGCAACGCAAACCCCGCGCTGGGCCGGTTCCTGACGGAGCTCAATCAAAAAGACCCGCCTTACTAAGGCGGGCCTTTTCTGCTGCTCCTGCCGCGGAGAGGGGGTCATCCGCGGCGGAACCAGTCTTTCATGACGGTGAAGATCTGCACCAGCTCGTCCTCTTCGATGACGTAGGGGACCATGGAGTACATATAGCGCAGGAACGGGCGGCTGAATACGCCGCGTTCGTAGGCGTACTGCTGGAAGCCCTCCAGCGTTTTGGAATCATGGACCTCCACGCAGGTACAGCCGCCCATTACGCGCACCTCCTTGATGCGCTCGTCGGAAAAGCCCAGCATTTCGCGCCGGGAGATCTCCTCGATGCGCCTGATCTTTTCCATGTAGTTCTCGCGCTCGAAGATCTCGATGCCCTTGAGCGCGGCGGCGCAGGCGAGGGCATTGCCCATGAACGTGGGACCGTGCATCAGCGCGTGGCGGTCATTGTCGCTGTAGAAGCCGCGAAAGACCTTCTCGTTGGCGACCGTCACCGCGTGCCCAATGTAGCCGCCGGTGAGCGCCTTGCCGAGCACCAGAATATCCGGCAGGACCAGATCGGCAACAAAGCGGCTGCCCGTCCGCCCAAAGCCGGTGGCGACCTCGTCGAAGATCAGCAGTACGCCGTACTCGTCGCACAGCTCGCGGGCACGCTTCAAAAACGAGATGTCGTACATCCGCATGCCGCCCGCGCCCTGCAGCAGCGGCTCGACGATGAAGCAGTTGAGCTTGTCGTGATAGCGGGCGAAGGCCTCCTCCAGCGCGGGGATCTCGGTCGGGATATGGACGACGCCCTCTTTTTTGTCGAAGGCAAAGTGATAGTCCTCGTCGTCGCCGACCTCCATCGCCTTGAAGGTGTCGCCGTGGTAGGCGTGCTCGAGCGCGAGGATCAGCGTGCGCTTTTTCATCTCCGGGTGATCGTCGCACCGGTTGGTGCTGTATTGCAGCGCCATTTTGAGGGCGACCTCGACGGCCACGCTGCCGGAATCGGAAAAGAAGCAGTAGTTCAGATCGCCCGGCAGGAATTCTTCCAGCTTGGCTGACAGCTTTTCGACCGGATCGTGGGTGAGCCCGCCCAGCATGACGTGGCAGAAATTTGCGGCCTGCTCCTGAATGGCGGCGGTCAGCTCGGGGTGCTGATAGCCGTGGATCATGCACCACCAGGAGGAGACGGAATCGATCAGCTCCTGATCCTCGGTGTAAAGATGGACGCCCTTGGCCCGGACGATCTTATAGGGCGCCTTCATGGTTTTCATCTGCTCATACGGATACCAGATCATTTCAGCGATACCTCCTCATAAAGTGCGGTCAGTGTGTCTGCTTCCATCGGCAGCTCCTGCGCGCCGTCCGGGATGCAGGCGAGCACGCTCAGCCCCGTGCACTGGCGGCACATGGCGATGTTGTCCTCCTCCATCGTGTCGCCCCTGTGAAAATGATTGAAGATGATCCCCTTGAGGGGGAGATTCTTGCTCTGCATGTACTTTGCCGTCAGCACCACGCTGTTGATGGTGCCAAGGCCCGCATCCGCGACGATCACGCTCGGAAGCCGCAGCGCCGCAATAACGTCCTCCAGCCACAGCGCCTTGCCGCTTTCCGCGCGCAGCGGGCAGAGGATGCCGCCGCTGCCCTCCGCCGTGACATAGCCGTGGCGGCTGCACACGCGCTCAAAGCCCTGCCGGATGACCGGCAGCTCAGGGGGATTTCCCTCATAGCGCGCCGCCAGATGCGGCGACCACGCGTGCTCATAGACGTAGGGGCACATTTCGCCGAGCGGCTGGGAAAGTCCTGCCGTTTTCTGCACGAACAGCGCGTCGCCCGGAATCAGGCTGCCGTCGCTCCGTCGCTCGTTGCCGCTCATGGCGGCCTTATAATACGCGGCGTTTTGACCGGACTCCGCCAGCTTTTTCACCATCAGCGCCGTGACGTAGGTCTTGCCCACGTCCGTTCCGGTCCCTGTGACAAAAAGAGCCTTCGCCATGCCCTACGCCTCCTTCCAGTAGTCGGGGGTCACGTCCCGCCCGAGAGAGGCGAGCATGCTGCGGTCGCTGCGGATGGTGGCGCAGGCGGCGGTGGTCAGCATATTGCCGGTGATGGTGGCGGACGCTCCGGCACGGAAGGCCGTCTCGCCGTCGTTGGTCAGCAGCGCGCGTCCCGCCGCCAGACGGATGTTCGCCTCCGGGTTGATGTAGCGGAAAAAGGCGATCGTGAGCAGGATATCCTGCTCCGTCAGGCGGGGCAGATGCTCAAGCGGCGTGCCGGGAATGGGCATGAGCGCGTTGATGGGGATGGAGTCGATGCCGAGCTCTGCAAGGCTGACCGCCATGTCCAGGCGGTCCTCCCACGTTTCGCCCATGCCGATAATGCCGCCGGAGCAGGCGCACATGCCCTCCGCCTTGACCTTTTTCAAGGTCTCCACCTTCATCTCATAGGTGTGGGTGGTGCAGATGTTCGGGAAATTCCGCTTCGAGGTCTCGATGTTGTGGTGATAGCTTGTGACACCCGCCTCGTGCAGCCGGTGGAGCTGCTCGGCGCTCAGAAAACCCATGGAGGCGCACAGATCGATCCTGCACTCGCGGTGCATCGTCTCGTAGGCGTGGATCGCCTGATCGAATTCCTCGCCGGTGAGCGCTCTTCCCGCGGTGACGATGGAGAAGCGGTCCACGCCCTCGCTTTCGTTCATCCGGCAGGCCTCCAGGATCTTTTCCTCGGGGAGAAAGTCGTAGACCTCGCATTCCGTGCGGTAGTGCGCGGACTGCGCGCAGTACTTGCAGTCCTCCGGGCAGCGGCCGCTGCGCCCGTTGATGATCGAGCAGAGATCGACCTTGTCGCCCACGCAGGCCTTGCGGATCTCGTCCGCGCCCTGACAGAGCAAATCTAAATCGCAGGTGAGAAAGAAGGAGAGGTCATCCTGACGCGTCAGGCGTTTGCCGCGGATGATCTCCTGTGCCAGATTCAGTACGTCCATATCGTTTTACCTCCGTAGTGTTGTCAGGATCTTGCGGACGCTGCCGTCAGGATGTTGGGCGTCCCGGCGGCGGTCCAGATGCCGCTGCGCTCCAGCAGCGGCGCAAGGCGCTTGATGAGGACCGCGCCGAGAATGCTCAGCGCGGTGTCGCCGGGGACGGCCAGCACAAAGCAGTACAGGAACAGCGGCCCCACCGCAATGGGGGTGTTCAGCACATAGTTGCAGATGACATAGTAGTAGATCATACCGGCGGCGTACACCACGGCGAGCCCCGCCAGATTGGCGGCGAGGTAGCGGGCGACGGTGCGCTTTTTGAGCCTTGCGGCGAGCGTGCCGGTCACATACGTCCCGATGCAGAAGCCGATGATGTAGCCGAAGCTCGGCTTGAGCACGTACCACAGTCCGCCGCCCTCCGTGAAGATGGGAAGGCCGGCAAGTCCCAGCAGCATATAGGCAGCCACAGAGATCGTTCCGAGACGCGGACCTAAGATGAGCCCTGCGAGCATCGTAAACAGGTATTGCAGGGTAAAGGGGACGACGGGGACGGGAATCTTGATGAATGCGCCCACAGCGATCAGCGCTGTAAACAGGCTGCAAAACACAAGCTGCTTGGCCTTTGACATTGTAAACCTCCACAAAAAATGATGTTTACAATCTAACAGAGAACATCCTTACTGTCAACCGTAAATATTTTAAAGGTTTACAACTTTGCCGCGAAAAATACGAAAAATAATGACGGATATCCTGCAAAACGCAGGAAAAAAGCACGGTCAAACCGCAGTTTTGCAATTTGACCGTGCTTTTTGATAAAATTTTCTCTACTTGCTCAGTTCAGAAAGTCCTTGAGCTTCTTGCTGCGGCTGGGGTGGCGCAGCTTGCGCAGGGCCTTGGCTTCAATCTGACGGATGCGCTCGCGCGTGACGTTGAACTCTTTGCCGACCTCCTCGAGCGTGCGGGGACGGCCGTCCTCAATGCCGAAGCGGAGCTTCAGCACCTTTTCCTCGCGTGGCGTGAGCGTGGAGAGCACGTCCACGAGCTGCTCCTGCAAAAGCGTGAAGGATGCGGCCTCGCTCGGCTCGCTCGCGCCCTCATCGGGGATGAAGTCGCCGAGGTGGCTGTCCTCCTCCTCGCCGATCGGCGTTTCGAGGGAGACGGGCTCCTGCGCAATCTTCAAAATTTCGCGCACCTTATCGACGGGCATGTCCATTTCGGCGGCGATCTCCTCGGGCGAGGGGTCGTGGCCCAGCTCCTGTAAGAGCTGGCGGGACACGCGGATGACCTTGTTGATCGTCTCGACCATGTGGACGGGGATGCGGATGGTGCGCGCCTGGTCGGCGATGGCGCGGGTGATGGCCTGACGGATCCACCACGTCGCGTAGGTGGAGAACTTATAGCCCTTGGTGTAGTCGAACTTTTCGACGGCTTTGATCAGGCCCAGGTTGCCCTCCTGAATGAGGTCGAGGAAGAGCATGCCGCGGCCCACATAGCGCTTGGCGATGGACACGACGAGACGAAGGTTCGCCTCGGCCAGGCGCTGCTTGGACCGCTCGCCCTTTTTCACGGCGGCCTTGAGGGCCTTCATTTCCTCGGCGCTGAGCTCCGTGCCGTTCTTCTCGGCCTCCGCGAGCTTCTGTTTGGCCTCCACGCCCGTGGACATCGCGGTCGCGAGCGAGATCTCCTCGTCCGCCGACAGCAGCGACACCTTGCCGATCTCCTTGAGGTACATGCGCACGGGGTCGTCGGTCGAGAAGCTGTCCACCAGCTCGTTGGGGTCAACAAGCTCCTCCTCTTCGATCTCGGCGATCTCCTCCATCGGCGGCTCGATATCGTCGATGCTGTTGTCGATGACGTCGGCAGTGCCGATGTCGATGCCGAGCGTTTCAAGCGAGTCGTAGATCTGGTCGAGCTGCTCGCTCTCAAGGTTCATCTCGTCGATGGTCTCCATCAGGTCGCTGGAGCTGAGCTTGCCCTTGGCCTTGCCCTTGGCGAAGATCTCCATGAGCTTTTCGTTGCCCTGCAGCAGCGCGGCGGCGGGCAGGGAGGCGACCAGCTTCTCGTCCAGCGGCGGATATTTCTCCGCGGGCTTCGCCGCCTGCGCGGCAGCCTGCTCCTCCGCCTTCTTGGCCGCGGCCTTTTTCGCCTTGCGCGGCAGCTTGATCTCTTCAAAGTCCGCCTCGGCGAGCAGGGCGTTGGCCTGTTCCTCCAGCTCTCTGCTGGTCAGCTGTTTTTCTTCCATGTTTGCTTTCCTCCGTTACCCTTGTATTTATTCTTTTCCATGGCGGCGGCAAGGGGGTCCTCGTTTGCCGCCGCGCGCTTGTGTGCCTGTTCCAATATGATCGTGCAGTAATCGCGCAGCGCCTGCGCGCCGTTTTTGAGCGATTCCGGCTTTTGCAGCACGCCGACGAGATGGTTGATCTCCTCCTGCGTGAAGCTCTCTGCGAGCGCGGGGATATTCGTCCGCCCGGTCTGGGCGAGCTGGGCGCGCAGGGCGGTGAAAAACCGGCCTAAGAGGGGAGAGGAAAAATCCTCCTCCCGGATGGGCGGTGCGCCGGCGAAGAGAGAATCGTCCAGCGTCAGAAGCCGCAGCACGCCCTCCTCTGCGAGCGCCGAGCGCAGGTCGGAATAGCGGATGGAGCGCTCGCGCGGCTGGGCGGACGCGGCGGGATTGAGGTCCCGGCGCTCCTGCTCGCGCCTTTCCTTATAGCGGGCGCGCTTTTGCGCGCGCTCGACCTCGAGCTTCAGCGCGTCCGGCGTGATGCCGGCGGCCTCGGCTGCGCGCACGGTGTAGATCTCGCGCTCGACGGCGTTCGGCACGGCGGCGAGCAGGCCTGCTGCGGCCTCGGCATAGCCGATGCGCCCCTCGTCGCTTTTGAGGTCGAATTTCGACTTGAGCTGCGCCATGCGGAAGTCCATTCCGCTCTCGCTGCCCGAGAGCAGATGCTCAAAGGCGTCTTTTCCCTGAAATTTGATGAAATCGTCCGCGTCCTGCTTGACGTACTGCCCGTCCACGAGCCGCCGCGGCAGCTCGAGCACCTTCACCTGAAAGTCGGTGTTGTTCAAAAGCGTCAGCGCCTTCTGCGTGGCGATCCTGCCGGCGTCGTCGTTGTCGTAGCAGAGCACGACCTCCTTGGTGTAGCGGCTGAGCAGCTGCAGCTGCTCGCTCGTGAGCGCCGTGCCCATCGAGGCGCAGGCGTTGTCGAAGCCTGCCTGATGGAGCATGACGACGTCGATATTGCCCTCGACCAGAATGATATTGCTGCGCTTGCTCTTTTTCGCAAGGTTCAGCCCGTAGAGAACGCGCCGCTTGCTGTAAACGATCGTCTCGGGCGTGTTCATGTACTTCGCGCCCGGATCGTCCTTGCTGATGATGCGCCCGCCGAAGCCCAGCACATCGCCGCGCACGTCGATGATGGGGAAGATCAGGCGCTTGCGGAACTTGTCGTACAGCCCGCCGTTCTTGCCGCGGATGGCAAGGCCCGAGGCGAGCAGCTCGCCGTCGCCGTAGCCCTTTTTCCGCATCGCGGTGAGAAGACCGTCCCATTCGTCCGCCGCCGCGCCGAGACCGAAATTTGTCGCGTTGCGCTGCGTGATCCGGCGGTCACGCATGTAGGCCATCACCGGCTCGCCCTTGGGCGAGTGGAGCTGGTCGTAGTAAAAGCGCGCCGCGTCGCGGTTGAGCGACAAAATGCGTGATCTCAGCCTGCTTTCGTCGCTGTGCTCCTCCTCGGGCACGGGCATATTCACGCGCCGCGCGAGAAAGCGCACCGCGTCGGGGAAGGAGAGGTTTTCCTCCTCCATGATGAAGTTGATGACGCCGCCGCCCTTTTTGCAGCCGAAGCAGTAGCAGATCTGTTTGTCCGGCAGGACGTGGAAGGAGGGCGTCTTTTCGCTGTGGAAGGGGCAGCAGCCCCAAAGGCTCCCTCCCTTCGGCTGGAGCGAGACATAATTGCTGACGACATCGACAATGTCGTTCCGGGCGATGAGCTCGTCGAGAAACTGCCGGTCAAAGGCCATGGCGTCCTCCTTTCTGCGTGTTGGACGGGGGTGTCCATCCTGACTGAATTACTTATACGCCAAAAAAAAAGCTTTTCCTCTTTTTGATGCAAAAATTTATGAAAAAATTTTTACGCAGCTGAAAAGGCGTTTGGTTTGACAGCGTCCGCCCTCGCAGGCTATAATGGTCCAAACGATTCTGCGGGGGGAGGGAATGCGCGGTGGATATTCAGCTCTATGCGCTCGAAATGGAGCGCCCGCTGGGCGCGGACGGGCGGGAGCGGCTGCGCGAAAAGCGCGAGCTTTCCCGCTGCGCCTATGCGGTGCTGCGCTACGCCGTGAGGGAGCTTTTTTCGTGGGAGGATCTGCCGGAGACCGCGCGGGGCGAGCACGGAAAGCCGTACTTTCCCGCGCACCCCGAGGTGCACTTCAGCCTGAGCCATTCCGGCGGCGCGGTGCTCTTAGCCGTGCACAATGAACCCATCGGCGCGGATATCGAGCGCCTTCGACCGCTGCGCACGGCGCGCCTGAAAGCCGCGCTGGGGGCGGCAACGGAGGAGGACTTCTGGCGGCGCTGGACGGCATATGAAAGCCGCTGCAAGCGGCGCGGCGTCAGCGCGGCAGCGCAAAGAAATCTTTGCCTTCCGGAGATAAACGGCGAGCGCGTTCTGCCGCTCCAGGTCTTGCCAGGCTATGCCGCCTGCGTCTGCACCGCTTCTGATTGCGGTGCTGTCAAGCTGAACAGCCTGACAGCTGACCTGATCAAATAAAAAGGTTCCGAAGAGCGCTCTTCGGAACCTTTTTCTGCTTTTTGACGGCCCTACAGCTCGACGATGACCGGCTCGTGGCGGACCTTCGGGAGAAGGACATTGCGCACATCCTCGGTCCTGAGCTTGAGCGTCGAGGTGCAGAGACACGGGTGGCAGGAGAAATACTCCGCCTCATACGTCTCGCGGTCGATGAGAAGCTGCACGCGGTTTTCCCCGTCGTTCATCAGCCCCAGGATCGTCGCCGAGCCCGGCGTGCAGTGCAGCAGCTCCCAGAGCTGTTCCTCCGGCGCGAACGATAAGCGCGCGGAATTGATCTGGTGGCTCAGATCCTTGGTATGAAACGCCTTGTGCGGCGGCATACATAGAAGATAGAAGCTTGTTTTCTGGCGGTTGCAGAGGAACAGGTTCTTGCACACGTCCACGCCGAGCACGGCGGAGACGCTGTCGCACTTTTCCATCGTGTCCGCTTCCTCATGCGTTACGCGGTCATAGTCGATGCCGAGGGAATCGAGAAGGTCGAACGCGGCCGCTTCCTGCGGCGGCAGTTCGCCCTCGGGGCGGGAATTGCGGCAAACAGGGGAGATGTCCATGGGTTATTTCTCTTCTTTCAGCAGTTTTTCGCCGGCTTTGAAAATGTCGCCCGCGCCGACGGTCAGGATAAGGTCGCCCGGACAGGCGATGCGCGCGAGCGCGGCGGTCACCTTGTCGAGCGTGGGGCAGTAGACGGAGCCGGGGATCTCGCGGCTCAGATCCATCGAGGAAATGCCGATGTCGTTCTGCTCGCGCGCGGCGTAAATTTCCGCCAGCACGACAACATCGGGCACGCACAGCTCCTTGACAAAGTCGTTGAACAGCGCCTTGGTGCGCGTGTAGGTGTGCGGCTGGAAGGCGCAGATGATGCGCTTATAGGGCAGCGTTTTCGCCATTTCGAGCAGAGCGTGCAGCTCGCCGGGGTGGTGGGCGTAATCGTCGTATACGTCCGCGCCGTGATAGCTGCCCTTGTACTCAAAGCGGCGGCCCGCGCCCGTGAAGGTCGCAAGGCCGAGACCCACGGCCTCGCCGCTGATGCCGAGAAGGTAGGCGGCGCTCGCCGCGGCCAGCGCGTTCATCACGTTATGCTTTCCGCCCACGCGCAGGGAAACGTGCGCATAGTAGCTGCCGCGGATAAACACGTCGAAACTCGGCAGCCCGTCGGTCCAGACGACATTTTCCGCGCGGCACTGCGCGGCGGGATCGTCATAGCTGAACCAGAACACCGGCTGGGAGATGCCGACCAGCGAATCGCGCGCACCCGGATCGTCCATGTTGGCGACCACGTGCCCGCCGATGGGGACGAGCTCTGCAAAGCGGCGGAAGGAATGCTCAACATCACCTAAGTCCTTGAAAAAGTCGAGATGATCGGCCTCCACGTTCAAAATGACCGCGACGGTGGGGAAAAAACTTAAAAACGAGTTGCAGTATTCGCAGCTTTCGGCGATGATCGTATCGCCCTTGCCGACGCGGTAGCCCGAGTGCAGCAGCTGTAAGGTGCCGCCGATCATGACGGTCGGGTCCTTCTGCGCGGCCATGAAGATGTGCGTCGCCATGCTGGTCGTGGTGGTCTTGCCGTGCGTGCCGGAGATGCAGAGCGCGTTTTTATAGCCCTTCATGATCGCGCCCCAGGCCTGCGCGCGCTCAAAGACCGGGATGCCGCGCGTCACCGCGCCGGAGATCTCGGGGTTATCGTCGTGGATGGCGGCGGTGCGGATGACAAAGTCGCACTCGCCGAGGTTGTCCGCCGCGTGGCCGATGGATACGGGAATGCCCAGCGAGCGCAGATGTTCGACGGCGGGGCCGTCGTTCATGTCGCTGCCCTGGACCTTTAAGCCCATGCCGTGCAGCACCTCTGCAAGCGGGCTCATCGAAACGCCGCCGATGCCCGCCAAATGCGCGCACTTTCCGGGAACGAGATAGGAGAAAATGTCCTTCTGGTTGTTCATGATATCAAATCCTTTCCTTATGCGGTGCACAGGAGATTTACTTTTTATGGATTATCTATTATAATATACGATCATGCCGAGCGCAATCCTTAAAAAATGTTTTTTGCGGAGGAAGCAATGCCTCATTTGCCGAACGAAGTCGATACCGTCATCGCCGCGCTGCGGGGCGAGGGCTATTCGCCCTACCTTGTCGGCGGCTGCGTGCGCGAAATGCTGCGCGGCCGGGCGCCGAGCGACTACGACATGACCTCCGACGCGCCGCCGCAGGCGGTGCTGCGCATCTTCGGCGGGCGCGCGCACCCGACAGGGCTCCGGCACGGCACGGTGACGGTCGTGAGCGGCGGACTGCCCATCGAGATCACGACCATGCGCCGCGACGGGGCGTACAGGGATAACCGCCACCCCGATTCCGTCACCTTCGGCACGAGCATCGAAGAGGACCTTGCGCGCCGGGACTTTACGGTGAACGCCATCGCGCTCTCGCCTGACGGCGCGCTCGTCGATCCCTTCGGCGGGCAGGAGGATCTGAGATCGGGCGTGCTCCGCTGCGTCGGCGAGCCGAAGCGGCGCTTTGAAGAGGACGCGCTGCGCATTCTGCGGCTCGTGCGCTTCTGCTCGGTGCTCGGCTTTTCAGCGGAGGAGGAGACGGCGCGCGCCGCGCATGAAACGCGCGGCCTTCTCGCCCATGTCGCGCACGAGCGCGTGTATGCCGAGCTCAACAAGCTCCTTCTCGGGGAGAACGCGGCGGAGACGCTGCTCGCCTTCCCGGACATTTTAGGCGTGCCCATCCCGGAGATTCTGCCCTGCGTGGGCTTTGACCAGTGCAACCGCCACCACTGCTTTGACGTCTGGGGCCATACGGCGCGCGCGGTCGGAGCGGTGCCGCCAAGGCGGGCGCTTCGCTGGACGATGCTCTTCCACGACCTCGGAAAGCCCCTGTGCCGGACGTTCGACGAGCAGGGCGTGGGGCATTTTTACGGCCACACGGCCATCTCCGCGCGGATGGCGGAGGACATCATGGAGCGGCTGCACTTTGAAAGGGCGCTGCGCGAGCGCGTGCGCGCCCAGCTTACGTGCTTCGACGATCTCTTCCTGCCCGAGCGCGCGGCCGTCCATAGGGAGATGGCGCTGCGCGGACGGGAGACGGTGGGGAACCTCCTTCTTACCAAGCAGGCGGACAATGCCGCCAAGGCCCCGGAGGGCTTTGAGCGCTCGCAGAGACCGTGGCGCGAGGCGCAGGCAATCTATGATGCGCTGTGCGCCGAGGGGGCGTGCTGCTCGGTGCGCGAGCTGCGCATCGGCGGGGAGGACCTTGCCGCGCTCGGCTATCGCGGGCGCGAGATCGGCGCGGTGCTCGCGCGGCTTTTGGATGAGACTGCGGCGGAAAAGCTCGAAAACACGCGCGAAGCGCTCACAAAACGCGCCCGGCGTCTGTGGCGCAGCGGTTTCGCGCGGCATACGATACCATAATAAAAATACAACAAGTTGACCCGGAGGGAACAAATGGCAAATCTGATGGATTATCTTGACTGGCGCGGCGACCTGACGCTTGAAATTTCACCGTTCAACGAGGTGGACGCGCTCATTCTGGCGGAGCTGAGCTTCGTCGATTTTGAAGGCATCGTGCCGCCGCCGGAGATCGGCCGGGGGCTGCCGCTGTGCGAAGCGGCGGAGACGTTTTTCGCCCGCCACGGCGGGAAGGACGTCGCCATGGGCGTGCTCGTGCCGGATACGATCTCCAAAATGCTGCGAAAGCTGATGGTGAGCCCGCGCTTTCGCAATATGACGCTCAACGGCTATACGGCGCTGCTCGACGACGCAATCGAGCAGCAGTTCGCCGCGCTCACGATCGACCTCGGCAACGGCAGCATCTATATCTCCTTCCGCGGGACCGACGATACGATCGTCGGGTGGAAGGAGGACCTCAACATGGGCTTTCTGGAGGAGATCCCCTCCCAGCGGCAGGCGGTCAATTATGTCGCGCGTATCGCGCGCCAGTACGCGGATAGGACCATCCGCATCGGCGGGCATTCCAAAGGCGGCAACCTTGCCGTCTACAGCGCGGCCAAGAGCGCGGGCGAGATTCAGGAGCGCATCGTCGCCATCCACAATAACGACGGTCCGGGCTTTGCCTGGGATATCAGCGAGACGCCGGGCCACAAGCGCATCGCGGGCCGCATCCGCACCGTCCTGCCGCAGACGTCGGTCGTGGGGATGCTGATGGAGCACGAGAAGCGCTATCAGGTCGTCTACTCGACCTACGACGGGCTCTATCAGCACGACGGCTTTTCCTGGGAGGTCAAGGGCACGCAGTTCGTGCATCTCGACGATTTCTCCCGCGAGGGAAAGCTCGTGGACGAGACGATCTCGACCTGGGCGGACTCGCTCAACACCCAGCAGCGCGAGGCGCTGGCCGACGCGCTCTACAGTGTTTTTACCGCCACGGGGGCAAAGACGCTCAGCGAGCTGACGGAGGAAAAGCTCAAAAGCGCGTCCGCCATGCTTAAGACCTATAAGAACCTCGACCGCGAGACGCGGAGTATGGTGAGCGAGGCGTTCAAGCTCTTTTTCCGCCTCGGCACAAAGAACCTCGTGCTCGACACGCAGGAGGAGGGCAGCCGCGAGCTTGAAAACCTCCGCCGCAAAATTTCCGAGCAGTATCAGAGGCTGGTCGAGCGCAAAAAGTAAGAAAGATACGAAAAAGGCGAAGCACCCGGAACGGGATGCTTCGCCTTTTTCGTGATGAGGAGAGGGAAATCTGAATTATTCCGCCTGCGGGAGCTTTGCGGCGGGCTTGATGAGCAGCGCGCAGATGATGACGGCGATGATGGTGTTGGGCAGCATGTAGGTGCCGTTATAGAGCACGGAATAGAACACGGGAGAGGTCATGGTCATGCCGAGAAATTCCTCGGGCATGTACTGCGCGTAGACCGTCACGCCGGAGATGAAGTGGATGACGAAGCGGCCGACGCAGCCGATGAGCGCGGCGAGGGGAAGCTTGGAATAGTTGCCGCCTCTGGCGCGCAGAAGGCCCGCAAGGCCGACGGCGGCATAGGCGATGGAGTAGTCGAAGATGATGGACGCCCAGCTCACGGCAAAGCCCTCGGCAAAGAAATACTTGAGCGTGCCGAACGCGAGACCGGCGAGCAGGCCCCAGGGCGCGCCCCAGCGCACGGCGAAGAGAATGAGCGGGATCATCACAAGGTTGATCGAGCCGCCGAAGCCGCCGAACGACAGTCCGATGGGGATCTTGATGTAGCTCAGCACCAGCGCGAGCGCGATGCAGATGCCGCCCTCGGTCAGGCGGCGGGTGGTGGAACGGGTGGATTGGTTGCTCATGGGATATTCCTCCTAAAAATATAATCCCTGTCCGCGCCGCGGTACGAAAAAAGCACCGCGGCGTCGACGTCGCGGTGCAAAGTTCAGGCAAGATACACTTCGCATTCCTACGCCGGCATTACCCGGATCAGGTCTGAGGGACAGCGACGGCCCTACGCCGCATCACAGCCGGCTTGCGCCAGCGCCCCTTGCAGGTACGGCGACATCTTAGCGCGAACGACAAAATTTGTCAAGTACCAATGGGGAAAAGCGTGATTTTTCAAATAGTATATCGAAATTCGGAATTTGTGTTGCATCTTTCTTGTACCTGTAGTACAATAAAAATAATTAGGAGACCTAAATAATTGTTATAATTGCGACTACGATCGACAGAGGTGCGGAGATGGCAGGATTTGTTGTCAACGGAAAGCCGGTCACGGCGGAAAAAAATCAGAAGCTCATTCGTTTTTTGCGCGATGAGCTGCATTTGACGAGCGTGAAGGACGGCTGCAGCGAGGGCGCGTGCGGTACCTGCCACGTCCTCATTGACGGCAAGCCCACCAAGGCCTGCGTTCCGCAGACAGACAAGCTCGAGGGCAAGACCATTATCACCGTCGAGGGCCTTTCCGACTTTGAAAAGGCCGTCTACACCTACGCCTTCGGCGAGGCGGGGGCGGTCCAGTGCGGCTTCTGCATCCCCGGCATGGTCATCTCGGCCAAGGCGCTTCTTGACCAGAATCCCGATCCCACGCGCGAGGAGGCGGCCTTCGCCATCCGCAACAACATCTGCCGCTGCACGGGCTATGTCAAGATCATCGACGGCATCCTGCTTGCGGCGAAGATCTTCCGCGAGGGGAAGATCCCCGCGCCGAGCGAGGACGACTTCAAGATCGGCTCGCGCGTCCACCGCATCGACGTTGCCGAAAAGGTGCAGGGCTACGGAAAATACCCCGACGACGTGTACGTGGACGGCATGTGCTGCGGCGGCGCGGTGCGCAGCCAGTATCCGCGCGCCCGCGTGCTCTATATCCGCACGAAGGAGGCCGAGGAGCTGCCCGGCGTTGTCTGCGTGCTGACGGCAAAGGACATCCCCGGCCAGCAGAACGTCGGCCACATTCAGAAGGACCAGCCCACGCTTGTCGGCGAGGGGGAGATCACGCAGTACCTCGGCGACGCGGTGGCGCTCGTCTGCGCGCGCGACCTTGAAACGCTTGAAAAGGCCAAAAAGCTTGTGCGCGTGGTGTATGAGGAGCTTCCGGCGGTCTTTGGTCCCGAGGAAGCGGCGGCTGAGGGCGCGCCGGAGGTCATCATGGGCAATCGCGGCAATCTGCAGGCGCACCGCCATGTTTCCCGCGGCAACGCGGAGGAGGCCATCAAACATTCCAAATACGTCTTACACGAAAAGTTCCAGACCCCGTGGACCGAGCACGCCTTTTTGGAGCCCGAGTGCTGTGTGGCGATCCCGCTTGAAAACGGGGGTGTCAAGCTCCTCACGACCGACCAGAGCGCGCACACCACGCAGCATGAGTGCGCGGCGATGCTCGGCGTCGATTTTGCCCACTGCCAGGTCGAGAACATGCTCGTCGGCGGGGGCTTCGGCGGGAAAGAGGACATGTCCGTGCAGCATCACGCGGCGCTCATCGCGTACATCGCGCGCGTGCCGGTCAAGGTGAAGCTCTCGCGGCAGGAATCCATTCTCGTCCACCCCAAACGCCACCCGATGTGGATGGACTTCACGATGGGCTGCGACGAAAACGGCATCATTCAGGGCGTGAAGGCGAGCGTCGTGTCCGACACGGGCGGCTTTGCCTCCCTCGGCGGCCCGGTGCTCGAGCGTGCGTGCACGCACGCGGCGGGCCCTTACCACTATGAAAATTTTGAGATCGAGGGCCACGCCTACTATACCAACAATCCGCCCGCGGGCGCGTTCCGCGGCTTCGGTGTGACGCAGACCTGCTTCGCGACCGAAACGCTTTTGAACGAGATGGCCGACCTTGTCGGTATCTCCCCGTGGGAGATCCGCTACCGCAACGCCATCCGCCCCGGCGAGGTGCTGCCGAACGGGCAGATCGTCGGACCTGAAACGGGCCTTGTCGAAACGCTCGAGGCCATCAAGCCCTACTACGACGAGGCCGTGAAAAACGGCGAGCCGGTCGGCCTTGCCTGCGCGATGAAAAACGCGGGCGTCGGCGTGGGCCTGCCTGACTACGGGCGCTGCAAGCTCGTCATCGGCGAGGACGGCAAGGTCCATATCCGCGCGGGCGCGTCGTGCATCGGGCAGGGGCTCGGCACGGTGCTGGTGCAGATCGTTGTGACGAACGCGAAGCTCAAGCGCTCCGACGTGGTCTACGACGGCAACAGCACGCTCACAACGCCCGACAGCGGCGATACCTCCGGCTCGCGCCAGACGCTCGTCACGGGCGAGGCCTGCCGCCGCGCGTGCCTGCTGCTGCGCGACGCGATGGAATACCGCACCCTTCCCCAGCTCGTCGGGCAGGAGTTTTACGGCGAGTACTACGCCAAGACCAACCCGCTCGGCTCGAGCGTTCCCAACCCTGTGAGCCACGTGGCCTACGGCTACGCCACGCAGATGTGCATCGTGGACAAGGAGACGGGGCTTGTGAAAAAGATGGTCGCCGCGCACGACGTCGGCAAGGCCATCAACCCGCTCTCCTGCGAGGGGCAGATCGAGGGCGGCGTTGTGATGAGCATGGGCTACGCGCTGACGGAGAAATATCCGCTTGATCACGGCAAACCCACGGCAAAGTACGGCATGCTGGGCCTCTTCCGCGCGCACCAGATCCCCGAGATCAAGGCCATCGTCATCGACAAGCCGGGGCTGAACCTCGCCAACGGCGCGATCGGCATCGGCGAGATCACGTCTATCCCCACGGCCCCGGCGATCGCGGACGCCTACTTCCGCTATGACGGCGAGCGCCGGCGCAGCCTGCCGCTCGACCATACGCCCTATAAAAAATAACAACAGGAGAGGACCATGAAGAACGTTCTCATCATCTATACCGGCGGCACCATCGGCATGACGCGCAGCGATAACGGCTACGCGCCGCGCTCGGGCTACTTCCGCGCGGCGCTGGACGCTATCTCGGACCTCCGTGCCCCGGAAATTCCTGCGTGGGACTTCCTTGAGCTTTCGCCGCTTTTGGATTCGTCCAATATGACGGTGCACGAGTGGAACCGCATCGCCGAGCTCATCGCCCAGCAGTACGACGCCTACGACGGCTTCGTCGTCCTCCACGGGACCGATACGATGGCCTACACGGCCTCGGCGCTTTCGTTCATGCTCGGCGGGCTTGATAAGCCCGTGGTGCTCACGGGCTCGCAGATCCCGCTGTGCGAGATCCGCAGCGACGGGCGCGACAATCTCATCACCGCGCTGCTGATCGCGGGGGAGGGCGTCGTGCGCGAGGTGAGCCTTTACTTCGGCGGAAGGCTGCTGCGCGGCAACCGCGCCACGAAATACTCCGCCGACGGGCTGATCGCCTTCATTTCGCCCAACTACCCCAGCCTTGCCGAAGCCGGCATCGCCATCAAATATAACGAAGCCGCCCTTCTGCCGAAGCAGAAAGGCGGGCTGAAGCTGCAGATGCTTGACAGCATCCCCATCGGGGTCATCAAGGTGTTCCCCGGCATCCAGTTTTCGCTCTTTGAGTCCATCATGACCGAAAAGCTGCGCGGCATCGTCATCGAGACCTTCGGCGCGGGCAACATCCCCGGCGACGGGGACGCGCTGCTGCCCATCATCCGCAAGGCCTTCCAGAACGGCACGGTACTCACGGTCTGCTCGCAGTGCCCGCAGGGCGCGGTGTCGCTCGGCGCTTACGAAACGTCCAGCGCGCTCAAAAAGGCGGGCGCGGTCAGCGGCCTTGACATGACGACCGAGGCCGCCGTCGCAAAGCTCTACTATCTCTTCTCCTGCGGCTACGACAAGGAGATCGTCAAGCAGCTCATGGAGCAGGACCTGCGCGGCGAGATCACGCGCGCGTGAGGTCCGCGAGCGCGGCCTTTGTGTCCACGTCGCGCAGCTCGCACCCGTTGGCTTCATATAGAAGCAGATCGTCCGTGTGCCGCCTGATGACCGCGCTGCCGCCCACGTCGCCCGAGAGAGACAAAAGCTCGGGGAAGAACCGGGCAGGGAAGAGGCAGGGATTGCCGCGCGTGCCGCGGTGGCCGAGCGCGACGATATGCTGCGGGTGCGCTGCAAAAAAGTCCACCTCGCGCGCGACGGTCTCGCGCCGGAGCAGCGGCTGATCGGCCACCATGAAACAGATGGCGCCGCAGTCCCTTTGCAGCGCGGCGACGCCGAGACGGATCGTCTCGCTCTGCCCGCGCTCGGGATGCTCGTTTCGAAGCGTCTCGAATCCGCGCGCTTCGGCGAGCGCGGCGACCGCGTCGTACTGCGTCACGACGAGCACGCGCGCAAAGCATTCGCGCGGAATGGCGCCCAGCGCGCGCTCAATGAGCATTTTCCCGTCATCCAAGGTGCAGAGCAGCTTGTTTTCGCCAAAGCGCTCCGCGTTCCCGGCAGCCATGAGCAGACAGCCGACAGTCAGGTTATGTTCCAATCGTCATCATCCTTTTTAAAAAACCTTTTCTCCCACTATAGCAAAGGAAATCGCCGCGGGCAAGCAGCAACTGCCCGCAGCGGCACAAAAATCCTTCCCGGCCGCAGCGGCCGAAGCGAAAAAGCCGGTTTCGAGCCTGCCGCACCCGGCGGCGCTCTTTCATAGGAGGTAAGCAAGATGAGCAAAGTAGGAAAAAGTGAGATCCGCGTCGATGCGTTCGACAAGGTCACCGGACGCACCAAATACTACGAGGATCGGATGCCAGCGGGCGCGCTGTATGTGCGCATCAAGCATTCCACCATCGCCCACGGCTATGTCAAATCGATCGACAAGTCGGCGGCGGAGGCCATCGCGGGCGTTGTGAAGGTGCTGACCTGCTTCGACGTGCCGGAGCACTGCTTCCCGACGGCGGGCCATCCCTGGTCGATGGACCCGGGACATCAGGACGTTGCGGACCGCAACCTCTTAAACCGCCACGTGCGCTACTACGGCGACGACGTCGCGGTCGTCATCGCGGAGGACGAGGTCTCGGCCATGCAGGGCGTGCGCGCGCTGAAGGTCGAGTATGAAGAGCTCCCCTTCGTGCTGGACGTGCAGAAGGCGATGGAGCCCGACGCACCCTGCATCCACGAGAATTTCCCGGGGAATGTCCTCAAGCACACCGACATCCGCAAGGGGAACTATCAGGAAGCCATCAGGGAGCCGGGACTTATCAAGGTCGAGGGCTGGTACAACACCCCCACCGTGCAGCACAGCCACATTGAAAACCACGGCTGCTATGCCTATGAGGAAAACGGCCGCATCGTGGTCGTGTCCTCCACGCAGATTCCGCACATCATCCGCCGCATCGTCGGTCAGGCGCTGGGACGGCCCTGGGCGGACATCCGCGTCATCAAGCCCTACATCGGCGGCGGCTTCGGCAACAAGCAGGACGCGCTCTACGAGCCGCTTTGCGCCTGGTGCGCCACACAGGTCGGCGGGCGGTGCGTGCGCATCGACTGCTCGCGCGAGGAGACGTTTGTCAGCAACCGCGTGCGCCATTCCATCCGCTTCCACATCATCACGTGGCTCCGCAAGGACGGCTCCATTGCCGCGCGCAAGGTCGAGTGCTTCTCCAATCAGGGTGCATACGCCTCCCACGGCCACTCGATCGTGGCCAAGGCCATGGGCTCGTTCCCACAGATATACCCCTGCGACAACTTCGAGGGCGACGCTTACACCGTTTACACCAACCGCCCCGCCGCGGGCGCGATGCGCGGCTACGGTATGCCGCAGGCCTCGTTCGCGGACGATGCGAACATCGACGAGTGCGCGAAGGCCGTCGGCATGGAGCCGCTCGAGTACCGCATGAAGTACATCATGCCCAAGGGCTTCCACGACGGCTTCTCGGGCAACACGAACTACTACGATTCCTTCCGCGAGTGCCTGGAAAAGGGCAAGGAATACATCGAATACGACAAAAAGCGCGAGGAATACGCAAAGGATACCGGCCCCGTCCGCCGCGGCATCGGCGTTGCGGCCTTCTGGTACAATACGGCGGTGTATCCTATCTCGCTCGAGACCTCCAGCAACCGCATGCAGCTCAACCTTGACGGCACGGTGACGATGCAGTGCGGCGAGACGGAGATCGGTCAGGGTGCGGATACGGCCTACGCGCAGATGACGGCTGAGGCCGTCGGCCTTGCGAGCTATCACGACGTGCGCGTCGTTTCCTGCCAGGATACCGACATCACGCCCACGGGCCTTGGCGCTTACGCGAGCCGCCAGACCTACGTGGCGGGCTTTTCCATCCGCCAGACGGCGACGCTGCTGCGCAGAAAGATCCTTGAATACGCGACAAAGCTCACCCGTCAGGCCATCGACAATATGGATATTGTTGACGGCAATATCATCCGCAGGGGCGACGGCTTGGTGCTCATGACGCTCCGCGAGCTTGCGATGACCGCACAGTACAACGCCGCGGACTCCGAGCACATCACCGCCGAATCGACCTACACCATCCGCAACAACGCCTATTCCTTCGGCTGCACCTTTGCCGACGTCGAGGTCGATATCCCGATGTGCAAGGTGACGCTCAAGAAGATCATCAACGTGCATGACTGCGGCAAGCTCATCAACCCCGCGCTTGCCGAGGCGCAGGTCCACGGCGGCATGTCGATGGCCATCGGCTACGGGATGAGCGAGCAGCTGCTCTTCGATGAAAAGACGGGAAGACCGCTCAATAACAATCTGCTCGACTACAAGCTCTCGACCTTTATGGACCATCCGCACCTTGAAGCGCAGTTCATCGAGAATCCGGAGCCGACCTCGCCGTTCGGCACAAAGGCGCTCGGCGAGCCGCCCGCCTGCTCTGGCGCGCCGGCCATCCGCAACGCCATCTACAACGCCACCGGCGTTGCCATCGACACCGTTCCCATCACGCCCCATGTGCTGTATGCCGAGTTCAGCAAAGCGGGGCTCATCCGCGACAGCTGGAAGGAGGAGAAGTGAGCCATGTATGATATGAAAGCGCTCTACGAGGCCGAAAGCGTCGAAAACGCCGTCGCTCTCCGCTTGGAGCATCCCGAGGCGCAGATCATCGCCGGCGGCAGCGACGTGCTCGTGCAGATGCGCGAGGGCAAGCGCGCCGGGAAGGAGCTGATCTCCATCTACGGCCTGAACGAGCTGCGCGGCGTGAGCATCGACGCGGACGAGAACATCCGCATCGGCTCGCTCTCGAGCTTTTCCCACATTACGCGCGACCCCATCATCCAGAAGTACATCGGCGTTCTCGGCGAGGCGGTCGATATGGTCGGCGGCCCGCAGATCCGAAACATCGGCACCATCGGCGGCAACACCTGCAACGGCGTGACGAGCGCGGACTCCGCCTCCACGCTGCACGCGTGGGAGGCCATCGTGGAGCTGACGGGGAAAAACGGCGTCCGCCGCCTGCCCATCAAGGAGTTTTACATCAAGGCGGGTCAGGTCGATATCCGCGTGGAGGACGGCGAGCTCCAGACCGCGATCCTGATCCCGAAGGCGAGCTATGAAAACTGCTATGGCTACTACATCAAGTACGCCATGCGCAACGCCATGGACATTGCGACGCTCGGGTGCAGCGTGAACGTGCGATTGAGCGCGGACAAAAAGACCATTGAGCGCGCCCGCATCGCCTACGGCGTCGCCGGTCCCGTGCCGATGCGCTGCCCGAGTGCGGAAGCGGCTGCCAAGGATAAGCCCTTGACACTTGAGACGGCGGAGGAGTTTTCCCTTGCCGTGCTCAACGATATCCACGCGCGCGACAGCTGGCGCGCCTCCAAGGCCTTCCGCGAGCACATCGCCGTCGAGATGGCCAAGCGCTGCCTGATCGAGTCCATCAAACGGGCGGGAGGTGTTCTTGAATGAGTCAGTACAAGCTGGTGCGGTTCAATTTGAACGGCAAGGACGTTGAAAAAATGGTCGATGTGCGCGCGTCGCTGACCGACATGCTGCGAAACGACTACCACATGACCTCCGTGAAAAAGGGCTGCGAGGTCGGCGAGTGCGGCGCGTGCAACGTCATCATCGACGGCGAGGCCTTCAACTCCTGCATTTACCTCGCCGTCTGGGCCGAGGGCAAGCATATCCGCACGCTCGAGAGCCTGCTCGGTCCCAGCGGGGAGCTGAGCGACATTCAGCAGGCCTTCATCGAGGAAACGGCGGTCCAGTGCGGCTTCTGCACGCCGGGCTTCATCATGACGGCGGTGGAGATCCTGGAAACGGGGAAGCTCTACTCCGACGATGAGCTGCGCAAGCTCCTCTCCGGGCATCTGTGCCGCTGCACGGGGTATGAAAATATCTTCCGCGCCGTAAAAAAGACGATGTACCGCCGCCTCGGCAAAGAGATCGACTTCTAACGAACGGATTTGCAGGGCTGATGCAACAAAAAAGATTGCCTGATGCAGAAAGTGGTGCTATAATATCCATAGCACCACTTTTGCTATAGGCTTTGATTGGCGCGAAAAAGGAGGAATCTATATGGTCATTACAGTTGGAAGACAATACGGAAGCGGCGGACGCGAGATCGGCACGATGCTGGCTCAGCAGCTCGGCATTGCCTATTATGACGACCTGCTGCTCAAAAAAGCGGCAGAGGAGAGCGGACTTTGCGAAGAGCTCTTCCGTTCCTTTGACGAACGCCCCAAGAGCTTTCTCTATTCCATCGCGATGGACCCGTATTCCTTCTCGATGAATCACGTGACGCCCAAGGGCTCCATCGAGCAGCAGGTCTACCTTGCGACCTACGACACGATCAAAAAGCTCGCCGACAAGGGCCCCTGCGTGCTCATCGGCCGCTGCGCGGACTACGCGCTCAAGGACCGCGACGATGTCATCAACCTCTTCATTACGGCTCCGCTCGAGAACCGCATCAAGCGCGTCGCCGCGCGCAACAACGTGAGTGAGAACGAGGCCAGGGAGCGCATCAAAAAGACCGACAAGTCCCGCGCGTCCTACTATAACTATTACTCCGCAAAGGACTGGGGCGACGCCAAGAGCTATGACCTGTGCATCGACTCGAGCCTGCTTGGCATCGAGGGCACCGTCGAGATTTTGAAGGACCTCATCCGTATCAAGGGCATCCAGTAAAAACACTTAAAAAAGCAGCCGTGCCGGTACGGCTGCTTTTTTCTGCGCCGCGGCGGGAGCGCCCAAAAAGAAAGCGGCGAATTTGTAAAAAAAGTTTACGCTTCTCCCTCTGTACAAAAGGAGAAAAATACGCTAAAATATATCTTGCGAAAATTTGAATTTGATTCCTGAAAGGGGAGATGGATGAGTATGTCTCAGCTGAAGTATAAGCGCGTGCTGCTCAAGATCAGCGGCGAGGCGCTGGCGGGCGAGAAGCACTTTGGATTTGATTTCGACGTGGTCTCGAGAGTGTGCGACGTCATCAAGCGCTGCAACGAAATGGGCGTTGAGATGGGCGTCGTCATCGGCGGCGGCAACTTCTGGCGCGGCGTGAAAAACGGCGAGGGCTACATTGAGCGCACCCGCGCCGACCATATGGGAATGCTGGCCACGGCGATGAACTGCATGGCGGTGGCGGACGTTCTGGAGCAGAAGGGCGTTGACGTGCGCGTGCAGACGGCGCTGGAGATCAAGGAGGTCGCCGAGCCCTACATCCGCGCCCGCGCGATCCGGCACCTGGAAAAGGGCCGCGTGGTGCTTTTCGGCTGCGGCATCGGCTCGCCGTTCTTCTCCACGGACACCGCGGCGGTGCTGCGCGCGGCGGAGATCAACGCCGACGTGATCCTGCTTGCGAAGAACATCGACGGCGTCTACAACGCCGATCCCGCGAAGGACGCGAGCGCCGTCAAGTATGACGCGATCACCTACGAGGAGGTCCTTGCGCAGCATCTTGCCGTCATGGACTCCACGGCCACGTCCCTTTCAATGGACAACCATATCCCCGTTCTGGTCTTTGCCCTCAAGGACCCGGAGAACATCGTCCGCGCGGTGCAGGGCGAAAAGATCGGCACCATCGTCGGCGAAACCTGAGCGGCCCCGCATCTGCGGTTTTACGATAAAAATTTTTGAGGAGGTTTCCCCATGAATAAAGACGATTATAAGGTTTATTCCGACAAAATGAAAAAGAGCATCGAGGCCGTGAGCGCGGACTTCGCTTCCGTGCGCGCCGGCCGCGCCAACGCTTCCGTGCTCGACCGCATCAGCGTGGACTACTACGGCTCTCCCACGCCCATCCAGCAGATCGCGGCCATCGCCTCTCCCGACCCGCGCCAGCTCGTTATCACCCCCTGGGACGGCACGGCCCTCAAGCCCATCGAGCGCGCGATCCAGGAGTCTGATCTCGGCATCAACCCGCAGAACGACGGCAAGTCCATCCGCCTGAACTTCCCGCAGCTGACCGAGGAGCGCCGCAAGGAGCTCGTCAAGCAGATCCACAAGTATTCCGAGGCCGGCAAGGTCGCCATCCGCAACATCCGCCGCGACGCGATGGACGCCTTCAAGAAAAAGCAGAAGGCCAGCGAGATCACCGAGGACGATCTGAAGATCGCCGAAAAGGACCTCCAGAAGCTGACCGACGATATGTGCAAAGAGGTCGATGCCCTTCTCGACAAGAAAGAGAAGGAGCTCATGGCGGTCTGATGGGCCTTTTTTCCAAAGAGAACAGGGCAGGGCAGGTTGACTTGAACAACCTGCCTTGTCATGTTGCCGTCATTATGGACGGTAACGGCCGCTGGGCGCAGAAGCGCGGCCTGCCGCGCTCGGCCGGTCACAAGGCCGGGGCGGAGACGTTCCGCAGGCTTGGCACCTACTGCAAGAATTTGGGCATCGACTACCTCACGGTCTACGCCTTCTCGACCGAGAACTGGAAGCGCCCGAAGGACGAGGTAGACGGCATCATGCGCTTACTCGAGCAGTACCTGCACGAGTGCATCGACACGATGGAAAAGGACGGCAACCGCCTGCGCTTTTTAGGCGATCTGAGCGTGCTGACGCCCGAGCTGCGCGTGCTCATCGACGAGACGAACGAAATTTCGTCCCGCATTGAAGGCTTTCAGGCAAACGTCTGCCTGAACTATGGCGGGCGTGACGAGATCCTGCACGCGGCCCGCGCCTTCGCGCACGACTGCGCGGCGGGCCGTGCGGACGCAGATGCACTGACGGAGGAGGGCTTTTCGCACTACCTCTATTCAAACGGTCTGCCCGACCCCGACCTTCTCATCCGCCCCGGCGGGGAGAAGCGCATCAGCAATTATCTTCTCTGGCAGTGCGCGTACAGCGAATTTTACTTCTGCGACACGCTCTGGCCCGACTTTACCGAAAAAGAATTCGACAAGGCGCTCGTCGCGTATCAGCACCGCGAGCGCCGCTTCGGCGGAATCAAACAGGAGAAACAGAAATGAAACAGAGATGGTTGGTGGTGGTCGTTGGACTGCCGGCGCTGCTGGCGGTGCTTCTGGCCTGTCCCGCGTGGGCGACGATGCTCGTCGTCTGCGGCATTGCGGGCATTGCGGCGTATGAGCTGCTGCACGTGGCGGGCAAAGATGCACCGGTGAGTGTATATGTGCTCACGATCGTGAGCGCCGCAGTGCATGAGGTACTGCTCTATTACCGTGAATGGACGTTTTTCGGTACGCTCGAAACCGTGACTGTGCTGCGCTGGGCGTTCGTCATGCTGCTGTTTCTGATCGCCGTGCACCGTTTCGGCAGCGAGACGCCGCTTGCGTTTTCCACGCTTTGCGTCGCGGTCGTCGGCGGCATCGTGTTTCCCACGCTCTACAGCAGCATCGCATTGCTGCGGGGCTGCGCGGACTTCGGCAAGGTCTATGTGCTCGCGCCGTTCTGCGTCGCCTTTGCGGGCGACGCGCTGTCGATGTATTTCGGCATGTGGTTCGGCAAGCGCAAGATGGCGCCGCACGTCAGCCCGCACAAGACCTGGGCGGGTGCGATCGGCGGCCCCATCGGCAGCGCGCTCGCGATGGCGCTGCTGGGCGTTGTCGGCAGAGCGTGGCTCGGCTATGAGCCGGATTTCCTGATGCTCATTCTCGTCGGCGTGGTGGCCAACATCTTCGGCCAGCTCGGCGATCTTTCGATGTCGCTCGTCAAGCGCGAGGCAGGCATCAAGGACTATAGCCACCTCTTCCTGACCCACGGCGGCATGCTCGACCGCTTTGATTCCACGCTCTTTATCGCGCCGGTCGTGTGGGCCGCGGTCTGCGGAGGCCTGCTATGACAAGGAGTATTGCTTTACTGGGATCCACCGGCTCCATCGGCCGCCAGACACTCGAGGTGGCGCGCGAGCTGGGGCTTTCCGTCGCCGCGCTGACGGCGAACAAAAGCGTTGATCTCATCGAACGGCAGGCGCGGGAATTTTCCCCGCGTCTTGCTGTGCTTTATGACGAGGACGCGGCGAAGGAGCTTCGCGCGCGCCTGTCCGATACAAGCGTCGAGGTGCGCTCGGGCATGGACGGACTTCTTGCCGCCGCCACGGCGGACGCCGCCGACACCGTCGTGACCGCCGTGATGGGCATGATCGGCTTAAAGCCGACGCTTGCCGCGATCGAAAAGAAAAAGCGCATCGCGCTTGCCAACAAGGAAACGCTTGTCTGCGCGGGCGAACTTGTGGTGGACGCAGCGGAAAAATACGGCGCGGAGATCGTGCCCGTGGACAGCGAGCACAGCGCCATCTTCCAGTGCCTGCAGGGCTGCCGCGGCCGCGGTGAGATCAGGCGCCTGATCCTGACCTGCTCGGGCGGTCCCTTCTACGGCCTGAGCGCGCAGGAGCTTTCGGCCAAGACGAAGGCGGACGCGCTCAAGCACCCGAACTGGACCATGGGCGCGAAGATCACCATCGATTCAGCGACCCTCATGAACAAGGGCCTTGAGATCATCGAGGCCATGCGCCTTTACCGCCTGCCGCTGCGGCAGGTGGACGCGGTCATCCACCGCCAGAGCATCGTGCATTCGCTCGTCGAGTTCCACGACGGGGCGATGCTCGCCCAGCTCGGCACGCCGGACATGAAACTGCCCATCCGCTATGCGATGACCTATCCCAACCGGGCGGTCTCGCCCGCCGAGCCGCTGGACCTTCTCAAATGCCCGCCGCTCACGTTTGCCGAGCCGGACGAGGAGGTTTTTCGCTGCCTGAAGATCGCCAGGCAGTGCGCCGCCGTCGGCAATATCTACTGCGCGGCGATGAACGGCGCGAACGAGGAGGCGGTCGCCGCCTTTCTGCGCGATGAGATCGGCATCTGTGCGATCCCGGAGCTCATCGAAGCGGCGCTCGACGAAGCGCAGACGGTATATCAGCCGCAGCTTTCGGATATTCTGGAAGCAGACCGGCGCGCGAGAGCGGTCGTGCGCGGGCGTCTGAACTCACTTTGATAGGAGAGACCATGGTTTATATTCTCATTGCGATCCTGATTTTCGGCGTGCTTATCGCCGTGCACGAGCTGGGTCACTTTTTGGCGGCCAAGGCCTGCGGCGTGCGCGTGAACGAATTTTCCATCGGCATGGGCCCGCAGCTTTTTCACAAGACGAAGGGCGACACCGAGTATTCCCTGCGCCTTCTGCCCATCGGCGGCTTCTGCGCCATGGAGGGCGAGGACGAGGATTCTGACGACGAGCGCGCGCTCAACCGCCAGGTCTGGTGGAAGAAGTTCATCATCTTCGTTGCGGGCGCGTTCATGAACTTTCTGACAGGGCTTCTCATCATCGTCTGCCTGTATGCGGGCGCGCACGCGTTCTACACCTCGGAGATCGTCGAGCTCAATCCGGACTTCCCCCAGCAGGGAGAGGAGGGGCTGATGCCCGGCGACGTGATCTACGCCATCAACGGCGAGCGCGTGTATTTAAAGAGCGACGTTTCGCTCATCATGAGCCTCGGCGGCGACACGGGCACGCTCGAGATGACCGTGCTGCGCGACGGGAAGAAGCTCGACCGCACGCTCACAAAGCAGGTCTACACCGACGAAAGCGGCCAGGAATACGAGGCCTACGGCTTCACCTACGGCGGGCTCGTCGAGGCAACGTTTTTCAACAAGCTCCAGTACAGCTGGTATCAGACGATGGACTATGTCCGTCTGGTGCGCCTGAGCTTACAGATGCTTATTTCCGGCGCGGCCGGGGTGGACGATCTGAGCGGCCCGGTCGGCATCGTTTCGACCATCACGGAGGTCGGCAAGGAGACGGAAGCGGCCGAGGGCTTCGGCGCGGCGCTTGAAAACATCCTGTACTTTGCCGCGATGATCGCGGTGAACCTTGCAGTGATGAACCTTCTGCCGCTGCCCGCGCTCGACGGCGGGCATGTGCTGTTCCTGCTGGTCAATGGCGTCGCTGTGGCGCTTTTTAAGAAGGAGATCCCGTCCAAATATCTGAACGTCATCAACGGCATCGGCTTCGCGCTTTTGATGGCGCTGATGCTGTTTGTCACGTTCCATGACATCGTGAAACTTTTATAAGGGGATGTATGTATGAGTAAGCAGATCATCGCGGGCGGCGTCGCCATTGGCGGCGGCGCGCCGGTCACCATTCAGTCGATGTGCAACACCCGCACCGAGGATGCGAAGGCCACCATCGCGCAGATCTGTGCGATGGAGCAGGCGGGCTGCGAGATCGTGCGCGTCACCGTGCCGGATATGGAGGCCGCGCACGCGCTGAGCGAGATCAAAGAGCATATCTCCATCCCGCTCGTGGCGGATATCCACTTCGACTACCGCCTTGCCGTGGAGGCCGCGGCGCGCGGAGCCGACAAGATCCGCATCAACCCCGGCAATATCGGGGGAGAGGAGCGCGTCAAGGCGGTCGTGGACGCCTGCCGGGCGCACAAGGTCCCCATCCGCATTGGCGTGAACGGCGGCTCGCTTGAAAAGGAGCTGCTTGCCAAATACGGGCGCGTCACGCCCGAGGCGCTCGTGGAGAGTGCGCTGCGCCATGTGCGGCTGCTTGAAAAATTCGACTTCACCGATATCTGCATCTCGGTCAAAAGCTCGGATGTACCGCTCAATATGGCGGCCTACCGCCTGCTGCATGAAAAGGTCGATTATCCGCTCCACCTCGGCGTGACCGAGGCGGGCACGCCCTCGATGGGGCTTATCAAGTCGGCCATCGGCATCGGCGGGCTTTTGTGCGAGGGCATCGGCGATACGATGCGCGTCTCGCTCACGGCGGACCCCGTGGAGGAGGTCTACGCCGCCAAGCGCATTTTGCAGGCCTGCGGCATCCGCCGCAGCGGCGTGAACCTTGTCTCCTGCCCGACCTGCGGCCGCACGGCGTACAATATGATCCCCATCGCCGAGGAGTTGGAACGCCGTCTGGCCGACTGCAAAAAGAACATCACGGTCGCCGTGATGGGCTGCGTCGTCAACGGTCCGGGCGAGGCCTCGGCAGCGGACATCGGCGTGGCCGGCGGCAAGGGCGAGGGCATGATCTTCCGGAAAGGGAAAGTGCTTTACAAGGTCCCGCAGGAGAAGCTTGTGGACGCGCTGATGGAGGAGATCGAAAAACTCTGAGATAAGGTTGTGGCTATGGCACAAAAGATTCCTTTTTTTGAATTATTCACCGACTTTTCGCCGGACTTCGACCTGCGCGTGCCGCTCAACGCCGCGATGGTCACGAACATGGTGCTCGAGCCGGAAAAACGCACGATGACGCTCGACATGACCGTGCGCGCGGAGATGACGGATTCAACGCGCGAAACGGTCGAGCAGCTGCTTGCGCGCAGCTACGATCTAAGGCGCGTGACCATCCGCGTCAAATCGACCGCCGAGGCCTTTCCCGACATGATGAAAAACGCGGGGCACAAGGTCAGCGGCGGAGGCAGCGTCATCATGGGCCGCGAGATCGCCAAGGGGAGGGTGCTCCCCATCAGCGAGCTGACGCCCAAGGCCGGTCATGTCGTGGTCGAGGGCAAGGTATTCAAGTTCGACTGCCATGAGACGCGCCGTCCCGGCGTGTGGACGATGCTGCTCGAGATCACGGACTATGAGGGCTCGCTCATCATTCGCCGCAGCCTTCCCGAGCGCGAGGCGGCCGAGGTGAACGGCAAAATCTCAAACGGCATGTGGCTGCGCGTCAGCGGCCGCATGGAGCTTTCCTTCGACGGCAAGGACATGCAGCTCAACCCGCAGGATATCATGCAGATCGAGCATGAGGAGCGCAGAGACAAGGCGGAGGAAAAGCGCGTGGAGCTGCACCTGCATACTCGCATGTCCAACATGGACGCGCTGACCGATACGGCCACGGTGGTGAACCGCGCGATCAAGTGGGGCATGCCCGCCATCGCCATCACGGATCACGGCGTGGCGCAGAGCTTCCCGGATGCCTGGCATGCCGGGGAGGGTAAAATAAAAGTCCTTTACGGCTGCGAGGGCTATTTTCTCAACAACATCGACGACCGCATCTGTGTGCACGGCACGCAGGACGGCGATTTTTCGACCGAGATCTGCTGCTTCGACATTGAAACGACGGGACTGAAGGTCGCGCACGACGCCATCACCGAGATCGGCGCGGTCATCCTCAAAAACGGCGAGATCACCGACACGTTCCAGACCTTTGTCGATCCCGAGCGCAGGCTGTCGCCCGAGATCATCGGCCTGACCGGCATCACCGACGAGATGCTGCGCGGCGCGCCGAAGCTCGAGGATGCGCTGCACGCCTTTCTCGATTTCGCGGGCGAACGCCCGCTCGCCGCGCACAACGCGGAGTTCGACATCAGCTTCATCCGCGCGGGCTGCAAAAAGTGCGGCATCCCCTTCGAGCCGACGTATCTCGATACGCTCATCTTCGCGCAGAATCTGCTGCCGGAGCTGACGAAGTTCAAGCTCGACATCGTGGCCGACCATCTGCAGCTGCCGCAGTTCAACCACCACCGCGCGTCTGACGACGCAGTGCCGGTGGCGCAGATGCTGGCAAAATTCTTCCCCATGCTCGAAGCGCGCGGCGTGACGAGCTTGCAGCAGATCAACGACGAGATGACCAAGCTCCGCCCGCAGGGCGCGAAGCGCAGCCGCTTCCCGAAGCACATCATCCTGATCGCCAAAAATAAGGTGGGCCTGAAAAACCTCTACCAGCTCATCTCGGCGTCGAACCTCAAATACTTCAAGCGCGTGCCGATCATCCCGAAAAGCGAGCTCATCCAGCATCGCGAGGGGCTGATCGTCGGCTCGGCCTGCGAGGCGGGCGAGCTGTTCCGCGCGATCGTGGACCACAAGGACTGGAACGAGCTCAAGCGCATCGCCTCGTTCTACGACTACCTTGAAATTCAGCCGCTCGGCAACAACCGCTTCATGGTGCGCGACGGCACGGTGAGCAGCGACGAGGACCTCAAGAACTTCAACCGCACGGTCGTCCGCCTGGGCGAGGAGCTGGGCAAGCCCGTCTGCGCGACGGGCGACGTGCACTTCCTCGACCCCGAGGATGAGGTCTACCGCCACATCCTGCTTGCGTCGAAAAAGTTTGCCGACGCGAACGCGCCCGTGCCGCTCTACTTCCGCACGACGGACGAGATGCTCGAGGAGTTTTCGTATCTCGGCAGGGAGAAGGCCTACGAGGTCGTTGTGACCAACACGCGCGCCATCGCCGAGCAGGTGGAGGATATCGAGCTTCTGCCCAAGGGCAAGCTCTTCCCGCCGCGCCTTGAAAACTCGGAGGAGGACCTCAACCGCATGGTCTGGGGCAAGGCGCACGAGCTCTACGGCGACGATCTGCCGCAGATCATCGTGGACCGCCTGAACGTCGAGCTCGGCAGCATTCTGGGCAAGTACGACGTGGTTTACATGTCGGCGCAGAAGCTCGTGCAGCGCTCGCTCGAGTGCGGGTATCTGGTCGGCTCGCGAGGGTCGGTCGGCTCGTCGCTCGTCGCGTACATGGCGGGCATCACCGAGGTCAACGCCCTCCCGCCGCACTACCGTTGTCCCGAGTGCCGCAATGTGGAGTTCCACGCCGGTGAATACGGCTGCGGCGCGGATATGCCCGATAAAATGTGCCCCGTCTGCGGGGCGAAATACGCCAAGGACGGCTTCGACATCCCGTTTGAGACCTTCCTCGGCTACGGCGGCGGCAAGGTGCCGGATATCGACCTGAACTTTTCGGGCGAATACCAGGCGCGCGCCCACGCGCATGCGGTCGAGATGTTCGGCAAGACGCAGGTGTTCCGCGCGGGTACGATCGGTACGCTCGCGGAAAAGACGGCCTACGGCTTTGTCAAAAAATACGTCGAGGAAAACGGCATTGCCGCCGGTACGGCGGAGATCGACCGCCTGACGGCGGGCTGCGTCGGCGTGCGCCGCACGACGGGCCAGCACCCCGGCGGTCTGGTCGTCGTGCCGGACGATATGGACATCGAGGATTTCTGCCCCGTCCAGCACCCGGCGGACGACCCGGAGAGCGACACGATCACCACGCACTTTGAATATCACTGCATGGAGGATAACCTCCTCAAGCTCGATATGCTCGGCCACGATGACCCGACGATGATCCGCATGCTCGAGAGCATCACGGGCGTGAACGCCCGCCAGATCCCGCTCGACGATCCGGACACGATGTCCATCTTCATCTCGTCCAAGGTCCTCGGCTACGAGAACGACGAGGTGCTCGGCCCCACGGGCGCCGTCGCCATCCCGGAGTTCAACACGCGCTTCACGCGCCAGATGCTCGTCGATACCCAGCCGAAGGACTTCAACACGCTGCTGCGCCTGTCGGGCTTCTCCCACGGCACGGACGTGTGGCTCGGCAACGCGAAGGACCTGATCGTCAGCGGCACGGCAAGCGTTCTGGAGACCGTCGGCTGCCGTGACGATATCATGCTTTACCTCATTTCCATGGGCCTTGAGCCGAAGATGAGCTTCAAGATCATGGAGGCCGTGCGTAAGGGCAAGGTCAAAAAGGGCAAGGCGGGGGACTGGCCGATGTGGGTCGAGGAGATGCGCAAGCACGACGTGCCCGAGTGGTACATCGAGTCGCTTGCGAAGATCGGCTACCTCTTCCCGAAGGCGCACGCGGTCGCCTACGTCATGATGGCGTTCCGCATTGCGTGGTTCAAGGTCCACGAGCCGCTCGCGTTCTACGCGACGTTCTTCTCCATCCGCGCCAAGGCGTTCGATGCCGCCGAGTGCTGCAAGGACGCCGACGCGCTGCGATTGCGCATCCGCGAGATTGAAAACAACAAGGACGCGACCGCCGTGGAGCAGGACCTGATGACCACACTCGAGGTCTGCTACGAATTCTGCCTGCGCGGCTTCCACTTTGAGCCCATCGACATTTACCGCAGCGACGCGACGAAGTTCGTCGTAACGGAAAACGGCCTGCTGCCGCCGTTCACCTCCGTCCGCGGCCTTGGCGAGACCGCCGCGCTCGACACCGTTGAGAAGCGCAAGGGAAAGAGCTTTACGTCAGTCGAGGAATTTTCCATGTGCTGCAACAAGCTCTCGCAGTCGCACATCGACCAGCTCAGGGCGCTGGGCGCATTCGCGGGGCTGCCGGAGACAAGTCAATTGACACTGTTTTAATACCCCCGACGGGGGGCGCAGTGAAAGGGGGATACTCTCTTTTCGAAGAGAGTATCCCCCTTTTGATCCCCCGAGAGAAAGACGAGGGGCCTTGCCCCTCGACCCCGCACATTGCGGGATTGGGGCTTGAACGACCTTTTTGCCTGCGGAGTGCACTGCGGTGTACATGGCTTCGCCATGAGCCTTCTGCGATTCGTGGGTGCGATCAACCGCGCCCTACTCCGTGGGGTGCGAGTGACGGGAGCTGGTTCGCCGGTGTGTGCGTGGCTGTGCGGCATTGCCTGCGGCTCGCCGCACGGCGAGCGGTGCGCTGCTGACCTGCGTTGTTTTGCCGGTGCGTGCGGGCGCGGCTTTGCTTCGCTCGCTGTGCTGGGGGAGTGTGGTGGCGGCGGCATCGCTTCGCTTGCCGCCGCTGGGGAGGCGCGGCGAGCGATACTTATGACATCTACTGATGGTTGAAAAATATTTCAACCAATTCTACCGTTGATCGCTGTTCATTCTGCGTTTGGGGCGGTATACTGCGCTCACAGACAAAAAAGAAAACCCCTTGAGGGCACGAAAGGAGCAGGACGATGGAAAATCGAGTGGCGGAGCAGATCCGTTTTTACCGCAAGCAGAAGGGGCTGACGCAGGAGCAGCTGGCGGAGGCGATGGGGGTCTCCATTGCGGCGGTGAGCAAGTGGGAGCAGGGGCAGAGTTTGCCGGAGATATCGATGCTGATGGAGCTGGCGGACTTTTTCGATCTGTCGGTCGATGCGCTTTTGGGCTACCGGCTGCGCTCGAACGACCGCGCGAGCGTGAGCGAGCGGCTGCGGCTGCTGCGCCGCGCGGACAAGTATGACGAGGGTATTGCCGAGGCGGACAAGGCTCTGCAGAAGTTCCCGAACACGTTCACGGTCGTTTACGAGAGCGCGAAGCTCCTCGGCATGGCCGGGGCGGAGCGGAAGGACAAGAAGCTGCTGCGCCGCGCGCTGGACCTTCTGACGCATTCGCTGCGTCTGCTTTCGCAGAACAGCGATCCCGAGATCAGCGAGATGTCGATCCGGCTCGACATGGCGGATACGCTGCTCAACATGGACGAATGGGAGCGCGCGCTCGCGCTCTACAAGGAGAACAATGCCTGCGGACTGCTGGATGACCTCATCGGCTGTCTGCTTGCGGGCGTGAAGGAGCGGCGCGAGGAGGGGGTGCCCTATCTTTCGATGGCGCTGCTGCGCGCTGCCGCGTCGCTTCTGCGCGTGTGCGACGGCTTTGCCAATGTGTACGAAGCGCGCGGAGACCGACGCGCCGCCGTTGAGATCCTGCACTGGAAGGACACGGTGATGGAAGGCCTGCGGAAGGATGGTCAGATCAGCGAGTTCGACAAGATCAGCGCGATGACGCACGCGGGACTTGCGCGCCTGCTGTATGACAGCGGCGAAAAAAGCGGCGCGCAGGACGAGCTGAAGCTTGCAAAGGCGCAGGCCGCCGCCTACGACGCGGCCCCCAGTCACAGCGCGACAAATGTCCGCTTCTTTGAAGGGACCGAAGCGATCGGCATTTACAGCGAGGCCGGCGTCAGCGCGATGGAGGGCGCGAGAATCACCTTCTGCGGCGACGGCGGCACAGAAGAGCACGAGCGCTTCTGGGAAAGCGCTGAATAAAAAGACGAAAAATAAGACCTGCCCTGCGGCAGGCCTTATTTTTTACTTGTTACAGTCCCAGTTCCACGGCGCGGCGCAGGCGGACCTTGCCGTCGAGCGCTTCGTCGATCGTGTGGATGAGCGTTTCGCGGTCACGGTTGAGCGTGCCGCCGAGGGGGAGGTAGTTCGAGGCGTGGTTCGAGCGGAACACGCTGCCCTCGGAGTCGATGTGCTCAAGGAAAAGCTTCGTCTCGCGCATCAGTTCGGGCGGCTCCATCATCTTGAACTCGCCGCGCTCAATCCAGTCGTGCAGCGGCGTGCCGGAGTAGACGCGAAGCGTCAGAAACGCGATATAGTCCGGCTTCATGCGGGAAACGGCCTTCGCCGTGTCGATCGCGTGGGCCTGCCAGTCGCCGTTCGCGCCCGCCATGCCGTTGATGGCGGTGACGGAGGTGGCGATGCCGGCCTGCTTGCAGCGGATGGTGTTGACGACGATCTCCTCGGCCGTAACGCCCTTGCAGTACTTCTCCAAAAGCGCCTCATTGCCGCTTTCAAGGCCGATGTAGACGATGCCGAGCCCGTGAGCGCGCAGCGTGCGCAGTTCCTCGTCGGTCTTGCGCATGATGGCCTTGGTCGTGGCGTAGGCCGCGACGCGCTTACATTTGGGGAAGTTGTCGCGGATATAGTCGAGTACGGTGAGAAGGTAGTCCATCGGCAGGATGAGCGCGTCGCCGTCGGCCAAAAAGATCTTTTCGATATAACCGGCGTAGGCGAGGGACTCCGCAAGGTCCGAGAGGACCTGCTCGATGGGGTTGATGGAGAACTTCTTATCCTTGTACATCGTGCAGAAGGCGCACTTGTTGTGGCTGCACCCGAGCGTGCACTGCACGATCAGGCTGCGCGCCTCGCTGGGGGGACGGTAAACGGCTCCGGAATAGTGCATGCTTCCTCCTTATTCCGCCAGCTTGGCCTGGCACTTTTCCATGAAGCGGTCCACGGTGATGACGGCGCGCTGGTGCGTGCCCTCGCCGATGAGACCGGCGGCGTCGCTGGCCGTGGCCTTGAAGTCGATCATCTTGCCGTTGGGGGAGATGCCCGTCACCTCCACGGTGACGCTGACCTCCATCCCGACGGGGGAGGGGGAGAGGTGAGAGGTCTGTACCATGGTGCCGACGGTGCTCTTACCCTCGGGCAGCTCCTGCTGGAGGTAGGTGAAGGCGGCGCTTTCGATCATGGCGACAAGGTACGGCGTGCCGAACACCGGAAGGCCGCCGCTGCCGAGCGCGGCAGCGGTCATGTCCTCCGTGACGGTTTTCTTAACGGTAAAAGTATCTCCGATTTTCATGATTCATACTCCTTTGCTTTTGCTTACTTGGCGGCTTTGACCTTGATCCACAGGCGGCTGAGCTCGCGCATGAGGATCTGGTTGTCGTGGAACAACTCATCGTTTTCGTAGCCGCTGCGGGGGAGATAGGCGGCGTTTTCGGCGTAGAGGTCCTCGGACGAGGTCATTTCTTCAAACACTTCCGCGTTGGGAGAAGTATAACCCACCGTTTCGGTGTTGTCAAATGCGGCCTCGTAGGTGAGCATGTAATTGATGAACTCGTGGGCGAGCTTGGGGTTCTCGGCGTTCTTGGGAATGACCATCGCGTCGCACCAGATGTTCGTGCCCTGGTCCGGCATGTAGAAGCTCATGTCCTCGTTCTCGTCGAGAATGACGGTCGCGTCGCCGGAGTAGACGACAGCGATATCCTTGTAGCCGTTCATCATGCCGTCGATGACCTCGTCGGTCACGTAGACGGGGGACATGGTGTTGTTCATCTGCAGCAGCCACTCGTAGGCGTCGTTGATCTCGTCGGGGTCGTCGGTATTCATCGAGTAGCCGAGCGCCTTGAAGGCCATCATGAACGAATCGCGCTCGGAATCGTAAATGTAGATGTGACCGGCGTAGTCGGTGTTGCGGAGGATCTCCCAGCCCTCGGCCTCGACAACGGCGGGATCGACGTTCTCGTGGTTGTAGACAAGGCCCACGCTGCCCCAGAAGTAGGGGATGGACCAGGTGTTGTCGGGATCGTAGCTCATGCCGCGCACGGCGTCGTCCATATTTTCCATGTTGGGGATGAGGCTCTGATCGAGCGGCTGGAGGTAGTCCTCCTTGAGCAGGCGCTCGATCATGTAGTCGGAGGGAATGACCACGTCATAGCGGTCGCCGGCCATGAGCTTGGTATACATCATCTCGTTGGAGTCGAAGTTTTCGACGATGACGCGCACGCCGAACTGCTTTTCAAAGTCAGAGATGACGTTCTCGCCCAGGTATTCGCCCGGCAGATAGAGCTTGAGGACGTTGCTGCCGTACTTTTCAACGGCGGCGTCGCTCTTGCGGTTCTGCGCGATGCCCGCGCCCACGGTGCCGCCGAGGATGGCGAGCACGAGCACGCCCGCGACGGCAGCGACGGCCCTGCGGCTCATGCCGTGACCGGCCTTGCCGTCCGTGCCGCGCTTTTCGCGCATGAGGGGCACGATGTTCACGATGCCGAGCGCCAGCGTGATGAGCAGGATCACGATGGTCGAAAGGGCGTTGATCGAGGGGTTGACGCGCTTGGACATCGTGTAGACGAGAATGGAGATGTTGCTCACGCCGTTGCCCGTCGTAAAGTAGGAGATGACAAAGTCATCGAAGCTCATCGTGAACGCGATGAGCGCGCCGGAGATGATGCCCGGCTTGATCTGCGGCACGATGACCTTCGTAAGCGCCTGGAACGGCGTTGCGCCGAGGTCCATCGCCGCGTCGATGAGGTTGGGGTCGAGTGAGCGGAGCTTGGGCGTGACGGAGAGCATCACATAGGGGATGCAGAACATGATATGCGCGAGCAGCAGCGTTCCGAAGCCCTTTTTGATCGTCAGCACGCTGAAGAACATCAGAAGCGAGATGGCCGTGACGATATCGGGGTTCATCACAGGCAGGTCGTTGATGCGCTCGACCATCTTCTGCACGACCTTTTTCGACTTGGAAAGGCCGATGGCCGTGATCGTGCCGACGACGGTTGCGATGACCGTCGCGATGACGGCGATGACGACCGTATAGAGCACGGCCTCCATCATCGTCGAATCCGCGAACATCTTTTCATACCAGCGCAGCGAGAAGCCGCTGAACTTTGTCAGCGAGCGGGAGTCGTTGAACGAAAAGATGATGATATAGAGAATGGGAAGGTAGAAGAAAAGCAGCGTGAGGGCAAGGATGATGTTGGAGCCGACGGACGATTTCTTTTTCATGCGTCTCTCACTCCTTTCCCTGCGAGGCGACCTGAACATCCGCCTTGCGCGTGAGCCACATCGAAATCATGATGATGACCGCCATGATGAGCGAGATGGCCGAGCCGAAGTTCCAGTCGCCGGAGGTGAGGAACTGCGATTCGATGATGTTGCCGACGAGAACATACTGTCCGCCGCCGAGAAGCTTGGGGATGAAGAAGCTCGACACCGCGGGCAGGAACACGAGCGTGATGCCCGAGATGACGCCGGGAAGGCTGAGCGGCAGCGTGACGCGCAGAAACGCCTGCACGGGCGTTGCGCCGAGGTCGTTGGCCGCCTCAAGAAGGCTCTTGTCCATCTTGGCAAGGGAGGTGTGGATCTGTAAAATCATGAAGGGAATGAAGTTATACACCATGCCGAGGATGACGGCAAAGCTCGTGTGGATCATCGACACGGGGCCGATGCCGAACCAGGAAAGAATGGTGTTGAGGATGCCCTCATCCTGTAAAATGCCCATCCACGCATAGGTGCGCACCAGCATGTTGACCCAGGTGGGCATGGTGATGAGCAGGATGAGGATGGTGTTGCTGCGGCTGCCGCGCTGGGCGATGACATAGGCGATGGGGTAGCCCAGCACGATGCAGATGAGCGTCGTGATGACGGCAATGTAGAGCGAGCGCAGCAGCACATCCATAAAGACCTTGTCCGTGACGAAGCGGGCAAAGTTGTCAAGGGTGAACTGGAACGTGAGCACGGAGTTGCCGGAGGTCGTAAACGCGTAGAGCATGATCAGGAGCATCGGCACGACGATGATCGCAATGATCCACGCGATGTACGGATAGGTCATGGAACGAAAGCGCTTCACCACTGGCCCTCCTTCTTCATCACGTGGATGTCCTCGGGCCGGAACACAAGACCGACCTGCTCGCCCTCTTCAAAGGCGTGGGTGGTGGAGACCTTGTACTCGTAGCCCTCGGTGGAGAAGGTGACCTCATAGACGCCCGGGGTGATGGTCTCGGGGTCAAAGTCGTACTTCACGTCGGTGATCTCGACCTGCTCGCCGTCCTCGAGCGACCAGGCGGAGGCGCTGGCCCAGGTCTCAAGGTCGGTGTCGAGCGCGATGCTCTCCTGAATGTCCTCGACCTTTTTGAAGAAGTTCATTGCGTAGATCTCTTCCTGATAGACCTTGCTCTCCACGCGGTTTTCGGCCACGACCAGCACCTTCACGGTGATGCTCGTTTCATTCGCGGTGGAGAAGGTGACGGTGTAGTTGCCGGTCTCGGGCTTGATGTCGTACTCGACGGTCTTGATGGAGATGGGCTCCTCGGTCTCGGCGTCCCAGGCCTCGGCGGAGGCGAGGGCCACGACCTTGGCGTCGTCGAGCTCCTCCACGTCCTCCACGTCGAGCAGGAACGCGTTCGCACTGATCTTCTCGCCCTTTTCCTCGTTGTAAACGGGGCGGTCCTGCGAGACCTGCATCTTCACCGTGATGGACGTGCCGACGCGCGTTTCGACCATCGTTTCATAGTGCATGCCCTTGAAGAGCTGAGACTTGACCATGCCCTTGAGCATGCCCTCGGCGCGCGGGACGATGTCGAGATGCTCAGGGCGGATGACGACATCGACCTTCTCGTTTTTGCCGTAGCCGCGGGCGCGGCAGGCGAACTTCTTATCCTCAAACATGACGAGATCGTCCTCGAGCATGACGCCGTCGATGATGTTCGTCTCGCCGATGAACTTGGCGACGAACTCGTTGACGGGATTGCGGTAGATCTCGGTCGGCGTGCCGATCTGCTGGATCTCGCCCGCATTCATGACGACGATCTTGTCGGACATCGTCAGCGCTTCCTCCTGGTCGTGCGTGACGAAAATGAAGGTGATGCCGACCTCCTGCTGGATGTATTTGAGCTCCTGCTGCATCTCCTTGCGCAGCTTTAAATCGAGCGCGCCGAGCGGCTCGTCGAGCAGCAGCACGCTCGGCTCGTTGACGAGCGCGCGGGCGATGGCGATGCGCTGCTGCTGGCCGCCGGAAAGCTCGGTCACGTTGCGGTGCGCGTAATCCTCAAGGCTCACAAGGCGCAGCATACGCATGACCTTCTGCTCGATAACGTCCTTCGGCTCCTTTTTGAGCGTCAGGCCGAAGGCGATGTTGTCGTACACGTCCATGTGCGGGAAGAGCGCGTACTTCTGAAAGACGGTGTTGATCTCGCGCTTGTAGGGCGGGACGTTGACGATGTCCTCGCCGTCGAAGAGGACCTTGCCCTCCGTCGGCTGCAAAAAGCCGCCGAGGATGCGCAGCAGCGTCGTCTTGCCGCAGCCCGAGGGGCCGAGCAGCGTGACGAACTCGTTTTCGTAAATATCAAGGGAAACGCCCTTGAGAACGACCTGGCCGTCCTCAAAGCTCTTGACGATGTTTTTGAATTGGATCAGCTTCTTCTTTTCTTCAGCCATTTTCCGATATCCTCACTTATTTGATGTTTAAAATTAGAAAAGCGGGGGCGTGCAGACCCAGAGGATGCGCGCGGCCGTCTTGCGCTCGTTCTTTAAATAGTGGAACGTGCGGCCGTGGAGATAGAACGTCTCGCCGCGGCGCAGCACGCTGCGCTCGCCGTCGCAGATGAGAACGACGCTGCCTTCGACCACAAAGCCGAACTCCTCGCCGTTGTGCGGCTCCACCTCGAACGATTCGCCGCCCGCGAGCAGCTCCAAAAGGATGGGCTCCATCTGGTTTTTCTGCGTGTTGGGAACGATCCAGTTTACGGTGCAGCTTTCGCGCTCGTCCACAAAAAAATCGTCTGAGCGGAAAACGAACTGGTCGTTCTTGTCCTCCTGAAAGAATTCAGAAAGGTTGGTGCCGAGCGCCTCGAGGATATCGCTGAGCGAGTCGATCGAGGGGGAGGTGAGATCACGTTCCAGCTGGGACAAAAACCCCTTCGTAAGCTCGCTTCGGCTGGCAAGCTCCTCCAGAGTCAGTCCCTGTCGCGTTCGCAGCTGTTTGATCTTATTGCCGATGTCCATGCAGCACCCTCCTCGTTTGATATACTAAACATTTGGTCAGTTTTTGCTAAACCAAAGCTATTATACACAGTGCGCGCAGAATTGCAAGAGTATATTTAACAAAAAGTTCAATATTTCGAACTTTTGAAAAATGAAACAGCGGGGGACCCGATCTGGTCCTCCGCTTGGTGGAATTAGCCAAAATATTTTGTCTGAAATGGCACCTCGTCTGCCTGAAACTCGCGCCCGCGCAGGTATTCGAGGATGCCGGCATCGGTGGGGAAGTCGAAGCGCAGGCGGTAGGAATAGAGCGCCTGGTGCGTTTCGCCGTATTTCCGGTTCACGCTGCCGACGCCGTACTTGCCGTCGCCGAGCAGGGGATGACCGAGGTCGGCCATGCTCGCGCGGATCTGGTGCGTGCGGCCCGTGAGCAGCTCGACCTCGAGCAGCGACAGCTCGCCGCGCGTCCGGAGCGTTTGGTAAAGCGTGACGGCGCTGCGCCCGTCGGGCACGGGGCGGTGATAGACGCGCACGGTGTTGCTCTTTTCGTCCTTTCGGAGAAAGCATTCGATCCTGCCCTTCGGCGGCTCGACACGGCCGAGGACGATACATAAATAATACTTCGCGATCTCGCGCTCGCGGATCTTGTCGTTCAGGATGCGCAGCGCCTCGGCGTTTTTCGCCGCGATGACGATGCCGCCGGTGTTGCGGTCGATGCGGTTGCAGAGGGCGGGGGTGAAGGCGTTTTCCTCGCGCGGCCTCCACTCGCGCTTCTGATAAAGGTAGGCGAGCATGTGGTTGACGAGCGTGTTGACCTTTTCGTGCTCGTCGGCGTGCACGACCTGCCCGGCGGGCTTGTCGAGCAGCAGGAGGTTCTCATCCTCGTAGACGATTTTGAGCCGCGGCGTCGTGATCGTGAGGTAAACGTTCTCCTCGCTCGGCGCTTCAAAGAATTCGTCGTTGATGTAGCATTGCAGCATGTCGCCCGCGATGAGCTTCTGGTCGCGCTGGGCGCGCGCGCCGTTCACCTTGATGCGCTTTAGGCGGATGTACTTCTGCGCGAGCGACGCGGGCAGAAGCGGAACGGCCTTGCCGAGGAAGCGGTCGAGCCGCTGGTTTTCGTCATTTTTCCCGATATGAAATTCCCGCATGGATGCCGCCTCCGGTACGCGCAGCGCGCGATTTTCTGCTATTGTACGATAGGACGGGGCAAAAGTAAAGAAATCCCTCGAAATTTTTTGCCGGGATGCGAAAAAAGTGTTTGACAATCGGGAAAACGTACTCTATAATATCACTCGTGTCATTGCGAGGTGTAGCATGGTTTTAGATGTAAAGCGTATCATTAACACCCCCGGAGGCAGAATCCCCTTTGACTTTACAGAGGACTTTTCTGATGTGGACTTCGGCGGCGTGTGTCCTGCGGTTCGGCCGGTCTCAGTGGTAGGGCAGGTGCAGAATATTGCAGGGATGCTGCGTTTGCAGTTCGACCTGACTACAACGCTTTCCGCCGTGTGCGACCGCTGCGGAGCGCCGTTCGACCTTCCCTACGAGGTCCCGTTCGAGTGCATGCTCGCTTCGGAGCTCGAGGATGACGACAACGACGATATCCTGCTGCTGGACGACGGTGCCGTTGATCTCAGCGAGCTGGCGCGGGAAACGTTCATTCTCAATATGCCAAGCAAGACCCTTTGCCGCGAGGATTGCAGGGGCTTGTGTTCCGGCTGCGGCGTGAACCTCAATTACGAGGCCTGCCGCTGCAAAAAGGAAGTAGACCCCCGGTTAGCAGCCCTCGCAAAGCTTTTGGAACAATAAATTCGCTGATCTTTCAGCTTAACTTTAAGGAGGTGTCAACATGGCAGTCCCCAAGGGGAAAGTATCCCGTCAGAGACGTGATAAGAGACGTTCTTCTCACTGGAAGCTCACCGCTCCCGCGCTCGTCGCGTGCCCGAAGTGCGGTGCTCTGCACCAGCCTCACAGAATGTGCCCTGAATGCGGTACCTACAACGGCCGTCAGGTCAAGGTCATCGAGTCCAAGGTCGCAGCCGAATAATTGGTTCGGAACTGAATCTACCGGAAAAGCTGAGCGGAATTTCCGCTCAGCTTTTTTGCGCCCGGCGGGAAATTTGCCGCGCGCGGGAATTGGCCTTGCGCGGCGGGGAAAATTCGGTTATACTGTATCAGTCATAGTTTGCACATTTGAAAACGCGCGGCGCGTTTTTCGCGCCGCAGAGGATAAAGGAGGCAGAGAGAATGAAACCTCTTGTCGCAATTGTCGGACGGCCCAATGTGGGCAAGTCCATGCTTTTTAATAAGCTCATCGGCCAGCGCCTTTCCATCGTCGAGGATACGCCGGGCGTCACGCGCGACCGCATCTACGGCGAGTGCGAGTGGTGCGGCCGCAAATTCACGCTGGTGGACACCGGCGGCATCGAGCCGCGCACGGACGATCAGATCCTGACGTTCATGCGCGAGCAGGCGGAGATCGCCATCCGCCACGCGGACGTCATCATCTTCCTGACGGACGTGAAAACCGGCCTGACGGCCTCCGACCAGGAGGTCGCGAACATGCTGCTCCGCTCGCGCAAGCCCATCGTGCTGGCGGTGAATAAGATGGACTCGACGGGCAGGATCGACCCCGATTTTTACGAGTTCTACAATCTGGGCCTCGGCGACCCCATCGCCGTTTCCGCCGTCCACGGCCACGGCACGGGCGACCTGCTCGACGCGTGTCTGCAATACTTCCCGCCCGAGGAAGAGGAGGAAGAGGACGACGACGTCATCAAGGTTGCCATCATCGGCAAGCCCAACGTCGGCAAATCCTCGCTCACGAACCGCATTCTCGGCACCGAGCGCATGATCGTCAGCAACGTCGCGGGCACGACGCGCGACGCCATCGATTCGTACTTTGAAAACGAGCAGGGCAAGTATATCTTCATCGACACCGCCGGCATGCGCAAAAAGTCGAAGGTCGATGATATGATCGAGCGCTACAGCGTGCTGCGCGCCACGATGGCCATCGACCGCGCGGACGTGTGCCTGATCATGATCGACGCGCAGGAGGGCGTGACCGAGCAGGATACCAAGGTCGCGGGTCTTGCGCACGAGGCGGGCAAGGCCTGCATCATCGTCGTGAACAAGTGGGACCTTGTGGAAAAGGACGGCAAGACCATGGACAAGATGCGCGAGGACATCCGCCGCGACCTTGCCTACATGACCTATGCGCCGGTGATCTTCATCTCGGCGATGACGGGCCAGCGCGTGCCGCGCCTTTTTGAGACGATCAACTACGTGCACAATCAGTCCTGCATGCGCATCTCGACCGGCATGCTCAACAACATCCTGGCCGACGCGCAGACGCGCGTGCAGCCGCCGAC
>CAKUBI010000003.1 GCA_934636865.1 uncultured Oscillospiraceae bacterium
TTTACAAGGTGCACGCTCCGTTTCGCGGAACAGGTGTTATCTTAGCACTTCACCCCCGCTTTGTCAACACCTTTTTTGAAATTTCTTGAATTTCTTTTTTGGAGCTCTTTTTTCCGCTTCGGTAAAGACAAATCCTTCTCCGGATGTTATAATAAGGTATTCTGCCGCAGGGAGGTGTATCCGCTTGCAATTCCGCCGCATGGCCGCGACCTTCGGAACGCTCGATCATCGCGTGCTCACGCCGGCCCCCGGCCTCAATATTATAGAAGCGCCGAACGAATCCGGCAAGTCCACGCTGCTCGCCTTTCTGCGCGCGATGCTCTACGGCTTTCCGCCGCGCGAGCGCGGCATGAGCGCCGACAGGAACCGTTACGCGCCCTGGTCGCTCGCGCCCATGCAGGGCACGCTGGCGCTTTCCTGCCGCATGGGCGAGATCACGCTGCAGCGCGACAGCATCCGCGCGGGCGATCCGATGAGCCGCTTTACCGCCGTTTACAGCGGCAGCGGGGAGAGCGTCCCCGGTCTTAGCGGAGAGAGCTGCGGCGAGCAGCTGCTCGGCGTGCCGCGCGAGGTCTACGAGCGCAGCGCCTTCATCCGCCAGAGCGGCATAGCCGTGGACGCGAACGCCGAGCTTGAGCGCCGCATCGCCGCGCTCATCACGACCGGCGAGGAGGGCGCGTCCTATACCGGCGCCGCCGCCGCGCTCAAAAAACAGCTCAACACCCGGCAGTATCACAAGTCCGGCCGCATCCCGGCGCTGGAGGAGGAGATCGCCGCGCTCGAGCGCTCGCTCGAAGCGCTCACGCAGCTCGAAGCGCAGAAGCAGGATGCCGAAGCCGCCCTCACCGCGCTCGACCGGGAGGAAGCCGCGCTGCGCGCTGCGCTGCATGCGCACGATGTCTGCGACGCGCAGGAGAAGCGCCGCGCCCTCGAGCGTGCCAAGACCAACGCGGACAGCGCCGCGCATCAGGCGGCGCTCAAGGCCCGCGCGATAGAGCTGAGCGGCTGCCCGCCGCGCGAGATGCTCGCGCAGGGCCGTGCCGCATGGGATTCTCTCAAGGCGCGCAAGGGCGAGATCGACTCTGCCGAGCTTGCCTGCGAGGATGCCGGGACCGCGCTGCGCGCGTTCGACACGCGAAACGCCGTTCCCTCGCTTTCTCCGCTTTACTATGTATGTCTTATCCTCGGCATCCTGTCCGCGGCCGGGCTTGCCGCCGGGCTCGTGCTGAAATGGCCCCTGCTGCATTGCGGCATTCTGCTCGCCGCATCGCTCACCGGCGCCGCCGCGGCAATGCTTCTGCACACAAGGCAGCGCAGAGCCTTCCGCGAGAGGGAGGAGCAGCGACGCGCGCTGCTGGACGCGCTGCAAAGCGCCATCGCCGCCAAGGACGCGCTGCTCGCTTCCTACGACGCTTCCGCCGCCGCGCTGCTCGCGCTCATCCCGGCAGGCAGCCTTGCGCGCGTGACAGCTTACCTCAGCGACGCGCTCGCGCAGTATGACGCGCTCGACGCGCTCACGCACCAAGCCGACAGCCTTCGCGCGCAGTACGCGCTTCTTGCCGCCCAATGTCCGCCGCCCGCCGTTCCCGGCGAGCCGGTCGAACGCCCCGCGCAGGACCGCGCGGCGCTGCAAGCTGCGCTCTCTGATCTTGCCGAGTGCCGAAGCGCCGCCCGGCGCACGCTGGACGTGACGCTTGACCGCTGCCGCGCCGCCGGTGAGCGGAGCGAGCTTGGAGTTAAGCTCGCGCAGAAGCGCGAAGCGCTCTCCCGGCAGCAGGCGGAGTACGACGCCATCGCCCTTGCGATGGACGCGCTGCAAAGCGCCAGCACGGCGCTCCAAAGCCGCTTCTCCCCCGCCCTGAGCCGCCGCGCGGGCGAGCTTTTCTCCCGCCTGACGGGCGGAAAATACGAGCGCGTGCTGCTTGACCGCACGTTCGGCGCGCAGACGGGCGAAGCGGGCGAGACCGTCGCCCGCGACGTGCAGTACCTGAGCTTTGGCGCGCTCGACCAGCTGTATCTCGCCGTGCGCCTTGCCATCTGCGAGACCGTCCTGCCGCAGGACGACCCCATCCCCCTTGTGCTCGACGACGCGCTCGTCCGCTTCGACGATGCGCGCTGTCATGCCGCGCTCGAGCTTCTGCTTGAAGAGAGCCGCGCGCGCCAGATCCTTCTTTTCACCTGCCAGCACCGCGAGGCCGCGTATCTTTCCGGCCGCGCGGGCGTCACGGTCCTCAATCTGTAACATATAAAGGAGAACATTTCATGTCCACACTGCAAGCCCTTCCCCTGCCGTCCAGCTTTCAAGACCTGTGTGAGCTGTTCCTGCTCTACATTGCCTACAGTACGCTCGGCTGGTGCGGTGAAATGCTGTACTGCTCCATCCCCAAGAGGCACATCTGCGAAAAGCGCGGCTTTCTCAACGGCTTTCTCTGCCCCATCTACGGTCACGGCGCGCTGCTCGTGCTGTATCTTCTGCACGGCGGCTTCCAGAACCCGGTGCTGACGTTCATCTTCGGCGCCATCGTCACCTCGATCCTCGAATACTTCACGAGCTGGATCATGGAAAAGCTCTTCCACATGCGCTGGTGGGACTACTCCCATTATAAGTTTCAGATCAACGGCCGCGTGTGCCTGCTGAACTCCACCTGCTTCGGCCTTGCGTGCGTGCTGCTGTGCCACATCGTGCAGCCGTGGCTGTGGGAGCGCATCACGGGTCTCGGCGCGGCCATCACCGTCCCGCTCGCGTCATTCATCTTCGGCATCTACCTCATGGACACCGTGCTTTCCATCCGCAGCGCCATCCAGCTCAGCGCCCAGATGGGCAAGCTGCGCGTGCTGCAGTCCGAGCTCAAGGACTTCGTCGCCGGAAAGCGCGAGGAGAGCCAGGAGCGCAAGGCCGAGCGCCGCGCCGAGGTGCGCGAGCGCGCCCGCATGCTGCGCGACAGCGCCGATATCTTCGAGCGCCGCCTGCTCCACTCCCATCCCGACATCCGCAAGTCCCGCGAGGACCTGCTCGCCGCGATCCGCGCCCGCCTGAGCGAGAGCGAGGCCGAGGCAAAGAAAGCCGCCGAGGAGCTCTTCGGCGACGACCGCAAGGCATGATTTCCCTGCACACGCGCGGTTGACTTCCCGCGCCGGCTGGTATACACTGTTGCAAAGTTGCTAAATCCACGCAGCAAAGGAGAGTTCATTTATCATGAGCGAATGCACCCATAATTGCTCGAGCTGCGGCGAGAGCTGCGCAGAACGCGCAACGCCGCAGTCCCTGCGCAAAGCGCCGCATCCGGAAAGCCGCATCGGCAAGGTGTTCGGCGTCGTTTCCGGCAAGGGCGGCGTGGGCAAGTCCATGGTCACAAGCCAGCTTGCCGTCACCATGCGCCGCCGCGGCTTCAAAGCCGGCGTCATGGACGCCGACATCACCGGTCCCTCCATCCCCAAGGCCTTCGGCGTGCACGACAAGGCCGTCGGCTCGCAGACGGGTCTCTATCCCTGCGCAAGCCGCACGGGCGTCGAGCTGATGTCCATCAACCTGCTGCTTGAAGACGAGACCGATCCCGTCATCTGGCGCGGGCCCGTCATCGGCGGCGTCGTCCAGCAGTTCTGGACGGATGTTGTCTGGGACGTGGACTATCTCTTCGTCGATATGCCCCCCGGCACGGGCGACGTACCGCTGAGCGTGTTCCAGTCCATCCCGCTCGACGGCATCGTCATCGTCACCTCCCCGCAGGAGCTCGTCTCCATGGTCGTGGAAAAGGCCGTGAAGATGGCTGAGAAGATGGATATCCCCATCGTCGGCCTGGTGGAGAACATGAGCTATGTCGCCTGCCCGGACTGCGGGAAGAAGATATTCCTCTTCGGCGAGGGCAAGAGCGAGCAGGCCGCCAAGCGCCACGGCCTTCCCCTCCTCGCGCAGATGCCTATCGATCCCGCGCTCGCCGCGCTCACGGACGAAGGCCGCATCGAGGATTTCGAGGGCAGCTGGCTCTCCCCCGTCGCCGACGCGCTCGAAAAGACCGCAAAGCGCGCAGATTAACTTAAAAATGCCGCAAAAAAGCACCGCAGCTCTCAGAGCCGCGGTGCTTTTTCATTTTTCCTTGTCTTAGTCGTTGGAATAGTTGTCGAAATAGCCCTGAATGTAGACGATGGGCGTGCCCTTGTCGCCGCTGCCGCTCGTCAGGTCGCAGAGCGAGCCGATCAGGTCCGTCAGGCGGCGGGGCGTCGTGCCCTCGGACACCATGTTGCCGACAAGGCTCTCGTCCGTCTTTTCGCGGATGCGCTCCTCGATGGCTTCCTTGAGCGCCTCGCCCTTGAGATCGCCGAAGTCGTTGTCGGCAAGGTACTTGAGCTTGAGCTCGTTCGGCGTGCCGACCAGGCCCTTGGTGTAGCCCGGGGAAACGACGGGGTCGGCCAGCTCCCAGATCTTGCCGACGGGGTCCTTGAACGCGCCGTCGCCGTAGACCATGGCCTCGATGCGCTTGCCGCTGGCCTTGCTGAGCCGCTCGCTCAGCTCCTCGGCCACGGCCATGCAGTCGCGCGGGAAGAGCTTGACCGTCTCCTCGGTCGCCTTGTTCGAGCCGAGCAGGCCGTACTCTGCGTTGTAGCCGCTGCCGTCCACGCTCTTGGTGAGAAGGTCGTCAAGACCCAGCACGACCTTCGCGCCCGCGGCCTTGAGCAGGCGCTTGCTGCGCGCGCGGGTGTGGATGTCGCAGGTGATGACCGCGTCGGTGTAGTCGAGCAGCGTCTGCACGCGGTTGCCGAAGATGACCTCGACCTCCGCGCCGGCGTCCTTGATGATGCCGGAGTAGAAATCAATGTAGTCCACGCCCGTGAAGGGATGCACCGCCGCGCCGAACTTCTCGCGGAACTGCATGAGCGTCAAAACGTCGCTGTAGGGATCGACGCCCGCGGCGTCGAGCTTGTCCCAGTCAACAAGGCCGTTGCCCACCTCGTCGGAGGGGTAGGAGAGCAGCAGCACGACCTTTTTGCAGCCCATGGCCATGCCGCGCAGCAGAAGGGAGAAGCGGTTGCGGCTGAGGATGGGGAACGCGACGCCAACGGTGCCGCCGCCGGTCTTTTCGCGCACGTCCTTGGCGATCTGGCCGAGCGTCGCATAGTTGCCCTGCGCACGCGCCACCACGGATTCGGTCACGGCGACCACGTCGCGGTCGTGCGGCTCGATGCCCGCTTCCTTCCACGCTTCCATCACGGAAGCGGCGGCGACCTCGGCGATGTTGTCTCCCTCGCGGATGATGGGCGCGCGCACACCGCGCGCGACGGTTCCGATCGTTCTCATGTATCGTTCTCCTTCAATCTCATGTTTTATGGCAGAGCGGACCACCGCTCTTGAAAGTCATACAGTTCTGTATTATAATCACCGCAAAGCAATAAGTAAAGATTTGTTTTCCAATAATAATCATCACTCACCCTTATGTCAGGAGGGCCGTTCATGGTCAAGCTGGAACTTTACCGCGTCTTTCGCGAGGTCGCGGAGGCGGGCAATATCTCCCTCGCCGCCGAAAATCTTTACCTTTCGCAGTCTGCCGTCAGCCAGAGCGTCAAGCAGCTCGAGCAGCAGCTCGGCACGCGGCTTTTTCTGCGCTCGCCGCGCGGCGTCACGCTCACCGAGGACGGGCGGCTCTTATTTGAATATGTCCGCAGCGCCATGGGCCTTCTCGAGACCGGCGAGGACAAACTCCAGCAGACGCGCACGCTTCAGGCCGGCACGCTCGTGCTCGGCGCGAGCGACACCGTGACGAGCCAGTTCCTGCTGCCGCACCTCGACGCGTTCCACCGCCGCTATCCCAACATCCACATCCGCATCATCAGCGGCCGCAGCTACAAGGTCCTCGGCCTTCTGCGCGCGGGAAAGGTCGATATCGCCTTTGCCAGCACCCCCGCCGACGCGGATGATCTCGACCACGTCCCCTGCCTTGAGACGCACGCCTGCTTCGTCGCCGCGCCGGACTATCCCTGCGATTTTGACCGCTCCTACACGCCCGGGGAGATCGCCGCCTTCCCGCTCATCCTGCTCGAGCGCAAGGCCTCCTCGCGCACGTATCTTGAAAAGTACTTTCTCCAGCGCGGCGTGCGCCTTACGCCCGAGATCGAGCTGGGCGCGCGCAGTCTGCTCGTCGATCTTGCGAAGATCGGCTTCGGCGTGGCGGGCGTCACGCGCGAATTCGTGCGCAGCGAGCTTGACCGCGGCGAGATCCGCGAGCTTTCGACGTCCTTTTCCATCCCGCCGCGCAGCGTGGACCTGTGCATGCTGCGCAACGTGCCGCCCAGCGCCGCCACGCAGCGCTTCGCGCAGGATCTGCTTGAGAGAATGCGGTCTTTCTCCCGCGCGGACTGAAAATATTTCTGCGCGTGCTTTCCTTATAAAGCCTTTTTTCTCCGTTTACTTTACTTTTTGTTCCCGCCGCTTTTATTCATTACTTTTTCAAAAGTTTATCATCAATTTGCATAATCTTTACGTGAAATCTTTGTCGCTTTTGGAACCCCTGTACAACTTGACTTCTTTCAGGCGCCGTGTTACGCTTTTGATGCTGAAACAAACGAATATCTACCGATGACACTTCCGGGATCTGCGCAAACCGGAGGCCGAGGAAACTCTGGAGAACTCATTCAATTGGGTGCCGAAGGTGCAAGGCCGTGGTGGTCGAATCTCTCAGGCAAAGGGACAGAGGAGCGAAGGACGTTTTCGTCACGCGCCGCTTGTTCCCGCACTTAATCGAATGTCTCTTCCGGAGTTGCTGATTTTCGTATCGGCAACTTCTTTGTTTTTTTAGGAGAGAGAGAGTTATGATTGAATCCATCGAAGCCGCACTGTTCCCAATTGTATGCAAGATCAATGAATATCTGAGCAACTACATCCTTGTGTTCCTGCTCATCGGCGTAGGTCTCTGGTACTCCATCAAGACCCGCTTCGTCCAGGTCCGCTGCTTCAAAGAGGGCTGGAACAGCGTGTTCGGCAACCTGTCGCTGCGCGGCGGCAAGCATGACAGCGGCATGAGCTCGTTCCAGGCGCTCGCCACCGCCATTGCCGCTCAGGTCGGCACGGGCAACATCGTCGGCGCTTCCGGCGCCATCCTCACCGGCGGCCCCGGCGCCATCTTCTGGATGTGGCTGATTGCCTTCTTCGGCATGGCCACGATCTACGCCGAAGCGACCCTCGCGCAGGAAACGCGCATCGTTGAAGAGGACGGCAACATCAAGGGCGGCCCCGTCTATTACATCACTACGGCCTTCAAGGGCGGCTTCGGCAAGTTCCTCGCCGGCTTCTTCGCCATCGCCATCACGCTGGCGCTCGGCTTCTTCGGCTGCATGGTGCAGTCCAACTCCATCGGCTCGACGATGCAGACCGCCTTCGGTGTCCCGTCCTGGATCGTCGGTCTCGTGCTCGTCGCCATCTGCGGCTTCATCTTCATCGGCGGCGTGCAGCGCCTCGCCTCCGTCACGGAGAAGGTCGTTCCCATCATGGCCGCGATCTTCCTGCTCGGCGGTCTCATCGTTCTCATCGCGCGCATCAAGTATGTCCCCGCGACCTTCGGCATGATCTTCAAGTATGCCTTTGCTCCGCAGGCCATCATCGGCGGCGGCTTCGGCTATGCCATCAAGACCGCCATTTCCCAGGGTGCAAAGCGCGGCCTGTTCTCCAATGAGGCCGGTATGGGTTCTACCCCCCACGCCCACGCGCTCGCGAACGTCAAGTGCCCGCACGATCAGGGCGTTGTCGCCATGATCGGTGTGTTCATCGATACCTTCGTCGTCCTGACCCTCAACGCGCTCGTCATCATCTCCACCCTCTACACTGAGGGCGGCCCCCTCCACGAGTGCGGTGCTGCCGCCGCGTCCACCACGCTCGGTAAGGCCAACCTCGCCCAGACCGCGTTTGGCGTCGTCTTCGGTGAGACCGCGGGCAACATGTTCGTCGCGGTGTGCCTGTTCTTCTTTGCCTTCTCCACCATCCTCGGCTGGAATCTCTTCGGCAAGGTCAACGTCGCCTACCTCTTCGGCAAGAAGAGCGTCATCGTCTACACCATCCTCGCGCTCATCTTCATCTTCCTTGGCACGATGATGGCCAACGACCTCGTCTGGGAGCTGAGCGATATGTTCAACAACCTCATGGTCATCCCCAACGCGCTGGCCCTGTTCGCGCTGACGAGCCTTGTCGTCAAGCACGCGGATGATCCCAACCGCATCCCCGGCAAGAAGTAATTCTCACTGCAAAAAAGAGGAGCGTTCCCATTTGGAAACGCTCCTCTTTTTCATTTCTCTTAAAAGTGCTCCGATGCGTATCGTTCAAGCTCCTCCCGGAAGTCCGGGTGCGCGATGGAAGCCATGGCCCGTGCGCGCTCGCGCAGAGACTTTCCCGCAAGGCGCACCACGCCGTACTCCGTCGCCACATAGTCGATCATCGTGCGCGGAGCGGAGATCGTGCTGCCGCCGGGGATGACCGGCAGGATGTTGCTCCTGCGCTCTCCGTCCTTCGTCACACGCGAGGAGTTGATGCAGATAAAGCCCTTGCCGCCCTTCGAGCGGAACGCGCCCTCAAGAAAGTCCATCTGCCCGCCGACGCCCGAAAGCTGGCGCGTGCCCGCGCTCTCGGCGTTCTCCTGCCCCATCAGGTCCAGCTGCACGCCGCCGTTGATGCTGACGACGTTGCTGAGCCGCCCGATGCGCTCGACGGAGTGGATGTAGTCAAGGTCGCCGGGGCGGAACATGTCCGGCTCCGCGTCGAGCCAGTCATAAAGCGCCTGCGAGCCCATCGCGAGGTTCCAGCTTGCAAGCCCTGTGTCGAGCTCCTTGCGCGCGCCCGTCAGCTTGCCCGCCCTGTATAGTTCGAGGAACGCGTCCGAGATGGTTCCCGTGTGGCAGCCGAGGTCCTTCTTATCGGATTCCGCCAGCATCCGCGCCACCGTGTACGGCACGCCGCCCACGCCGAGCGACAGCGCCGCCCCGTCGGGGATCTCATTCACCACGAGCTTTGCGATGGCGATATCCGTCTCGCTCGGCGCGCGGTAGGAGCGCACGGGCAGCGGCTCGTGCCCGCCCTCGACGATGTAGTCCGCCTCGCTCAGATGCACGCGGTGCGAGCCGTCCACGCCCTGTAAGCGCGGATAGCGCTCGTTGATCTCAAAAATGACCGTGCGGGCGCTTTCAAAGATCGCCCGCCACGCAAAGTTCGAGATACCCAGTCCGCAGTATCCGTCCTCATCCGGACGCGACACCGGCACGAACGCCACGCCGCAGCGGATGTGCTTATCGCGGTAGAGGTACGGCAGGTACCGCAGCGCCACGGGCAGAAACTGCACCAGCCCGCGCGACTGGAGCTTGCGCTCGTAGTCGCCGATATGCCAGCTGTAGTAGGAAAAGCTCTCCTGCTCGGGGTCGGATTCCACGACCTCGATGCGCGGGCGGATAACAAGTCCGCCGCGCACTTTCACGTCCTTCACCTTGCCCTTGCGCGCGGCGAGCGCTTTGTCCAGCAGTTCCGGAAAGCCCGCGCCGAAGCCGTAATCCACCCAGTCGCCGTCGCGCACGGCCAGCACAGCCTGCTCCGGCGTGACAAATTTCCCCTTGATCGTCTCCATTCTTCCTTTTCCTTTCTTTATTCGCGCAGTTCCCGGAAGGCCGCCGGCAGACCCCGCTCAATGAGCTGGAGCGGGTCCGCGCAGTAGGCCGTCATTTTTTCTTCCAGTATCTCGCCCGCGCGGCCATGCAGCCACACGCCGAGCGCCGCGGCCCCCCACACGCCCGCTCTCTGACAGAGGAGCGAGGCGATCAGCCCCGTCAGCACGTCGCCGCTGCCGCCCTTTGAAAGCGCGGAGCAGCCCGTCGTGTTGTGAAAAAGCGTCCCGTCCGGCAGGGCGACAAGCGTCCGGTGCCCCTTGAGCACCAGACAGCAGTCGTACCTCTCCGCGAATTCACAGGCGCAGTCCGCGCGGTCGGGCGAGTTAAGCTCCTCGAGCGTCCGCCCGCTCAGGCGGGCAAACTCGCCGTCGTGCGGCGTCAGGATCGTCACGCGCCCGCGCCGGTCCAGAAGTCTTCCCGTGCAGCCCTGCAATGCGTTCAGGCCGTCGGCGTCCAGCACCAGCGGCTGCGGCGCCTGACATAAAAGCGCGTGGACGAGCTTTTCCGTCTCCCTCCCGCGCCCAAGGCCCGGCCCGAGCGCGATCACATTACAGGTCCTAAGCTTATCCTGCATCGCGTCCAGCGACGCGCTGCACAGCCGTCCGTCCTGCTCCGGCAGTGGGAAGGGCATTGCCCCCGCGCACTTTGCGGCTTCGATCGCCCAGATGCTCTCCGGCACGCCGAGATAGACGAGCCCGCAGCCCGAGTGCTCCGCCGCGCTCGCGGCAAGGTACGGCGCGCCCGTATAGCCCACGCTCCCGCCGAGGACCAGGAGCTTGCCGAAGTCTCCCTTGTGCCCGTCGCGCTTGCGCTCGGGCAGCATGATCCGCGCAAGCCTGCGGTCGATCTCTATTTCACGCATGGTTCGTTCCCTCCGTCAGCTTCAGCTTTTCCGCGCGCGGCAGCTTTTTGATGGCAGCCTCCCGCCGCAGCGCCGCGCTCTTGTCGCCGCACGCCTCGCGGTATACGACCGCGACGGGCGGGTGCGACCTTGTATACTTCGCCCCGCGCCCGCTCTTATGCGCGGCGAAGCGCTTGTCCACGTCCGCGGCAATGCCGGTGTAGAGCGAGCCGTCCGCGCACGCGAGCATATATACGTACCACATCTCAGTATTTGAGCGCGCCCGTCGCGCGCAGGGCATTGCACAGCGCTGCCGCCGCCTGCCCGCGCAGGATCGGCTCCTTCGGAGCGATGCCCGCCAAATCCGTGCAGAACATGCTCACCGCGCCGCCGTTTTCATCCGTCACGGAATTTGTCAGCAGGTCCGCCCCGCGGATGGCCCAGGGCGAAAAGCTCCGATACTGCGCAAGCGGCTGCAGGATGGCCAGCGGGTGCTCGTCGAGATACGCCCGCGCGTCCAGATTCAGGAATTCAACAAAGCGGCCCAGCACCGTGATGAATTCCTCCTGCGTCATCGTCGCGTCCGGCGCGAATTTTCCGCCGCCCACACCCGTCACGAGCCCGAGCGACGCCATGGCGTTCACGGAGGAGGCATACCAGCTGCCCTTCGGCACGTCGGCAAAGTACCCGTCCGATTTCGAATAAACGTCCAGCGCCTGCGCCAGCAGCGCGCAGACCTCCGCGCGCGTCATCGTATCATCCGGGCGGAAGCGTCCCCCGTCGCCGAACACGATGCGGTACGCGGCCAGCGTGTTGATCTCGTCGGCGTATTCGCCGGCGGAAGCGTCGGCAAAATCCCGGCTCGCACCCGCCATGCCGCACCTTTCGCGCGCCTGTGCGCTCGTAACGCGCTCCTCCGCGCCGTTTTCGCCCCAATAGAGCGTCATGTCGGGCGCGAGCGCGCGCAGGATGGCGTCGAACGCCAGCGGCTGCTCTCTTGCCTTCTCAAGGTCCATATAAAAGTCGAAGCCGTTCAGCGTCAGGCGCAGATACGCGCCGTCCGTGGACTTTTCGCCCGCAAGCAGCTGTGCAGCCGCCGCCGTGCTGCCCTGCGGGATATAGAGCGTCGGGAGCACGCCGATGCGGTCGGTCGTGTTGCCGCCTGCGCAGTAAAAGCGGTACGCCGTCACCTTGACGGCGTCATCCGTCAGGTACGGGCAGTTCGTCCCGTCGTATACGGTCTGCGCAACGCCCTTGCCGTAGCTGCGCTCGCCAATGACGATGCCGCTGTCCGTCCCCAGAACGCCGCCCGCGAACAGCTCCGACGCGCTGGCGCTGCCGCCGTCCATCAGCACGATGGCGGGCTTGTCCGTCAGGTCCGCGCCCTCATAGCGTTCGGGGAGCGTATTGCCCGCGCGGTCCACAAGGGAGACAAGACCGTTCTTTCCCGCAAAGGCCCCCAGCGCCGCGACCGCCGAGGAGGTCAGTCCCCCGCCGTTGCCGCGCAGGTCCACGACCCAGGCGCGCACCGCGCCGTCGTTCTTTTTGATTCCGCTTGTAAAATAGGTCCCCGTCTGCGAGCCGAAGCTCCCGCAGTCGATATAGCCCACGCCGTCCGATACGCGCACCGTCGTGTTCGTCTGCGTGATGAGCGTTCGCGTGACGGTGAATTCCTTCTCGCTGCCGTCTTTTCGCAGGACCGTCAGCTTCACCTGCGTGCCCTCGCCGCCAAGGAGCTTTTCGCGCGCCTCCGCCGTGCCGGGCACGCACTTCTCCCCGTCGATGGCGATGATGATATCCCCGGCGGAAAGGCCCGCCTGCTCCGCGCCGCCGCCCGGCAGCAGCGAGACGATCTCGATGCCGCGCTCTCCGTAGGCGATCTGCGCACCGATGCCGGGAAAGCTCTGCTCGCCCTCCACGCTTTCGAGGAAGGCCGCGTACTGCTCCGCCGTCATGTAATAAGTATACTCGTCCGTGTAGGAAAAGAGCTCGTCGAGCGTTTTTGCGTCCGCCGCCGCGCGCGGCAGGGTATCGACGTAGCCGCGCTGCAAAATCTCGCGCGCTTCGTCCACGCTCAGCGCCTGCGCGCCGGTCGTGACGAGCATCGCCGCGGCGCAGGCGAACGCGCCCAGGCGCCATCTTCTGTATTTCATGGGATCTCTCCTTTTTCGTCCGTAGTTCCTTCATTATACCGTGGCAGGGCCAAAAAGCAAATGAAATTCCTGCCCCCGCGCGCCTTGCAAGGCCGGGCAAAATAGGCTATACTATTCTCATAATGAGAAAATTTTTGCTTTTTGGAGGATATTATGGACGAGCAAAAGACGACCGGCACCCTTTACATCGTCGCAACGCCCATCGGCAACTCGCGCGACATGTCCGAGCGCGGCCGTGAAATTTTGTCCAGCGCCGACATTATCGCCGCCGAGGACACCCGCCGCAGCGTGGTGCTGCTCAACAAGCTCGGCATCCGCGGCAACAGCCTGAGCGCCAACCACAAATTCAACGAATACGGCAAGGCCAGGTGGTTCATCGAGCAGCTTGCCTCCGGCAAGGATATCGCCGTCATCACCGACGCGGGCACGCCCTGCATCTCCGACCCCGGCAACGAGCTCATCCGCGCCGCGGTGGAAAACGGCATCCGCGTCGTCGGCGTGCCCGGCTGCTGCGCGGCGGTCAACGCGCTGTCGATCTCGGGCTTTGACCTGTCGAGCTTTCTTTTCTACGGCTTTTTCCCGCGCGAGACGGCGGACCGCCGCCGCGTGCTGATGATGATGCGCAAGGGCGACACCGCGACCTACGCCTTTTACGAATCGCCCAAGCGCATCATGAGCGTCATCGACTTTTTCATCGCCGAAGGCGCGCAGCTGCGCCTGTGCCTGTGCAACGACATGACGAAGCTCCACGAGATGACCTTCCGCGGCACGCCGCAGGAGGTCAAAGAGCAGCTCATCGCGAAGGAAACGTATGAAAAGGGCGAATACGCCCTCATCGTCGAGGTCTGCGAGGAATACCGCCTGCGCGAGGTCGAGCACATCACCTCGCCCGAGGCCCTGCTCGTGGACTGCATGGTGCAAAACGACTGCACCGCCAAGGACGCGATCAAGCTCCTCTTGAAGGACGAGAACAACACCTACAGCAAAAACGAGCTGTACGCCGCGCACCTTGCGCTCAAAGAGAGGTTCGGCGCATGAGCATCGTCTTGAACGACCTCTCCGAACGGCTCGGCACGCTGACGAAGCTCGTCCTCGCCGAGCCCGTCGTGCGCATCGGGCACTCGCGCGTCACCGTGCGGCCCCTGACGCTGCGCGGAAAAGCCTTTTTCCAGCTCGAATACCAGCAGGGGCAAAAGGTCGCGCACCGCAATGTCGCGCGCGGCGCGCTGCTGGAAACCTTTGAGCAGGAGCTTGACGGCCTGTTCCGCTCCGTCACCCTCTGCACCGAAACGGAGACGCGCCAGTACGTCCGCAAAACGAACGGCGCGTACAGGTGCACGGCAAAATCGGGCGCGGCCCGCGCCGCCGTGCCCGCCGCGCACAACCGCAAAAAGGAGTATATTCTGCGAGAGGGCGAGAACATCCCCGCTCTCGTCGATCTCGGCGTGTTCACGCCGGACTTCAAGATCGTCAAGGCAAAGTACGACAAGTATAAGCAGATCAACCGCTTCATCGAGCTCGTGGACGACGCATTCCGCACCTATGGGCGCGACGAGATCACGATCCTTGACTTCGGCTGCGGCAAGTCGTACCTCACGTTCGTACTGTACTACTATTTCGCCGTCAAGCGCGGCGTGCGCGCGAAGATCATCGGCTACGACCTCAAAGAGGACGTGGTCGAGCACTGCAATGAAGTCGCCGCGCGCTACGGCTATGAGGACCTCCACTTCGTCGCGGCAGACGTAACGCGCGACGTGCTCTACGACGAGCACATCGACATGCTCGTCACCCTCCACGCCTGCGACGTGGCGACGGACTATGCCCTGCACTACGCGCTCTCGCGCGGCGTGGAGCACATCTTCTCCGTCCCCTGCTGCCAGCACGAGGTCAACAAGACCATCCAAAAGGGCGGCGACTTCGATATTCTCCTCTCCCACGGGCTGTTTCAGGAGCGCTTCTCCGCCCTTCTGACCGACGCCATCCGCGCCGCTGTCTTAGAGGACGAGGGCTACGACGTGGACGTGATCGAGTTCATCGACTTTTCCCACTCGCCGAAAAACCTGATGCTCCGCTGCCGCCGCACCGGCAGACGCGGCGGCAAAAAGCTCGCCGAAGCCCGCCGTCTCCGCGACCAGTACGGCTTCGAGCAAACATTATTGTCGCTCGTAGAAAACGATAAGAACTAGGCGTCGCAGACTTTTCTGCCCGCAGGCAGGAAATAAATTTCAATCGTAATTTGTCACGACATGCGCGTGACAAATTACTCTTCTCGCTCCGCAAACGTGCGCGCCTACGGCGCGTGCGCTGCCGCGGAGCGCAATCCCCCTTGAAGGAGCTGTTCCGCCACTTCTTCGAAAATCTCAAAAAAGGGAACCGCAGTGAAATCACTGCGGTTCCCTTTTTTGAAGTTTTTTACTGTGCCGAGCGCACCGTGCCGAGCGAGCGGCTCAGCAGGTTCACGACCGGGGGCGCGACAAAGACCATCAGCACCGCCGTGGCCGCGCCCGAGATGACGCGCACCACAAGGCCGCCGAACACGTAGGCATAGGAGTAGTAGCCGAAGATCACGCTGTCGATATACATCGCGCCTGTGTTGAGCGCGGTCACAACGAGCGCCGTGCCGATCAGGGCCGCGGTGAGCTGGCTGCGGTTGAAGCTGTAGCCGCAGTGCTTGGCGTACATGCCGACAAGAAGGCCGCGCGCCGCCTGCGGCAGAATCCACAGGATCGTGGTCACAGTGACGCCGTAGGTGAGAAGCTGGCCCATGAACGCGCCGAGAAGGCCGACAAGCAGGCCGCCGAGCGGCCCGTAGAGCATCGCGCCGACGATGACCGGCAGGGACGCAACGGAGATGTTGATCCAGCCCAGACGCACCGTGCCGGCAAAGTTCAGCACGACATAGACGGCGGTGAGCATGGCGATGGTGACGAGCTTGCGCGTGGACATCGTCGAGGACTTCCAGGTAAAGACGACGGCGGCGACGAGCACGGCGGTGACGGCGATGATGACCGTCCACATGACAGGGGAAAGCGCTTCGATCTGCAAAGACATTGTGAGGACCTCCTTTTCAAAAATCAAAATTGCTCCGCCGCGGCGGCACGCGCCGCTTGGAACGGCTTGATCCGGGAAAAAGAAAACACCTCTCCCTCCGGATGGCAGGAACCACGCGGAGGAGAGGCCTCACAATGCTCTCATCTGGGTGGCAAGCGGATGCGGAAGCCATACTGCAAACCATGGGTTTTTCGTCCGTGGGCAACTTCCCATCCCAGCGGCACTGTTCGCTCTTCGCGTAAACACATGGCTTCCTACTCTGCCGTGCAGCATTTTTTCACTTTGCTGCACGCTCAACATAGCAGACTGTACAACGCTTGTCAATCCTTTTCCGCCCGGCTTTGCACACTTTTGCTTTTTTAAGGCGATCCATCGGATTTTCTGAATAAATTCATCTCCCGCACCGGGCACTTCTCCTTGACGCGCCAATGCTTTTTTGCTATTCTAAGGGGTAGAGAGCACCGCATGGAACCTGAATGATCGCAGGCCCGCCAACGGTAAAAAACAAAAAACAGGAAAACAGGAGGAAACCGCACCATGATCAAAGAAACCATGGAGTTCCTTTCTCAGTACGACCCCGAAGTCGGCGCCACCATTGAGAAGGAATATCACCGTCAGCAGCGCAACATTGAGCTGATCGCTTCCGAAAACATCGTCTCCCCCGCCGTCATGATGGCGATGGGCACGTGCCTGACCAACAAGTATGCCGAGGGTTATCCCGGCAAGCGCTACTACGGCGGCTGCTACTGCGTCGATGAGACCGAGGAGATCGCCCGTCAGCGCGCCTGCAAGCTGTTCGGCGCCGAGCACGCGAACGTCCAGCCCCACTCCGGCGCTTCCGCCAACCTCGCCGCGTTCAAGGCCATGCTCCAGCCCGGCGACACCTACATGGGCATGAACCTCGCCCACGGCGGCCACCTGTCCCACGGCAGCCCGGTCAACATCTCCGGCCAGTACTTCCATCAGGTCCCCTACTCTCTCAACGACGAGACCGAGCAGCTCGACTATGACGAGATCTACCGCGTCGCCCAGGAGTGCAAGCCCAAGATGATCCTTGCCGGTGCCTCCGCCTATCCCCGCAAGATCGACTTTGCCAAGTTCCGTGAGATCGCCGATTCCGTCGGCGCTTACCTCATGGTCGATATGGCGCACATTGCGGGCCTCGTCGCCGCCGGCGTTCACATGAACCCCGTGCCGTATGCCGACGTTGTCACCACCACTACGCACAAGACCCTGCGCGGTCCCCGCGGCGGCATGATCCTCTGCAAGAACGAGATCACCAAGAAGAACATCGAGACCGGCGAGATGGAGACCATCAACCTCGCCAAGAAGATCGACTCCGCCGTGTTCCCCGGCACGCAGGGCGGCCCGCTCGAGCACATCATCGCCGCCAAGGCCATCTGCCTCGGCGAGGCGCTCAAGCCCGAGTTCAAGGCCTACGGCGAGCAGGTCGTCAAGAATGCCGCCGTCCTCGCTGAGGGCCTGAAGGCCGAGGGCTTCCGCCTGGTCTCCAACGGCACCGACAACCACCTCATGCTCGTCGATGTCCGCAACTTCAACATCACCGGTAAGGAGATCGAGCACCGTCTGGACGAGTGCTTCATCACCGTCAACAAGAACTCCATCCCCAACGACCCCGAGAAGCCGTTCGTCACCTCCGGTATCCGCGTCGGCACCCCCGCCGCCACCACCCGCGGCCTGAAGGAAGAGGAAATGAAGCAGATCGCGAAGATCATGGGCATGGTCGCCCGCGACTTCGAGGGCAGCAAGAAGGAAGCGCAGGACGCCGTCGTCGCCCTGACCGAGAAGTTCCCCATCTACGAATAATTTAACTTCAAAATAAAAGGGACCGTCCCGATGGGACGGTCCCTTTTATTTTGAGGGGAATGCGCTCCGCTTCGCTTTCTTTTTTACAGCGCGGCGCGCAGGATGTGCAGGACGTCGTTTTTGCTGAGCGGCACGAAGCCGTTCGCAAGGCCGCCGTTTGCGGCCTTTTCGGCCATGACGTCAAAGTGCGTGTCGTCGATGCCCAGCTCGCGCAGGTGCGCGGGCATGCCGATGGAGGTGAAGAAGCTGCGCGTTTTATCGATGGCCGCACGGGCGGTCTCCATCGGCGCGCGCTGGGGGTCGAGATCCCAGACGTTCACGCCGTACTCGGCGAACTTCCACGCCGTGTCGGGGCGCAGCGCGTATTCCATCCAGTAGGGCGTGAGCAGGGCAAGGCCCGCGCCGTGGGTGATGTCGTAAAACGCGCTGAGCTCGTGCTCGATGGCGTGCACCGACCAGGAGGTGCTCTCCCCGCAGCTCAAAAGGCCGTTGATGGCAAGGCTCGAGGCCCACATCAGGTTGGCGCGCGCCTCGTAATCGTCGGGCTTTTTGAGCGCGATGGGCGCATAGTGGATGCAGGTTTTCAGCACGCCCTCGGCAAGGCGGGACTGGAGATATGCGCCCTTCGTGCGGTTGAAATAATTTTCAAACGTGTGGCTCATGATATCCGATGCGCCGCTCGCCGTCTGATACGCGGGCAGCGACATGCTGTACGTCGGGTCGAGGATGGAGAAAACGGGCTTGGTGTGGTCGTTGCCGCTGCCCCATTTTTCGTTCTTCTCCACGTCGGAGATCACGGCGAAGCCGTCCATCTCCGAGCCCGTGGCCGCGTTCGTCAGCACCGCCGCGATGGGCAGCGCCGCCGTGATCTTCCTGCGGTCAAGCACGAGGTCCCAGGGATCGCCCTCGTAGCAGACGCCGGCCGCCACCATCTTCGCGCAGTCGATCGTGCTGCCGCCGCCGACGGCCAGCACCGCCGTCAGGTCATTTTCGCGGCAGAGCGCCACGCCCGCGCGCACCGACTGGATGCGCGGATTCGGCTCCACGCCCGGAAGCTCCACGTATTCGACGCCCGCGCCCTCGAGCTGCGCGGTCACCGCGTCGTAAAGCCCGATGCGCTTGATGCTGCCGCCGCCGTAGACGAGCAGCACCTTTTTGCCCAGCTGCGCCATGCGCGCGCCGAGATGCTCGATCTGCCCTTTGCCGAAGTAAATATCCGTGGGCACATGGTAGAAAAAGTTTTCCATCTGTATTTCTCTCCTTTTTATCGTTACGGTTCGTTTTCGCGGAGCTGCTTCGCTTCCTCATAGGCCGCGCGCTCCGATGCAAAATCGCTCAGCTCCGCCGCCGTGTAGGCCTTCGTTTCGCCGTACTGGTACAGGCTCAGCGCCGCGCTGCCCTCGTCGCTCGCGCACAGCTCCTCCACCGCGCCGCGAAGCGCTGCGAGGAAAGCGTCCGACGCGACGGTCTTGTTCTTTTTCGTAACGGCGATTGCCTCGCGATCCTCGATCGCGGCGCCCTCGTCCGCGTCCTGCACCAGCGCGAGCGTGATCGTGTCCGCATGGTCAAAGCAGGCTGTGAGCGGCAGGAAGGCAACATCCACGCTGCCCTCCGCAAGGGCCTGCGCCGTCGCGTCCGCGCTCGTGCCGAAGGTGACGGCAGCGCTCCCGATCTCGACGTTTTGCGCGCCGAGCGCCGGGACGAGCGGCAGCGCGTCCCTGAGCGCGAGCAGATCGTCCGTGTCCCGCCCGCCCTTGACGAATTCGACGTGCAGCGTCTCGAGTTTGACCGGCGTTTCGGGAATATCTCCGTCACCGGCAGCATCGTCCGTATCGGTTTTCTTCTGTCCGCAGCCCGCAAGGCCCAGCGCCAGTACGAGCGCCAGCAGCGCAGCAAAAAGCTTTTTCATAGGCGTTCTCCTTTCCGCCGGGCGCATGCCCGCGCGGTTCTTTCTTACTCTACCATTTTGACGCAGGAATGGCAACAAAAGGTTCCAAAAAAGGGCTTGACACTTTCTTGATTTTGACTATAATTTGAAATTGATTTTCATTTTCATATTTAGGAGGTCATCATGGCGACCTACACCACCAAACAGCAGAAGGCCGTGCTCGACTGCCTGTCCGAGCGCGCAGACACGCCCGTGAGCGCGGCGGCGATCGTCGATGCGCTGCGCGAGCGCGGCGAGCACGTCGGCATCGCGACGGTCTACCGCCAGCTGGAAAAGCTCGAGCGGCAGGGCAGCGTCCACAAGGTCACGACGGACGAGGGCGCGTACTATCAGTTCTGCACCCACGGCTGCGCGTCAGACTGCTGCCTTTTTAAGTGCGAGCGCTGCGGGCGCATCGTGCACCTCGACTGCCACCGGCTCTCCCCGCTCTACGAGCACCTTGAGCGCGAGCACGGCTTTTCCATCAATCCCCGCAAAACGATGTTCTACGGCCTGTGCCGCGAGTGTCAGGAGGGCGCATGAAACGCATTGCTTCTCTTTTGCTCGCACTCGCGCTGGCCGTTTCGCTCTGCGCCTGCGCGTCTCCGGCAGAGCGCTCAGACGACGGCAAGCTCCAGATCGTCGCGACGCTCTTCCCCTACTACGACTTTGCCCGCGCCATCGCGGGCGGCCGCGCGGACGTGACGCTTCTGCTCTCGCCGGGACGCGAGGCCCACAGCTTCGAGCCCACGCCGCTCGACGCCGTCACCATCTCCGAAGCCGACGTGTTTCTCTACAACGGCGGCGAGGGTGAGTACTGGGTCGATCAGATGCTCGACGCGGCGGGAGAGCACATCGCCGTCACAGCGCGCATGATGGACTATGTGGACGCGCTCGACGAGGAATATGTCGAGGGCATGCAGGGCGCGGACAGCCACGATCACGACCACTCCGATCACGATCACGCCGGCCATGACCACGACAGCGACGAGATCGAATACGACGAGCACATCTGGACCGCGCCGAAAAACGCCGTCACGCTCTGCCGCGCCGTCTGCGACGCGATCTGCAGGGCCGATCCCGCGAACGAAGAATTCTACCGCGCAAACTGCGAGCGCTACTGCGCGCAGCTCGAAGCGCTCGACGCGCGCTTCGCGTCCCTCTGCGAGAGCGCGCCGCGAAAGCTTCTGGTCTTTGCCGACCGCTTCCCGATGCTCTACTTCTGCCGCGAATACGGCCTTGACTACCGCGCGGCCTTCCACGGCTGCTCGGGCGACACCGAGCCCTCGCTCGCGACCATCAAGTTCCTCATCGACAAGGTGGAGGACGAGGGCATCCCCGTGGTCTATACCATCGATCTCGGCACGAAAAAGGTTGCCGCCGTGGTGAGCGAGTGCACCGGCGCGGCGGTCGAAACGCTTTACTCGATGCAGACCGTCTCGCGCGCGGACTTTGACGCCGGCGAGACCTATCTCACGCTCATGGAGCGCAACTACGAAGCACTTAGAAAGGGGCTCAGCGAATGAATCAATCGCCCATTGTCCTCTCCTGCGAGGACGTGACGCTCGGCTACGAGCGCAAACCGCTTTTGGAGCATCTGACGCTCACCGTCTGCGCGGGGGATTACCTGTGCATCGTCGGCGAAAACGGCAGCGGCAAATCGACGCTGCTGCGCTCGCTGCTCGGCCTGCTCCCGCCGCTCTCCGGCAGGATCGACTGCCCCGCCCAGCGCGAGGGGCGGCTCGGCTATCTTCCCCAGCAGACGCCCACGCAGCGCGACTTCCCCGCCACCGTGAGCGAGGTCGTGCTCTCCGGCTTTTCCAACCGCCGCGCGCGCTTTTTCTACACGGCGGAGGAGCGCTCGGCGGCGCTGATGAACCTCGGCAAGCTCGGCGTGCTGGAATTGAAGGACAAGTGCTACCGCGAGCTCTCCGGCGGACAGCAGCAGCGCGTGCTGCTCGCGCGCGCCCTGTGCGCGGCGAACGACCTGCTCATCCTCGACGAGCCGGTCACGGGCCTCGACCCCGCGAGCATGCAGGACCTTTATAAGACCCTCCGCTATCTCAACGAGCGCGAGGGCATGGCCATCATCATGGTCACGCACGACATGGAAAACGCCCTGCGCGAGGCAAAGCACATTCTCTGCGTGGACCGCGCGGGCTGCTTTTACGGTACAAGCGCGCAATTTCTCGCTTCCCCCGCCGGGAAGCGCTTCGGAGGTGACGGAAAATGAAGCTTCTTCTCTCGATGCTCGCCTATCCCTTCATCGTGCGCGCGTTTATCGTCGGCATTCTGGTCTCGCTGTGCGCGGCGCTGCTCGGCGTGCCGCTCGTTCTGAAGCGCTACTCCATGATCGGCGACGGGCTGAGCCATGTATCGTTCGGCGCGCTGTCGGTCGCGGTGGCGTGCGGCTTCGCGCCGCTGTGGTTCTCCATCCCCGTGGTGGTGCTCGCGGCGTTCCTCCTTCTGCGCGTGGCGGAAAAAAGCCGCGTCAGCGCCGACGCGATGATCGCGGTGTGCTCAGCCTCGGCGCTCGCCATCGGCGTGATCGTCACCTCGCTCACCACCGGCATGACCACGGATGTGGACAGCTACATGTTCGGCAGCATCCTCGCCATGTCGCGCTCGGACGTTTTTCTGAGCGCGGCGCTCGCGCTGTGCGTGCTCGCGCTCTATGTGATCTTTTATCACAAGCTCTTTTCCGTCACGTTCGACGAGCCCTTTGCCCGCGCGACGGGCGTGCGCGTAGACGCCTACAAGACCGTCCTCTCCGTCCTCACGGCGCTGACGGTCGTGCTCGGCATGCGCATGATGGGCGCGATGCTGCTCTCAAGCCTGATCATCTTCCCCGCCCTCGCGGCCATGCGCGTCTTCAAGCGCTTCCGCTCGGTCGTGCTGTTCGCGGCGGGGCTTTCGGTCGTCTGCTTCTGCGTGGGGCTCACGGGCTCGTACCTTTTTTCCACCCCCGTGGGGGCGACGGTCGTTGTCTGCGACCTGATCGCCTTCCTCGTCTGCTGTGCGATCGGGCGCGGAAAATAATTATCTATTTTAAACAGTTTAGTCCGTTTTAATTTTTATTCTTTTGTGCAATTGCTTGAAATAGCAACTGAAAATTGCTATCATGTAAACTGGATGCGGTTTACGTGACAGCAATTTTTTTGTAATGATAGGAGCAGATCAACATGGATTTAGCAGAACGTCTTGCCGCCCTGCGCAAGCGCGCGGGGCTTTCCCAGGGAGATGTGGCCGAGCGGCTCAACGTATCCCGCCAGGCGGTGTCGCGCTGGGAAACGGGGCTCACCGTCCCCTCGACCGATAACCTTTCGCGCCTGAGCAAGCTCTACGGCGTCACGCTCGACGAGCTTCTCAGCTATTCCGCGCCGCTGCCGCCGGAAAAGCCGCGAGAAAAATCAACGGAGGAAGCACTGGCGGAGCCGCCGACGGAAGCCGCGCAGCAGCCGACAGAGGAAGCGGCCGCGCCGCCGCCCGCCGCGAACAGCACCCCCGCGCACGCCAGAGCGATCATCATCGCCCTGAGCATCCTCTGCCTGCTGCTGGCGATCGGGGTCGGGGTATTGCTGCATCAAAAGCACTCTGAAAACCGAGAACTGACATTCGACGAAATAGAAAGCGAGCGCATAGAAGACGCTGACATTGACGAATTTCAGTTCGGTTGATAACTTTAACCGGAAGAAGGTGAGACAATGCGTAAAACTTTATGCACGCTTTTGGCCTGCATCAGTCTTTTTAGTTGTCTTTGTACTGGCGCATGGGCTTCGGAATCGTTCGAAACTTTCGATCTCGAATCATCCGTCAGTCTGATGCGGGCAAGCGCACCTCTTGACGTAAAAGTCAGCGCGCACAAAATCAGCAAAGCTTCAACACCGCTCTTTCTTGAAGCAGGCGAAACCGTGACCCTGCGGATATCATATTCTCCCAAGACGGCTTCTGTAGAATTTGGCCTGATTGACGAGGATAATGTATTCCACTACGTTACCGGAAAAACCGGGACCGCCAACGCAACGATAAAAGTCCCCGCGAATGGCAGCTATTCGTTCGCCATCCGCAACAACTCGGATACCGAAATCCGCGTTGTCGGCTATGTAGACTACTAACGCTATTTTTGTACCTGCTGCACACAACTCACATTACACAAGAAAGGAAAAGAAAATGAAAAAGTTTAAAAAATTCATCTCCCTTGTCCTCTCCTGCGCAATCGTTCTGAGCCTTTGCATCCCCGCGTTCGCAGCGGAAACCGACCCCGTTTTTACCGGCCCTTACGCCGATTTGAAAACCTCGATCTACCGGCAGTTAAAGGCGCAAAACAAGCTGGACCATTTTGAGCTCCAGCTCGCCGCACTACTGCCCCAGGAAGCTTCTACCCAGAGCACCAGCAGAACCACAAGAAACTGGAATGCCCCCAACGGCGGCTTACTCACCTATACCTACGATTGGACTTACCGCGGAGAAACCGGATATGTCCAAAGTTGCACGACCTACATGAATAAAGCCGATACGACTGCTTATATGGACGGTTTCGGCGACGATTTTGGTGACCTGATTGAAAAGGTCATCAAGATTAAAAAAGCGCTTCAGGGAAAAGTTCTGGACCATATTGAAGCTGCAATTTTAATCGCACAGCTCATTCAGCCAGCTGAGCGCTTCTTTTCCAGAAACGCGATTGCAGATGCAAACGGATATGGCAAGGTCTCTGTCGTTTATGATTCCATCTCTGGCGGAACGTCCACTGTCGCCTATGGCTGGGACACCTATCCTCTGGTAAAGCTGGACTGGCCCGACGCATACGATGTTTCGTTTAAATTCGCTTAATCAATAAGGAGGATTCTATGGATACCAAACGAAAAGCAGAGCTCATGCGCAATCTCACGATCTCCGCAGTCATCTACGGGGGACACTGGGTCTTTCTGCTCATTGTAATGTTTTTCCCGGCACTGGCGGACAGCACGGCGCTTCTGCTCTTTTTCCTCTCGTTTCTTATCCTGATGATCTTCCAAAGTAAGGTTTACGACTGGATCAATGAGACGGGCGGACCGCTCCGCCTGTCCACCCGTCTGCTCATCAGCCTGCTGACAGCGGCAGTCATCCTGCTGGTTCAGTTTTCAGTCCGGCTGCTGGAGCTTTCGCTCGATCCCGCGTCGCCCCCAATGTTTTTCTTCGTTGACATGCTGTATTTCACCGTGATCGTCTTTGACATCTTCTATGCCCTGCGCAAGTTGAAAAAGAGCGATCCCTGCTGAATAGCAATCCGCTTTTTCCTCCGGAAAAGCGCTGAAAGGCGGGTCCCGCGCCGCCCGCGCGGGACCGCCTTTTTATGCTGTCTCTTTATGCTGATTATTCATTTTGCACATACGCAAAGCATTCATTTCCGAAATTTTCGTTAATATGCTTGAAATTTTCCTCAAAATCTGCTATCCTGCCGGTAAAAGAGGACCATCGACCACCACGATAAGGAGGACTGCTCCATGCTGAAAGCTCTGCAAAAACTGTTTTACGTGCTGTGCGCCTTTGGCGGGCTCGGGATCATCGGGATGGTCTCCGCCGCCGTCCCTGAGTCCTGCGACTTTCACACGTCGCTGCGCTGCAGCGGTCTGACCGGCACATTTTTCCTGTTCGTCTTTTTCTTCCTCATCGGCGTCTGCGGCATCTTTTTCGACTGTCTGCACGAGATCGACCGCGCCCCGGCCGAGCCTGAGGAGGAGGGTACAGACACGTCGGAAGGAGGACCTTCATGAAATATTCCGCCACGCAGCAGCGCAGGTTTTTCGGCATCGCGTTCTGGGGCTCGCTGACCGTCTATCTCGCCTGCGTCGTGCTTTTTATTTTCAATCCTGCATTCATTTCCCCTTCGACCGCCGCCATTGTGTTTCTGCCCATGATCATGCTCATGCTGTTGTGCATCGTAAGGGACCGCGCCGACGACCTCAAGCGCCCCAAATGGAACAAGTTCGACCTGATCCCGATCATTTCGTCGCTTGCCATGCTCTGCTATCTGCTCATCGACCGCGCTTCCCTTTATTCCAACCGCTATTTATACTGCCTTCTTGCGATGATCCCATCCTATACCATGGCCGACGCGCTTCAGGTGCTGTCCGTCCTGAAGGGCCGGCAGTCCGAAACCTGATTTTGAATAGGAAAAACTCCGTATGGCAGGCCATACGGAGTTTCGTTTTTTAAATCGCCTTCGCCTTGGCGAGCATCAGCCTTGCGCCGCCCGCGCTCGCGAGCCTCACCTCGCCGGTAAAGCCGTCGAGCCGCGCGGCCTCGTCCGCCGCCAGCGTCACGCGCTCGCCGTCCGCGCAGACGGTCACATCGCCCGCGCCGCAGTAGACGAGCAGCATCCCCGCCGAGCCGTGGACGGTCGTTTCTCCGCCCGCTGAGAGCGTCTCGCCGCGCATCCGGCCCTCGCACCTGCCCTTGCGGAGCATGAGGTTGAAGTCGCGGCAGCGGCCCCAGGAGTGCGTCTCGTCCCCGCCGTCGAAGCGGTGGACGGCGTAGGGCGCGAGCGTCAGCTTCTCGCCGCCGTTGTGGTTCAGCTCGATCGTCCCCTCGAGCGTGGAGATCAGGCGCTCGTAGTCGGGCAGCGCCGTGAAGTCGGACTCCGCGTCCTCGACCGTCGCGGAGCTCAGCCGCCACAGAAAATCGCGGCCTGAGTACACCGCGCCCGCGGGCGCGATGCCGAGCTGGGTGGTCAGCCCCCCGGACCATTTGGTCGTGATGTAGTCGCGCGGCGTCAGATGCTGGATGGTCATGGAAATACAACTCCTTTGTAAGCGCAAATGGCTCCGGTGCGCGCACCGAAGCCATTTGTTCTGTTCTGATTTAACCCTCGATGAGCTTCACGATCTCGGCGTAGCACTCGTCGGCAAGGGGCAGCGCGTGCGCGAGCAGCTTCTCGCCCCTGGCGCGGTACTCGGCGGCGAACTCCTGATCCTTGATGGAGGTCACGTTGATGAGCACGTTGAGCCACGCGCCCTGGATACCGGCCTTGAGGGACAGGAACGCAACGCCCAGGTCGCTCGCGGAGGTATCGTTGAAGCGGCCGAGCAGGGACTGCGCGAGCGTGAGCGTCTCGTCGATCAGCTCCATCATCTCCATCGGGGTCTTGGTGCAGCCCTTCAGGCCGTTCTGGATGGCGGCGGAGCGGGCGGCCTTCTCCTCGTCGGTGGCCTTGGGCATGCCGAACGCGTCGGAGACGACGTTGAACGCCTCGGTGTCGCGGTCCATCACGTCGAGCAGGCGGGTCTTGAGCTCGTTGCCCTTCTTCTCGACCTCGGCTGCGTGCTCGGCGTACTCGGCGTACTTCTTGCGGCCCTGCGTGAGGCCGCCGACCATCGCGGTCAGCGCGGCGCCGATGGAGCCATAGAGCGCGGCGCAGGAGCCGCCGCCCGGCGCGGGCGCATCGGAGGCAACGGTATCGGCAAAGCCGGTAACGGTCATATCTGCGAGTTTCATAGTCTTTATCCTTTCGATAGCCTTGCGCCGTTTCCGGCGCAAATGATTTTAATTCATCGCGGAGGACGACATGTGCGTCCGCAGCGATACCTCGCAGCGCGCGGCATGGTGAATGCCGCGCGCTGAAAACCCCGCTCGGGGCGGCTGACCGCCCTGAGCGGATTCTCAAAGGAGCGGCAGCGCCGCTTCTTTGAAGTAATTATTCCATGTCGATCAGGTGGTACTCCATGACCTGCTTCTTGCAGTCGAAGTCCTTGGCTTTGAGGTAGAACTCGGCGCAGTCGATCAGGGCCTTGGCCGGGGTCAGGCCGACGATCTCGCTCTCGATGACGCGGGTGCCGTAGCGCTCGGCGAGGGCCTTGATCATCTCATAGGTGACATACAGCGGGGTATCCTCATAGTTGACCATGTTCATGGAGACCTGCGCGATGCCGCGGTCCTCGAGCATGAAGCCCATGGCCTTGCAGCTGCGGAAGCCGCCGGAGGAGCCGCGGATGACCTTGGCGATCTTCTTGGCGACCTCAACGTCGCTGGTCTCGAGGTTGCAGTTGAACGCGACGAGCGGCATACGGGCGCCGATGGCGGTGATGCCGGCGGTGGGGTGGATCTTGCGCTCGCCGTAGTCGGGAGCCCACTCGGGCTGCAGGAGCTTCTCGGGCATACCCTCGAACTCGCCCTTGCGGCAGGTGGCAAGGTTGCGGCGCTCGGGACGGGTGGCGCTGTCCTCATACAGGAAGGAGGGGACCTTCAGCTCGTCCCAGATGCGCTGGGCGACGCGCTTGGACATCTCGACGGCTTCCTCCACGGTCACGTCCATCTGGGGAACGAAGGGGATGACATCGGTCGCGCCCATGCGCTTGTGCTCGCCGTGATGCTTGTTCATGTCGATGCGCTCGGTGGCGACCTTCGTCAGCTGGAAGGCGACCTCCTCGATGGCCTCGGGAGAGCCGATGAGGGTGAAGACGCAGCGGTTGTGGTTGCCGTCGGTCTGGGCGTCGAACAGGGTGCAGCCGGGAACGCTCTTGGCGGTCTCGACGAGGGCGTTATAGGTGGCCTCGTCCTTTTCCTTGGAGCAGCTGAAATTGGGGATGCATTCGATCAACTTTGCCATGGTGATGTCCTCCGTTACTTTATTTTTATGAATCGTCAATTTTGCTCAGACAGGCGGTGCGTGACCTGTCGATTTTTGTTCAGCGCCGCTATTATATCGCGGCCCATCGGGCGCGTAAACACGTTTTCTTTCTCTTTTTTCAGCGAGCGCTTAATTTTTTTAAGTGATGCTCTGCTCCACGAAGCGCTGCACGCACGGCGTGAGCGCCGCCGCGCCGCTCCATGCGAGCACCGCATACGAGCGGATGGGCAGCCCCCGCACGCTCTTGGCGCGGAGCGGCGCGCCCGGATGCGTGCTGAGGATGGACCGCGGCAGAAAGCTCAGCCCGAAGCCCGAGAGCACCATCTGCATCGCCATGGGCGTATCGTAGCAGTGGCAGGTCACGTTCGGCGTAAAGCCGCTGCGCTGGCACTCCTGCACCAGAAAATCGTTGTAGCTCCACAGATCGTCCGAGCGCAGAAGGCACATCGGCACATCCTTGAGCCGCTCGATGGGCACCTCGTCCAGCTCCGGCGCGGGGTCCATATCCTCGCGCATGATGAGCTCGAGCGCGTCCTCGCCCAAAATGCGCTCCTGTAAGCCGCTCGGCTCGCGCGCCGCCGTGCGCAGGAACAGCGCATGCAGCTCGCCGTGGTTTAAAAGCTCGATCAGCTCCTGCGGCGAGCCCAGGCGGATAAAAAGCTCCACCTGCGGATAGGTCCTGTGGAATACATCAATATAACGCAGCGCGTAGGGCATGGCCGAGTAGATCGCACCCAGCCTGATGCGCCCGCTCATGCCCTTGCCCACGCTGCGCACGCTGTCCTCCACGCGGTGCAGCTCCTGAAAGATGAGCTGCGTCTGCTGATAAAGGCTCTGCCCCGCGTCGGTCAGCGCCATGCCCTTGCTGCCGCGCAGAAAGAGCCGCACGCCCAGCTCCTCTTCAAGCTGCGCGATCTGGCGCGAGATGGGCGGCTGCGCCACATGCAGCTCGCGCGCCGCCGCGGAGATGCTTTTTGCCTCCGCCACCGCGCAGAAATATTCCAGCTGACGCAGTTTCATCCCTGTTCCTCCAGTCTATATAAAAAAGGTATCGTATGCTGACAAATTAAGTACTTTTCATTATAGCACATCTTTGCTATAATGCAAGTTGTAAAGAAAAACGGCAAATGTCTTTTGAATTTTAGTGCTTTTGCAGAATAAGTTTTATGAAAGAGAGGACCCACCATGATCAATCTTGCAGATGAAGCCATGACGATCAAGCTGGACTACGAGCTTCCCGAATATCCGAAGTTCGAGGACGGCTATCGCCGCGCCCCCCGCCGCGAATCCCATCTGAGCGAGGCCGACAAGGCGCTCGCCATCAAGAACGCTCTGCGTTACATCCACCCCGACCATCACGAGCAGATGGCCAAGGAGTTCGCGCAGGAGCTTGAAGAGCACGGCCGCATCTACGGCTACCGCTTCCGCCCCGAGGGCAAGCTTTACGGCAAGCCCATCGACCAGTACAAGGGCAAGTGCATCGAGGGCCGCGCCATCCAGGTCATGATCGACAACAACCTCGACTTCGATATCGCGCTCTATCCCTATGAGCTCGTCACCTACGGCGAGACCGGTCAGGTCTGCCAGAACTGGATGCAGTACCGCCTCATCAAGAAGTATCTCGAGCAGCTGACCGACGAGCAGACCCTCGTTGTCATGTCCGGTCATCCCCTCGGCCTGTTCCATTCCCATAAGCTCGCGCCGCGCGTCATCATCTCCAACGGCCTGATGGTCGGCACCTTCGACGATCAGGAGAACTTCAACCGCGCCGCCGCGCTCGGCGTTGCCAACTACGGCCAGATGACCGCGGGCGGCTGGATGTACATCGGCCCCCAGGGCATCGTCCACGGCACGTTCAACACGCTGCTCAACGCCGGCCGTCTCAAGCTCGGCATCCCCAACGACAAGGACCTCGCCGGCCGTCTGTTCATCTCCGCGGGCTTAGGCGGCATGAGCGGCGCGCAGGGCAAGGCTGCCGAGATCGCCGGCGCCGCGTCCATCATCGCCGAGGTCGACGATTCCCGTATCGACACCCGCTACACCCAGGGCTGGGTCAGCCACCGCACCGACTCCCTCGAGGAGGCGACCAAGATCGCCCTCGAGCACCAGAAGGCGGGCAAGCCCTGCGCCGTTGCCTACTGCGGCAACATCGTCGATCTGCTCGAGTACCTCTATGAGCACAACGTTCACGTTGACCTCATGAGCGACCAGACCTCCTGCCACGTTCCCTACGACGGCGGCTACTGCCCGCAGGGCCTCACCTTCGCCCAGCGCACCGAGATGCTGGACAAGGACCCCGAGGGCTTCCGCAAGCTCGTCGACAAGACGCTGCAGCATCACTATGAGATGATCTGCAAGTTCCACGAGCGCGGCACCTACTTCTTCGACTACGGCAACAGCTTCCTCAAGGCCGTGTACGATACCGGCGTGAAGAGCATCTGCAAGAACGGCGAGAACGACCTCGACGGCTTCATCTTCCCGTCCTACGTCGAAGACATTCTCGGCCCCTGCCTGTTCGACTTCGGCTACGGCCCGTTCCGTTGGTGCTGCCTGAGCCGCAACCCCGAGGACCTGCACAAGACCGATATGGCGGCCGCCGAGTATATCAAGGCGCACAACCGCCGCTATCAGGACTACGACAACTACGTCTGGGTCCGCGACGCGGAGAAGAACAAGCTCGTCGTCGGCACCCAGTGCCGCATCCTCTATCAGGATGCCATGGGCCGCATGAACCTTGCGCTCAAGTTCAACGAAATGGTCCGCAACGGCGAGATCGGCCCCGTCATCCTCGGCCGTGACCATCACGACACCGGCGGCACCGACGCGCCCTTCCGTGAGACCTCCAACATCAAGGACGGCTCCAACATCATGGCCGAGATGGCCACGCAGTGCTACGCCGGCAACGCGGCCCGCGGCATGAGCTACATCGCTCTGCACAACGGCGGCGGCACGGGCATCGGCCGCGCCATCAACGGCGGCTTCGGCATGGTGCTCGACGGCTCCGAGCGCGTGGACACCATCCTGCGCATGTCGATGCCGTGGGATACCATGGTCGGCGTTGCCCGCCGCAGCTGGGCGCGCAACGAAAACGCCATGACCACGGTCGCCGAGTACAACAAGATGTACGAGGGGCAGGACCACATCACCATGCCTTACGTCGCGGACGAGGCGCTCTGCGAGAAGGCCGTGAAGGAATACATGCACTAAATTACTTCAAAAAGGGGCATATTCTATGCCCCTTTTTTGAGCAGGATGCTCTTTCCACCAGTGAGAAAGGACAACATCTTATGAAAAAGCTACTCGTCAAAAACATCGGCCTGCTGGCGACGCCGGAAGGGAAAAGCGCTCATCGCGGCGAAGAGCAGGGCAAAATCAAATTTTTAAAGGACGCCTGGGTCCTCATTGAGGACGGCGTGATATCCGCCGTCGGCACCGGCGCGCTCCCCGCCGCGGAGGGCGCGCAGATTGTTGACGCCGAGGGCCATCTCGTCACCCCCGGTCTTGTGGACGCGCACACCCACCTCATTTTCGGCGGCTGGCGGCAGAACGAGCTGGGCATGAAGCTTCACGGCAAGACCTATCTTGAGATCCAGAACGCGGGCGGCGGCATCCAGTCCACCACCAACGCGACCCGTCAGGCCAGCGAAGAGGAGCTGACCGCCAAGGCCGCCAAGGCGCTCGACGAGATGATGGGCTTCGGCACCACCACGGTCGAGGCCAAGAGCGGCTACGGCCTTGCCACCGAGCACGAGCTCAAGGCGCTTCGGGTCATCAAGGACCTAAACGACCATCACCGCATGGACCTTGTCGCGACCTTCATGGGCGCGCACCTCGTCCCCGCGGAGTATAAATCGAACCGCGAGGAATACGTCCGCCTTGTCTGCGAGGAGATGATGCCCCGCGTCAAGGAGCAGGGCATCGCGAAGTTCTGCGATGTGTTCTGCGAAGCCGACACCTTCACCGTGGAGGAAGCGCGTCAGGTGCTGGAGGCGGGCCTCAAGTACGGCCTGCGCCCGAAGATCCACGCCGACGAGATCGAAGCCATCGGCGGCAGCCAGCTTGCCGGTGAGATCGGCGCGATCTCGGCCGAGCACCTGATCGTCTGCCCGCCCGAGGGCATCGCGTCCATGGCAAAGGGCGGCGTGATCGCGTGCCTGCTGCCCGCGACGAGCTTCAACCTCGGCGCGGTGTTCGCGCCCGCGCGCGACATGGTCGCTGCCGGTGTGCCCGTCGCGATGGCGACGGACTTCAACCCCGGCTCCTGCCCGTGCCTGAACATGCAGTTCGTCATCAACTTAGGGTGCCTGAAATACAAGCTCACGCCCGAGGAGGTCCTCACCGCCGTCACGCTCAACGGCGCCGCCGCCATCGACCTTGCCGATAAGGTCGGCTCCGTTGAAGAGGGCAAGCTCGGCGACCTCGTCATCTGGGACGCGCCCGACCTTGACTACATCTGCTACCGCGTGGGCAGCAACCTTGCCAGGACCGTCATCAAGCGCGGCGAGATCGTGTAAGTCAGGAAGGAAAAAGGGGGAACACCATGGATAGGACCGACTACCAGATCCTGAATCTTCTGCAGGCCGACAGCCGCTGCACGCTGCGCCGCATGGGCGACCTTGTGGGGCTGACGCCGCCCGCCGTCTCCGAGCGCATCCGCCGGATGGAGGAGAGCGGCGTGATCCGCGGCTACCACATCGACGTGGACCGCACCAAGCTCGACTGCAACATCACGGGCTTCATCTCCGTGGCGCTCGAGCCGGACAAGTACGACAAGTTCTGCGATTTCTGCGCCGCGCAGAGCGCCGTCATCAGCCACTACCATGTCGTCGGCGAGTTCAACGCGCTGCTGCGCTTCGCCGTGCGCGATACCCAGCAGCTCGACCATCTGCTCTCGCAGATCAAGAAATTCGGCGACTCGCGCACCTCGATCGAGCTGAAAACGCTGTTCGACAGCAAGGAGATCCCCCTGCCGTAAAAATATCGCACCAAAGGAGCGCCCGCTGCGATGCAGCGGGCGCTTTTTTACGCTGTCTTGTCAGCGCGGCGGCGCATTATTCAGATTTTCCATGTCCGCTTCCCTTGCGAACAGGGGCGAAAACTGCTATACTGTTTTCATAAGCTCGCCCGGCAATGCAAAAAAGGAGGCGCGGAGAGATGAAACTGGAACAATCGCAATCCCTTTCCCAAAAGCTCGTACTGACGCAGAACATGCGTCAGTCGCTCGACTGCTTACAGCTCTCCGCCCCCGAGCTGAGCGAATACGTGCAGGAGATCGCGCTGTCAAACCCGCTGCTCGACGTGCAGGCCCCCACGTATTACGAGACCCAGCTCCCCAGCGAGACCGCCCCCTCCGAGCGCGAAGCGCCCGAGGTGCGCGAGGCCGACAGCTGGCAGGGCGTTTCCCCCGGCCGCGGCGGCGACGCGCAGACGGACTTCACCGCCTATCTTGTGCGCGAAAAGACCTTCCGCGACCATCTGAACGAACAGATCGGGCAGATGAAGCTTGTGGATGACGAGCTTCTGCGCCTGTGCCGCTTTCTGATCGACTGTCTGGACGAGCGCGGCTATCTCGACTGCCCGCTCGAGGACCTTGCGCGCGAATTCGACATTCCGCTTTTCTCGCTTGAGCAGGCGCTCTTCGCCGTGCAGATGCTCGACCCGCCCGGCGTGGGCGCGCGCAGCCTGACGGAATGCCTGACGCTCCAGCTCGCGCAGAGCCGCTCGTTCGACGCGCTCACGCTGACCATCGCGCGCGACGGGCTCGAGCTTTTGAGCAAACGCGACTACAGCAGCCTTGCCGAAAAGCTCGGCGTGAGCGTCGGCGAGGCAAAGGCCGCCGCCGCCAAAATTCTCGCGCTCAACCCCATCCCCTCGCGCAGCTTTGCCAGCAGCGAGCAGATCGCCTACGTCGCGCCCGACGCGGTGTTTTCCATGCAGCAGGGCCAGCTCGTCATCGAACTCAACGGGCGCATCCTGCCGCGTCTTTCCGTGAATGCAGAGTACTCCGCCCTCTCCTCAAGCGACGATCCCGAGGTCCAGCGCTATGTGAAGGAAAAGCTCTCCGAAGCGCAGGCGCTCATCAAGGGCGTGCACACGCGCTGCGATACGCTCCTCCAGCTCATCCGGCTCATCGCCGACGAGCAGCACGACTACTTCTGCAATGGCGGCGAGCTCGTCCCCATCACGATGCAGCAGGTGGCGGAAAAGATGGGCATGAGCACCTCGACCATCAGCCGCGCCGCGCAGAACAAGTACATTCAGTTCCAGGGCCGCACCATCCCGCTGCGCAGCTTTTTCACAACGGCCATCCGCTCGGACGCCGCCGTTTCCTCCCACGCGGTCAAGCAGCGCATCCGCAGCCTCATTCAGGCCGAGGACCCCGCCGCCCCGCTTTCGGACGAGGCGCTGCGCCTTGCCCTCTCCGCCCTCGGCGTGGAGGTCAGCCGCCGCGCCGTGGCCAAGTACCGCATGGCGATGGACATTCCGTCCTCGTCCCAGCGCAGGAAGCGCTGAAAAAAGGCAGGAGGTTTTTTCTGATGGCAAGCGTATACGACCGCACCGACATTTACGACCTCTTTGACTCCCCACAGAAGGACGAGCAGACGAAAGCCCACTGGAAGGCTGTCTTTTCCGGCCTCTCCATCCGCACGGCGCTCGACGTGAGCATCGGCACGGGAGGGCTGACGCTGCCGCTCGCGGACCTCGGCGTCTCGCTCTACGGCTCGGACCTGAGCGAAAGCATGCTCGCGCGCTGCGCGCAGAAGGCAAAGGACCGCGGCCTTGCCGTCGATCTGCGTCAATGCGACTTCCGCGATCTGAAAAGCCGCTTTGACAGAAAATTCGACTGCGTCATGAGCACCGGCAACTCGCTCGCCTATGTGACGAACGACGAGATCACCGCTGTGCTCGCACAGATGGACGCGCTGGTGGAGCCCGGCGGCTGTCTCTATTTCGACCTTCGCAGCTGGGACCGCATCGTCTCGCAGAAAAAGCGCTTTTACTGCTACAATCCCGCCTTTCTGCCGAACGGCGACCGCGTGAACCTCATGCAGGTCTGGGACCATCACGACGATGGCTCGATCACCTTTAACCTGCTCTACACCTTCGAGCGCGGCAATAAAATTTTCCAGAAGGAGCGCTTCGAGGAGCTTTACCATCCCGCGCCGCAGAGGCTCCTGCTCGACAAGCTCGCGCAGCTGGGCTATGAGGATGTCCGCGTCTCGGCCTTTCCTGCACAGTTCGGCGCGTTCGACCCCGAACGCACGGAGTGGTACTGCGTGCTGGCGCGGAAGGCAAAATAAAGGTTGCCTTTTCCCGCAAAAATGGGCATGATAAGAGAGATTGCCGCGCGGCGCAGAGCACCGCGCTTTTCAACAGGAGGAATTTTCCATGGACGGTATGAAAAATATCAGCAAGGCCGAGGTCCTGACGCTGCGCGATCAGGTCGCCTATCAGGCCGGTCAGGTCGTCAGCCGCACGCTGGCGCAGAACCAGCACGTGAGCGTCACGCTCTTCTCGTTCGACAAGGGCGAGGAGATCAGCACCCACGAGTCCGGCGGCGACGCGATGGTCACCTGCCTTGACGGCGTAGGCAAGATCACGATCGACGGCGTCGAGTATCTTCTGCACGAGGGCGAGAGCATCGTCATGCCCGCGCACCACCCGCACGCGGTATACGGGCAGGAGCAGTTCAAGATGCTGCTGGTCGTCATCTTCTGAATTCCGGTCATTTATTGATGAAATCAATGGGGAGTTTTGTTGCGAAGCAAAATTCCCCATATTTCTTTCTTGACAAAAGCGATACGGGCGTGTTACTTTAGATATGCAAATGAATCAAAAGTGATCGGATGATAAGTTCGGGAGAGACTGCGGCCCACGTATGGCCGCAGCGCCGAAGGGGAACGCAGAAGCTCTCAGGCAAAAGGGCCGGACTTGGACGACACTCCGAAAAGTGCGGGATACCGCACGCCGAAGGTGCAACCTGCCGCGCGATGCACGGCGGGGAATCTCTCAGGTGATCAACGGAGGCACAAAGTTTCTCAAGGGGGGGGGGACTTTGTGTTTTTTATTATCCTTATTTTTAATAATTTTTATGAGATTCATTTACAATTTTAATCTTTGGAGGATGCACTGCAATGGAAAAGAAAACCCCGCTGTATCAAACGCACATTGATATGGGCGGCAAGATCGTCGAGTTCGGCGGCTTCCTGATGCCCGTCCAGTACCCCACCGGCGTGATCGCCGAGCACATGGCCGTTCGTGAAAAGGCCGGCCTGTTCGACGTTTCCCACATGGGCGAGCTCCGTCTCAAGGGCCCTGACGCCGTCGCCAACGTTCAGAAGATCATCACCGCCGACATTTCCGGCATGAAGGACGGCGACATCAAGTACTCCATGTTCTGCAACGAAGCGGGCGGCATCATCGACGACTTCATCGTTTACCGCTGCGCCGCCGACGACTACTGGCTGGTCGTGAACGCGGGCAACCGCGAAAAGGACGCCGCCTGGGTCGAGAGCCACCTCTCCGGTGACGTGGACTACCGCGACGAGGGCAACGACTGGGGCCAGCTCGCGCTCCAGGGCCCCAAGTCCCAGGAGATCATGAAAAAGCTCTGCGACGAGCAGTACCTGCCCGCCAAGTATTACACCTTCATCGACAACGTGCCCCTGAACCTGGGCGATCACACCATCCACGCCCTCGTTTCCCAGACCGGCTACACCGGCGAGTTCGGCTACGAGATCTACTGCAAAGCCGAGGACACCGTGGACCTGTGGAAGGCGCTGCTCAAGGCCGGCGAGGAATTCGGCCTGATCCCCTGCGGTCTCGGCGCGCGCGACACGCTGCGCCTTGAGGCCTCCATGCCGCTCTACGGCCACGAGATGAACGACGAGATCACGCCCAAGATGGCGGGCCTGCCGTGCAAGCTCACCGGCAAGGACTTCATCGGCCGCGACGCGCTCGTCGCGCTCGGCGCGCCGAAGATGAAGCGCATCGGCATGAAGGTCGTCGGCCGCGGCATCGTGCGCGAGCACTGCGACCTCTACACCATGGAGGGTGAGAAGATCGGCTGGGCGTCCTCCGGCACGTTCGCGCCGTTCATCGGCTGCGGCGTCGCCATGGGCTACATCCCCGTCGAGGATATCGAGATCGGCAAGCACCTCAACGCCGACGTGCGCGGCCGCATGGTCGAGCTCGAGATCGTGCCGATGCCCTTCTACAAGCTCGATCGTTAACGCAGGCTTTTCACTGCTGTTTCAATAAAACCAACCACCAAAACTGCTGAGAAAGATTTTGAGGAGGAACTTATCATGAACATCCCTGCTGAGCTGAAGTATTCCAAGTCCCACGAGTGGGTCAAGATGGACGGCGACGTGGCCGTCATCGGCATCTCCGACTTTGCCCAGGACGCGCTGGGCGACGTGGTCTTTATCAACCTGCCCGCCGAGGGCGACGAAGTGACCGCCGGCGAGGCCCTGGGCGACGTTGAGTCCGTCAAGGCCGTTTCCGACGTGATCTGCCCCGTCAGCGGCACCATCTGCGAGGTGAACGAGGCCCTGGCCGACGCGCCCGAGACGCTCAACTCCGATCCCTACGGCGCGTGGATCATCAAGGTCTCCCCGGTGACCGACACCGAGGAGCTGCTCGACGCCGCCGCCTACGAAGCGCACTGCGCGCAGGAGGGCTAAGATGGGCTCCTACGTTCCCACCACAGCTGCGGAACGGGAGGAAATGCTCGCTGCCATCGGCGTGAAGGACCTTGAGGGCCTGTATCGCTCCGTCCCGCAGGAGATGCTCCTGAAGGACGGTGGGCTGAACATCCCCGAGGGTCTGAGCGAGCTTGAGGTGCGCGAGGCCGTCACCGCCATGGCCGAAAAGAACAGGGTCTTCAAGACCGTCCTTCGCGGCGCGGGCGCCTACCGCCATTTCATTCCCTCCGTCGTCAAGTCCGTTACCTCCCGCGAGGAGCTGCTCACCTGCTACACCCCCTATCAGGCCGAGATCAGCCAGGGCGTGCTGCAGGGCACCTTCGAATTCCAGACCATGATCTGCGAGCTGACCGGCATGGACGTTTCCAACGCCTCGCACTACGACGGCGCGACCGCCGCGGCCGAGACGATCCCCATGTGCAAGGACCGCAAGCGCGCGAAGGCCTATGTTTCCGCCTGCGCGCATCCGCAGACCATCGAGGTCATGAAGACCTACTGCTTTGCTTCAAACACCGAGCTCATCGTCGTTCCCGCCAGGGACGGCAAAACCGACATGGACGCGCTGCGCGATATGCTCGGCGCGGACGCCGCCTGCTTCTACCTCCAGCAGCCGAATTACCTCGGCCAGCTTGAGGACGCGAAGGCCATCGGCGAGATCGTCCACGCCGCGGGCGCAAAGTTCGTCATGGGCGTGAACCCCATCGCCTGCGCCATCCTGCCCACGCCGCGCGAAGAGGGCGCAGACATCGTCGTCGGCGACGGCCAGCCCCTCGGTCTCGACACCGCCTTCGGCGGCCCGTACCTCGGCTTTATGGCCACGACCAACGCCATGACGAGAAAGCTCCCCGGCCGCATCGTCGGGCAGACGAAGGACGTGGACGGCAGGACCGGCTACGTGCTCACGCTCTCCGCCCGCGAGCAGCACATCCGCCGTGAAAAGGCCAGCTCCAACATCTGCTCCAACCAGGCGCTGTGCGCCTTCGCCGCCGGCGTTTACATGGCTGCGATGGGCGAGCAGGGCATGAAGCAGTGCGCGCGGCTGTGCACCTCGAAGGCGCACTATTTCGCCGCCGAACTCGAAAAGGCCGGCTGCACCATCAGGTACAAGGGTGAATTCTTCCACGAGTTTGTCACCGAGGTGGAATGCCCCAACTGCCGCAAAAAGATCCTCGACGCGCTCGAGGCCGAGGGCATCCTCGGCGGCGCGGAGGTGGACGGCGGCATCCTCTGGTGCGTGACCGAGCTTGTGAGCAAGGCGCAGCTCGACCGCGCCGCAGCGATCGTAAAGGAGGTGCAGTAAATGAAGCTCATTTTTGAACTGGGCGCCGAAGGCCGCGGCATGACCCTCATGCCGGAGTGCGACGTGCCCGAATACACCCTTCCCGAAGAGCGCACCGCGCCGCTGCACCTGCCCCACGTGAGCGAAAACGAGCTCACCCGCCACTACACCGCCCTCTGCAAGCGCATCCACGGCGTGAACGACGGCTTCTATCCCCTCGGCTCGTGCACGATGAAGTACAATCCCAAGATCGACGAGGACATGGCGGCGCTGCCGGGCTTCACCCAGCTGCACCCGCTCCAGCCCGCCGAGACCGCGCAGGGCGCGCTCGAGGTGCTCCACACCCTCGGCAGTGAGCTCGGCGAGGTGTTTGGCATGGACGCCGTCACCTTCCAGCCCGCGGCAGGCGCGCACGGCGAGTTCACCGGCGTTCTTCTCATCAAGGCCTACCACACCGACCGCGGCGACTTTAACCGCACGAAGATCATCGTGCCCGACTCCGCCCACGGCACGAACCCCGCCACCGCCGCGATGTGCGGCTTCCAGGTCGTGAACATCCCCTCCGGCGCGGACGGCTGCGTCGATCTCGACGCGCTGCGCGCCGCCGTCGGCCCCGACACCGCGGGTCTGATGCTCACGAACCCGAATACCGTTGGCATTTTCGACAAGAACATTCTTGAGATCACGAAGATCGTCCACGACGCGGGCGGCCTGTGCTATTACGACGGAGCGAACCTCAACGCCGTCATGGGCGTGGTCCGTCCCGGCGACATGGGCTTCGACTGCATCCACTCGAACCTGCACAAGACCTTCGCCACCCCGCACGGCGGCGGCGGCCCCGGCGCGGGCGCGGTCGGCTGCAAGGAATTCCTCAAAAAGTACATGCCCGGCCCGCTGGTCGTCGAAAACGACGGCAAGTACGGCTTCGAGTATCCTGAAAAGTCCATCGGCCGCGTGAAGATGTTCTACGGCAACTTCGACGTGGTCGTGCGCGCGCTCACCTATGTGCTCACGCTCGGCAAGTCCGGCATCCGCGAGGCGGCGATGAACGCCGTTCTGAACGCGAACTACATGCGCGTGAAGCTCAAGGACACCTTCACCATGGCGTATGACGAGATCTGCATGCACGAGTTCGTCATGTCGCTCGTGGACCTGCACAAGGAGACGGGCGTTTCCGCGCTTGACCTTGCCAAGGGCATGCTCGACTTCGGCCTGCACCCGCCCACGATGTACTTCCCGCTCATCGTCCACGAGGCGCTCATGGTCGAGCCCTGCGAGACCGAGAGCAAGGAGACCATGGACGAGGTCTGCGACATCTACTGCAAGCTCTTCGAGCTCGCGCACACCGATCCCGAGGCGCTGCACACTGCGCCGCATGACACGCCCGTTCGCCGCCTCGATGAGGTCGGCGCAGCGCGCAACACCATCCTTCGCTATACGTTTGCATGATCAAAAAGCTACAGTATTACATCGGCAGCTGCACCGACCCCCACCGCAACCTCGCGCTCGAGGAGTATCTGACCGATACGGTGGGGGAGGACACCTGCATCCTCTACCTCTGGCAGAATAAGCACACGGTCGTCATCGGCCGCAACCAGAACGCCTGGCAGGAATGCCGCACCACGGAGCTTTCGCACGACGGCGGGACGCTGGCCCGCCGCCTCTCCGGCGGCGGCGCGGTCTACCACGACCTCGGCAACCTCAACTTCACCTTCTCGCTGCGCGAGGCTGACTATGACCTGAGAAAGCAGCAGAGCGTGATCGTGGAGGCCTGCCGTGCCCTCGGCATCCCGGCGGAGATCTCCGGCCGGAACGACATTCTGACAAACGGCTGCAAATTCTCCGGCAACTCGTTCTATTCCCACGCGGGCCGTTCGTTCCACAACGGGACGCTGCTCGTGAGCGTCGATATGCAGCACCTCGGCCAATACCTGACGCCGTCAAAGACGAAGCTTGCGAGCAAGGGCGTTGCGTCCGTGCGCTCGCGCGTCATCAACCTGACGGACTTAAAGCCCGATCTGACGATCGACGGCATGGCGCAGGCCATGGTCAAGGCGTTTGAAACGGTCTACGGCCTTTCCGCCGAAGCGCTGCGTGAGCAGGACTTTGACGCAAGTGAGATCGAGCGCCGCTATCAGCGCTTCCACAGCTACGACTGGGTCTACGGCAAAAGCGTGCCCTGCTCCTTCTCCTGCGCCAGGCGCTTTGACTGGGGCGAGGTGACGATCGAGCTGGCCGTGGAAAACGGCGTCTGCTCGGACGCCGCCGTCTGGTCCGACGCGATGGACGCGGAGTTCGCCGCGCCGCTCGCACAGGCGCTGCGCGGCTGCCGCTTCGCCATTGACGATCTCTGCGCGCGTGTACGCGCCGTAAATGAATGCACCGCCCTTTCAGACGATCTCTGCGCGCTGCTGCGCGAGCAGGACATCTGAAGCCATATCCTGCAGCGCCGCCGCACCACGGCGCTGCACCTTAAAGGAAAGAAACACTATGTCTGATTATCAACTCATTGTGATCGGCGCGGGCCCCGGCGGCTACGAGGCTGCGCTGCGCGCGGCGAAGCTGGGGCTCAAGACCGCGGTTGTTGAAAAGCGCGAGGCCGGCGGCACCTGCTTAAACCGCGGCTGCATCCCCACCAAGACGCTGCTCCACTCCTCCCAGGTCTACCACGACGCCAAGCACGGCGCGCACATCGGCGTGCACACCGGGGATATCACCGCCAACATCGAGGAAATCTTCGCCTACAAGCGCGAGATCTCCCAAAAGCTGTCGGGCGGCATCGAGTCTCTTTTCAAGACCGCGAAGATCGACTTTTTGCGCGGCACGGCGCTCATCACCGCGCCCGGCTGCGTCCGCGTGACCGACGCGGAGGGCAATGCGCAGGACTACACCTGCGACGATATTTTAGTCGCCACGGGCTCTGTCCCCGCGCGCCCGCCCATCCCCGGTCTGGAGCTTGCGATGACCTCCGACGAGCTGCTTGAGGGCAGCGACCACCTGTACCGCTCCATCGTCATCATCGGCGGCGGCGTCATCGGCATCGAGTTTGCGACGTTTTACGCAGACCTCGGCTGCGAGGTGACGGTCATCGAGGGCATGGACCGCCTGCTGCCCAACATGGATAAGGAGCTGGGGCAGAACCTCGCGCTCATCCTGAAAAAGCAGGGCGTGAAGGTCTTTACGAACGCCATGGTCCAGAGCGTTGAACGCTCCGGCGAGGACATCGCCGTGAACTTCACCTGCAAGGACAAAAACGAGACCGTCACGGGCGAGGCCGTCCTCTGCGCCATCGGCCGCCGTCCGTACTGCGACGGCCTGTTCGCCGAAGGCCTCACCGTCGAGATGAACCGCCGCAGCATCGCCGTGAACGAGCGCTACGAGACGAGCATCCCCCATATCTACGCCATCGGCGATGTGTCGGCCAAAATTCAGCTCGCCCACGTCGCGACCGCGCAGGGCATCGCCTGCGTCGATATGCTCTGCGGAAAGGAAAATCACACCTCCATGTCCGTTGTGCCGAGCTGCATCTACTGCCGCCCGGAGATCGCCGTCGTCGGCATGACCGAAGCGGAGGCCAAGGAGGCCGGCATCGCCGTCAAGGTCGGCAAGCACGTGATGTTTGACAACGCCAAGACGCTCATCGCCGATCCCGGCCGCTGCTTCATGAAGTTTGTCGCCAATGCCGAAACGCGCGAGCTGCTCGGCGCGCAGCTCATGTGCGAGCACTCGAGCGACATGATCGGCGGCGTCTCGCAGGCGCTTGCCAACCGCATGACCGTCGAGCAGTTCAAGCTCGCCATGCGCCCGCATCCCTCGTTCGAGGAGGCCATGACCGCCGCGCTCGAGGAGCTGTCTGAAAAATTGGGTTAATGTCCCGCGGGGAATTCTTGCCTTCCCCTCAAGGACAAAAAATACCGAAAAAGTACGCCGCGGAGCGAAAAATCCGCGGCGTATTTTTATTCTCTGTTTTATCAGATTTTTAGCATATCATTTCTTCATTTTAGCTTGACAAAGCGTAATGCCATGGTATAATAGCACCAATTTCCACCGCAAAGGAGGCGATCATATGAAGGCTGAGTTTACATTCGGGAAACGCATTCTTGGTGTAAGCTGGCGACTGATCGTAGGCACGAAGGGACACACGTCTGCTTCTCTGCTGCCTCATCAGCCTCCCGTGGTTTGACCGGCATGTTCTGTTCGGTTTGATTCGTTGGCTGCAATGATCGGCAGCATTGGATCCGGTGTGTTCCGTTGATTCAGCTTTTCGCACAGCGCGCTCGCGCGGCAAAGGCTGATGCAGGAGCAACCGGTTTTTTTGTTATCTCGACCATTTCCGGCACGGCCCGGCGCGGGCCGCACTGCCGCCACGAAAGGAATTTTTTATCATGAAACGCAAGCTTACCGCCAAGGAATACACCTATGTTGCCAGCATGCTCTTCGGTCTCTTTTTCGGCGCGGGCAACCTCATCTTCCCCGTGCACCTCGGTCAGATGGCCGGCGCGAACGTCTGGCAGGCCATCCTCGGCCTTCTCATCACGGCCGTGGGTCTGCCGCTTCTGGGCGTGGCCGCGCTCGGCATCAGCCGCTCCACAGGCCTTTTCGACCTGAGCAGCAAGGTGAACCGCCCCTACGCGATGTTCTTCACCTGCGCGCTGTACCTGACCATCGGACCGTTCTTCGCCATTCCCCGCTGCGCCACGACCTCCTTCACCGTGGGTCTTGAGCAGATCCTGCCGCAAAACGGCAGCACCACGCTTTATCTGTTCCTGTTTTCGGTGGCGTTTTTTGCCGCGGCGCTCTTTTTCGCGCTGCGCCCCGGCAAAATCCTCACCTGGGTCGGCAAAATTCTGAATCCCTGCTTTCTCGCCTTCCTCGCCATTCTTGTGATCGTGGTGCTCGTCACGCCGGGCGTCTCCCTTTCCGAGGTCGAGCCCCTCGGCGATTATGCCGCCCGCCCCTTCTTCGAGGGCTTCCTTGAAGGCTACAACACCATGGACGCGCTGGCGAGCCTTGCCTTCGGCATCATCGTGGTGCAGGTCATCCGCGGCCTCGGCGTGGAGGAGCCCGCCGCCGTGGCGGGCAGCACCGTCCGCGCGGGCATTTTCAGCTGCCTTCTGATGGCGCTCATCTACATCGCCGTCACCATCGCCGGCGCGCAGAGCCGCGGCGTGCTCGAAGCCAGCGAAAACGGCGGCACGGCGCTCGCGCAGATCGCGCAGCACTACCTCGGCTCTGCCGGTCTCTTCATTCTGGCCGCCACGGTGACGCTCGCGTGTCTCAAGACCTCTGTGGGCCTCATCACAAGCTGCGCCGAGACCTTTACCGCGCTCTTTCCCCACGGGCCGAAATACCGCAGCTGGGCCATCATCTTCAGCCTTGCGTCGCTGCTGTTTGCAAACCTCGGGCTGAGCGCCATCATCGGCTACTCGCTGCCGGTGCTGATGTTCCTCTATCCGCTCTCGATCTCGCTCGTCGCGCTGGCGCTGCTCGGCAAGTTCTTCGATCACGACCGCACGGTGTACTGCTGGACGATCGGCTTCACGCTCATCGCCGCCGTTTACGATCTCATCGTCGCCCTGCCGGAGAATCTCTTCAACGCCATCCACGGCCCCGCCATCAAGGCCTTCGGCATCCGGTATCTGCCGCTTGCCGAGCTTGGTCTCGGCTGGGTCTGCCCGGCGCTCATCGGCGCAGCCATCGGCCTTGCGCTGCACTTTGCGCGCGGCGGCAAGAAGAAATCCGCCTGAAAAATTTGCAGAAAACAGGAACCCCGCCCGAAGCCTTCGCTTCGGGCGGGGTTTTTGCCATATTGTGCGGTTTTACCACGCGGCGACGGTGCCGTCGCACCGCGGCTCGGTGCCCGCGGCGTACACGCCGTTTTCGCAGCGCCAGATGATCTCGCCGCGGCCCATGGCCGTGCGGTCGTCCACGATCTCGACCTCGTGGCCCATGGCGCGCAGCTGCTCGGCGATCTCCTCACCCGCTTCGCGCTCGAGCTGGAGCTTCTTCCCGCCGATCCACTGGATGCGCGGCGCGTCGAGCGCCTCCTGCGGGTTCATGTGGTAGTCGATGGTGTTCACAAGCACCTCGAGCTGGCCCTGCGGCTGCATGAACGCGCCCATCACGCCGAACGGGCCGACGGCCTCGCCGTCCTTGAGCAGAAAGCCCGGAATGATCGTGTGGTAGGACTTCTTGCCGCCCTCGAGGAAGTTGTCGCTTTTCGGGTCGAGCGAGAAGTTCGCACCGCGGTCCTGGAGCGAAATGCCCGTGCCGGGGATGGCGATGCCAGCGCCGAAGCCGCAGTAGTTGCTCTGGATGAACGAGACCATGTTGCCCTCCGCGTCGGCGGTGCAGAGATAGATCGTGCCGCCGCAGTGCGGGTCGCCCGCCCTGGGCTCGAGCGCGCGGTCAGAGATCAGCGCGCGGCGGGAGGCGAGATAGGCGGGGGAGAGCAGCTCGCTGACCTTGGTTTTCATGCAGCGCGGGTCGGCGACATAGGTCTTTGTGTCGGCAAAGGCCAGCTTGATGACCTCCATGACCTTGTGGTAGTGCTCCGCGTTTTCGCGATTTTCCGGCAGGCTCAGCCCGTCGAGCATGCCGAGGGCCATCAGCACCGTGATGCCGTGGCCGTTGGGCGGGATCTCGCAGGCGGTGTAGCCGCGGTAATCCTGCGTGATGGGCTCGACCCATTCGGGATGGTAATTTCTGAAATCATCCTCGCAGAAATAGCCGCCCGTCGCGCGGGAATGGGCCACGATCTTCTCCATCAGCTCGCCGCGGTAGTAGCTCTCGCAGTTTGTCGCGGCAAGGGAACGGAGCGTTTCGGCATAAGCGGGGAAACGGAAGATATCGCCCGGACGGTAGGGCGTGCCGTCCGGCTTCATAAAGCATTTCCACCAGTACTCATAGGGCGCGGGGTCCTTTTCCATGACCCGCGCGATGCGTTTGCTGTCGCGCGCCCAGAGCCTGCCGACGTTCACGGGCACGGCATAGCCGTCCTCGGCGTAGCGGATGGCGGGCGCAAACAGCTCGGAGAGCGGCTTTGTGCCGAAGCGCTCATTCAGCGCGGCCCAGCCCGCGGGCGCGCCGGGCACCATCGCCGGCAGCCACCCCTCTTCGGGCACGGCGTCAAAGCCTTTGGCATGGACCTCGTCCGCGCTCAGCGCCATCGGGGCGACGCCGCTCGCGTTCAGACCGTAGAGCTTCTTTTCCTTCGCGATCCACACGAGCGCGAAGCAGTCGGACCCCAGGCCGTTGCCGGTCGGCTCGAGCAGGGGCATGGCGCCCGCCATGGCGACGGCGGCGTCCACGGCGTTGCCGCCGGACTTCAGCACGTCAAGGCCGATCTGTGCGCCTAAGGGGACGGACGTGCAGCATACGCCGTTTTTGGCGTAGACCATGCTGCGGCGGGAGGCATATCGGTAGGTAAACGGATCAAAATTCGGCATGATCGTTCTCTCTTTCGTCAGGTTTTTCCCCAGTATAGCAGGGAGCGGGCAAAAGGGCAAGGAAAAGGGGACGTTCCGCACGGAACGTCCCCTTTTCGTATGTGCTGCAAGGTGTTCCCCGCCGGTCAGACCGCCGTGGACACCGGAGCGGGCGGCTCGCCGCTCTTATTCTTGCGCTGATAGACGAACTTCTGGTACGCGACGACAGCCAGCAGCAGCGCGATACCGATCACGTCGGTCACGGTCTTGCTGTCGATCAGCATCAGCGCGCCCGCCATCGAGGCGATGCGCAGCAGCCAGCCGAGGTTGCCGAAGAGGTAGCCCTCGACCGCCGCGGCGATCATCACAACGCCGATGCAGGAGGTGATAACGACCTGAATGCCGCTGAGCAGCGTGACGTTTTCCAGCAGCAGCTGCGGGTTATACATGAACATGTACGGGATGATGAAGCCCGCGAGCGCCAGCCGCACCGACTGCCAGCCGGTTTTCATGGGGCTGCCGCCGGAGAGGCCCGCCGCCGCGAACGACGCAAGCGCGACAGGCGGCGTGAGGTTTGCGAACATCGCATAGTAGAAGCAGAACAGGTGCGCGGCAAGCTCGGGCTGGCCCAGCTCGACGAGCGCGGGGGCGGCGATGGTCGCGGTGATGAGGTAGGACGGGATGGAGGGCAGGCCCATGCCGAGGATCATGCAGGTGATCATGGTGAACACGAGCGTGAGCAGGACGCTGGACTGACCGATGCGGATGATGGCGTGCGCCACGTTGAGCGCGAAGCCCGTCAGGCCGCAGACGCCGACGATGATGCCGACGCAGGCGCAGGCGATGGCCACGGGAACGGTGGACTTGGCGCCCGCGACGAACGCGTCGCAGATGTCCTTCACGCTCATGCGGCTGATGGGGCGGAGCTCGGCAACGATGATCGTGACGATGATCGTCCAGAACGCGCTGAAGATGACTGTGCGGCCGCTCCAGATGAGCATGTAGAGCAGGAACGCGATGGGGATGAGCAGGTGGCCGCGCTCCTTCATGACCTGACCGGGCTTGGGCATCTGCTCCTTGGGCAGGCCGTTGAGGTGCTCCTTCGTGGCGCGCATCTGCACCTGCACGAGGATGCCCATGTAGTAGAGGAGGGCCGGGATGACGGCGGCACGGATGATGACGCCGTACTTCACGCCGAGCGTTTCGGCCATGACGAAGGCGGCGGCGCCCATGATGGGCGGCAGCAGCTGGCCGCCGACGGAGGCGGTCGCCTCGACCGAACCGGCGAACTCCTTGGAGTAGCCGGTCTTTTTCATCAGGGGGATGGTAAACGTACCGGTGGTCACGACGTTCGCGACGGCCGAGCCGTTGATCGAGCCGAGGAAGCCCGAGGCGAGGACCGCGACCTTGGCCGGACCGCCCTTGGTGTGGCCGGCGAGGGCGTTGGCGATGTCGTTGAAGAACTGGCCCATGCCGCACTTGTTCATCACTTCACCGAAGATGATGAACAGCACGATATACGTCGCCGCGACCTTGACGGACGTGCCGTAGATGCCGTAAATATCGGTCGTGAGGTAGGTGACGATGCGGTGCCAGTTGTAGCCGCGGTGCATGAAGATGCCGGGCAGATACCGCCCGAACAGGCCGTAGGCCAGGAAGATGACGGACAGGATGCTCAGCGCGGGGCCGCTCAGACGGCGGGAGCACTCGAGCACCAGCAGGATGAGGATCGTGCCCATGATGATGTCGATCGTCTCGCCCTGGAAGCCCGTGGAGATGAACACCGGGTAGCGGATAAAGACGTAAATGGGCATGACCGCGGAGAGCGCGAAGAGGACCCAGTCGTACCAGGCGACCTTCTTGCGGCTCGACTTTTTGAACGCGGGATAGAGCAGGAAGCCGATCACGAGCACAAGGCCGACGTGAATGGCGTGGTGCTTGATGTTGACCATCTGGAGGACGTGGATGCCGGAGGCATAGGCCAGATGATAGAGCGTAAAGCCCAGGCAGAGGATGTAGACGAGCTTATTGAGCCAGTCGGCGGTAAATTTGCGGGTGCGGGATTCTTTTTCATATTTCTCCATGATCTCGGCGCCTTTGGCGGCGTCGAGCGGAGCAGCGCCGGCAGCTTCCGCTGCGGCGGTTTTTTCCAGTTCAGCCACGGAAGAGATACCCCCTTGTCGTAATGATTTTGGCCTCGACGCGGCTGGCGTCGGGCAGGGTGCGGAAATCAAAGATCTCCGTGCCGTTGAGTGTAAAGGTCTTCATGTATTTGTTTGAGGTGATCCAGTGGAGCGTGGGGAAGAGGCTGTGGATCTCCTCCATCCAGACAAGGCCGTTTTCGATGTGGGTGGGCACGTCCATCTCGGCGGGAATGCCCGCGCCGTATCCGGCGACGGCGATCCTGTCCAGATCGAATTTAAGGTCATCCGTCACGGTATAGTATTCATACCAGGGGATGTGTTCAAAGGAATGCTCGATCTCGAGCGAAAGCTCGTCTCCCGCCTGAATGGGCCAGGACGCGATGCGCGTGTCGCTGTCGCGGTCGCGCAGCTCAAGCGCCGTGCCGCAGGGCACAAGGAACGCAAGGTACGCGGCCAGCAGCAGCGCGAGCATCATCGCAAGCGCCGGCAGTCGGGGTCTCAACAGCTCTTTCATGTTCGTTTTCTTCGGAAAAGCAGGGTGCGGGCGGGCGAACCGCCCGCACCGCTTTCCCTTCCTTGCTGCTATTGCCTATCGATCGTCATTGAGAGAGAGAGGAGGCGATCAATCGATGTAGCCGTTGTCTCTCCAGAAGGCCTCGGCGCCGGGGTGCAGCGGCAGCTGGATATCGTCCACACCGAAGGTGATGTCGATGTTCTTGTCCGCGGCGTTGTGGGAAGCCTTGATGGTGGAGATGTTCTGGAAGATGCCTTCGAGCATGTCGTAGACCATGTTGTCGCTCAGGTCCTTGCGCACGAGCATGATGTTGTAAACGAACAGGCCCTCAACATCCTCGGTGTTGTTGTAGGTGTTGGCGGGGATGACGGACTTGGCGTAGTACGGATACTCCTCGACGAGCTTGTCGCGGCCCTCGCCGTCGATGGGGACGACGACCATGTCGTACTGCACGCTCAGATCCATAACGGTCGCGTTGGGAAGACCGGAGGTGACGAACACGGCGTCGCACTGGCCGTTCTTCATGTTGTCGATGGCTTCGCCGTAGGCGAGGTAGTCGGGCTTGATGTCATCATAGGTGATGCCGTAGGCATTGAGGATCATGCGGGCGTTGATCTCCACGCCGGAGTTCGCCGCGCCGACGCCCACGCGCTTGCCGCGCAGGTCCTCAACGGACTTGATGCCCGTGCCCTCGACGGTGACGAGCTGCACGTAGTTGGGCCACAGACGCATCAGCGCGCACAGGTCGGTGGCTTCGCCCTTGCCCTCGTAGGCGCCGGTGCCGGTGTAGGCCTGCATGACGGCGTCCTGCATGGCGATGGCGATCTCGGCGTCGCCGTTCAAGATGTTCTGAATGTTCTGGCCGGTGGCGTTGGTCGCCTCAGCGGAGGTCTGGTAGCCATACTCCTTGAGGGCGGTGGCGAACGCGCCGCCGATGGGGAAGTAGATGCCGGAGGTCGGGCCGGTGCCGACGGTGATGAACTCCTTGGCGCGCTCGTCGGCCGTCAGGCCCTTGATCTCGCCGGTCTGCTCGGTATCCGTGTCGGCGTCGCCATTGTTGGAATTGTCGGCTGCGTTGTCGCCGCAGGCGGCAAGCGAAAGCACCATGATCAGTGCCAGCGTGAGGGACAGAAACTTCTTCATTTTCTTTTCTCCTTTTCCTAATCTGTTGGTACTGGTTGAAAAAAGCAGCTCCTTTGCTTTCCATATTGTGAATAATATGTGAATTTCTTCACGAATCAATAGTCTGGCGGGGAACGGTCGCTCTCCGCGCGTGAACGGTTTTTTTCGGCGTGTTAACGGGGCAGGTTGCGTTTCCTCTCGTTTTCGATGCTTTTATTTCCCTTTCTGCCTATTGAAATGTGAAAAAGTGACTGTTATACTGAGACATATAAATCCTTAACAAGGAGGGAGCGCGCCCCATGCAGAACAGTCTGCTCTTTTCCCTCATTCTGAACATCAGTCTTCTTGTGCTGATGGCCACGGTGCTGACGGAGGTGCAGCCGCTGCGCACCATGATCAAGCGGCAGGAGCATTCGGTCTATGCCCAGCTCTTCCTCGGCATCATCTTCGGCCTGCTGTCGATCAGCTGCACCTATACGGGCCTTTCGTTCGAGGGGGCGGTCGTCAACACGCGCGTGGTGAGCACCGTCGCCGCGGGCCTTGTCGGCGGGCCGGTGAGCGGCGTGTGCGCGGGCTTTATGAGCGGCCTGCACCGCTACCTATATAATCCCGAGGGCTTCACCTCGCTCGCCTGCGGCGTGGGCACGTTCGGCTTCGGCGTCATCGGCGCGCTGAGCTACCGGTGGTTCTCCCGCCGGGGGCGGCGCACGCTCGACCTTGTTTTCCTCACCGGGATTGCGGAGCTCATGCAGGCGGTGCTCATCCTGCTGCTCTCCAAGCCCTTCTCCGCGGCGCTTGCGCTCGAGGAGGCGATCCTGCTGCCGAAGATGCTCGTCAACTCCATCGGTCTTGTCGCGTTCATGCGCATTTTAGACCGGCTGAACCACGACCTCACGATCGAGCTGGTCGAGCAGCGCGCCGTCGCGCTGCTCATCGCGCAGGAATGCCTGCCGTACCTCCGCAAGGGCATCCGCAACCGCGATGGATTGCAGTCCGCGGTGGACATCGTGCGCGAAAAGCTGCCGCACTTTCAGGTTGCGCTGACGAACCGCACGCAGGTGCTGGCCGCGAGCGGCTGCACGCTTGAGTCCTCGCCGCTGCCCACCGCCGCGCGCGAGGCCATGGCCCAGCGCGAGACCGTCGTGATGGAGGGCGCGAAGGGCCAGCGCAGCGCCATGCTGGCCGCCCCGCTCGTCACGGCCGAGGAGGTCGTCGGCTCGCTGCTGCTCATCACACCCACGGGGCCGAACCTCGTGCTGGACGCGGACGTGAAAACGCTCGAGAGCCTTGCCCAGTTTTTTTCCGTGCTGCTGGAGCTGGGCGAAGCGGAGCACCAGATTGCGCTGCGCAAGCAGGCGGAGTTCCGCGCGCTGCAATCACAGATCAACCCGCATTTCCTTTTCAACGCGCTCAACACGATCTCGGCGCTGTGCATGACCGACCCCGACCGCGCGTGCAAAACGATTTTGATCCTTGCCAATTACTTCCGCCAGACGCTCACGATCAACGAGCCCTTCGTCCCGCTCGAGCAGGAGATCTCGAACGTAGACAACTACCTCATGCTGACCGAGGCGCGCTTTGAGGGCGCGCTGCACATCGAGTGCGAGCTGCCGGACGATCTGCGCGCGCTGCGTCTGCCGCCGCTCATTCTGCAGCCTATCGTGGAAAACGCCGTGCGCCACGGCTTTGTCGCCGTGGACGACCGGCGCGTGGCCATCAGCATCCGTCAGGACGACAAGCGCGCCTACATCCGCGTGAGCGACCAGGGCCGTGGCTTCCCGCCGGAGGTGCTCAAAAAGCTCGAGGACCCCAACGACCCGACCTATACGGGCCTTTTCAACGTGAGAAAACGCCTGCGCAGCATCTACGGCGAGCAGTGCGATTTTCATATCGACAGCAGCGATCACGGCTCGACCGTGTCGTTCTCGCTGCCGCTCATCCCGCCGGAGATGCCGGACGCTGAATAAAAACGAGGAGGGGGACCTATATGATGCGCATCGCCGTGATCGACGACGAGAAATACTCGCGCGTGGCGCTCGTGCGCCAGATCGAGCGCTTCCTGCCGCAGGCCGAGATCGCCGAGGCCGCCAGCGGCGCGCAGGCCGTGGAGCTTCTGGAAAAACGCTCGTTCGACGTGCTGTTCATCGACATCCACTTAGGCGACATGGAGGGCACCGTGATCGCCTCGCTCGCCCACCGGCTGATGCCGCAGGCGAAGATCATCTTCGCCACCGCGTTTTCCGAGTACGCGGTGCGCGCCTTCGAGCTGCGGGCGGACGACTACATCCTCAAGCCCTTTGACCCTGAGCGCATCCGCAAGGCGCTCGAGCGCTGCACGGAAGTCATGCCCGCGCCCGCCCCGGCGCCCATGCCCGCGCCGCTGCACCGCATCGCCGTGAACAGCAACCGCAGCACGGTGCTGCTCGACACCGACGAGATCACCTATGTGGAGACCGACGGCGTGGGCCGCGGCTGCGTGCTGCACACGCTCTCGGGCAAGACCTACAGCGACGGTACGTCGCTCGGCGAATATGAAGCCAAGCTCACCGGGCAGGGCTTTTACCGCATCCACAAGACCTGCCTTGTGCACCTCAAATACGTGGAGAGCATTTTCCCCTGGAGCAGCAACGGCTTTGCCCTGCATGTGCGCGGGGAAAACACGGTGCTGCCCATCAGCCGCGACCGCGTGCGCGAGCTGCGGCGGCTTCTGGATATCTGAATGGAGGACATTTTATGACGGATTCTCTGCGCGCTCAGGGCGAACAGATCGTGCGCGGCGCGCTCCGCGCCGTGCTGCCGGACGAAGCGGTGCGCCGCGCGCTCAAGGACGCGCGCTTCCCCGGGCGGGTGTTTCTCGTAGCGGCGGGCAAGGTCGCCTGGCAGATGGCAAGCGTGGCGCGCGAAGCGCTCCCCGCGATCGCAGGCGGCGTGGTCGTCACCAAGTACGGCCACGTCAAAGGCGAAATCGACGGCGTCGCCTGCTATGAGGGCGGGCACCCCGTCCCGGATGAAAACTCGCTGCGCGGCACGCGCGCCGCGCTCGCGCTGACCGGGCACCTCCGCGCGGATGATACGGTGCTTTTCCTGCTCTCGGGCGGCGGCAGCGCGCTTTTCGAGCAGCCGCTCCTGCCGCTTGCAGAGCTGCAGGACATCACGAGCCAGCTCCTTGCCGCCGGGGCGGACATTGTGGAGATCAACACCATCCGCAAGCGCCTGTCGGGCGTCAAGGGCGGGCGCTTCGCCGCGCACTGCGCGCCCGCGCAGGTCTGTGCCATCGTGCTGAGCGACATCGTCGGCGACCCGCTCGACATGATTGCCTCCGGCCCCGCGTGCCCCGACCGCTCCACCTGCGCGCAGGCGCGCGCCATTGCGGAGAAGTACGCGCTCCGCTTATCGGCGCAGGCAAGGGCGCTGCTGGACGCAGAGACGCCGAAGGCGCTTTTCAACGTGACGACGAAGATCACCGGCAGCGTGCGCGAGCTGTGCGCCGCGGCGGCGGACGAGTGCCGCGCGCTCGGCTACGAGCCGCTGCTGCTCACCGACCGGCTCACCTGCGAGGCGCGCGAGGCGGGCAGCTTCCTTGCCTCCGTCGCCCGCACGCACGCAAACGATGGGAAAAACCTCGCCTTCCTCGCGGGCGGCGAGACGGTCGTGCACCTCACGGGCAGCGGAAAAGGCGGGCGCAACCAGGAGCTCGCGCTCGCGGCGGCGCTCGGCATCGAGGGACTTTCGAACGCGCTCATTCTCTCCGCCGGGTCCGACGGCACGGACGGCCCCACCGACGCAGCCGGCGGCATTGTGGACGGCGGCACGGCGGAAGCGATGCGCCTGCGCGGCGTCGATCCCGCGCAGGCCCTGCGCGATAACGACTCTTACCGCGCCCTGCAAACAGCGGACGCACTGCTCATCACCGGCCCCACGGGTACGAACGTCAACGACGTTTCGCTTATTCTCCTGCGCGCGGAATAACAAAAAACGCAGCCCGGAATGATCCGGGCTGCGTTTCCATTTTGTCTTTTTACGCGAGCGTTTCGGCAAATTCTGCCAGCGCGGCAAGGCCGTCTTTGAGCGTCTGCTGATCGCAGGCGTAGCCGATGCGCATGCTGTGGGGCTGCTCGAAGCAGTCGCCCGGCGTGACGAACGCGCCGGTCGCATGGTACATCCGCTTGCAGAAGTCGTAGGAGGGGATGTCGAAATCGTAATAGACGAGCGCAGTCGTGCCCGCCTGGGGCTTGGTGTAATAAAAGTGCGGATGCTCCCGCACCCAGGCATCGAGGATGGCGAGGTTTTTGCGCACGATGGCCTGATTGCGGCGGATCATTTTGTCTCTGTGGCGCAGGGCGAGGGACGCCGCCGCGTCGTCGAACATGCCGCAGCTGATGAGATCGTAGTCGCGGTGGGACAAAAAGGCCGCGAGCGCATCTTTGTCGTGCGTGGCGATCCAGCCCATGCGAAGCCCCGCAAGCGAAAACACCTTCGACATGCTGCTCACGGAAATGCCCTTTTCGTAGAGATCCGCGATGGACTCGCACCAGCCATCCTCCTGCGTCAGGTGGCGGTAGACCTCGTCGCAGAGGATGTACGCATCCACGCTCCGCGCGATCTCGACGATCTGCTCTAAAAGCTCCCTGCTCATCAGCGCGCCGGTGGGGTTATTGGGGTTGTTGATGCAGATCATCTTCGTCTCCGGCGTGACGAGCGCCTTGAGCTCATCGAGGTCCGGCAGGTAGCTGTTCTCCTGCTTTAAGTGCATGATGGCGACCTCCGCGCCGATGGACGCGGGGATGGAATAGAGCTGCTGATAGGTCGGCATGATGCTCACCACACGCTCGCCCGCGGAGATGAGCGAGCAGAACACATGATGGTTCGCGCCCGCCGCGCCGTGCGTCAGCACGACCTCCCCGGGCTTCACCGTATGGTAGAGCCCGCAGACGCCCTCGCGCAGACCGTCGCTTCCCCAGATATCGCCGTAGGTCAGGCGGCGGGCGCAGAAGTCCTTCAAAAATGCATCTTTATCCTTGCCCGTCAGGGCGAACAGCTCGTCGAGCGAGACAGAGTCCACGCACGTCTCGGCGATGTTGTAGCGCGCGCCGACCTCGTATTCGTTCATCCACTCCTCCACGGCAAACGGCTTGATGTTCATGGTAAAATCTCCTTTTTCTTAAAAAAGTAAAGGCACCCGCGACCCAGCCTTATCCGGAATTTTCCGGAATACCTGCGGCTCAGTCGTGGATGCCCGTTCCCCCGCAGCCGGTGCCGCGGGAAGCATTTTTATATCAATTGCTTTGTATTATAATCCAGATTTTCAAAATGTCAAGAGAGAATTTATCAGGTTTTGGCGTTACATTTTCTGAATAATTTTAGCCAAGGCCTGTACGCCCTCTTCCATCTCCTTGTAAGTAAGATATCCATACGTCAACCGGATAGAGGAAGAATGCCCGTGATCATATACTCCGCCGGGCATAATCAGGAGCTTTTCCTTGAGCGCAAGATTGAAGAGTTTTTCCGCCGAGACGCGGTTCTTGAGCCGCACCCAGACAAAGAAGCTGCCGCTCGGGACGTTCCATTCGGCAAATTCGGAAAAATACTTTTCCAGCAGCTGCATCATAAAGTCGCGCCGCTCGGTGAGCTGACTGCGAATGTTCTGCACGCCCTTTTCGTAAAGGCCGGTACGCAGCAGTTCCTCGGCGACCTGCTGCGTCAAAACGCTCACGCCGTAGTCTATCTGCATTTTCACATCCGCAAGGCGCTGCACGACCGCTTCGGGCCCTACAAGCCAGCCAAGGCGCAGCCCCGGCGCAAAGCATTTCGACAGTGAGCTGATATACACGACATTACCGTACTCGTCGAGCGATTTGATCGGCGGGGGCGGCGGCGCATCGAGCCACAGGTCCCGGAATACGTCGTCCTCAATGACGGGAAGGTGCATCTCGTTGCAGTATTGCAGGAGCTTTTTCCGGCGCGGCCTCGGCATAACGATGCCCGTGGGGTTCTGGAAGGTCGGAATGGTGTAGAGCAGGGCATGGTCGGGATTGTTCTGCGTCTCGCGCGACATCCAGGGAAGCAGGCCGTCCTCGTCCATCGGCATGCTGCAAAGGCGCGCGCCGACGGACTGAAAGATATTCAGCGAGCTCAAGTAGGAGGGCGTTTCCACATAAACTTTAGAAGCCGGCTGCACGATACCTGTGGAAATGAGCTGCAGCGCCTGCAATGCGCCCGAAACGATCAGGATACAGGAGATCGGCACATCAATGCCGATCTTTTGCAGCTGGCGGCGCAGCGCTTCGCGCAGGCTCGGAAGCCCCAATGGATCCGGATAGTTCATAAAGAGATCCCTGTCGCCGACCGAAAGATTTGCAAGCACCTGCTTGGCGATACCGGTCTGCATCAGGTCCGGCGACAGCTCTCCCGTGCTCATGCGGATGATGCCTTCTTCAAATTCAAGGTGGTTGACCATCTGCACGGTCGGTACGTTCGGGCGGAAGCTGCCGCCGCGGATATAGCTCTGCCAGTCGGGCGCTTTATCCTGCATCAGCAGCGACCAGCTGCCGCTGGCAATGCGCGTTCCGCCGCCGTAGCTGCTCTCGATAAGCCCAAGGGATGCAAGCTCGTCCATTGCCTCAACAATGGTGCTGCGATTCACGCCGAAAATCTCTGAAAGCTTGCGCTGCGAAGGCAGCGTCTGTCCGCTGCCCCAGTCGCCGGAGGAAATGCGGCGGCTGATATAGGAAACGATCTGCGCGTAGATCGGCTCCTTGGACTGCCGGTCCGGCTTCCAGTCGATCGTTACCAGCTTCTGCTTCTGTCCCTGCACAGCCCTCTCACCTCGTTTTTGTTCAGCATATCCGTCAGGTTCTTTCCAGTATCATACCTTTTTTCCCCGTCCAAGTCAACCAAAAATGCGTAAAGGCTTTTTCCTTTCCTGCCCGTTGATTTTACAAAACAAGCGTAAAAAAGTGATAAGACCGGCCATAAACGAGCCGGTCTTATCACCATATGAGATAAAATTTTAGAGAGAGGATATCACTGATTTGGTTGGTCTTAGCTGCACCTGCCGCCGTCAACGACGAAGCTGCCGCCGGTGGCGTAGCAGCTCATGTCGCTTGCAAGAAAGAGGAAGGTGTAGGCGATCTGCTCCGCCGTGCCGATGCGCCGGAGCGGGCGGTAGTCGCCGCAGGAGGCGATAAAAGTGTCGAACGCAGCCTGCTCCTCGGGCGTCTTCGGGTCGCCGGTCGTGATCCTGCCGGTCTGCAGGCCCTCCGAGATGAGCATGGGCGTAAGGATATCTCCGGGACAGACGCAGTTGACGCGGATGTTGTACTTGCCGAAATCCACGGCCATGCCGCGCGTGAGCGCCGCCACGCCGCCCTTGACGGCATTGTACGGGGCCGCGTCGGGCACGCCCTTGATCGCTGCGCCGGAGGCGGTGTTGACGATCACGCCGCCGCCCTCTTTGATCATGATGGGCACCGCATGCTTGGAGAAGAGGAAGGTGCCCTTCAGGCCGATGTCCATGCAGCGGTCCCATTCCTCCACGGTGGTGTCGAGCACGGTCTTGCGCACGATGATGCCCGCGTTATTGACGAGGATATCGATATGGCCGAAGGCCTGCATCACGGCCTCGACGGTCTTCTTCACATCGTCCTCGCTCGTCACATCGCACTTGAACGCCTGTGCCCTGGCGCCGAGCGCGCAGAGCTTGCCGGCCTCTTCGGCGCATTTGTCGCTCACGTCGACCATCGCCACCGCCGCGCCGTACCTGGCGTAGAGCTGGGCGATGGCAAGGCCGATGCCCTGGCCCGCGCCGGTGATGATGGCCGTCTTCCCTTCAAGGGAGATGAACTTGTCCTGGATCATTGCAGAAATTACCTCCTTGATTTTCTGTATCGTTATTTTCTGATGTAGACTTCTTTTCCGCCGAGGACCGTGCGCTCGACCTGCGCCTGCAGCAGCTCCGGCGCGGGGATGGTGAAGATATCGCGGTCGAACACGGCAAAGTCGGCGAGCTTGCCGGTCTCGATGGTGCCCTTGATATCCTCTTCAAACGAGGCGTAGGCGGGATTTTTCGTATAAAGGCTCACCGCCTCATAGCGCGTCAGGCGCTCCTGCGGCTGCCAGCCCTCGGGAAGATAGCCGTCGTAGCCGCTGCGCGTCTCCACGGCGTAAACGCCGACAAGGGGATTTAAATTCTCGCACGGCAGATCGGACGAGCCGCACAGCCGCTGCCCAAGGCCCATGAGCGTTTTCCACGCAAAAAGATACGGCGCACGCTCGCCCACGCGATCATCGCTCCAATGGATATTGGTGGACACGTAGCCGGGCTGCATATCGATGAGCATCGGCATCTCGCGCAGGAGCGCGATGATGCTGTCGTTGATGAGCGAGCAGTGCGTCAGACGGAAGCGGACCTCGTCCCAGGGGCGCGGGTTCGCGTCATGCGCGCGCTTGAGCGCAAGCAGCGTCATCTCGCAGGCCTTGTCGCCGATGGCGTGCACGGCCGTCTGCAGGCGGCGGTCGTAGGCCTCCTTGACCATCCTGTCGAGCTCCTCCTGGCTGTAGTGGCAGGCGCCGGTGCTGCCGGGATCGTCGGCATAGGGCCGGGTCATCAGCGCCGTGCGCCCGCCGAGCGAGCCGTCCGTGTAGATCTTATAAAAGCCGTACTTGACCATCTCGTCGCCAAGGCCCGTGCGGATATTGCAGCCGGGCATCTCGTCGTCGCCGATGTAGATGCGCGCCGTCAGGCGGCCGGCGTCGCGCAGGTCCTGATAAAGACTCGTCTGCTCGAAGAGGTTGCAGAGCTTTCCCTGAATGGGATGAACGCTCGTGATACCGTAGGAATTGGCGCGGTGCAGCGCTTCGACCACGGCGTCTTTGAGCTCTTCGTCACTCAGATCGGCACCGTCGGTGATGGCGTTGACGAGCGCGGCGGCCTCTCGCTCCTGCATGCAGCCGGTCAATTCGCCGTTTTCATCACGTTCGATGCCAGGGGGGACGTCATCTTTGTCAAATATTCCGCCCTTTTCAAGAGCCAGCGAATTTGCTATATTGATATGCAGACAATACCGCGTAATTATGACAGGATTCGCGGGTGCGGCTTCGTCAAGGTCCCAGCGCGTCGGCAGGCGCTGTTCGGCAAACCTCGTCTGGTCGAAGCCGCTGCCGAGAGTGAGCCTGCCCGGCGCGGTCCTTTCCGCCTGCGCGCGGATGCGTTCCTTCACCTCGCCAATCGAGCGCGCGTCGGTCAGATCGACCTTCAAAAGGCCGCGCGCATAGGTCTGCACGTGCTCGTGGTCGTCGATCAGGCCCGGCAGCACGCATTTTCCGTGCAGATCGACGATCTCGGCGTCCGGCCAGATACCGCTCTCCCTTCCCGCGCGGATGAGGCGTATCGCTTCGCCGCTGCTGCCGCAGTAGAAGAACCTTCCGTTTTCAATAATGAAAGCTTCGACCGTGTCCTTTTCATTTTTCATTGTATAAACCTTCGCATTGACGTACGCTTTTGCCATGGGATCCTCCCTTCCTGCTCTGACCCGCCAGGCTGTGTCCGACCGGACACAGTCCGGTGGGTCTTCTGCTTTTTTGTGTAATTATACCAGCAAAAGCGGATAGCTTCCACAACCAAGCCGGCCGCAATGCCCCAACCAACCATCCATTTACTCCACTGTGCTAAATTTGGTTGGCATCAATTAACTCGTTTGGTTGTGTTCATTTTCTCAATTACGCATTAACATAAGTGACACAAAAAGTTGAATTGTCAAAGAACCAATGAGTTAAAATGTATAATTTCTGAACATCCGTAAAAAAGGAGGATGATCGAAAATGTTCCACTCGACAGCCTATGTGAACGGTACTGTTTATACAATGGAGCGCGAGGGCGATAAGTGCTCGGCCTTCGTTGTGCAGGACGGCAAATTCGTTTACTGCGGCAGTGACGAGGAAGCGAAGAAGCTCGCCGACGAAGTGATCGATCTGCATGGCGCGGCAGTGCTGCCCGGCATGATCGATACGCATCAGCATCTTCTGGCTTATGCAAGCGGCCTCACCAAGCTCAATCTGAAGGCAGCGGCCTCGCTCGAGCAGCTCAAGCAGATGCTGCACGACTACGCAAAAGACGTGCCCGCGGGCGAATGGATCCTCGGCGTCGGATTCGACAACGAGAAGTTTGAGGGCAGCAAGGCCATGCCGACCCGCTGGGATCTGGACGAGGCCTGCGCCGACCATCCGGTGCTCCTCTCCCGTTACTGCCTGCACTTTTTCTCCGCCAACTCCATGGCGCTGAAGCTCGGCGGCATCGACCGCAGCTACCGGCCTCCTGTTGAGGGCAACGTCAAGTACGACGAGAACGGCGAACCGAACGGCATCATCTGCGACGGCGCAGGGACCCACGTGCTCTCCATCGTGCCGGACAAGCTTGCTTCCTTTGAAGCGAAGAAGGATATCATCGTCAAGGCCCTCGGCCAGCTCAACTCCTACGGGCTGACGGGCGTGCATCCCATCCAGGGCAAGCACTGCGACCTGATGGAGTACACCGACATCTATCAGGCGCTCAAGGACGAAGGCCGCCTGACGGCGCGCATCTACATCAACTACGATGTACTGCCCAATTGCAGCATCCGCACAGGTCTCGGCGACGAGATGCTGAAGTTCGGCTTCTACAAGTCCTACATGGACGGCAACCTCAGCGGCCGCACCGCTTTCATGCTGGAGCCCTACAGCGACGACCCGAGCACCTGCGGCGTCTGCAACTACGAGAGCCAGGAGGCCATCACCGAGCGTCTGCGCGAGGGCTATCAGCGCGGAATGCAGATCGGCGTGCACGCCATCGGCGACCGTGCGGCCGACATGCTCATCACCGCGATCGAGACCATCTACCGCGAGGATCCGCGCCCCGACCCGCGCTTCCGTCTCATCCATATGACCACGCTCAACGCTTCTCTTGTCGAGCGCATGAGCAGGCTCCCCGTCATCGTGGATGTCCAGCCCGTGTTCATCCCCATCAACGTCCGCAGCGCGGACAGCCGCATGGGCGACACCGAGCGCGGCGCCTACACCTTCGCTTACAAAAAGATGCTGGACGCGGGCCTGATGCTCACCGGCGGCTCGGACAGCCCCTGCGACTCGTTCAACCCGCTCGACGGCGTTTACGCGATGGTCAACCGCAAGGATTACACCGGCTATCCCGAAGGCGGCTGGCACCCGCAGGAGTGCATCGGCGTTTATGACGCGCTGCGGATGTACACCTACAACGCCGCCTACTCCTCCTACGAGGAAAACATCAAGGGCACCATCAGGGAAGGCAAGCTCGCCGACTTTGTCATCCTCGACGCCGACGTGTTCAAGGTCGACCCGATGAAGATCAAGGACGTCAAGGTCGAAAAGACCTACCTCGGCGGCAGACTCGTTTACTCCCGCGATTAATTTTATCTGTTATATGCGGCAGCATATTTCATAGAAGAAACAGAACTAAAAATGAAGAATGGAGAAAATATCATGAAGAAATTTGTAGCCCTGCTTCTTGCGCTCGTCATGTCTCTGTCTCTCGCCGCCTGCGGCGATAAGACCGACGACAGCGGCAATAACAACAACACCGCCGACACCCCGCAGATCGACTCCAGCGAGTATGCGCTCAAGACCCAGATCACCTCTACCGACAAGATCACCATCCGCATCGCGGAGGACGCTTCCGAGATTCATCCCTCCCACATCGCGCTGGTGAACTGCTTCAAAGAGCCCCTTGAGGCTGCCTCCAACGGCAACATCACCGTTGAGATCTATCCCAACGGCATGCTCGGCTCTCTGACCGAGAACGTCAACTCCATGCAGATGGGCGACCTTGAGATGGCCTACCTGAACGACTCCATCCTCTCCGGCTTCATCCCCGAGTTCGCCGTGATCGGCCTGCCCTACCTCTTCACCTCCGTTGACGCCGTCCACAGCGCGATGAACGGCGCATTCGGCGACGAGATGAGCGCCCGCCTGCAGGACCAGCTCGGCATCGTCAACCTCGGCTGGTGCGACGTCGGCTTCCGCAACATCACCAACTCCAAGAAGCCCATCACCTGCGTGGATGACCTCAAGGGCATGAAGATCCGCACCATGACCAACGACCTGCACGTCGCTTACTTCCAGTATCTCGGCGCTCTGCCCACTCCGATGGCCTTCAACGAACTCTATACCGCCATGCAGCAGGGCACGGTCGACGGCCAGGAGAACCCCACCGCGATGATCTGGAACAACAACATCTATGAAGTCCAGAAGTACATGACCGTTTCCGAGCACATCTGGACCTCCACCGCTCTGTGCGTCGCCGAGAACTTCCTCGAGAGCCTGCCCCAGGACTATCAGGACGCCATCCGCGAGGCCGGTGCCAACACCACCGCCCTGCAGGCCGAAATGATCACCGAGCAGAACACCGACCTGCTGAGCAACATCGAGGCCGCCGGCGTTGAGGTCACCACCCTCTCCGACGAGGCCAAGGCCGAGTTCCAGCAGAAGGCCAAGGAATCCGTCTGGGTCACCGCCGCCGACCTCTATGGTCAGGACCTGATCGACCTCGCCGACTCCTTCAACAAGTAAGCATCTCTTATTGATCCAGCTTTTGAACCGATCGTTTCTTAGCAGCTGCCGCATAATCGCCTGCTGAAACGGTTGCCGCGGGGAAGGCTGCGGGAGCTCCTCAGCCTTCCCCCCTCATCATTACAGCCCTGTCAAATATTGTCGATCCCCCTATCAAAACACGCCGCTATCAAAGGATGTGAACAAAAAACATGAAATTTCTGAAAATGCTGAACAACCACTTTGAGGAATATCTTCTGGTGCTTCTAATGGCCGCCGAAGTTATCATTGTTTTTGCGCAGGTCGTCACGCGCTTTATCCTCAAATCCCCCCTCGCGTGGAGCGAGGAGATCGCCCGTTACATGTTTATCTGGCTCGTCTGGATCGGTGCAGCCTATGCAACGAAGGAAAACAAGAACATCAAGATCGATATTCTTTCCAGCAAGTTCACCGGTGCGATGAAGGTCTTTGCCGACATCTTCGTTGCCATTCTGTTCATCGGCCTGATGATATTCATGCTTTACACCTCCGGTAAAGTCACCTACACCGTTTACCAGAGCAAATCCATCGCCACCGGCAGCCACATGCCGATGTGGATCGCATGGTTCTCCCTTCCGCTGAGCATGGCCCTGATGACCTTCCGCTTTATCCAGAACAGCGTCCGCAGCATCAAGGACAAGAAGAAAGGAGAATTTGACGCATGATCTTCAAAGCTATTCTGATTTTCGCGCTCCTCTTCCTCTTTATGATGATGGGCGCGCCGATGGCCGTCGCGCTGGGCGCTTCCACGGTCATCACACTGGTCTGCACCACCAGCCTCGGCATCACCACCATCGCGACCGCCTGCTTCAGCGGCCTTGACTCGTTCCCTCTGCTGGCCGTTCCGTTCTTTATTCTGGCGGGCAACCTGATGAAATTCGGCGGTCTGTCAAATAAGATCCTCGAGTTCGCCGACGCGCTCGTCGGCCACATCAAGGGCTCTCTCGGTATGGTCGCGGTCGTCGCCTCCATGTTCTTTGCCGCCCTGTCCGGCTCTTCCCCCGCTACCGTCAGCGCCATCGGCTCTCTGACCATCCCCAAGATGGAAGAGGAAGGCTATGACCGCGCTTATTCCACCGCGCTGAACGCGGCCGCCGGCACCATCGGCGTCATCATTCCCCCCAGCATTCCGTTCGTCATCTACGGCGTCGTGGCCAACGCCTCCATCGCCGATATGTTCAAGGCCGGCATCCTTCCCGGACTCATGATCGGCGTCGTGCTGATGATCGTCAACTACATCGCCGTCACGAAAAACGGCTATGGCATGAAGAACTATGCCGGCAAGCACTTCTCCTTCAGAAAACTTTGGAAGGCCCTCAAGGATACTTGGCTCGCCCTGATGGTCCCCATCATCATTCTCGGCGGTATCTATGCCGGTATCTTCACCCCGACCGAATCCGCTGTTGTCGGTATCGTCTATACCCTGATTGTCGGCGTCTTCGTTTATAAGGAACTGACCCCCGCCACCATCTATGATGCGCTGCGCGAGTCCGTTCTGGTCAACGGCCAGACGATGTTCCTCGTCGGCTTCTCCATGGGCTTTGCCCGCTTCCTGACGATGTCCCAGATCCCCGCCTCCATCGCCATGAAGATCGGCGCGATCGACAGCAAGGTCGTCGTTCTCCTGATGATCAACCTGTTCCTGCTCATCGTCGGCTGCTTCATCGACAGCATCTCCTCCATGCTCATCCTCACGCCGATCTTCCTGCCCATCGTGCAGAGCTACGGCATGAGCGCCGTCCAGTTCGGCATCGTGATGACCGTCAACCTCTGCATCGGCTTCATCACCCCGCCCTACGGCGCAAACCTCTTCATTGCAAGCGCGATCTCCGATGTCCCCATCATGAACATCGCCAAGAAGATCATGCCGATGATCGGCGCGATGCTTGTTGTGCTGATGCTCCTGACCTTCATCCCCGCGCTCAGCACCTTCGCTCTCTAAGCTTTATCCTGTCCTTTTCAATAACGGGAACGGCCCTCCGGCGTAAAGCCGAAGGGCCGTTCCCGTTTATCTCTCAGTATGCGTCTCTTTTCTTCCGAAAGCAAACCGCCACAAACCGCCAGGGCGCTGAAAAGACCGCCGGCAGCCTGCCGGCGGTCTTTTCCATTTCAACAACACACAAACAGCTCTGAAACTTTTACTTGCAGCACATCTGTGCAAAATACCCATACCCGCACAGGACGCTGTAGTAGCCGCGGAGGGATTCGTTAACGGCGGCGTCGCCGCAGTCGATGTGCAGCGTGTGGTCATGGATGGAGAGGAGCTTTGCCTCCGGGGAGATGATCTGGATGTTCTTCTTTCCCACGGCCTTTAAAATGCGGGCGCTGAACTGGTGGTTGCCGCGCCCGAACACGAAGCCCTGCCCGCCGATGGGCGAGACGATGATCTTCATGCTGCCGCCCCTGGCGTACTCCCAGAGCTGCCGCTCGGTCACGTCCTTGGCGATAAGCTTCTTGTCCTTCACAATGTCCACGCCCAGCAGCTCATAGTCGATGCCGAGCCGCCTGGAAATGCACTTCGCGGAGGATCCGGAGCCGACGGCGTAATAAACGCCCGGCTCCATGTGCTCTTCAAGGTACGCCGCGATGACGTTCATCTGGTCTGCCTCGGTCGAAAAGCCGCTCTGCTTCATCGACTGCAGACGCTCCGGCTGGTCAGGCACGCGCATCACACCGTAGAGCTTGGCAGAGACATGGCCCGTGCGGTACGCGTCCTCGTCGAGGTCAACGACCTCGCGCTGCGCGCTCGTCATCACCGTGCCCTGCGCGATCGCCGCGGCGATCATGCCCGCGGACTCGGGGTCGAGCGCGAACACGGCGGACTGGATCTTCACGCCCGCCGGGATGCCGAGCACCGGCACGCGCTCGCCGATGGCCTCGCAGATGTTGCGGGCCGTGCCGTCGCCGCCTGCAAAGAGCAGAAGATCGACGGTGGCTGCGGCGATATTCTTCGCCGCAGCCACCGTGTCGAGAGGAGACGTCTCATCGTGAGACTGTGTATGAACCACTGTGTAGGGGAGCCCCAGCTTCCGGCACAGGCTCTCGCCCATGTCACCGGAGGCGGTATAGACCATGATCTGCTCGCGGTGGGGCATCAGCAGGCGCATGGCGCGCTCTGCCTTGCTGTTCGCTTCGGGCACGGCGCCCTTTTCGCGCGCCGCGGCCAGCACGGCCTGCCCGTCGGTGCCCTTGAGGGCGACCTTACCGCCCATGCCCGCGATGGGATTGACGATAAGGCCGAGCTTGATCTTAGACGAGGCCATTCTGCTTCTTGTAGGCGCGCCAGGTCACGCACAGCTCGCGCCAATCCTTGATGTGGTCGTTCTCCAGCTTGGAGATGGGACCGGCATACGGCGCGTTGAGCACGACCTCGGGCGTGGTGTAGGCTTCATTGCTGATCTGCACGAGCGCGTCGACATACTCGTCGATATCCGCCTTGGAGTAGGACTCGGTCGGCTCCGGCGTAAACGGCTCGGGCACGATGAGCGGGTGATGGCTCGCGAAGAAGCGCTGGAAGCCGAAGTCGAGCAGGTGACGGTTGACGTCCTCGGCGCTCACGCCGGTATCCTTGTAGAGCTTTTCAAAGCTGTAGCGCACCTGCTCAAGGCGGTGGGGCGCTTCCTCGGCCCAGGACATCGAAACGCCCTTGACCTCGGTGAGCATGCGCTTCATCATGTAGTTGTTGTTCAGAATGGCGGTCTCGGCCACGGTTTTGAGACCGTCCTTGCCGAGGCTCATGATCCACGCATAGGCACGCAGGACCGCGGCGAGAGAGCCGTGGAACTGACGGACCTTGCCGATGGAATACTCGCCGTCGTAATCGGTATAGTACTTCTTGCCGTCGAAGCGGACGCGGGGACGGGGCAGATACTTTTCAAGCTCCGCGCTCACGCACTGCGCCGCGCAGCCGGGGCCCATGCAGCCGTGGGGAGAGGAGAAGGCCTTGTGCAGGTTGAAGTGGCACAGGTCCGCGCCGAGCTCCTTGGCGCGCACAATGCCGAACAGGCCGTTGTAGTCCGCCATATCGCACACGCACAGGCCGCCCGCCTCATGCACGACATCGACGAACTCGCGGATGATGGGGTTGAACACGCCCGTATCCTCGGGGTTCGTGATGAAGATACCGGCGGTTTTCTCGCTCACAGCGGCCTTGAGCGCTTCGATGCTGGGATAGCCGTTGGCCTCGGGATAAAGGCTGATGACCTCAAAGCCCTTGGTGGCGGGCGCGGCGGAGTCGATGGGGTGGGAGAGGATCGTGGTGATGATCTGGGTGCGCTGGTTCTCTTCACCGCGGTCGCGGAAATACTGCTTCAGAACAGCGGCGTTGGCATAGATGCCCTGACCGCCGCCGCCGGGCTGGAAGGAAACGGCGTCAAGGCCGGAGATCTCCTTCATGATCTGCTCGAAATCATAGATGAGCTTGAGCACGCCCTGGCTGGTCTCGTCGTCCTGATAGGGGTGCATCTCGGTGAACTTATGGGAGCGGACGAACTGCTCGTTGATCTTGGGGCTGTACTTCATCGTGCAGGTGCCAAGGCCGATATCGACGTTCAGGTCCTGGCCGATGGTCTCCTGCGACAGGCGCAGGAAGTGACGCAGCACCTGGGGCTGGGCCAGCTCCGGAAGGTCGGGCTTCTGCCTGCGCTTGAGGGACGCGGGCATGAGCGCGGAGACGTCGCCGATGACCTTGGCGGCCTCCCCGGACACGTCGGGCACCAGCACGCCGCGGCTGCCGGGCACGCTCTGCTCATAGATGATGGCTTCGTCCCACTGTGCTTCGTGGAAATTTCTCTTCTTCAGTTCAGACATGGTTTCTTCCCCCTCCCTTACAGGATCTCAGCGAGCGCATCGGCCAGCTTGTCGATATCGCTCAGCGCGGTCTTTTCGGTGACGCAGACCAGCATGGACTGGCCGAGCTGCGGCATCTCGCGGCTGAGATCATAGCCGCCGAAGATGTGCTTGGCGAGCAGCGCCTTGTTGACCTCGGCAACGGTCTTGCCCGTGCCGTCGAAGTTCAGCACGAACTCCATGAAGCTGTGGCTGCCGGCATACGGCATCGTCACGCCCTTGAGCCCGGCAAGCTTCTTCTGCGCGTAGTTACTCTTGTAGAGGATGTTCTCGCCCAGCTCGCGCATGCCCTCGGGGCCCATCAGGGCGAGGTACACGGCGGCGGTGACGGTCCACAGGCCCACGCAGGTGCCGAGGTACTCAACACCCTTGTCGCGGACGTAGTAGCTCGTGCGCTCGGGCAGGGCGCGGGAGTAGCCGAACTGGCCCTTGGAGTTCTTGAAGATGTTATGCAGGTGATGCGGATAGTTCATCACGTACTTTTCTTCCTGGCGGGTGGCGAGATAGCCGCCGAGCCCCGCGCCGAAGCTCATGTGGATGCCGAGGGGCTGGATCTCGCCGCAGGAGATGTCCGCGCCGTAGTCGGCGGGCGGCTCGGCGATGCCGAGGGAGGACGGATCGGCGTAAACGACATATTCCGCGCCGGCGGCGTGCGCCAGCTCGCCGATCTCCTTGCCCTGCTCTTCAAAAAAGCCGAGGAAGCAGGGGTTCTGGATGAAGACGGCGGCGACGTCGGAGTCGAGCTTTGCCTTGAGGTCCTCAAGGTCCAGCTGGCCGTTTTCCTTGGCCTTGACGCCGATGAGCTGCATGCCTTCGCAGTAGCACTTCATCTGGGAGAGCAGGCTGGGGTTCATGTTCTCGGGCACGAGCGCTTTGCCGCGGCCGTTGATGCGGCGGGACATCATCAGTGCCGTGGACGCGGCCTGACCGCCGTCGTAGGTCGGGAAGCTGACGACGTCGAGGTCCAAAAGCTCGCCCATCATGCTGGAGAACTCGAAAAACGCCTGGCACTTGCCGTGGTCGGCGTAGGTATCGCCGCTGTAGGCGGTCAGGAACTCGCTGCGGCCGTTGATCTCATCGCAGATGGCGGGAACATAGTGGTCATAGCAGCCCGCGCCGAGGAAGCTGATGTTCTCTTCGCAGGTGGAGTCCTCAGCGAGGATGGAATTCATGTGCTTGCTCAGCTCCTGCTCGGTGGTGAGGGGAGCAGGAATGTCGAGCGGCTTTTTCATGCGGACCTCATCGGGAATGAAGGCGTAGATCTCCTCCACGCTCTTGGCCCCGATGAAATCCAGCATCTCTTTGCGGACAGCTTCATTGCTGTTCGGAATATAAGGATACTGCATATCTGTTGCCTCCTGTTGTGTCGTAATATGATCGTCCGCGCTTTAAGCGTGGAGAATATCGAAGGTCTCAGGCAGGGTGCTGCCGCCGTCGATCACCTGCTCGGTGCCGGTGATATACTTGGAATCGTCGGAAGCGAGGAATGCGACCAGATCGCCGATCTCTTCGATGTTGCACAGGCGCTTGAGCGGGATAAACGCGGCCATATCGCGCATCGCGCTCTCGGGGTCCTCCGGACGGCTGTCGCGGCAGACCTGCTCAACCTTCGGAGTGCGGACCCAGCCGGGAAGAACGGCGTTGACGGTGATGCCGTGGGGGCCGCCCTCATAGGCGAGCGCCTTCGTAAAGCCGAGGACCGCGCCCTTGGTCAGCGCGTAGGTGCTCTGGCCCTCGTCAACGACCTTCACGCCGGTGACAGAGGAGGTGTTGATGATGCGGCCGTAGTTCGCCTTGAGCATGTAGGGCCACACGGCTCTCGCCACGTTCCACACGCCGAGGATGTTGACACCGATGATGAAGTCGCGGGTCTTCGTGTCCATGTCCTCGAACTTGACGCGGCGGTTGACGCCGGCGTTGTTGTGCAGGATGTCGATCTTGCCGTAGGTCTTGACCACATCATCGACCATCTGCTGCACCTGCTCAAGATTGCTGACGTCGCACTTGCGGTAGTCGGTTTTCAGCCCGGCCTTCTTGAGCTCTTCGGCAGAAGCGGCGACGGCGTCCGTCAGGTCAACGAGGACAACGGTGGCCCCATGCTGGGCCAGCACCTTTGCGCAGCCAAAGCCAATGCCCTGCGCCGCACCGGTGACGATCGCGATTTTCCCATCAAGATTTCCCATAGTCTTATTCTCCTTATACTGTATAAATTGATCGTTTATCTCTCTGTCGAGAGCATCAGCCTTACGAAGGGACACTTTTTTAGCCTGCTTGCATTCTCCGGTTTAAAAGTATCGCTCTTAACAGTATGGATTATATAAGGACATTTCGGAATTGTAACCGACCAATCATAGAAAAACTAAACAACCAAATCAGCTTTTCCTGCCGCTGTCAGCATTGCTGCAACAGCCCTTATAGGTTCTCTGACAGCGCGGCCTTTGGGATTCTCCGCGCACGGCTGTTTCAATGCCTGTCAATAGGTTAAAAAAGTCCTGAAACCAACTGGTTTCAGGACTTTTCTGGTTGCGGAGGCAGGACTCGAACCTACGGCCTCCGGGTTATGAGCCCGACGAGCTACCAACTGCTCCACTCCGCGATATCGAATTTTGAAATACTGGTGCCGGTGACCGGACTCGAACCGGTACAGTATCGCTACCGGGGGATTTTAAGTCCCCTGTGTCTACCAATTCCACCACACCGGCAGATATCGGCAATGGTTAATATACCATACCCCCACCCTAATGTCAACCCCCGATCTGAAAAAACTTTTTCCCGCCGCTTTGTTCCTTTGACTTGTCTGTGCGGCTATGCTATACTATGCTTGTATTGTTATCGAAAAGAGGCACATTATGCAGATCGGAACGGTAAAAATTGAATCAAAGCTCGCGCTCGCGCCCATGGCCGGCGTGACGGACGCGGCGTTCCGCCAGATCTGCTCGGAAAAGGGCGCGGGCTACACGGTCACGGAGCTTGTAAGCGCCAGGGCCCTGTGCTATCACGACGCCAAGACCGCGCAGCTGCTGCGCCCGTTCCCGGGCGAGCACCCGTTCGCCGCGCAGATCTTCGGCAGCGACGAGGTCTGCATGGCCGAAGCCGCGCAGATGGCCATTGAGATCTCGGGCGCGGACATTTTAGATATCAACATGGGCTGCCCCGTGGGCAAGGTCGTGAAAAACGGCGACGGCAGCGCGCTGATGCGCGACCCGGAGAAGGCCGCGCGCATCGCCGAGGCGGTCGTTCGCGCCGTTAAAGTCCCCGTCACGGTGAAGATGCGCCGCGGCTGGGACAAGGGCAGCATCAACGCCGTCGAGCTTGCGCAGCTGCTCGAGCAGGCAGGCGTCAGCGCCGTCGCGGTGCACGGGCGCACGCGCGTGCAGATGTACGGCGGCGAGGCCGACTGGAACACCATCCGCGACGTAAAGCACTCCGTGCACATCCCCGTCATCGCCAACGGCGACGTTTTTTCGCCCGAGGCCGCCGTGCGCATCCTCAAATTCACCGGGGCCGACATGGCCATGATCGGCCGCGGGAGCTTCGGCAATCCCTGGCTCTTCGAGCAGGCGGCCGCCGCGCTCGACGGGCGCAGCATCCCGCCGCTGCCGCCCTTTGCCAAGCGCTGGGACACCGCCGTGCGGCAGGTGGAGCTTTCCGCGCAGTACGGCACCGAGCGCGGCGCCATGCTCGAGGCGCGCCACCACCTGTGCTGGTACTTAAAGGGCGTGAGCCACGCCAACTACTATAAGGAAAAGATCGTGCAGTTGAGCACGCTGGACGAACTGCATGCGCTCAGTCCCGCCATCAAGCGCGATCTGCACTGAGGAAAGGTCATGAACGAAAAGGAACTCATCGCACGCCTTCAATCGCGGGATGAAGCCGCCTTTGAAGAGCTGATCCGCCTTTACGAAAAGAAAGTCTATACGCTCTGTGTGCGCATGTGCGGCAATACGGAGGACGCCGAGGAGGCCGCGCAGGACGCCTTTCTCGCGCTCTGGCGCGGGATCGACCGCTTCCGGCAGGAATCCTCGCTCTCCACGTGGATCTACCGCCTTGCCGCCAACGCCTGCATCGACCTGCTCCGCCGCCGCAAAAAGAGCGCGGGCAGCATTTCTCTCGACGACGAGGAACTGTTCGTCGATGCGCAGGACCCTTCGCCGCAGCCGCATGAGCTGGCCGAGCAGCGCGAGACGCAGCGAGCGCTGCGCGAGGGGCTCATGTCCCTGCCGCCGGAATACCGCAGCATCCTCATCCTGCGCGAGATCGAGGGACTCAGCTATTCCGAGATCGCCGCGGCGCAGGAGCTGGAGCTCGGCACCGTCAAATCGCGCATCAGCCGCGGGCGAACACTTTTGCGCAATTTTTTATCCGTCAGCGGGAACTTTTTTGAAAATGCTGCGTCAAAAGTTACAGAATGTAACCGAGAGGGGATGAGCGCCAAATGAAATGCTGTGAAAAATACACCGCCGCGCTCTCTGCCTTTGCAGACGGAGAACTGAATGAAACCGAACGCGATGCGCTGCTTGAGCATCTGGAGCACTGCGAGGGCTGCCGCGAGCATCTCTCCGAGCTGATGATCCTGCACACGATGTTCGAAGAGCTGCCGGAGCTTGACGCGCCGCAGGGCTTTTCCGAGCGCGTGCTTGACCGGATGCACGCGGAGGGACGCGCGAAAAAGCGCCATCGCCGCGCATGGCCGCGCGTGCTGGCAGCCTGCTTTGCGTTGGTGCTGATCTCCGCCGCGGCGTGGAAGCTGCTGCCCGTGCGCGGGAACGACTGCGCCGCCAGCGACGGCATTGGGAACGCCGAAGCCGCCCCCAGCGGCATTGCCGCCGCGCCCGCGCCGGACGAGGACAGCTACTCCTACACCTATACCACCGTGCAGAAGGACAGCGCGCAGGAGGATGAAGAGGACAAGAAAGCCGATAGCTACAGCGCGGAGGCTGGCGACCGCAGCGCGGACACAGCCGGCGATTATGCGATCATCGCGCTCGATACGCCTGACGCGGCGGAATTCCTCTCCGCGCGCGGCATGGCCGTATACGACGAGACGGAGGACTATGTGAGCTACCTTGTCGTGCCGGAGGCGGCGCGCGAGCTCGCGGAGCTGCCGGACGTGCCCGAGACCGAGCGCGCGGCGCTGCGCGAGGCAAGCGATCTTCTGATCGTGGAGGTCACAAAGTCCGCGGCGGACGAGACCGCTGAGAGCGCGGAAGAGCCGGGCGTGGAGGAAGAGGTGAACGGATGAGCGATATCGGTGTGATCGGCAGCGCGGACGGGGAAACGGTCGTCGTGGTCTCCGGCAGCATCGCAGGGCCGATCCTGTGGAGCTTTTTCGGCGCGCTGGCGCTGATGATGATCTTATATCTGTGCTTTTACCGGCGCGGCAAGGGCAAGGCGGTCTGCCTTGCCCTCGCGTCGCTTGCGAGCATCGTCTCCGACCAGATCGTTAAGGCGCTGGTCGTAAGCACGATGCAGCTCAGGGAGACGGCGCCCTTCCTGCCGCCGCTTTTGCAGCTCACGCGCGTGCACAACTACGGCGCGGCGTGGTCGAGCTTTTCGGGCGCAAGGTTGCTGCTCATCGTCCTGACGGCCGCGGGCATGGGCCTTCTCATCTGGCTGCTCGTCAGGGTCGTGCGGCATCCGCTGGGCCAGTGGGCGCTCGCGTGCGTCATCGGCGGCGGCGTCGGCAACCTCATCGACCGCGTGCGCCTTGGGTACGTGGTGGACATGCTGGACACGATGTTCATGGACTTTCCCGTGTTCAACGTGGCGGATGTGTTCGTCGTGTGCGGCACGGTCCTTGCCATGATCTATTACCTCGCCTTTTACAGCAAGTACGACGAGAAAAAACAGGAGACGAAACGCGATGGAGCCGATCCTGCTGCGGACAAGTGAAGAAGACCGCGGGACGCGGCTCGACGCGTACCTTGCCCGCGCGCTCGAGGACGTGACGCGCTCCGCCGCCGCGAGGGCCATCGAAGAGGGCCGCGTGCTGGTGGACGGAACATCCGCGGGGAAGAGCTGCAAGCTCGCGGGCGGTGAGACGGTCGAATTCACGCCCGAGGAGCCCGCGCCCATCGACGCCATCCCGCAGGACATCCCGCTGGACGTTGTGTACGAGGACGGCGACGTGATCGTCGTCAACAAGCCGAGCGGGCTCGTGGTCCATCCCGCGCCGGGCCATCCGGACGGAACGCTCGTCAACGCCCTGCTGTATCACTGCGGCGGCAGTCTCTCCGGCGTGGGCGGGGCGCTGCGCCCCGGCATCGTGCACCGCATCGACCGCGACACGAGCGGGCTCATCATTGCGGCAAAAAACGACTATGCCCATCAGTTCCTCTCCGCCCAGCTCGCGGACCACACGCTCGCGCGCACGTATGAGTGCATCGTCACCGGCAATCTTCGCGAGGACAGCGGCACCGTGGACGCGCCCATCGCGCGCGACAGCCGCGACCGCAAGCGCATGGCCGTCGTTCCGGGCGGGCGGCGCGCGGTGACGCACTGGGAGGTCATCGCCCGCTATCCCGGCTATACGCACGTCAGGTGCCGGCTCGAAACGGGCCGCACGCACCAGATCCGCGTACACATGGCCTATCTCGGCCATCCGATCCTCGGCGACACGGTCTACGGCGCGAAAAAGGCCGTCCCCGGCCTCACGGGCCAGTGCCTGCACGCGGCGGGCTTGCAGTTCATCCACCCGCGCACAAAGGCGCTCGTCTCGCTCTCGTGCCCGCTGCCCGAAGAATTCACCGCCATGCTGCGGAAAATCGACCGATAAGCACGTCACTCATGGCGGAAGCCCCCGCTTCCGCCTTATTTTTTTAAGAAACACAGGTGATCCATTGTGAAAGCGCTTGAGACCATTGAGGAGACCCTCCAGTACCTGCAATTCGACAATTGGGCGCAGAGCGCGCCAGGCCTTGCGCGCTCGCGCGAGCTGCTGGGCCTGCTCGGCGACCCGCAGAAAAAGCTCAAATTCGTCCACATCGCCGGGACGAACGGCAAGGGCAGTACCGCCGCGATGCTCGCCGCCGTGCTGCAAAGCGCGGGCTACCGCACGGGGCTCTACACCTCGCCGCACCTGCTGCGCTTCCACGAGCGCATGCGCGTGAACGGGGAAGAGATCGACGACAAGTCCCTCATCACGCTCACGAACACCGTGCGGCAGGCGGCGGCGCAGATGCGCGAGATGCCCACGGGCTTTGAGATCATGACGGCCATCGCCTTTTTGTACTTCGTGCAGGAGCGCTGCGACATCGTCTCGCTCGAGGTCGGCCTCGGCGGGCGCATGGATTCGACGAACGTCATCCCCGCGCCCGAGGTCTGCGTGGTGATGAACATCGGCCTTGAGCACACGGCCATTCTCGGCGACACGCTCGAAAAAATCGCGGCGGAAAAGTGCGGCATCATCAAGCGCGGCGCGCATGCCGTGCTCTTCGGCCAGACTGAGGGGGTGGAAGCGGTCGCGCGCGAAAAATGCACGCAGGAGGGCGTCGCCCTCACCGTGACCGCGCAGGAAAAGCTCGAGCGCATCTCCTCCTCGCTCGACGGGCAGATTTTCAAGTACCGCGGCCGCGGGCCGTATCACCTGCGCCTTCTCGGCGAGTACCAGCTTCTGAACGCGCTCACGGTCATCGACACGTGCACGGCGTTGCGCTCGCGCGGGTGGGAGAAGCTCACGGACGAGGCCATCGACTCGGGCCTTTCCGCCGCGCGGTGGCCGGGGCGGCTCGAGCTTCTGCGCCGCAGTCCTGATTTCATCGTGGACGGCGCGCACAACCCACAGTGTGTGGACGCGCTGATGGATTCGCTCGCCGCACTTTATAGCGGCAAGAAACTCATCTTCCTCACAGGGGTGCTGCGCGACAAGGACTGGCAGCAGATGCTGCGCCGCGCGCTGCCGCTTGCGAAGGCCTTCGTGGTCATCACGCCGCCCTCTGCCCGCGCGCTCGATGAAAACGAGCTGGCTGGTTGGCTGCGCGCCCAGGGCATAGAGGCCATCCCCGCCGCGGGCACCGATGATGGCGTGCGCCGCGCGCTCGCCATGGCGGGCAAGGACGACGCCATCTGCTCCTGGGGCTCACTCTACTTCACCGGCGAGGTCCGCAGAGCGCTGACGGAGCAGTAAGAACAACAGTACAGTTCTATTAAAAAACAAAGGACAGATGGCAAAGCCATCTGTCCTTTGTTTTTAACTAAGGTAGTTCAGCGGATTGACGTAGGAGCCGTTTCGCTGGATGCCGAAGTGGCAGTGGACGCCGCTGGCGACGCCGCTGCGGCCCGCCTTGGCGATCTGCTGGCCCTTGTAGACCGTCTGTCCCGCCGAGACGAGCAGCGAGGAGTTGTGCTCATAGTAGGTCACATAGCCGTTGTTGTGGTCGATGATGACCACGTAGCCCATCGCGCCCTTATAGCCCGAGTAGGTCACGCGGCCGCCGTCGGCTGCGTAGATGGGCGTGCCGTAGGAGCAGGCGATGTCGATGCCCTTGTGGTTGCTCGTCGCGCCGCGGATGCCGGTGCTGCGATAGCCGAAGTACGAGGTGATGCGGCCCGAGCACGGCCAACGGAAGCTGCCGGTGGGGTACCAGGTGGGGCGAACCTTCGTGCCGCGCGCGCGCGTCTCTGCCACGGGGTCGGAGAGCGTGACGGATGAGATGACCGTGCGCTCCTGCTCCTCGCCGTTGACGTAGGTCACGTCGGCCACGATGTCGGCCTTGCCGAACGCGCCCTTGGAGATCACGCGCTCGTCGCCCTGCCACATGGACGAATCGTTGACGTAGTTCACGTCGTAGTTGACGTCCTCAATATAGTTCTGCCGCTCGGTGACCTTAACGGTCAGGTACGGCACGGCGTTGGAGAGCGTGAGCGCGTCGCCGATGTGGATGCGGTTGATGTCATAGCCGGGGTTCAGGGCCTCGAGCTCGGCGGCGGTCATGCCGTTGCTGTTCGCGATCTGGCCCCAGGTGTCGCCCTTGACGACGGTATAGGTCACCTCGCCCGACTTTGTGGAATTCAGAAGCTCCGCGATCGTACCGAGGTTCATCACGCTCTCAGTCGGGACATAGCCCTCCGCGATGCGCACGTTTTCCACAAAATCAACACTCAGCGTATCCGCCGAGATGTAGATCTGCTTGATCTGGTCGAGCAGATCGTCGAGCGCGTCGGCGTACTGCGTCGAGCCGATCAGCTCATCGTTCACATAGAGCGAGTAGCCGTAGGTCACCTTGCCGAGCTCGTCGGCAAGGTCCTGCTCGAACTGCGCGCTGTCCGTCACGTCACTGCGGCGGACAAGGGCGGTCGCATAGTGGATGGCGCCGTCCTCGATCTTATAGCTCTCGCCGAGCGTTTCGGTCGTGATGCTCTCGAGCTTGGCCGCGGCCTTGCGCGCCTGCGCGGCGCTGCCCACGGTATCGACCACATTGCCGTTATACTCCACGGTCGTTCCCAGCGTGTAGAGCGAGAAGAACAGCGCGAGCGCCGCCACGGCCGCCGCGCCGCCGATGAAGCAGAGCGGGTTCACGCGCCGGGCGTGCCAGTGATGCTCATGCGCGCCGGCGGCATGGTTGCGCTGGCGGCGCAGGGTCTGGAGCCTTTCATGCAGCAGCGAGCGCCACATGGGGATCATCCCGCCGATGACGAGAAACACCTGCACGAGGAAGCGGTTGGACTCGGGGAAGTTGCGCGCCCTGCTCTCGCGCATGACGGTGCGGGCGCGCGGGCCGATGCGCCGGATGCGCGCGCCAAGCGTTGAGAAAAAGATTGCGATATGTGCAAGGAACGAGCGCAGCCACTCCGGCATGCCGCGCCCCGGTTTTTTCGCCGGGCGGCGGGAGGAGGGACGCTGCGTCCGCTCGCCGCGGCGCTTTGCCGATTGGTTCTGTTCTGTCATTATCAAAACTCCTTAGAGAATACAGCGGTGCATATAAAACAACAGTGAACATAAAAAAGTTACAAATTGTAACAACTGCTATCATACCGATTTTTTGTCCCTGCGTCAAGCCTTTTTAGGGAAAAGATACGGTGAAGATGTTTCAAGAGTGTGGAAAATTTGTAAACTTTTGCGGGATTTCTCCTTGTGACAGCTGAAAATTAGGTGTATACTACTTGCGTTAATTTGCACCTTAACATCAGGTGCATTCTAATAAGAGGAGGAACACTATGTTCGCACAACTGATCGCAACCCTGAAAAAGTCCCCGAAGACCATCGTTTTCACCGAGGGCACCGACCCCCGTATTCTGGAAGCAAGCGCGCGCCTGCTGTCCGGTAACTTCTTAAAGCCCGTGCTCGTCGGCAACCCCAATGAAATCGCCGCTGCTGCCGAGGAAGTCGGCTTCAACATCCGCGGCGCCGAGATCATCGACCCCGAGAATTACGAGGGCATGGACGAGATGGTCGAGAAGATGGTCGAGCTGCGCAAGGGCAAGATGACCGCAGAGCAGTGCCGCGACGCGCTCAAGAAGAGCAACTACTTCGGCACCATGCTCGTCAAGATGGGCAAGGCCGACTGCCTGCTCGGCGGCGCGACCTACTCCACGGCCGACACGGTCCGTCCCGCGCTCCAGCTCATCAAGACCAAGCCCGGCAACAAGATCGTCTCTTCCTGCTTCATCATGGTCCGTCCCGCCGCTTCCGGCGAGAACGAAGTGCTCGCCATGGCCGACTGCGCCATCAACATCAAGCCCAACGAGGACGAGCTCGTCGAGATCTGCAAGGAGACCGTCTCCTGCGCCAAGATCTTCGGCGTTGACCCGAAGGTCGCCTTCCTGAGCTACTCCACCCTCGGCTCCGGCAAGGGCGAGGACGTCGACAAGATGCGCAATGCCTGCGAGAAGGCCAAGGCCCTCATGCCCGACACCCCGATCGGCGGCGAGTTCCAGTTCGACGCGGCGGTCTCTCCGGCTGTCGCCAAGACCAAGCACATCTCCGACGCGGTCGGCGGCCACGCCAATACCTTTATCTTCCCCGACATCAACGCCGGCAACATCGGCTACAAGATCGCCCAGCGCCTGGGCTCTTTTGATGCCTACGGCCCGATCCTGCTCGGCCTGAACGCGCCGATCAACGACCTCTCCCGCGGCTGCAACGCCCAGGAGGTCTACTCCATGGCCATCATCACCGCGGCGCTTGCCTAAGGCATTCGCCCCAAAGCATCCGCAAAGTAAAAAAAGAGGACGGCTCCGCCGTCCTCTTTTTTTGCTTTTTTCCCGCTGCGGCGGGCTGAAAGCATCCTGCAGGATGGCCGTCATTTTTTATAAATACCCGCTCAAAATTTGCAGAATCGGATGCTTCAAATGTTTCAAATGTATGGAATATTTGGAGAAGTTAAACAAATGTTTTCTGCTATTTTTGGATGCTTTGCACATATTTGCACGACAAAGTTCAGCTACCTTTTTCCCGAAAAGGGGCAGACAAAAAATCCCTGCATGCTATAATGAGCTTGCGATCGCGGGGAACTCACCCCGCGAAAAATATGAACACATATTCGTGGAGGGTAATCATTATGGCAATCAAAGTGGGCATCAACGGCTTCGGCCGCATCGGCCGTGTCGTGCTGCGCATTCTGTGTGAGCGTCCGGAGCAGTTTGACATCTGCGGCATCAACCTGCGCAAGGCTGACCTCGACTATATGGTCTATCTCGTCAAGTACGACTCCGTGTTCCGTCAGTTCAACGGCACGGTCGAGCATGACGAGCAGCATCTGATCCTCAACGGTCACAGCATCCGCGTGTTCAGCGAGTCTGACGCGTCGCTGATCGACTGGGCCAGCTGCGGCGCGGAGTACATCATCGAATCCACCGGCGCCTACAACACCACAGAAAAGGCCTCCGCCCACTTTGCCGGCGGCGCGAAAAAGGTCATCATGACCGCGCCCGCCAAGGACGACGTCACCCCCACGTTCGTTATGGGCGTGAACCACGAGCTGCTGCGCCCCGAGATGAAGATCGTCTCCAACGCCTCCTGCACCACCAACTGCTTAGCGCCCCTTGCCAAGGTCGTGCACGACGCGTTCGGCATCGATCAGGCGCTCATGTCCACCATCCACGCCTCCACCGCCAAGCAGAAGACTGTCGATGCGCGCGGCGGCAGCGACTGGCGCACCGGCCGTTCGGTCTATAACAACATCATCCCCTCCTCCACGGGTGCTGCCAAGGCCGTCGGCAAGGTCATTCCCGAGCTCAAGGGCAAGATGACCGGCATGAGCTTCCGCGTGCCCACGGCGGACGTCTCTGTGGTCGATCTGACCGCGCGCCTGAAAAAGAAGGCCACCTATGCCGATGTCTGCGAGGCCATCCATGCCGCGAGCAAGGGGCCCCTCAAGGGCATCCTCGACTACACCACCGACCAGATCGTCTCGCAGGACCTCGTCGGCAATCCGCACCCCAGCATCTTCGACGAGACCGCCGGCATCATGCTCGACGACAACTTCGTCAAGCTGATCTCCTGGTACGACAACGAGTGGGGCTACTCCAACATGGTCGTACGCCTGCTGGAGCACATGGCGAATATCGACAAATAAAAAGAAAAGGGATGCAAAGCATCCCTTTTCTTTTTATTCTTTTTTCTCTTCTGCCGCCCTGGCTTCTATCTCTTCGGCCGTCACATCGTCCTCCATGCCGCGGGCGTGGAGCACGTCGTCGCGCGTAATGGTCATCAGATCGTCCTTTGTGAAGCTCTTCATCTTGGCAAGGCGGTTGGCCTGCGCGGTCAGGATCTGCTCAAAGAGGTTGCGCACGCCGCGCGCGTTGCCGAACGTCACGCCGTCGGCGTTCTCATCATAGAGGAAATCCTTCACGTCCTGCCCGGCGTCGGGGGAGAGGACATACTGCGACTTGCGGCACTGCATCTTGAAAATTTCAAGCATTTCGTCAAGCGAATAATCGTCAAAGTGCAGGTAGCGGTTGAAGCGTGATTCAAGGCCGGGATTCGAGTGGATGAATTTCTCCATCAGGCCGTCGTAGCCCGCCACGATGACGACGAGATCGTCGCGGTGGTCCTCCATCGCCTTGAGCAGCGTGTCGATGGCCTCCTGACCGAAGTCGTTGTCGCCCTTGCCGTTGAGGGCGTAGGCCTCGTCGATGAACAGCACGCCGCCGAGCGCCTTTTCAATGACCTTGCCCGTCTTGATGGCCGTCTGTCCGACGTAGCCCGCGACCAGCCCGCTGCGGTCCACCTCGACGAGCTGGCCCTTCGACAAAATGCCGAGCGAGCGGTAGATGCGCGCCATCAGCCGCGCGATCATCGTCTTGCCCGTGCCGGGGTTGCCGGTAAAGACCATGTGGAGCGAGAAGTCCGCGTTCGGCAGTCCCGCTTCCTCGCGCCGCTTGAACACCGTCGCCATGCTGATGAGGTTGTTCACCTCGCGCTTGACCTCGGCAAGGCCGATATAGCCGTCAAGCTCCTTCTTGAGGTCCTCGATCTTCTCCGGTGGGGGAAGGGGCGCTTCCTCGTCCTTCTTTTCATCTCCGCCCGTGGACGCGGCGCTCTTCTGCGGCTTTGCGCCGTCCGCGCTTTTGGGCGCGGCATTTTTGGGCGCGTCCTGCTTCGGCGCGGCGGGGGCGGCGGGCGCGCCCCAGAAATCGCTGCCCATGCGGTTTAGATTGTTCTGCGTCATCGTGCGGATGACGTCGAGCTGCTGGAGGATGATCTCGTCTTTTTTGTCCATGTCAGTTCTCCTTCCCATAGGGCGTATGCGCCATCGCGCGGAACAAAAACGCGGTGACAAGGCCGCTGAGCGCGCCCGTGAAGAGCGACACCAGCAGCAGAAACGGCAGATAGTAGAGCGGGGCGGACGAGCCGAGCGTGATCATCGCCGCGCAGACCTGCCCGCAGTTGTGCGCCGCCGCGCCCGCGACGGATACGCCGAAGATGCTGAGCTTCTTCGCCCGGCTCAAAAGCGCCATCACGAGCAGCGCCGAAACGCCGCCGAGCAGCGAAAACAGCAGCGCGGACAGATTGCCCGCGAACAGCGCGCCGAGCGTGCAGCGTACAAGCAGAATGGAAAGCGCGCTCGGAAAGCCGAGAGCATAGAGCGCGTAGAGCGTCACGATGTTCGCAAGCCCAAGCTTCACGCCCGGCAGGGGCACGAGCAGCGCGAGCGGGAAAAACGATTCCATATAGGAGAGCGCCAGCGCCAGCGCGGCGAGCACCGCGCAGAGCGTCAGCTGTCTTACTGTGATCTTCATGCCGCTCACCCCACGATCACGTCGTATCCGGCGGAAGCGCCCTCGAGCGTGACGGCCACGCGGGCGGGCAGGCACACGATGCTCTGTCCCGCGCGCGAGATCGCGCCGGTGTGGACGCAGTCCTGATTGGGGCAGTCGCTTTCGGCAACGCGTACCGCGCCGCCCTCCGCCGCGACGCGCACCGTGTAGCCGCGGCTTTCGTAGCTGCCGCCCTCATAGCGCTCCAGCGGCATGCGCTCGACGGTCTCCCCGTCGATGGAGACAACGACTGTCAGCGCATCCGCCGTCCGCGCCGCAAGAAACGGCCGCGCGGCCAGCCCCAGCGCCAGCAGCACCACCGCGAGCACCACGAGCGCGTCCCACTTCGTCGGCTTCAGCTCAGGAAAGCGCTTCATAGCTGTACCCGCTTTCTTCGTTCGGCGTGAAGATCGGTGCAAGACCGCCGGTATAGCGCACGCGGCCGTCATCGGTGACGAGGATCAGCTCAAAATCCGTGCCCTGCGCGGCAAGGGACGCGCGCAGATCGAGCGCGCCGTCCGTCCCGAGGACGAAGCACGCCGTGGAGAGCGCGTCGGCCCACGCGCCGTTTTCGCACACGACCGTGACGCTCACCAGCCCGCTCTCGGCAGGACAGCCGGTCGCGGGGTCGATGATATGGTGATAGCGCACGCCGTTTTCCTCAAAGTAGCGCTCGTACACGCCGGAGGTCACGATGAATTTGTCCGACGCCGTCAGAATGCCGAGGTAGCTGTCGGTGTCCGCCGGGTCCTTGACGGCGACGCGCCAGTCGCTGCCGTCGCTCTTTTTGCCCATGACGAACACATCGCCGCCGAGGTCGAGCGTCGCGGACGTGACGCCCTCCGCCGCGAGCTGCGCGCGCAGAAGGTCGGCTGCATAGCCCTTGGCGATGCCGCCGAGATCGAGCTGCGCGCCGTCCAAAAGTGTGACGGTCCAGCCGTCCGCGTCCTCCGTGAGCGTCACCTTATCGCGTCCCGTGCGGGAGAGGAGCGAGGAAAGCTCGTCCGCAGACGGGACGCGCCGCTCGTCCTTTGTAAAGCCCCATGCGTCGAGCACGGGGGCGAGCGTGGGGTCGAACGCGCCGTTCGCCGCGTCTGAGATGGCAAGCGCCGTTTGAATAAGCGCGGGGAGCGCGTCATCGGCGGCATAGTGCACCGTCTCACCGCCCGCCGCGTTGAGCGCGGCAAGCTCGCTGCCCTCCGCCGTGCGCGAGAGGACGGCTTCGTCCAGCGTGTGCAGCTCCTTTTCCGCGCCCTCCAGCGCGGAGGCGGCGTTTTCGCCGTAAACCGTCAGGTTCATGACCGTGTCCATGGCGTACACGGTGCGCGCTTCGCCCGACGGGACCGCTTCGCCGCAGCCGGGGAGGGAAAGCGCGCAGAGGATCGTCAGCAGCAGTGCTGCAAGTTGTTTTTTCATAGGTTCTCCTGCTAAAATAATATCAGGCTTATTGTACCCGCACCAGGGCGGTCTGTCAAAGCAAAAAAGAGCAGGGAACAAATTTTGCTCCCCGCGATGCAACCCCTTTCTTCTTCGCCCCGTCTCATAGAGTGAAGACGGACCGGACTTCATGCAAGCATAAAACGAGGTGATCACCTTGAACGATGATGAGATCGTCGCCCTCTTTTTCGAGCGCTCGGAGGAGGGCATCGCGCAGAGCGAGCGAAAATACGGCGCGCTGTGCCGCGGCATCATCCGGCGCATCCTGCCGGACGAGCGCGACACGGAGGAGTGCCTGAACGACGTGTGGGGGCGCGTATGGGGCTCCATCCCTCCGGAAAGGCCGCGCATGCTGGGCGCGTTTCTTGCGCGTATCGCGCGCAATCTGGCGCTGGACCGCAGCGACTACAACCGCGCGGAAAAGCGCTCAAGCGCGCTGACCGAGGCGTTCGACGAGCTCGAGCCCTATCTTGTGGGCGCGGATGACGCGCAGCGCGCAGCGGAGGCGGGGGAGCTCCGCGCGTTTCTCAGCTCCTTTCTCCGCGCACAGACGCGGGAGAACCGCTGCTTTTTCGTCCGCCGCTACTGGTACGGCGAGAGCATCGCCGAGATCGCGCAGGCCATGCACGCGAGCGAGGAGAAGGTCAAATCCTCTCTTTTCCGCACGCGCAGCCGTTTGCGCGAAGCAATGAGCAAGGAGGATATTGCAATATGAACGGCAGAAAATTTGAAACCTTTCAGCGCGCGGCTGACGCTTCGCTTCTGGAGGAGGCGCAACGTCCCGCGAAGAAAACGCCCGTCTGGACACGCTATGCCGCGGCCGCCGCGTGCGTCTGCATCGCCGCTGCTGCCGCCTTCACCCTGACATGGAAAAGCGGCCGGACCGATAAGGTCCCCGGCGGCAGCCAGATCCCGGACCCGTGGAGCGGCACAACGCTTGCCGACATCCGCGCGATGGGGTATGACATGGTCCTGCCCGACGGGGCGGAAAACATCACCTTCACCGCGCTCAACGCCGGCGCGAACGGTGCGGAGATGGTCGAAGCGGACTACACGCTCGGCGGCGTGGCGTACACCTGCCGCGCGGCTAAGAGCGCGAAAAGCGAGGATATCTCCGGCCTGTATGAGACCTGGGATCAGGACCTGAGCTGGACGGTGGGCGAAACGCAGCTGCACATGTGCACCAACAACCTCACAGGCTATGTCAGCTGGTATCTGCCCGGCGAAGGCCAGCAGTGGTGCGTGAGCAGCACGAGCAGCGACGCGCAGCTGCTGGAAAACGCCGAGATCCTTGCCGCCGGACTTGGCCAGAGCCTTGCAACCGCACCCGATGGCGCGGAGGATGTGAGCATCCGCGTCTTTTCGCTCGACGGCCGCGCCGTGGCCGAGACCTCGTTCACGGCGGACGGCGCGCGCTGGACCTACCGCACCGCGCCGGGCGATCTCGAGCTTGTGGATATTTCCGGGCTCGGCGATCTTTCGGTCAGCGAGAGCGGCAGCGTGAGCTACTGCATCGCGCAGCTTTCCTACGATGAAGGCGGCGCGGGCAAGATCATCTGGTTCGACATCGTCCCCGGCGTTGAGTACAGCCTGAGCGTGGAAAGCGGCGCAAGCGAAGAATCTCTCACCGCCATGGCGAACGCGCTCTTTACCCCCCTGCAGGGCGAGGTGGGCTGAACCGGGGACGGCGTGCCGCCGCATGCGCTTTCCGATCTCCGGTATCTGTTCCATTCGCCATTTTTTCAAAAAGCAGGAAATGCGTAAGCCCATGAGACCTGGGCTTACGCATTTCTGCTGTACGATCATGATATGAGCTTTTCCCCATTTCCGCCAAAAGGTGCCATCAATTTCCGTTCTGTTCTCCGGTGAGGATCAACTCGCCGCGTCCATTCTCAGCAATCCCCGCCCACTCCAAAATTGCAGCCATCACAAACACGGGGTCAAAAACCGATTCTCCGATTGCTCGACCGCGGTGAAGCGCTATTGTACCGACAACGGTATTTTCCTCACAGCCGGGTTCACCGAGCTTATAGTTTCTTCCATTGCCTTTCTTTGCTCTGCCGCCTTGCTTTATAAGGAGTTCCACAATATCGTCAAATACCTTATAGTCATAGGCTGGCTTAACAGGCAGCTTATCACTTGTAAAAGTGGTTCCGTCCGGCTCCGCGTAAATCTCGCAGGGAAGGCCTCTGGCTGTGTATACGGTGACGTGACCGCCATGCGCTTTCAGCTTTGCTTTGATGATTTCGGACGCGAGTGTGCTTGTATCATCCACATCCATGCGGCTTACATCAATTTCCTTTGGCATTACCTTCTCCGTTCCACCGCCAAGATTTAAGGCGGCAAGCAATTCATCCAGTTTCTTTTTTGCGGTTGGATAAGATATTTGCATATCAGACTGTACCTCCTTCAGGTTTCCTCTGTCTTTCAAAAAAGTAATCAGGAACTCGAATTGCTCCTTGTCGAGCCGATCAAAAAGGCTAAGGTCGAACGTGTTTCTTAGCTCCATGCCACAATCAGGGCATTGCAGCGTGGTAACTCGCAGTGTCCCATGACAGGCGGGGCATTTTGAAATAAGCCGGTTCATATAAATCACCTCTTTGCTTACATGATACAATTAGAGAGCGGATTTGTCAGTATAGTGCTCAATTATTTTTATTACTATTTTGCAGTCGTGATGAAAGTACCATGAATCTGCGGATACTGTACAGCAGGGAAAGCGGAATCAAAAAATCGGCACCTGCTTTTTGGCAGGTGCCGATTTCTGTTACCCTACAATGCGCTTGAATTTTTGGCGTAAGTGGCGTAAGGCAGGCGTAAATCCGCTTTTGCGCACTCAAAAAATCAAGCAATTTCAAGGCTTTGCGGTGTCTCTTAGTACATGCCGCCCATGTCGCCCATGCCGGCGGGAGCGGCCGGTGCGGGAGGCTCGGGCTTGTCAGCCACGAGCGCCTCGGTGGTCAGCACCATGGAGCTGACGGACGCGGCGTTCTCGAGCGCGGAGCGCGTGACCTTCGCGGGATCAACGATACCGGCGCCGATCATGTCGCAGTAGACCTCGTTGTACGCGTCGAAGCCGTAGCCGACCTTGCCGCTGGTCTTGATCTTCTCGAGCACGACGCTGCCGTCGATACCGGCGTTGGCCGCGATCTGACGGACGGGCTCCTGCAGGGCCTTGACGATGATCTGAACACCGGTCTTTTCATCGCCCTCAACCTCGCCGATGAGCTTTTCGACCTCGGGGACCGCGTTGACGTAGGCGGTGCCGCCGCCGGCAACGATGCCCTCTTCCACAGCCGCGCGGGTCGCGTTGAGCGCGTCCTCGATGCGCAGCTTCTTTTCCTTCATTTCGGTCTCGGTGGCCGCACCGACCTTGATAACAGCCACGCCGCCGGCGAGCTTGGCAAGGCGCTCCTGCAGCTTTTCCTTGTCGTATTCGCTGGTGGTCACGGCGATCTGCGCGCGGATCTGGGCCACACGGTCGGCGATGGCCTTCTTGTCGCCCGCGCCGTCCACGATGGTGGTGTTCTCCTTGGTGACCTTGATCTGGCGGGCACGGCCGAGCATGTCGATCGTGGCGCTCTTGAGCTCGTAGCCAAGCTCCTCGGAGATGACCTGGCCGCCGGTGAGGATGGCGATATCCTGCAGCATCTCCTTGCGGCGGTCGCCGAAGCCGGGCGCCTTGACGCACACGACGTTCAGCGTGCCGCGCAGACGGTTGACGATCAGGGTGGAGAGCGCCTCGCCCTCGACGTCCTCGGCGATGATGACGAGCTTCTTGCCGCTCTGGACGAGCTGCTCGAGGATGGGCAGAATGTCGGAGATGACGGAGATCTTCTTATCGGTGATGAGAAGGTAAGCGTCGTCGATGACGGCTTCCATCTTCTCGGTGTCGGTGACCATGTACGGGGTGATGTAGCCGCGGTCGAACATCATGCCCTCGACGACCTCAGAATAGGTCTCGGCGGTCTTGGACTCCTCGATGGTGATGACGCCGTCGGAGCTGACCTTTTCCATGGCCTCGGCAATGAGCTTGCCGATGAACTCGTCGCCGCTGGAGACGGTGCCGACGCGGGCGATATCGTCCGTGCCGTTGACCTTCTGGGAGTTGGCCTTGATGGCGGAGACGGCGGTCTCAACGGCCTTGGCCATGCCCTTCTTCATCACGACGGGGTTCGCGCCGGCGGCGAGGTTCTTCAGGCCCTCGCGCACCATGGCCTGCGCCAGAAGGGTAGCGGTGGTGGTGCCGTCGCCCGCGACGTCGTTGGTCTTGGTCGAGACCTCGCGCACAAGCTGCGCGCCCATGTTCTCAAACGGATCGTCGAGCTCGATCTCCTTGGCGATGGTCACGCCGTCGTTGGTGATCAGCGGCGCGCCGAACTTCTTGTCGAGCACCACGTTGCGGCCCTTGGGGCCAAGGGTGACCTTCACGGTATCAGCAAGAGTGTTAACGCCGACCTCGAGCGCCTTGCGCGCCTCTTCGCCGGACTTAATCAGCTTAGACATAATTCTTTACCTCCTCTATTACTCTACGATGGCAAGGATGTCGCTCTGGCGGACAACGACGTATTCCTCGTCGTCCAGCTTGACCTCGGTGCCGGAATACTTGCTGGTGATGACCTTGTCGCCGGGCTTGACGGTCATTACAACGTCGTGACCGTCCACCATGCCGCCGGGGCCGACGGAAATGACTTCGGCAACGGAGGGCTTCTCCTTGGCGCTGGCGGTCAGGATGATGCCGCCCTTCGTGGTCTCTTCGACCTCGACCATCTTGAGGATGACGCGGTCAGCAAGCGGTGTGAGTTTCATGGCTTGGTGCCTCCTTGTATATTTTAAAATTTTTAACGTTCTCAGCTCGGTTAGCACTCAAAGTCTCTGAGTGCTAACCGATGGTGCTATCATAGCGCACCGCTACACCATTTGCAAGGGGTATTTTGGGAATTTCTCAAAAATTCACAGCTTATTCAAAAACTCCCGCCGCCGCTTTTCACCAGAAAAACGAACGGGGTCGAATGCCGGTGCATTCGACCCCGTTTTCCTATCTTTTGCTGCTGCGCCGCCGCGTTACCGCGCCGTCGCGTCCGGGCTGCACCCTGCGGGCGCAAAGAAATTGACCTTCTTATCCGCGAGCCGGAGCGTCACGGCCTGGGAGTGGATGCTTTCGCCGTCAAGGCAGGTCGTAAGGTCATCCTCGAGCGCTTCGATGCGCACGACCTTCGCCGTGGAGACGCGGATGATGTCCTGCGGCAGCTTTTTATAGTTGCCCGCGCTGTAATCGGGGAAGAGCGCGGCAAAGCGCGCCTTGCTCACGTTTTTGACGAGCACCGTATGCAAGACGCCGTCGGTCATGCGGGCCTCGGGCACAGGGGTCGATCCGCCGCCGTAATAGCGGCCGTTGCACATGGAAACGAGCGCATAGGTATCCTCGAGCACCTCGTCGTCGAGCGTCACGCGCCACCTGCGGCCGATCTTTTTGAAGAGAAAGTTCACCGCGACGCTCGCAAGATAGCTGCCGCGCCCCGTGAGCATCGGCGACGAGCCGAACTCGTGCACGCTCTCGGCGATGCGCGCGTCGATGCCCGTGCAGGCGATCGTCAGGCAGTACTTGCCGTTGCAGTCGATGAGGTCGAGCGGCGTCACGGGCCCGTTCCAGAGATTTTCCGCGTCGAGGAAAAGGGGCTCTGCGTCCCTGCCGAAATTTTTGAGAAAGTCGTTGCCCGTACCGACGGGGATGCAGGTCATCGCGGCGTTGTCAAAGCCCGCGATGCCGTTGGCGATCTCGTTGATCGTGCCGTCGCCGCCGCAGGCGTAAAAGCGCACCGGCTCGCCGGTCTCGGCGATGGCGCGCGTGAGCATCGTCGCGTGTCCGCGCGACTTTGTCAGCATGCACTCCACGTCCAGATCGTGCTTTTTGCGCAGCGCCTCGGCCATCGTGTAGACGCGCTGGCGGCTGTCCTTCTTCCCGGCGGCGGGATTGATGATGAAAATGTGCCTCAAACCACTCACTCCTGCTTAAAATTCTGCTGCTTTTTCTCTACTATACCGCAGCGGGCGGGAAAAAGGAATGAACAGCATGTTAATTCTGTGTGAAGAATCTGAGCGGTCTATTCCGCGAAAAACGCCTCGATCGCCGCGCGCTCGCAGCTGACGCTGCCCTGCACGAAGTTCGGCTTGCCGCCGCCGCGGCCCGAAAGCGCCGCGTTCATCTTCTTCGTCAGCTCGCGCAGGTCCCCGTCCGCGCGGCCGATGGCGTACTTATACGCGCCGTCCGCCCCGGCAAAGACCGCGCAGCGGCCGCCGCAGGTGTTCGCCACCGCGTCGCAGAGCCTGCGCAGGCTGTCGCCCGAAAGCTCGTCCGCAAAGAGCAGCACGTCGCCCCGGCCCGCGTACTGCGCGGCCGTCTGGGCAAAGACGGATTCCTCGAGCTTCGCGCAGCGCAGCTTGAGCGCGCCGAGCTCGCCCTGCAGCCGCTCCACCGCCGCCGCGCTCGCAACGGGCTTGACGGAAAGCGCCTGCCCGATGCGGAGGCTCTGCTCCCAGCAGGCGGAAAGATACCGCCGCGCGCGGCCGCCGCAGAGAAGCTCGATGCGCACGCCCTCGCGGAACTTCTGGACCGACAGGAACTTCACAAGGCCCACCTGACCGGAGCGCGCCACATGCGTGCCGCAGCAGGCGCAGCAGTCCGCGCCAGGGAAGGCGACGATGCGCACGTCGCCCTCGAGCGGCTTTTTGCTGCGGTACTCGACGGCGTCAAGCTCCGCGCCGCGGTAGAAGTGAATGTCGATGGGATGGTCCTCGCAGATGTAGCGGTTCGCCGCCTCCTCGATCTCCAAAAGCTCGTCCCACGAAATGTCGGCGTTGAAGTCGATGGTCACGCTCTCCGCGCCCATGTGGAAGCCGACGTTGTCGCAGCGGAAGCGCGCGCAGATTAGGCCCGAGCAGATGTGCTCGCCTGAATGCTGCTGCATGTGGTCGAAGCGGCGCGTCCAGTCGATCCTGCCGTCCACGCTCTCGCCCGCCGCAAGGGGCTTGTCGCAAAGGTGCGTGATAACGCCGCCCTTGTCGTGGACCTCGAGGACGTTCGCTTCCCCCAAAACGCCGGTGTCATACGGCTGGCCGCCGCCCTCGGGATAAAAGGCCGTCCTGTCCAGCGTGACAAGATATCCGCCCTTTACCTCCTCGCAGGAGATGACGGCGGCGGTGAACTCCCGCAGAAAGGGATCTTCATAATAGAGTTTTTTCGTTTCCATGGTATTTCTCCTCAGTCGATCAGGCCGAGCGCCTGTTTTTCATGCAGTACGCGGTATACGTGCGCGTCGATCTCCCGCTCGTCGATCTCGCCTGACCTCACGGCGTCGATGACCTGCGGGATCTGCGTCCGGTAGTCGGTGGTCACGATCATGTCGTTGCCCGCCTGCAGGGCGAGCACGGCGACGCGCCCGTCCTGCGCGTAGGCCTTCACCGCGTCCATGGCAAGATCGTCCGTCACCACGACGCCGTCAAAGCCGAGCGTGCCGCGCAGGATCTCATGCACCTTCGGCGAGAGCGACGCGGGAAGGGACGCGTCCATGCAGTTTACGATATTGTGGCTCACGAGCACGAACGGCGCGCCCGCCGCGATGCCCGCCGAGAAGGGCAGAAAATCCGACGTTTCAAACGTCTCATAGCTCCGCTCATCGACGGCGATGCCCGTGTGCGTGTCCACATTATTGCCGTAGCCGGGAAAATGCTTCAAAACGCAGGCAACACCAGCGTCCGCGTAGGCGGGAACGGCCTTTGCGATATAGTCCGCCGTGGTCTGCGCGTCCTTGCCGAACGAGCGGGCGTAGATAAAGTCGCTCTGATCGGTCGATACGTCGCACACGGGGGCAAAGTTCACGTTCACGCCGATCTCCCGGAGCGTCTGGTTATAGGAAAGTGTCGTGCTCAGAAGGCCGTCCATCCCGAGGGAGGCGTACAGCTCCTGCGGGGAGGCGAGCGGGGAGGAGAAGAGGTTCCCGTTCCGGCTCGCGCGCGTCACGGTGCCGCCCTCCTCGTCGCTGCCGATGAGAAGCGGAATATCCGCCGCGTCCTGATAGGACTGCACCGCCGCGGTGAAGGCGTCCTTCGTGAGGTAATTGCCGTTCGCATCCTTATAATCCCGGCTGAAAAGCAGCAGCCCGCCGAGGTGGTAGGACTTCACGTCCTCCGCCGCCCCCGTCTCTGGGCAGCGGACGAAGAAGAGCTGCCCGACCTTTTCTTCAAGCGTCATGCTGGCAATTCGCTCGTTCAGCCGCTCTTCGGCAAGCTCCTCGGGTGTTTTTCCCGGGGTAACGGGCGTAGGCTCGACCGCCGGGGCGTCCGGCTCATCGGGCGTGTCCGGCGCGTCCGTTTTCTGCGTGCCGCAGGCGGCCAGCAGCAGCATGCACAGCGCCGCCAGCAGCACAAGAGCATATCGTTTCATCGTTGATTCTCCTTAGCTTTCGCCGTCAAAATGCGTTTCAATGTAATACTGCGCGCGAAGATACCGGTCGTTTTCATCCTCCGCCGCGCCCTCGAGCGACGCGACGATCTGCCCGTCGCTCATGCGCCAGCCGCTCTCGCTCATCAGCGGCGACACCGCGCGCATCTCACGCTGGAGCTGCATGAAGCCGCTGCCCTCCCAGCCGCACTCATCAAAGACCTTCGCCATCAGAAAGCACGGGGAGAAATCGCCGCCGTCGCCGGTGAAATCACCGCCGAGGACCTCCTTTGCCGCGCTGTTGGCAAAGATGACGTAGGGCGTTGCGTAGTAGTTATAAAAACCCTCCTGCGTGGAAACATCCAGATCGACGCCGATCTCGGTGTAGACGCTGCTGCCGTTGCCCATCCAGGGCTTGTGGTCGCCGAAAAACACCAGCACCACCGGCTCCTCGCGCGCCTCCAGCTCGTCGGCAAGGCGCGCCATTTCCTGCACGGTGCTGCGCACCCCGGCCAGATAGTTGTTGATGACGCAGCAGGACTCCATCGACCAGCCGTTTTTCTCGGGCGTGACGTATTCCTCCCAGTACGTTTCGGAGGGATACGGCCCGTGGTTCTGGTACGACACGGAAAACAGCAGCAGCGGATCGTCCGTCTCCGTGCGCGAGTCGATATCATTCAGCAGATAATCCACCAGCACCGCGTCGGAGCGGTAAAGCGCGTCGTTCATCGAAATAAGGTCGCCGAAGCCCGTCTCGTTGAATACGCTCTCGTCAAAGCCAAGGTATTCGTTCACGTTGCTGCGGTTATAGAACCAGCTGTAGCCGGGGTGGCGGTAGAGCGCGTCATAGCCCTGGCTCTTGAAGTAGCGGACAAAGGAATTCGTCGCGCTGCGGAACTCCTCGTGCTCGCTGTAGCCCGTGAGAAAGCCCCACTCGGTATCCACCGTGCCGCCGGCGAAGATATTCGTCAGGAGCCGGCCCGAAACGCTGCGCTCCTCCAGCTCGTGCAGCGGCTCATAGACCTTCTGGATGGCGGGCACGCCTGAAAGGACGGGGAAGTCCGTCAGGTCGCTGAAGGCCTCGAGCATGATGCCGACGACCGTTACCTTCTGCCCGTCCGGAATGTCCGCGTCGGTATACTGCGCGAGCGTGCCGCTCGCCTCGCTCTCGCGGTAGCCGCTCGGCGCGGCGGGGAACATGTCCTGCACGCTGTAGAGGAAGGGATAGGTCGTGCCGCGCGAGAGGTAGATCTCCACCTCCGACCAGGGGTTGATGAGGCTGGGGTTCGCCGTCTTTTCGTAGATGTCCGCGCTGGTGTAGAGCTCAAAATAGCTCGCGAGCGCCAGCGTGAGCATCGCCATGAGTCCGGCAAGGCGGCCGCGCGCGCTCATGCGCTCTTTTCGCAGCAGGACGATGGAGAGGACGAGCATCAGAAGGAAGCCGCCGAGCACGAGCCTGACCGGCTCCGTGAGCTCAAAGGTGTACTTATCCATGATGCCGCCCGCCGTGCGGATCAGGCGCAGGTCGCTTGCGAGCACGGGGTCGCCGCGCAGCTGGACCTTATAGTAGCTCGCGAGCGCCAGGCCGAGAAACGGCACCGCCGAGAGGAGGTACGCCGCCCACGGCCGCGCGAAGAGGAAAAAGCCGAGGTACACAAGAAGCAGCGGCAGCAGCAGGTTCATCGCAACAAGCAGCGGCAGCTCGAGGTACGACGCCCACAGCGCCTGCGCGTCGATGCTCGCGTAGGAGTGCGCCGTGAGATAGAGCGACAGCATGCCGATGCCGATGCCGAAGGCCGTGAGCCACAGAAAGACCCATAAGCGGTGCACGCAGCGCATCGCCCTGCCGGTCTTTTCATCCGGGCGCAGCAGAGAACGGAAAAATCGCATAAAAAAGGTTCCACCTTTCCTGGGGCATTGCAAAATAGAATAATTGTAAAGTATATCAGTTTTCTGTAAAAAACGCAACTGGACACCTTTGCCGTCTCTGTACAGTGCGCCGCGCTCTTGACAAGCGGCGGCGCGCATGCTATTCTGTAGGGCAAAGAAAGGCTGAGAAAAAGAAGCGTTTCTTCCCACCCGCTTTGCAGAGAGGGGACGGACGGTGCAAGTCCCCGTGGGAGAAGAAAGGCGGCGCTTTTGAGCCGTGCGGCGGAAATGCCGCGCCGGTCCCCCCCGTTACCGGGGAACGAAGTGCCCCGCATCCAGCGGGGAATTCAGGTGGAACCACGGGTTACAATGCTTAACTCGCCCTGAGCCGAACACCGGCTCGGGGCGTTTTTTCGTTCCCCGCCGGAAAAACGACGAAAAGGAGAAACCAATCATGAAAAACACCGAAAAGACGATGGACAAGATCGTCGCCCTGTGCAAAAACCGCGGCTTTGTCTTTCCCGGCAGCGAGATCTACGGCGGCCTTGCGAACACCTGGGACTACGGTCCCCTCGGCGCCGAGCTCAAGAAGAACATCAAGAACGCCTGGTGGAAGAAGTTCGTGCAGGAGAACCCCTACAACGTCGGCCTTGACGCGGCCATTCTGATGAATCCGCAGACTTGGGTCGCGAGCGGCCACCTCGGCGGCTTTTCCGACCCTCTGATGGACTGCCGCGAGTGCCACGAGCGCTTCCGCGCCGACAAGGTCATCGAGGACTGGTGCGCCGAAACGGGCTTTGAGCTTCCCAAGCCCATCGACGCCTTCTCCCAGCAGGAAATGAAGGACTTTGTCGAAGAGCACAACATTCCCTGCCCCACCTGCGGCAAGCACAACTTCACCGATATTCGCCAGTTCAACCTCATGTTCAAGACCTTCCAGGGCGTGACCGAGGACGCGAAGAATACCGTGTATCTCCGTCCCGAGACCGCGCAGGGCATCTTCGTCAACTTCAATAATGTCCAGCGCACCACGCGCAGAAAGCTGCCGTTCGGCATCGGTCAGATCGGCAAGTCCTTCCGCAACGAGATCACGCCGGGCAACTTCATCTTCCGCGTGCGCGAGTTCGAGCAGATGGAGCTCGAGTTCTTCTGCAAGCCGGGCACCGACCTTGAGTGGTTCAACTACTGGCGCACGTTCTGCCACAACTGGCTGCTCTCCATCGGCCTGAAGGACGAGAACCTCCGCCTGCGCGACCACGATCCCGAGGAGCTGTGCTTCTACTCCAAGGCGACGACGGACTTCGAGTTCCTCTTCCCCTTCGGCTGGGGCGAACTGTGGGGCGTGGCCGACCGCACGGACTACGACCTCACACAGCACCAGAAGGTCAGCGGCGAGAAGATGGTCTACCGCGAGGGCGAGGGCAAGGACATGGTCGAGTACGTGCCCTACGTCATCGAGCCGTCGCTCGGCGTGGAGCGCAGCGTGCTCGCGGTGCTGTGCGACGCCTACGATGAGGAGGTCGTCGGTCAGGACAAGAAGGGCAACGACGATGTGCGCGTCGTGCTGCACCTGCACCCGGCGCTCGCGCCGTTCAAGGCCGCGATCCTGCCGCTTTCGAAGAAGGAAGTGCTCGCCGCTCCCGCCATGGAGCTTTATAACGAGCTTTCCAAGGAGTTCATGGTCGATTACGACGAGACCGGCTCGATCGGCAAGCGCTACCGCCGCGAGGACGAGATCGGCACGCCGTACTGCATCACCTTCGACTTCGACACCGTCGGCGACGAGGCCAACGGCATCGCGGCCGACCACTGCGTCACCATCCGCGAGCGCGACAGCATGGAGCAGGTCCGCATCCCCATCGATCAGGTGAAGGACTTCCTGCGCGAAAAGTGCGCGTTCTAAGCAATTTTTCCACACAAAAATCGACAAGAGGGGCGTTCCCGACCGGGAACGCCCCTCCTTTTCTCTTCTTTGGAATATTTTACTTCTTCTCGTCCTCTAATAAGCCCTTGAAGCTGGCGGCAAGACCGGCAAGGCTCTGGATCTCGCTGGGGACGATGATCTTCGTCGCCTGGCCGTCTGCGGCCTTCTCAAACGATTCGAGCGCCTTGATCTTGATGACCTGCTCGTTGGGGTTGGCGGCGTTGAGCATTTTGATGGAGTCTGCCAGCGCCTGCTGCACGTTCAGGATGGCCTGCGCTTCGCCCTCGGCCTTGAGGATGGCAGCCTGACGCTCAGCCTCGGCCTTGAGGATAGCCGCCTGCTTTTCCGCGTCCGCGCGCAGGATGGTGGACTGCTTTTCGCCCTCGGCCACGAGGATCTGGGACTGCTTCTGGCCCTCGGCCTGCAGGATGGACTCGCGGCGCTCGCGCTCGGCCTTCATCTGCTTTTCCATCGCGTTCTGGATCTCGCGCGGCGGCAGGATGTTCTTGAGCTCCACGCGGTTGACCTTGATGCCCCAGGGGTCGGTCGCTTCGTCGAGGATGGAGCGCATCTTGGCGTTGATCACATCGCGGCTCGTGAGCGACTGGTCAAGCTCCATCTCGCCGATGATGTTTCGCAGCGTCGTGGCCGTCAGGTTCTCGATGGCGTTCATCGGGTGCTCCACGCCGTAGGTGTAGAGCTTGGGGTCGGTGATCTGGAAGTAGATGACCGTGTCGATCTGCATGGTGACGTTATCCTTCGTGATCACGGGCTGGGGATCGAAGTCGGCCACCTGCTCCTTGAGGCTGACCTTCTTCACGACGCGCTCGAAAAACGGGATCTTGAAGTGCAGGCCCACGCCCCAGGTCGCGCTGTAGGCGCCCAGGCGCTCGACGACATACGCTCTCGACTGCTGCACGATCTGGATGTTCGTCACGAGCACCAGCAGCACCAGCAGCACAAGAATGCCAACACCGATATAGCCGATCCATTCCATACTTCTTTTCCTCCTAAAATTTGTTTTGTGTGTGGATTACTCTCTTCTCTCGTTGGGTTCCTTTGCCTCGCGCACGTAGAGCTTCACGCCCTCCATGCGCACGATCTCTGCCATTTTGCCTTTTTCAATGATCGCGCCGCTGTCGCTGCGCGCGGTCCACGTTTTCCCGTCGATGTAGACGGCGCCGGCGGCGTTCTCGTTGTCCACCGTTTCGGTCACCTTGGCCTCGCGGTGCAGCACGCGGTCGGCGTTGGTGGGGACGATGGTCTTATCCAGCATTTTCTTCGCCAGCGGCCTTGTCGCGATCAGCGCGAGGATGGACACGACCAGAAACACCGCAAACTGGATCAGAAGCGACGCGCCCAGCTCCGTCACGATCAGCGCCGCCACCGCGCCCGCGACGAACCAGATCGACACCAGCCCCGCCGTCGCCGCCTCGGCGATGCCGAAGATGATGATCGCGGCGATCCAGATGATCGTCATCATTTCATCTGCTCCTCCTTTCAAACTGCGCATGCAGTAGACGTATGCCGGGCCCATCATGGCGATGACCGTCAGCAGCATGATACCGATGCTTTTGTTGTAGGGCGACAGGTTCGCGTACAGGCTCGCGATCTCGCTGGTAAGCGTGCGCGCCGAGAGTTTCGGCGTCTCCGCCGGCAGTTCGCCGTGGGTGGGGACCTCCTCTTCGAACAGCTCGTCCATCGTCACGCCGTAGCGGTTGCAGATGAAGATGATCTTCTCCATCTCGGGGTAGCCCCGGCTGGACTCCCAGCGCGAAACCGACTGACGCGAGACCTGCAGCTGCTCGGCAAATTCCTCCTGCGTCAGCCCGCTTCGCTTGCGGACCTCCTGGAGCCGCTCGCCAAATGCCATTGCGTTCCCTCCGTTTCTCTGTCTGAGGATAAGATAGCAAAACCGCGCGTCCGTTTCCAGCAACTTCAGTGTTGCATTCCCGCTTTTTCCCGGGCCGAGCGCGCAAGTTTGATGTTACATTGGTGTGACAGCGCGCTTTCCGCGCCGTTTTCTTCCGTTTTCTCTATTGTACCACAGGCCTTGGCGCTTTACCATGCTTATTTTGACGCGGCGATTGCCTTTTTTGTTCCCGTCGGTTATACTGGGGAAAAATCCATTTGTTCAGGAGCGTTACTATGCTGGAATTTGTCATTCCCTGCCTTTTGGGGCTGGAGAGCCTTGTCGGCGACGAGGTGAAAAAGCTCGGCCTTGCCGACGTGCGCGTGGAGAACGGCCGCGTCCTCTGCCGCGGCGAAGCGCGCGACATCGCGCGGCTCAACATCAACCTGCGCTGCGGCGCGCGCGTCATCCTCGTGCTGCACCGCTTCCGCGCCACAGACTTTGAAGCGCTCTTTCAGGGCGTGCGCGCGGTGCGCTGGGAGGACTGGATCCCCCGCGAGGGCGAGTTCCCCGTGGTGGGCTATTCCATCAATTCGACGCTCCACTCCGTGCCCGCCTGCCAGTCGATCGTCAAAAAAGCGGTCGTGGACCGTCTGAGCGCGGCCTACGGCATCGCCCGGCTGCCCGAGACGGGGCGGCGCTATCAGGTGCGCTTTTCCATCATGAGAGACGAGGTCCTCGTCGGGCTCGACACCTCGGGCGAGGGGCTTTACAAGCGCGGCTACCGTGCCCACGGCGTTGCCGCCCCGCTGCGCGAAACGCTCGCTGCCGCGATGGTCAAGCTCTCGCACTACTCCGGGCGCGACCCCTTCTGCGATCCCTTCTGCGGCAGCGGCACCATCGCCATCGAGGCCGCGCTCATCGCACGCAACCGCGCGCCGGGCCTGAACCGCAGCTTTTCCGCCCAGCACTGGTCCACCATCGACCGCGACATCTGGCTCGACGCGGCGGACGAGGCCATGGACAAGGAGTTCCACGGCAAATACGAGATCTGGGGCGGCGACATCGATCCCGACGCCGTCGAGCTCTCGCGCCACAACGCCGAGCTCGCCGAGGTGGACGATATCGTAAAGTTCGAGGTCGATGACGCCACGCGCTTCCACTGGGGCGGGCTGTACGGCCGCGTCGTGACAAATCCGCCCTACGGCGAGCGTCTGCTCGAGCGCGAGGAGGCGGGCGAGCTGTACAAAGCCTTCGGCCGCGCGATGGACAAGCTGCCCGACAGCTGGAGGGTCTACGTACTCTCCTCACACCCCGATTTTGAGCGCTGCTACGGGAAGTTCGCGGATAAAAAGCGCAAGCTTTATAACGGCATGCTCAAGTGCGATCTCTTCATGTACGGAAAGCGGGTGTAATCGCCGCGTTCCCGCGGCAGGGGGGGAGGGCAGCACCGATGGCGCTGCACGCAATAAAGGGGGCCATTCTCTCACGTGAGAGAATGGCCCCCTTTCAATCCCCCAAGAGAACGCGAGGGGCGTCCCCCTGCATCGCAGGGGAACACCCCTCAGCCCCTGCGGGCTGAACCTTAAATGCTCAAACCGTTGAGCCGGCACAGCGTATTGACCACGGCGAAGATGATGACCGCGCCGAGGTTTGCCGTCGTATTGTCCTGATCGAAGCGCGGCGAGATCTCGCAGATGTCGAACCCGCGCACCTTGCGCGTGCGCAAAACGTGCTTGATGAGCGGCAGCACGACCTCGGGATCGAGCCCGAGCGACTGCGGCGCGCTCACGCCCGGCGCGAACGCCGACGAAAACACGTCCGTGCAGACGGTGATGTACGAATCGTCGCACTGATACAAAAACTGGTCCATGCGCTCGAGGATAGACTCTAAGTTCGAAGCGTGCAGGTCCTTGGCGAGCACATAGTCAACGCCCAGCTCCTCCGCCTTTTTGAAAAGGCTCACGGTGTTGCTGTGCTGCTGGATGCCGATGGGGAAGTAGTGGTACGGCGTGCCCTCGGCCCTGCACACGTCCGCCATCTGGCGGAACATCGTGCCCGACGAATTGCCCATGTCGTAGGGGCGCAGGTCGAAGTGCGCGTCGAAGTTCACGATGCCGAGCTCCGGCCTTTTGCCGCAGTCCTTCAAGTAGTTGTGCTGACCCTGAAAGTGACCGAAGGTCGTCTCGTGCCCGCCGCCGAGCACGATGGGGAAGAGTTTGCGGCGAAGAATTTCCTCCACGGCGCAGCCCAGCTCGCGCTGGCCCTCCTCGAGCGAGATCTCATCGCAGATGATGTCGCCCGCGTCGAAGAGCCTGACCTCCTGCGAGAACGTACAGGGAAGGCCCGACATCTGGCCGCGCACAAAGTCCGGCGCGAGCGCCGTGCCGGTGCGGCCCTTGTTGCGCGCGACGCCCTTGTCGCTGCAAAAGCCGATGAACGCGAAGCCGAGCTTCCCGGAAAACGGCGCGCCGCCGTCGTTCAAGTCGATGGGCCGCACCCACTGGTGCCAGCGGAACGCGTCATAGTCGGTCTCACTGTCGATGCGTCCCTTCCAGCTGTCCATGGCGCTGACATAATGGTCCAAAAGCATATCCGATCGCACTCCTTTTGATCTGTTTTCTTATTCATCCAGCTTGAGGACGGCAAGGAATGCCTCCGTGGGCACCTGCACGGTGCCGAGCGAGCGCATCTTCTTTTTGCCCTCCTTCTGCTTTTCAAGCAGCTTCTTCTTTCGGCTGATATCGCCGCCGTAGCACTTGGCAAGAACGTCCTTGCGCATGGCCTTGACCGTCTCGCGCGCGATGATGCGCCCGCCGATGGCGGCCTGAATGGGAATTTCGAACAGCTGGCGTGGGATGTTGTCCTTGAGCTTTTCGCAAAGGCGGCGCGCCCGTGCATAGGCCTTGTCGCGGTGTGCGATGAACGACAATGCGTCCACCTGATCGCCGTTGAGCAGGATATCGACCTTGACCAGATCGCTCGGGCGGTAGCCGGAGAGCTCATAGTCGAGCGAGGCATAGCCCTTGGTGTTGGCCTTGAGCGTATCGAAGAAATCGTAGATGATCTCGTTGAGCGGCATCTCGTAGTGCATCTCGACAAGGTAGGTGTCGAGGTACTGCATGTCCTTGAATTCGCCGCGGCGGTCCTGACACATCGGCATGATGTTGCCGACGTAGTCGGGCGGCGTGACGATCGTCACCTTGACATAGGGCTCCTCCGCGCGCTCGATATGCGCGGGGTCGGGATAGTTGTGTGGGTTATCGACGCGCACCATCGTACCGTCGGTCTTATAGACCTCGTAGATGACGCTCGGGAGCGTGGTGACGAGGTCGAGATCGAACTCGCGCTCCAATCTCTCCTGAATGACCTCCATATGGAGCATGCCGAGGAAGCCGCAGCGGAAGCCGAAGCCCAGCGCGACGGACGATTCCGGCTCAAACGTCAGACTCGCGTCGTTGAGCTGGAGCTTTTCGAGCGCGTCGCGAAGGTCCGGGTACTTGCTGCCGTCCTCGGTGTAAATGCCGCAGTAGACCATCGAGCGCACCTTGCGGTAGCCCGGCAGCGGCTCAGACGCGGGATTCTCCGCACCCGTGACGGTATCGCCGATCTGCGTTTCGTGCACGTCCTTGATGCTCGCGGTGAAGTAGCCGACCTGACCGGCCTCGAGCTGCTTTGCAGGCTCCAAGCCCAGCGGGCGCATCAATCCGCACTCGAGCACCTTGAACGTCGCACCCGTGGCCATCATCTTGACCTCCATGCCGGGCTTCAGGGTGCCCTGCTTCAAGCGCATGTAGACGATAACGCCGCGGTAGGCGTCGTAATAGCTGTCGAAGATCAGCGCCTGCAAGGGCGCGTTCGGATCGCCCTTGGGGCAGGGAAGGCTGTGCACGATGTCCTCGAGCACCGCGTCGATGTTGATGCCCTGCTTGGCGGAGATCTCGGGCGCATCCTCGGCGGGGATGGCCAGAATGTCCTCGATCTCCTGCTTGACGCGCTTGGGGTCGGCGGCGGGCAGGTCGATCTTGTTGATCACGGGACGGATCTCCAGATCGTGCTCCATGGCAAGGTAGGTGTTGGCAAGCGTCTGCGCCTCGATGCCCTGCGAGGCGTCCACGACGAGCAGCGCGCCCTCGCACGCCGCGAGCGAGCGCGAGACCTCGTAGTTGAAGTCCACGTGGCCCGGCGTGTCGATGAGGTTGAGCGTGTAGACCTCGCCGTCGGCGGCGGTGTAGTCGAATGTGACGGCGCGGGCCTTGATGGTGATGCCGCGCTCGCGCTCCAAGTCCATGTTGTCGAGGATCTGGTCCTCCATCTCGCGCGCGGAAACGGCGTTGCACTTTTCAAGAAGCCTGTCCGCCAGTGTGGATTTGCCGTGGTCGATGTGCGCGATGATGGAAAAATTTCGGATATTCTTTTCGTTCATACTGTTTTCTCTTCCTTATTTTCTGCCAAGCAGGGAATTGGTCTTTTCTTCGGTGCTGTGGAGCACCTGCGTCACGCTCTGCATGAGGCCGGGGTAGAGGTCGGCGAGCGTCTCATCCTCCATCGCGGGGAAGGCCCCCTCCTTTTCCGAGAGCGCCGCGAGCGAGGAAGCGTAGGCGATGTAGTCCGCGCGCATCTGCGCGTCCACCGCGCCGGACTGGTAGGCCGTGGCGTCCAGACCGAAGTAGCCCTCCTTGCCGCCGCTCGCGCGGTGCAGCGCGCGGTAGAGCTGGTAGAACGCGCCGCCGAGGTACCCGCCCGCGGACGTGATGAGCGCGCGGTCGTTCGTCTTGCCCAGCAGCTCAAAAAGTAAGCCCGCCGTGTTCACGAGCATCTTCTTCTGCAGCGTCGCGGCGATGCTGCCGCGCAGCGTGCCCTTTTCGTCGCTCGAATCGTAGAGCGATTCCGCGTCGATCATGCCGCCGTCGCGCGAGAGCGTGCGCCCGAGCAGATAGTCCGCCGACACATGGTAATAGTCGCACGCGCGGGCGACAAAGGCAAGCCCCGGCTCGCGGATGCCGTTTTCATAGTGGGAGAGCAGCGCCTGCGAAATGCCGAGCTCTTTCGCGGCCTTGCGCTGGGAGATCCCCTTCTCCTGCCGCAGCAGGGCAAGGGTGCGGGAAAAGTCAGCATTCATGGTCATAACCTCGTCGTTCAAAATACGGTAGGTTATAGTATAGCCCAATGATTACCGCTTGTAAATTGAAATTTGCCGAAAGCGCGCAAAAAAAGCGGGGCGCGCGGTTCCCCGCAGCGCCCCAAAGAGGAGAAGAAAATGACCCTTGTTCAAATCAGCGCGCTCAGCAGCCACGCAAGCGCGATGCCCCCCGCGCCCACGCCGCACCACAGCGCCGGCGAGCCGCGGCGAAGCAGGCTCCTTGTGCGCGTCTGCGTGCGTCCGCAGCTGCGCGCCACGCGGCAGGCCTCGTCCACCAGCCGCTGCGCCGTCACGCCGCTGCGCGAGGACACGTCGCTGCGCACGATGAAGATCGCCTGCTCAAAAAGCTCCGTGTCCGGCGAGTCCACCACGATGACCCGTCTCGATGTTCCCCTGACCAATGTACAGCACCTCCCGGCGGAAAACGTTCTAAGGCCAGTATGCCCCGTGCGCGGCGCGCTATACCGGGGCGCGCAGAATTTTCCGCCGCGCTCACACCTCCTGCAAGCCCCCGCCGTCCCGCGGAAGATACAGCGCAAGAACGCCCGCGTCGTCCGTCCCGCCGCGGCGGTCCAGGCTGTCGGCCAAAATTGCGGAGACGAGCTGCTGGGGGTCCTCCCCCTCCCAGCCCGCAAGCAGGTTTTGCAGCCACTCGTCGTCCGCGCTGTCGGCCACGCCGTCGGTCACCATGACGAGAAAACTCCCCGGTGAGAGACGCAGATGCGTCGCCTCCGGCGGGGGCGAGCCCTCCTGCAAGCCCGCCGGCAGGCACGAGCAGGTCACGCGGCGCACGCTGCCGCCGCGCTTTAAATAGCTCGGCGCCGCGCCGTACTTGTAAAGCTCGCCCTCGAGCGTGCGGAGCGACAGAGTGAGAAGGTCCACGGTCGTAAAGCTGTCGGTCGATTCGGCGCGGAGAGACAGCGCGCTGTTGAGCGTTTTGAGCGCGGGCGGCGCGTCGATGCCCGCGCGGAGAAAGCGCTCCAAAAGGCGCGCGGCCATCGCCGATTCGCGCTGCGCCGCCTCGCCGCAGCCCATGCCGTCGGAGAGCAGCAGACACAGCGTCCCGCCGTCCGTTTCAAAGCGGCTCGCGCTGTCGCCGCTCACGCGCTCGCCGCGCTTGGGCCGCAGCGCAAGGCCGATCTCATAGGGGTGCAGGGGAGAGGCGGACGCGGCCTGCACCGCTGCGCCATCCGCCGCGCTCTGCAAAAGCTCGGAGAGCTGTGCATACTGCGAAGCGGCCTTTGCCCGGTCCTCGGCGATGCGCCGGCGGTACTGCCGCCGCAGAAGATAGGTGCGCAGCTCCTCGTTCACGGCGGCAAGGAAGCTCGGAAATCGGATACAGCGGTCGGCAAAGTAGGACGGGAAGTCCTCCCCGCGCCCCTGTCCGCGCTGCAAAAGCGCTGCGGTCGCGTCGTTGAGGGCGGTATAGGTCCGGTTGTACTCCTTTTCCCAGCAGAAGTCGCACAGCGCGCAGCCCCGGCAGACCTTTTCCGCCGCGCGGTCGAAGATGGCGGCGGGATTTTCCTCCGTGCGCTTCGGCGGGCGGGCGACGCTGTCGTACAGCTCGCGCATCGCGGCGGCGGACTCGGTGAGCGTTTTGCGCAGGGCCGCGTCCCCCTGCGCGCTCTCCTCCATGGCAAGGTGCCGGCCGCGAAAGTACCTTCGCGGGATGAGCAGAAACAGCAGCGCCGCGGCGATCGACTCATACAGCAGCACCAGTCCCGCCTGCGCGCTCATTGGCAGCGCGAAGCACAGCATGCTCAAAAGGAACCACAGCGCCGAGCCCACGCGGTTGCCCCGGCACGTCACGCTCACGAGGATCGCCGCGAAGGCATACGACGCCGCGTGCGCAAAGCCGCCGTCGCCCGCCGTCAGGTCCATCGCAAGGCCGATGCACAGCGCCGCCGGGACGGACACCGCCCCGCTGCGCTCAAAGGCGGCGAGCAGCACCACGAGCAGCGACGCGATGCGCCCGGGCGCAAAGCCGTTCGCCGTCTGATACGAGGAAAAGGCCATCAGTACGCCGAGCAGGATAAAAAGCGACGCGAACGGGTGCTCCTTTTCCGCCGGGGCGAGCAGCGCCCGGCCGCTCATCGCCGCCAGCGCCGCGAGCAGCAGGCTCACAAGGCAGGTCGCCGCCTCGCCGCCCGGGTCGCGCAGCACGTAGACGAACTCGACTGAGAGCATCATCCCCGCCGCCAGCAGCGGCAGAAACGCGCGCTTTTGATAGATTTTCAAATCGAAGAAGGCGTTGTTCGCCGTGAAGATCAGCACTGCCGCGGCGAAGGTGCGCAGCGCGTGCGAAAACGGCAGAAACACGAACGCCCCTGCCGACGCGCCGAGAAACGCGCTCAGCCCCTTTACGCCCGGCCCCGCCGCGGCCGTCAGCCCCAGCGCCAGCGGCGCGTAGCCGCCGAACACCTGCGCGCCGGACAGCACCGCCGCGAGCGCAAAGCGCAGCGTGCAGTCCACAAATTTCCCCGACCATTCCCGGCTGCGCAGCAGCTCCATCCCTTTCACAGCTCGTCCCCTCCTTGTGCGTTGTGGCATTATTGTAAACGCACGGGAAGAAAAAGCCTGTCGGGAAATAAGGATGCAAAAAAAGAACGTCTGCGAGAGCAGACGTTCTTTTTTGCCGCTTATTTGACAATTTCTATCGCCTCGCGGGCGTTTTGCGCGATCATGTCGTGCAGCTCCTGCGTGGAGGAGAACCTGCGCTCGGGCCGCAGATACGTGCAGAAGTCCAGCCGCAGCGTCCTGCCGTACAGGTCGCCCTCGTAATCCACAAGGTACGTCTCCACGCTCACGCGGTTCGCTTCGCTCACCGTCGGCCTGACGCCGACGTTCGTCACGCCGACGCAGCGCTTCCCGTCCGGCAGATACGCGCGCGTTGCGTACACGCCGCGCGCCGGGACGAGCAGGTGCTCCTCGGGGATGAGGTTCGCCGTCGGGAAAAGGCGCTTTCTGCCGATGCCGTCGCCATGTCGTACCGTGCCCTCCATTGAGAAGGGGTGGCCCAGGAATTCCGCCGCGCGGGCGGCGTCGCCCGCCTCCAGCAGCGCGCGGATATAGCTCGAGGAGACGGTCACGCCGTCCTTTTCCACGCGGGGGATGATGTCGCAGCCAAGGCCGTGAGACGCGCAGTAGCTTTTAAGCTTTTCCACGTCGCCCTCGTTTTTGTGGCCGAAGCGGAAGTCGTGCCCCGCGACGAGATGGGCTGCATGGTACTTTCCCACCAGCAGGTCCGCGATAAAGCTCTCCCACGGCATCGTCATCATGGCCCGGTCGAACGGCTCGACATACACATCCGCCACGCCGTACTGCGTGCGGATGATCTCCGCGCGCTCAGCGGGCGTTGTGAGCAGCGGGACGGGCGTTCCCGTCACGAACTCGCGCGGCGAGCGGTCGAACGTGAAGGCCGCCGAGCGGCAGCCCGTCTCCTCCGCGCGGCGCACCGCCATTTTGAGCAGCGCGCCGTGCCCCAAATGCACCCCGTCGAAAAAGCCGAGGGCGATCACAGTTTTCGTTTCCATAGTGAAGTGGTCCTTTTTGCGTCAGCGTCACACGCTGAAAAAATTTCGTTTCGAGGTGAGAAGGCCGTCCTTCGCCTCCGAGAGCGCGAGGAACGTCCCATCGCGTCCGTACACGCGGTACAGCCCGTCCGGAAGCCCTGCGCGAAGCGGATTGCCGCACAGGCACCGCCGCTCCTGCTCCTCCGACGGGATGGTGTAGGCCGGGTGATCGCGGAACAGGCTGTCGATCGGGCGGAGGAGGGCTTCGCCCTCGCGCTGCACATCCTCGAGCGTCACGGCTTCGCCGATGCGAAAGCCCGACGCCTCGGTGCGCCGCAGCGCCGCCATGCAGCCGCCGCAGCCGAGCGCCCGCCCTAAGTCATGGCAGAGCGTGCGGATGTACGTTCCCTTCGAGCACACGACGCGCAGGGCGTATTGGTCATTCCCCAGCTCCTCCGTCAGCGCAAGGTCATAGACGGTGATCCTGCGCGGCCTGCGCGCGACCTCCTTGCCCTGGCGGGCAAGGTCGTAGAGCTTCTGTCCGTTGATCTTGATGGCCGAGTACATCGGCGGGATCTGCTCGATCTCGCCGAGAAAGCGCGGCAGCGCCGCGCGCACCCCGTCCGCCGTAACGGCCACGGGATTTTCTTCGAGCGTTTCGCCGGTCGTATCCTGCGTGTCGGTCACTCTGCCGAGCTGCAAAACGGCCTCGTAGACCTTTTTTCCCCCCTCGGCGAAGGAAACCGCCTTGGTCGCCTGCCCGACAAACACGGGCAGCACGCCCGTCGCCATGGGGTCGAGCGTCCCGGCGTGGCCGACGCGCTTTTCGTGCAGCATACTCCGCAGCCTGGCGCACACGTCCATGCTCGTCCAATCCTGCGGCTTGTCGATGATAATGATGCCGTTGGGCATAAGCAGCCTCCTTTGCGCCAAGCTTTCGGCGCTTACGCGCCCCTGTGTTCTTCCGCCGCCGCTTCGGCGATGGCATTCAGGATCATCGCGCGGGCCTGCTCATACCCCGCGTGCTCGATGAGACAGCCCGAGGCCGCGCGGTGTCCTCCGCCGCCGAGCTTCGAGCAGGCGAGCGTCGCGTTGACGCGCGCGCCCGTGCGCACGCTGACCTTCCACGCGCCGTCTCTTGTCTCCTTCATCGTCACAGCGCAGTCCGTGCCCTCGACGAGCCCGCCGAGGGACGCAAGATCCTCCATGTCCGCCTCGGAAAGCTGCATGCGCTGCTGAAGCGACTGCGGCACCGCGACGATGACAACGCGGTCCTCGTCGTAAAACTCCATCGTGCGCAGAAGCTCGCCCTCAAGGGCAAGACGCTTTCTGCTCTTCGTGCGGAAGTGGAGCTTGTTGGCGGCTTTATAGTCGATGCCCATCTCCATCAACACCGCGGCCACACGGTGCGTGTTCGCCGTGACGTTGGAGTAGACAAAGCAGCCCGTGTCGGTGCTGACGGCCACGTAGAGCGGCAGCGCGACCGCGGGCGTCAGCTGCCCCAGATCCTGCGCGAGCGCGCAGAGGATCTCGCCGCAGGCGGCGCACTCAGGGTGCACGCAGCTCTCCCTGCCGAAGCCCTCGTAGCTCGGGTGATGGTCGATGGCGAGGTCCACGCGCGTTTTGAACAGCTCGGCGTTGTCCGGGAACAGGCTCAGCGCCGCAAGATCGACGGAAACGACGGTCTCATAGTCAAAATCGTCCGCGACCCAGTACTTCTCGACGTACCGCTCGAAATGCTCGGTCGTCTCGCGGTTGTAGAGAACGCCCGCGCTTTTCCCCATCTGGCGCAGCATGGCGCACAGCGCCGCCGCGCAGCCGAGGGTGTCGCCGTCGGGGCGGCGGTGAGTGAGGATAAGGTATTTGTCATGCGCGCGGAGGTACGCCGCGACTTCGGAAACGGTCATTCCTGCTCATCCTCCGCGTTCAGCTTTTCGTTTTCAGGGTTTGCGGGCTTCACCACGCGCGGGTCGCGCAGAAGCTCGAGGATGTGCGCGCCGTACTCGATGGAATCGTCCGCGATGAACTGCAGCTCCGGCGTGTAGCGCAGCGACATGTTCGCCCCCAGCTCGCGGCGAAGATAGCCTGCCGCGCTCTTGAGGCCGCGGATCACGTCCTTTTCAAGCGACTTTTCCAAAACGCTCACATAGATGCGCGAATAGCGCAGGTCGCTTGTCGTGTCCACATGCGTGATGGTCACCATGCCGCCCTGCACGCGCGGGTCCTTGAGCGTGCGCATGAGCGCGCTCAGCTCGCGCTGGATCTCTTCATTGATGCGTCCAATGCGATTGCTTGCCATTTAAATTCCTCCTTTGAAAAGGCAGGGGCGGGCGTTCGCCCGCCCCTGCCGAAAGGCTCATTTTTGAAGTTTCTTACTGTTCGATCTGCTCCATGACGTATGCCTCGACGATGTCGCCGACCTTGATGTCGTTGTACTTCTCGAAGCTCAGACCGCACTCGTAGCCGCTCGCGACCTCCTTGACGGAGTCCTTGAAGCGCTGGAGCGAGGCGAGGTGGCCTTCGTGGACGACGATGCCGTCGCGCACGATGCGCACGTCGCACGCGCGCTGGATCTTGCCGTCCTGCACGTAGCAGCCCGCAACGGTGCCGACGGACGAGACCTTGTAGGTCTGGCGGATCTCGGCATGGCCGATGACGGCCTCGCGGAACTTCGGCGCGAGCATGCCCTTCATGGCGGCCTCGATCTCGTCGATGGCGTCGTAAATGACGCGGTACATGCGCATATCGACGTGGTTGCGGGCCGCGCTGTCGCGCGCCGCAGCGTCGGGACGGACGTTGAAGCCGACGATGATGGCGTTCGACGTGGCGGCGAGCATCACGTCGCTCTCGTTGATCGCGCCGACCGCGCCGTGGATGACGCGCACGCGGACCTCGTCGTTGGAGATCTTCTCAAGCGACGCCTTGACGGCCTCGACCGAGCCCATGACGTCCGCCTTGACGATGATGTTGAGGTTCTTCATCTCGCCCGCCTGGATCTGGCTGAACAGATCCTCGAGCGAGACCTTCGTGATGGGGGCGTTGGCCTTGCGCTTTTCCTCTTCCTTGCGCTGCTCGACAAGCTCGCGGGCAAGGCGCTCGTCGGCGACGGCATTGAAGTGCGCGCCGGCCTCGGGCACTTCGCCAAGGCCCGTGATCTCGACAGGGACGCTGGGGCCGGCGGAGGTGAGCTTCTGGCCCTTGTCGCTCATCATCGCACGCACGCGGCCCACGGCCGTACCGGCGATGATGATATCGCCCTGATGGAGCGTGCCGTTCTGGACGAGGAGCGTCGCGATGGGGCCGCGGCCCTTGTCAAGGCGCGCTTCCACCACAGCGCCGGACGCGGCGCGGTTGGGATTGGCCTTGAGCTCTGCGACCTCGGCGGTGAGCGCGACCATCTCGAGCAGGTTGTCGATGCCCATGCCGGTCTTGGCGGAAATGGGACAGACGATGGTGTCGCCGCCCCAGTCCTCGGCCACAAGGCCGTACTCGGTCAGCTGCTGCTTGATGCGCTCGGGGTTGGCGTCGGGCTTATCCATCTTGTTGATGGCAACGATGATGGGGATCTCGGCGGCCTTGGCGTGGTTGATGGACTCGATGGTCTGGGGCTTGATGCCGTCCTCGGCGGCGACGACGAGGATAGCGATATCCGTGATCATCGCGCCGCGGGCACGCATGGAGGTGAACGCCTCGTGGCCCGGCGTATCAAGGAAGGTGATGGGCTTGCCCTTGATCTGCACCTGATAGGCGCCGATGTGCTGCGTAATGCCGCCGGCCTCACCGGAGGCGACGTGGGCGTTGCGGATATAGTCGAGAAGGGAGGTCTTGCCGTGGTCCACGTGGCCCATAACGACCACGACCGGGGCGCGCGGCTCGAGCTCGTCGGCGCTGTCCTCATGATCGTCGATGAGCTTTTCCTCGATCGTCACAACGACCTCCTTTTCGACCTTGCAGCCGAGCTCCTCGGCGACAAAGGACGCGGTGTCGAAGTCGATCATCTGGGAAAGGGAAGCCATCACGCCGTTTTTCATCAGGCATTTGACGACCTCCGCGCCGGTCTTTTTCATGCGGGAGGCCAGCTCGCCGACGGAGATCTCATCGGGGATCTTGACGGTCAGCGGGGTTTTTTTGGCGATCTCCAGCTGCAGGCGGCGCATCTTCTCGGCCTCCTCCTGCTTGCGCTTGCCGGAGAACGGCTGCTGGCGGTTATTGCGGTTCTTGTTATTGCGGAACTTTTCCTTCGTGCCGCGCTCCAAGTCGCGGCGGTCTCCGGAGCGCTCGGCCATGTCCTGCAGCTTCTCGTCGTACTTGTCAAGGTTGACGTTCGTCACCTTGCGGGTATCGACGATCTTCTTTTCCGGCACGCGGGTCGCGGGCTTCTGCGTGGCGGTGGACTTGTTCTGCTGGGGCTGGGGCTGGGCGCTCTGCTGCACCCTGGGCTGACTGCCGCCGCGCTGCGGCTGGGCAGACTGTCCCTTCGCCGCGCCCTGCTGCTGGGCAGGCTGTGCCTTGGGCTCGGGCTTTTTCTGGGGAGCGGTCTCGGCATAGATCGTCTCGATCTTGACCTGATGCTTCTGCGTCAGGTGCTCAAAGATCAGGTTGACCTCCTCTTCCGACAACACCTGCGAAGGCTTTTTGCTCCCGTCCTCATAGGTATTCAGGACGGCCTGGATGTCCTTCGACGACATGCCGAAGTCCTTTGCCATGTCGGATACCTTGTTCTTGTTCATTGTAGTAGCCAAATTATTGCACCTCCGTGTGTTGTGATGTCTGCTGACTTACTTTCTTAAAGCTGCCCTTGCCCTTTTTCACGGGGCGGGCGTGGGCAAAGCGCTTCGACGCGCGCTGCTTTTCCGCTTCGCGGTGCGCCCTCTCGCGCTCGGCGCGCGTGCGCCCGTGCTTCACGGTGCGCCGCGGCGCTTTTTTCTCCTCTGATGCAAGGGGCTTTTTCTTTCCCTCCGCCGCGGCGGGCTTTGCTTCCGTCGCCTTATGCGGCTTTTTCCTGCCCTCGCGCAGGTTCTTCTCGTGCTGCCTGAGCTCAGCTCGGCGTTCGGCGGCGCGCTGGGCCTTGATCGCAAGCCGCCGTGCCGCTTCGCCGTAGTGCGCTTCGTCGGCCTCGGCCAGCTTTTTGGCCGCAGCCTCAGCAAAGCCGACGTCCGTCAGCGCGGCCATCGCGCAGGACGTGCGGCCCAGGGCCCTTCCCAGCTCGTCCTTCGTCGCGGGGATCTCAAGGCAGATGCACTCGCCCGTGTCGCCGAAGTGCTTGGCCCGGCGGCGGGTGTTATCCGCGGCGTCGGAGGCGATGAGGATGAGCCGCGCGTGCCTTGCTCTCGCCGCCGCGCCGACCGGCTCCTCGCCGGCCTCGAGCTTTCCGGCCTTTTTGGCAAGGCCGATAAGATTGAGCAGTTTATCCACCGTTTGCCATCTCCTTTTCCATTTCTTCATAAACGCTCTCGGGGATGGCCGTGTCCAGCGCGCGCTCGAGCGCGCGGGACTTGCGCGCCCGCTTGAGGCATTCGCTGTTCGGGCAGACATAAGCGCCGCGCCCGGGCTTCCTTCCCGTAAAATCGAGCGATACCTCGCCCTGCGGCGACTTGACGGCGCGGATGAGCGCGCGTTTGTCCTTCATCTCGCGGCAGCCCACACATTGCCGCTGCGGGATCTTCTTCACTTTCTGCATGAGCCGCCCTCCTTTGCTTTATTCCTGCGTTTCTTCTTTGTAGCTCGCGGGCTTGATGTCGATCTTGTAGCCGACAAGGCGCGCGGCAAGGCGCGCGTTCTGCCCCTCCTTGCCGATGGCAAGGGAGAGCTGATCGTCGGGCACGATCACGCGGCAGGCCTTGCCCTCCTCGGCAAGGCGGACCTCGACCACGTCCGCGGGCGCAAGCGCCGCGGCGATGTACTCCGCCGGGTCGTCGCTGTACTTGATGATGTCGATCTTCTCGCCGCGCAGCTCCTCAACGATGCTGTTCACGCGCTGGCCGTGGGGGCCGACGCACGCGCCGATGGGATCGACGTTGGGGTCGTTGCTCCACACCGCCATCTTCGTGCGGGAGCCCGCCTCGCGGGCGATGGAGCGGATCTCGACGGTGCCGTCGTAAATTTCGGGGACCTCGAGTTCAAAAAGGCGCTTGACCAAACCCGGATGCGTGCGGGAGATGACGACCTGCGGTCCTCTCGACTGGCGGCGCACATCGACAAGGTAGACCTTGATGCGCTGGCCCTCGACAAGCGTTTCGCCCTTGACCTGCTCGCCGGAGAGAAGGATGGCGTCCGTCGCCTCCGTGCCGGTGCCGATGCGAAGCGACGCGTTGCCCGTGCGGGGATCGATGCGTGTGACGACGCCGGTTAAGATCTCGTGCTGCTTGGAGTTATACTCGTCGTAGACCATGCCGCTCTCGGCCTCGCGCAGGCCCTGGATGATGACCTGCTTGCCGTTGCCCGCGGCGATGCGGCCGAACTCGATGTTATCCACAGGGATGTTGACGATGTCGCCGACGTTGTACTTGGCGGAGATGGCCTTGGCTTCGTCCAGGCTCATCTGCGTGCCGGGATTTTCGACCTCCCCGGCCACTTCCTTCTGCACGAACATCTTAAGCTCGCGCTTGCCCTCGTCCACATCGACCACCACGTTTTCCACGCCCTCGTGGTCGCGCTTGTAGGCGGTGGTGAGCGCCTGCACGATCTTTTCCATCATAAAGCTCTGGGAGATGCCGCGTTCCTTTTCCAGCATCGCAAGAGCTGCGAAGATCTCATCACATTTCATGAGTAGTTGCTCCTTATTTCGTATTCTGTATGATAAAGTAATTGGTATTCCCTTAAAAATCGCAGCGCAGGCGCACGAGCGCGACCGTATCCCTGGCAAAGCGCATTTCCTCTTCGCCGATCCTGAGCGTCACGTCGCCGTTTTCATAGCCCGCAAGGTCGCCGGAGAATTCCTTGCGCCCGTCTACGGGCTTGTAGGTCTTCAAGAGCACGGGCGAGCCCATGAACTGCTCAAAGTCGCCCGGACGCTTGAGCGGACGCTCCGCGCCGGCGGACGCGACCTCGAAGATATAGCTCGACTCGATGGGGTCCGCCTCGTCGAGAATATCGCTCATCCGGCGCGAAATGGCCTCGCAGTCGAGGATGTTCACCCCGCCGTCCTTATCGATATACAGCCGCAGATACCACTGCCCGGCCTCGCGGACGTATTCCACGTCCCACAGCTTGCAGCCGTTCTCCTCCACAACGGGGAGGGCCAGCTCGCGCACGACCTCGGTCACCTTTTTCATTGTATCCCTCGCAGTCTGTGTTTTTTCCAAAATTTGCAAAAGAAAGAGCGGGCCAAACGGTCCACTCTTGCGTTTCCTGCATCCATAACATAGGTATATTACCACAGCAAAACGCCGAATGCAAGCGTTTTTGCGCGCGATCAGCCGCTTTTCCGAAAAATTTTCCGACATTTTTCATGATTTTTTCCTTTCCCCGCGGCAAAGGCGCTTGCAAAGAAATGGAAAGTATGCTATAAGAGTAGGACTTTACATTGCAGATGAGAGAGAGGGATATCCTATGGCGCGTTCCGCCACGCTTGATATGACGCAGGGCAGCCTCAGCCGCCAGATCATCAGCTTTTCCATGCCGCTGATGTTCACAAACCTGCTTCAAATGCTGTTCAGCATGGTCGACCTTGCGGTCGTGGGCCGCTTTTCAAGCGCCGCGGCCATGGGCTCGGTCGGCTCGACGACCACGCTCATCTTCCTGTTCACGGGCTTTCTGATGGGCCTTGGCAGCGGCGTGAACGTGCTTGTGGCCACGCACTTCGGCGCGCGGAGTGAGAAGAACGTGCGCGAGTCGGTGCACACATCCTTCATCGTGTGCCTGGCCGCGGGCTTTCTGATGCTGGCGCTGGGGCTGATTTTCGCCCGGCCGCTGCTCGAGCTGCTCGGCACGCGCGACGATCTGATCGACGGCGCGGAGCTCTACCTGCGCATTTACTTCCTCGGCATGCCCGCCGCCGCGCTCTATAACTACGGCAACGGCGTTTTAAACGCCATCGGCGACACGAAGTCGCCGCTCATCTTCCTCTCCACGGCCGGCGTGCTCAACGTCATCCTTGACCTTGCGTTCGTCATCGGCCTCGGCATGGCGACCGACGGCGTGGCGCTTGCGAGCGTTCTTTCCCAGTGCGTTTCGGCGGGGCTGATCGTCCGCTCGCTCATGCGCAGCAGGGATATTTACCGTCTGAGCCCGCGCGAGCTGCGCTTCCACAAGGACAAGGCCGTGCACGTGCTCACCATCGGCGTACCGGCAGGCTTGCAGAACGCCATCTTCTCGGTGGCAAATCTCTTCATTCAGGCGGGCGTCAACTCCTTCAGCACCGTCGTGGTCGAGGGCAACTCCGCCGCGGGCAACGTCGATAACCTCGTTTACGCGGTGATGAACGCCTTCTACATCGCCTGCTCGAGCTTCGTCGGGCAGAACTACGGCGCGGGCAAGATGGAGCGCGTGCGCAAAAGCTATCTTCTTACGCTCGGCTTTGCCGCGCTGACCGCGGCGGTGTTCGGTGGACTGTTCCTGCTGTTTGGGCGGCAGTTTCTCTCACTCTTCACGCCGGAGGCGGACGTCATCGACGCGGGCCTTGAGCGCATCGCGGTCATGTGCTTCTCGTTCCCCATCTCCGCGCTGATGGACTGCACCACCGCCGCCTCGCGCGGCCTTGGCAAGGGCCTTGTGCCGATGGTTTTTGTCTTTCTCGGCTCGTGCGTGTTCCGCGTGGTCTGGATCTACACGATCTTCGCCCATTTCCACACGATCGGCTCGCTGTACCTGCTCTACCCCTTCTCCTGGCTGCTCACCGGCTCGGCGGAGATCGTCTATTTTATTCTCTGCTACCGCAAAATATCCAAACGCCTGCACGCCGCGCAGGCGCAGTAAAAACGCAGGAGGGACGCTTTTTAAAAGCGTCCCTCTTTTTTTAAAGCTTCTGCGAGGCGGCCAGCGCGCGGTTTTTGTATTCGCGCCGGGACGTCACCTCTTCCAGCACCGTGATCTCCGGCGGCAGGGCCGCGCCGTCCTCGCCGTACTGGAAGAGCACAGCCTTTTCGCCGCTGAAGGGGTAAACGTCGATCTCGCAGCGGCGGTCGGCATAGACGAAGCGGTACTTCGTCTTGCGCACGGGGGAGAGCGCCGTGTCGCGCTCGAGCAGATACTGCTCGTACTGCTTGCGCGAGATGGGACGCTCGGTGTCCCATTTTTCACCGTTTTCCATGCGGTGCTTTTCAGTGTAGAAGTACAGCGTCTCCGCGCCGTTTTCCTGCATGCGCACGCGCCGCTCGATGCTTGGGTTCGTCAGGGCGAGGTAGGTCTGCGTCATGTCGATGGCGGCGGCGCGGTGCGCGCGGACGAACGCCGCCATGTCCGGCAGGGCGATGAGGTACTTGCGCTTTTTCGCCATCGGCTCCACCTCGCCCACGGCGCGGTAGATCTCGCGCAGGGCGCGCTCGATCTTGTTGTTGAAGTCCACGTCGTTGCCGATGATGCGCAGGTTCGGGTGCGCGCTCCACGCGCGCAGCGTGCGCTCGTCCATCTCGCGGGCGTACTCGATGGATTCCGTGCGCGCGGCGTTGCCGAGGTCGTAGGCAAACTCCGCACCCTTGGCGCAGGTGATGAGGTGCAGCACAAGGTCGTAGTTTTTGAGCACGCGCTCCTCGGTGCGCCCGTCAAAGCGCGCGATGACCTGCGCGAACTCCTCGTCCGAAACGTAGGCCTTGTCATCCATCAGCGCGCGGTCGTAGAGGATAAGGATGTTGTCCTCCGGCACGAGCTGCGCCGCGGCGAGAGCCAGCTGCTCCTTGTGGATCTGGTCGGCGACGACGAAATCCTGAAATTGCAGCATCGACATGCAGTTTCCGAACGGCTTGATGCCAAAGCCCGAGATGAGCTCCGTCGCCGTTTCGGGGATGGTGATGACGCGCCAGCCGTCTTCCTGCTTGAATTCCTTGAGAATGCGGCTGACGAGCGTCGTCTTGCCCGCCGCCGGGCCGCCCGTGAGGACGATCTTCGTGATGCGCTTGGCCATGCTCATTCTTCCTTTCCGCTCAGAAGGTATTCGCCGAAAGCCTCGACGGTTTTAAAATAGAGATCGCAGTTTTGCCGCATGAAGCGCTCGATCTCGGGGATATCGTTCGACCAGCCCGCGGCGGCAAAGCGCACGTGCGCGGCTCTCGCCATGTCATAGCCGGGCTTCAGATCGTCGAGCACGAGCAGCTCGTCCGGCTGAAATTTCAGCTTCTCCATGATGTCGAACAGGCAGTGGGGCTGGGGCTTGCGCCGGTCCTTCGGCACCTCCCAGCCGTAGACGAGCTTCGGCTCGGGGAGCTTATTTTCGCGGTAATCGCGCAGGATGTTCGGCGAGAGCGAGTGCGACACCACGCAGATCGTGCCGCCCGCGTTCACGTACTCCCACAGGATATCGCGCATGCCGTCGTAGACCTGCGGCACGTGATGCTGGACGTACTCGTGCCAGTAGGCCTGCTCGTGCTTCATGTCCTCCTCGCTCATGCCGACCTCGCCGTGGAAAAAGTCGTAAACGCCGGGGTCGAAGTTTTTCAGGAGATATTCCTCCAGCGTGTAGCGCTTCGCTTTTGGGAAAAACTTCGCCGTGTACTCGGCAAAGCAGGGATAGTGCACCGTCGCGGTGGAGTTGACCACGGTGTCGTCATGGTCGAGCACAAGGCAGGGAAAGGTCATAAAGCGGCTCCTTTTGATGCTTTTTTCAAAGTATAGCATATCGGACGGGTCCCGCGCAAGTGCGGGGAAATGCCGCGCTCCGCGCGGTGCGGAGAATACGAAAAAAGAGCCGTCCAGAAGGACGGCTCTTTCATCAAAATTTCGTTCCTTATTCGGTGACGAAGGGGAGCAGAGCGATCTGACGGGCGCGCTTGATCGCCTCGGTCAGCTGACGCTGATGCATCGCGCAGGTACCGGTGGTTCTGCGGGGCAGGATCTTCGAACGCTCGGAGATGAAGCGGCGCAGCTTGGCGGCGTCCTTATAGTCGATATACTCGCACTTGTCAACGCAGAACTGGCACACCTTTTTGCGCTTGCGGTTGGGGCCGCCGGCGCGAGGGGCTCTGTTTTCGCGTTCCATAGCCATGGATAATTCCTCCTTATCAGAATTGGGGCTTACGTACCCACATCAGAACGGCAGTTCGCCGTCCTCTTCAATTTCGGCAAAGCCGCCGCCCGCAGGGGCGGTGTAGCTGTCGGCGGGAGAGCCGTAAGCGGGGGGAGCGTAATCGCCGCCCTGCTGGCTGTCGCGCTTGCTGTCGCCGAAATAAATGTTGTCGGCAACCACTTCCGCGCTGCGGCGGTTGTTGCCATCCTTGTCTTTCCAGTCGCGGATCTGAAGCCTGCCCTCGACCACGGCCATGCGGCCCTTGGTGAAGTACTGGCAGACAAATTCAGCGGTCTGGCGCCAGGCGACTACGTCGATGAAATCGGTGGCCTTCTCGCCGCTCTCGCGGCTCTTGAAGTCGCGGTCCACCGCGACGGAGAAGGACGTCACCGCCGTGCCGTTCTGCGTGCGGCGCAGCTCGGGGTCACGGGTCAGCCGACCCATGATGACGATACGGTTCAACATAGCGCGGTCCTCCTTACTCGCCCTTGCAGACGATCATGGAGCGGATGATACCATCGGTAATGCCGAGGATACGGTCCAATTCCTTGGGGAAATCGGGCGCGCTCGTGAAGGAGATCAGAACATAGTAGCCTTCGGTGATGTAGTTGATGGCGTAGGCCAGCTTGCGCTTGCCCCACTCCTCAACCTCCATAGCCGTGCTGTTCTGCTCCACGAGGGTCTTGAACTTTTCGGTCAGAGCGGCGACCTGCTCTTCGGGCAGTCTGCCGTCCATGATGAAAACGACCTCATAGTTTGCGGAAATCTTAGCCATTCTTGGTTGCACCTCCTTTTGGACTGATGGCCCACACATCAGACGGTGTGAGCAAGGATTCGCCTGCGCATAACGCAAGCCATATTATTATATAAAAAAGTCCCGGAAAGTCAAGCATTTTTCCAAAAAAGTTCGTCCCGTCCGCAATTTTGTCAGCTTTTTAATCTTTTTTGCGGCCAAAGGCCGCGCTTTGCTTGCAATTTGGCAAAAATTCATGTAAAATTAAGACATTCATTGAATAAAAAGGAGCGATGCAAGATGAAAAAGATCCTGTCCTTGGTGCTCACGCTCACCCTTCTGGCCGCGCTGCTCAGCGGCTGCATGTGCGAGGTCGCCGAAACGACGCTCAAGGCCGGCGGCAGCGGTCAGGTCTCGGTCAAGTTCGGCTTCACCGAGGAGCTGGTCGATGCGCTCGATATGCGAGCCGATCTCACGTCCAAGGGCTTCACCCGCTTTGTCTATCAGGGCCGCGCCTACTACGGCGACCAGGCCACGGAGAGCTTTGCCGACCCTGACGAGTTCAACGCGATCTTTTCCGACGTGTCCGACGAGGTCTCCGAGGTCGATGACGCCGCCAGCGCCGGCTCCGTCACGCTCGCTCTTGCATCGGACGGCGGCCTGACGGTCAGCGTGCGCAACACGCAGAGCGACCGCCGCAATGCGATTGCCGCAGCTCTGGCCGAGTCCTATCCCGAGCTCACCGCACAGGAGATCGACGCACTGCTCGACGGCATGGTGATGACCTACCGCTTCACCTTCCCCGAAGCGCCGCACCAGTACAGCGAGGCGGCCGGCATCACGCTGGAGAAGAACACCGTCACGCTCGACTTCCTCACGCTCCCCGCGGGCTTCTATCAGTTCTCCACGTCTGACGAGCCGCTGACCAAGCAGCGCGTGCTCGGCACCGTGACGCAGGAGAATATCCCCGCGAGCGGCACAGCGCGCGTGCGCCGCCAGACCATCGACGTGGATGGCAAGGCCGTCACGTTCCAGACCTACGCGCTCGTTGAGGCCAACGGCGGCGAGACGAACTATGTCCGCCTGCGCGACATTGCCTCCGTGCTGAACGGCACCGCCGCACAGTTCGCCGTGGATTGGGACGGCAGCGTGGTCATCACGCCGGACCAGCCCTATGTTCCCAACGGCACGGAGATGAAGGCGCCCTTCTCCGCCGACCGCCGCTACCAGAAGGCGGACGCCGCCACGAAGATCTACGGCGAATCCATCCCCTTTGCCGCGATCCTGCTGACGGACGATCAGGGCGGCGGCTACACCTATTATAAGCTCCGCGACCTCGGCAAGGTGCTGAACTTCAACGTGGACTGGTCCGCCAGCCGCGGCATCTATATCGAGAGCAGCCTTCCCTATTCGGGCTAATACAACAAGTAAAAAAAGAGGACTTCCGGTCGGAAGTCCTCTTTTTTTGACTCAGTTCAGCTTCAGCCGCTTCTGCATCACGCCGAGAAGGGGGATGCCGAGCACGTAGCAGGCGACGGCCTCGCCGAGGCCGACGGTCAGCGCGTTATAGAAGAACGCGGGCGGGAAGCCTGCGCCGACGCCCGCTTCCTCCCACGCGATGAGCGCGCCGATGAGGATGGCGTTGCACAGCACCGGCGGCAGCGCAGCGGTCCACTTATTGCGGCAGCGGGCGGTGAGGAGCGCCGCGAGCAGCGTGGCGGCGGAGCCGACGATCATATCGAGGGGGCCGTAGGGGCTCAGGATGTTCGAGAGCACGCAGCCGATAAATAAGCCCCAGCTGGCCTCGGGCATCAGGAACGGCAGGACCGTCATCGCCTCGGAAAAGCGGAGCTGGATGGGGCCGTAGGCAAGGTTCAGGGCGTTGGAGAGCATCGTCAGCGCGACGTAGACAGCCGCGATGAGCGCGCAGCGGGTGAGCTTTTTGGTGTCAAAGTGCATGGGGAGATTTCCTTTCTGAAATAAGCGGGAGCGGTTTGGATGAAAACAGCGCGCGGGCGGCCAAAGGGCCGCCCGCACTGATTCTTACAGCAGCTCGGTCAGGTGCAGGTGCCTGACGACGGCGGCGCAGCGGGGGCAGAGGCCCTCGGCGTCGGCATCGACGGAATGCTTCCAGCAGCGCGGGCACTTCGTCCCGGCGGCGTTATCGACCCTGACGGCGAGCGCGTCGCCCACGGCCAACTCGACCTTGGAGACGATGAAGATGTCGGCCAGCGCCGCGGCGCTCTCGTCGGCGAGGAAGCGGTCGCTCTCGGGCACGGTCAGGTGCACGTCGGCCTCCAGGCTCTTGCCGATGACCTTGGCAGCGCGCGCCTCCTCGAGCGCGCCGTTGACGACGGTGCGCACCGCGATGATGCGCTCCCAGCGCGCCATGGTCTCGTCGTCGAGAGCGTAGGCGGTGAAGGGCTTGTTCATCTCGTTGAGCACGACGTTGCGCGCGTCGTCCTCGCCGGTGTGCGGCATGGCGAGCCAGATCTCGTCGCAGGTGAAGGCGAGGATCGGTGCAAAGAGCTTTGCGAGCGTGTGGAGCGTGAGGTAGAGGGCGCTCTGCGCGCTGCGGCGGGAGGCGCTCTCCGCGCCCTCGCAGTACAGGCGGTCCTTCACGATGTCGAGATAGAAGCTCGAGAGCGTGTTCACGCAGAAATCGTTCACCGCGTGGGTGATGATGTGGAACTCATAGTCGCAGTAGGACTGCTCGGCCTTGACCATCAGCTCGTTGAGCTTGGTGATGAGCCAGCGGTCGAGCACCGGCATATCCTCGGGCTTCGTCAGCTTCGCGGGATCGAAGTCCACAAGGTTATCGAGCATGAACTTGCAGGTGTTGCGGAACTTGAGGTAGTTCTGGCTGAGCTGCTTGAAGATCTCCTTCGAGCAGCGAACGTCCGCGTGATAGTCGGCGGAAGCAGCCCACAGACGCAGGATGTCCGCGCCGTTCTCGTTGAACACGTCCGCCGGGTCGACGCCGTTGCCAAGGCTCTTGTGCATGGCCTTGCCCTCACCGTCGACCGTCCAGCCGTGGGTGACGCACTCCTTGAACGGCGCGCCCTGGCCGAAGGCGCCGACAGCGGTCAGCAGCGAAGACTGGAACCAGCCGCGGTACTGGTCGAGACCCTCGAGGTACATCGTGGCGGGCCAGAAGCCCTGATCCTTCTTCATGGAGGCAAAGTGCGTGGAGCCGGAGTCGAACCAGCCGTCGAGCGTATCCTCCTCCTTGGTAAAGCCCGCGTTCTTGCCGCAGTGCGGGCAGGTGAAGCCCTTGGGCAGGATATCGGCGGCGTCCATATCGAACCAGGCGTTCGAGCCCTTTTCGGCAAAGAGATCGGAAATGGCCTGGATCGTCTCGTCGGTGCAGATGGGCTTGCCGCAGTCCTTGCAGTAGAACACGGGGATGGGCAGGCCCCAGCGGCGCTGACGGGAGATGCACCAGTCGGCGCGTTCGCGGATCATGCTCTTCATGCGGTCGATGCCCCAGCCCGGCACCCAGCGCACATCGTCGCACGCGGCGCAGGCCTCGTCCTTGAAGGAATCGACGGAGCAGAACCACTGCGGCGTGGCGCGGAAGATGATGGGGTGCTTGCAGCGCCAGCAGTGCGGGTAGCTGTGCACGATCTCCTCGGAGGCGAAGAGGGAGCCGTCCTTCTTCATATCCTCCAGAATGACGGGGTTGGACTCCTCCACGCGCATGCCCTCGTACTTGCCGGCATAATCGGTGTGGCGGCCCTGATCGTTGACGGGCACGACCATGTCCATGCCGTAGCGGCGGCAGGTCTGATAGTCGTCCGCGCCGAAGCCGGGCGCGGTGTGGACGCAGCCCGTACCGGAATCCATCGTGACATAGTCGGCGAGGACCAGACGAGAGGTCTTGGGCAGGAAGGGATGCTGGGCGAGCATATTTTCATAGAAGCTGCCCGGATGGGTCTCGACGATGGCGTAATGCTCGACATTGCCGACCTTCATGACCTTCTCCACGAGCGCCTCGGCGACGATGTACATCTCGCCATTGTCCTCGTTCTTCACGACCGCATAGCTCTCGGCGGGGTGCAGGGCAATGGCAAGGTTGCCGGGCAGCGTCCAGATCGTCGTGGTCCAGATGATGAAGCTGAGCTTGCTCTTGTCGAGGTGGCTGAGCTTGCCGAGATCGTCGTTCATCGGGAACTTGACGTACACGGTCGTGCAGGGATCGTCCTGATACTCGATCTCCGCCTCGGCCAGCGCCGTCTCGTCGTGGTAGCACCAGTAAACGGGCTTGAGGCCCTTGTAGATGTAGCCCTTCTTATACATCTCGCCGAAAACCTTGACCTCCTCGGCCTCAAAGCCGGGGTCCATGGTCTTGTAGGGATGCTCCCAGTCGCCCAGCACGCCGATGCGCTTGAAGCCCTCCATCTGGATGCCGATGTACTTGTCGGCAAAGGCATGGCAGGCGGAGCGGAACTCGGAAACGGGCATGGCCTTGTGGTTGAGCTTGTTCTGCTTGATGATGGCGCTCTCGATGGGCATGCCGTGGTTATCCCAGCCGGGGATATAAGGGGTGTAGTAGCCGCGCATCGCGTAGGAGCGGGTGATGAAGTCCTTTAAGGACTTGTTGAGCGCGTGGCCCATGTGCAGGCCGCCGTTGGAGAACGGAGGGCCGTCGTGCAGGGCGAAGCGGGGCTTGCCCTCGTTCTTTTTGAGCAGTTCGTGATAGAGGTCCATTTCCTCCCAATGCTTGAGCATCTCCGGCTCACGCTTGGGCAGACCCGCGCGCATGGGGAAGCCGGATTTCGGCATATTCAGCGTGCTTTTGTAATCCATGTCGTCTCTCCTTTGTTTATGTGAATTTTGATGTTTCCAATTATTGTTCCGCAAATGGTAAAAATAGAAGCGCCCTGTCCCATAAAGAGACAAAGGCGCTGACCTCTGCGGTACCACTCTTCTTGCTGTTTTTCACAGCCGCTCAAATGACGCGATGTAACGGTCGCACCCGTCCGGTCTTACTGAAAAAATGTTCAGCCCGGCTGCTCCGAGGTGATATTCAGCCCTGCCGCGCCCCGCCTTTCACCAAAATAGCGGTTCTCTTTGCCGCGGGGGAGGGGCTTACTTGTCCTCATCCACGCAATATTTCATGATAGCAGTAGTAATATATCGGCTTTTTCCGCCTTTGTCAAGAGCGCGGAGCGCTTCCCGCGGCAGAAAAACGCGTAAATTCGGAGTAAAAAGTTGTGCTTCCCGGCAAAATATGGCAGAGAGCGCTTGACAGCGCAGGGAAAATATGATACGGTTTGCAGCACGGAAAAAGGGAGTAGCCGGCGCCCTCGGGCGTTGGGCAGGTCGTCATCGCGGGAGCTTTTCCCCGGCCTGTTCGCGAAATGGCAAGACTTTTACCCAGGCGATCGTCTGCGGTAAAGGTCTTTTTTCTTTTATCCGCACATCCAAAAAACTGAAGGAGTGTTTCAGCATGGATTTCCTGCTTGACGGCATTCGCGCCGTGACCTGGCAGCAGTGCGTGATGTATGTGATCGGCGCGCTGCTCATCTACCTTGCGATCAAAAAGGACTACGA
>CAKUBI010000004.1 GCA_934636865.1 uncultured Oscillospiraceae bacterium
ATGTAGACGCCGTCGCCGTTGATGTCGATGCTCGCGTAGCTCGCCGCGATGCACTTGAAGAGGCCGAACAGCAGCGACGCGACCGCGATGTTGCCGGGCTTCCAGTTGCCGAAGATCATAACGGCCAGCGCGAGGAAGCCGAAGCCCGCCACGTCGCCGTTCGAGGCGCAGTTCGCCGTGGTCAGCGCGTAGACGAAGCCGCCCATGCCCGCGAGCGCGCCGGAAATGGTCGTGCCCGCGTAGCGCATCTTATAGACGTTGATGCCCAGCGAATCCGCCGCCTGCGGGTTTTCGCCGCACGCGCGCAGACGCAGGCCGAAGCGCGTCTTGTAGAGCAGGATCGACAGGATGATGAACAGCAGGATGCAGACATACGTTGCAAGGTAGACCTTGTTGATGAACGTCTCGCCGAAGAAGCCGAGGTCCGTGCTCTTGTCGATGCCGAGGGTGGACTTTTTGATCATGAACCAGCTCGCCGCGTCGCCCGTGAGCATCTGCAGCGTATTCTGGTTGGCGATGATGCGGATGAAGAACAGCACCAGCGCGGGAGCCATCAGGTTGAGCGCCGTGCCGCCGATGGTCTGGTCGGCGCGCAGGTTGATGGACGCAAAGCTCAGAAGCAGGGAGAACAGCGCGCCGAAGGCCGCCGCCACCAGCATCACAAGGAGCTCCACGCCCTGCAGGGCGACCCAGTTGCCGCTCTGCTTGAGCGAGAGGATGGCGTCGCTCGTCTGCAGGATGCGCACGAACCACACGCCGATGAACGCGCCGAAGACCATGATACCTTCAAGCGCCAGGTTGATGATACCGCTGCGCTCGGCGAACACGCCCGCAAGCGCCACGATCATCAGAGGGACGGCATAAATGAGCGTCTGCTGAATGAGGAATGTCATTTCGCGTCGCCTCCTTTCTCCGTTTCCGCTTGTGCACCGGCTGGTGCGGAAGCTGCCGCCGGTGCGGGCTCCGCGTTGGCATCCGCGCCGTCGTCCTTCTTCTTGCCGAGCTTGCCGATCCACATCTTGATGACCAGCGAGAAGGCGCTCAGGTACACGATGACGGCGATGATGACGTTTGTGATGTACTCGTTATAAGCCGTCAGGTTCGTCAGCTGCAGGCCGGAGATATCGAGCATCGACATGAAGAGCGACGTGAAGATGATGCCGATGGGGTTGCAGGAGGCGAGCATCGCGACGGGGATGCCGTTGAAGCCGATGGCCGGGAGGGACTGGTACGTGGACCAGAAGAACTCCGTGTTGCCGGAGAGGTAGTAGAGCGAGGCGCCCGCCGCGCTCAGTCCGCCCGCGATGGCCATGGAGATGACGATGTTGCGCTTGTCGGCGATGCCGGCATAGCGCGCGGCGTGGCGGTTGGAGCCGCAGGCCTTGAGCTGATAGCCGAAGGTCGTTTTCGACATCATGACGTAAACGCCGATGGCAAAGACGACGGCGATGATGATGCCGCCGTTGACCTGCGAGCCGGGGAAGAGCTTGTCAAGACCCATCTTCGCCGTGGCGACGCCGTTGTAGGTGGTCTTGTAAATGTAGCCGGTCTTGGTCGATTCGGCCACGTTTTTAAAGTTGCTGATATCAAAAAGCCACGTGACGAGGTTTGCCGCGATCCAGTTCGTCATGATGCAGGCGAGCACCTCGTTGATGTTGAGAAACGCCTTGAACATGCCGGGGATCACGCCCCAGAGCGCGCCGGCGAGCGTGCCGCCGACGAAGGCGAGGATCCAGATAAGCGTGGTGGACATCGTCTCGGACGGAAGGCCCAGCGCAATGGAGAGCGACACGAGCGTGCCGATCAGGTACTGGCCGGGCGCGCCGATGTTGAAAAGGCCCGTTTTATACGCCATGCCGACGGAAAGGCCCGTCATGATGAGCGGCGCGGCGCGGAAGAGCATGTTGCCGATGTTCGTGGAGTTAAAGCCCCAGGTGAGCGTACCGGCCGCGTCGCGGCCCGTGGAAAAGAGACCGCCGAAGACGATGCGGATGCCGTCCCACGCGGCGGAGAGCGACAGGTTCGGGCTCGTCAGGCCCACGATGATGATGACGATGCTGCCCACGGCAAGGCCGATAAGGATGGACAGCACGGACGCCGCGACGGACTTGAAGCCCTCGCTTTGCAGCAATCCTTCCTTCTTCATACCGCCGCCTCCTCTCTCGTCATTCGTTTGGCGCCGGCCATATAAAGGCCGAGCTCCTCAACGGTGGTCTTTTTCGGGTCAAGCTCGCCGACGATCTCGCCCTCGTACATGACGAGGATGCGGTCGGAAAGGCTCATGACCTCGTCCAGCTCGAGCGAGACGAGCAAAATCGCCTTGCCGCGGTCGCGCTCGGCGACAAGCTGGTTGTGAATGAATTCGATCGCGCCGACATCCAGACCGCGCGTGGGCTGGACGGCGACGATCAGGTCCTTGTCGCGGTCCACCTCGCGGGCGATGATTGCCTTCTGCTGGTTGCCGCCGGACATGGAGCGCGCGCGGGTGATGGGACCCTGACCGCTGCGCACGTCGAACTTTTTGATGAGCTCTTCGGAATAGTCGCGCACGGCCTTGTTGTTGATAAAGCCGTGGGTCTCGAAGCGCGGCTCGTTGAAGCGCTGGAGCACCATATTCTGCTCGAGCGTGAAGTCGAGCACGAGGCCGTGCTTGTGGCGGTCCTCGGGAATGTGGCTCATATGCTCGCCGCGGTGGTGGATGGAAGCATGCGTGATATCCTTGCCGCAGAGCGTGATCTTGCCGGAGGCGGGCTTATCAAGGCCCGTCAGGCCGTAGACGAGCTCGGTCTGACCGTTGCCGTCGATACCGGCGATGCAGACGATCTCGCCCGCGCGCACGGAAAAGCTCACGTTGTTCACAGCGTTGCGCTTCTGCACGTGGGAGTGGACGCAGAGATTTTCGACCTTGAGGATCTCGTCCTTGGGCTGCGCGGGGTCCTTGACGACCTCGAGCTGCACGGGACGGCCGACCATCATGTTGGAAAGCTCCTGCTTGGTGGTCTCGCCCGTGTTGACGGTGCCGATGTACTTGCCCTTGCGCAGCACGCTCACGCGGTCGGAGACCTCCATGATCTCGTTGAGCTTGTGGGAGATGAAGAGGATGGATTTGCCTTCGCGGGCAAACTCCTTCATCGTGGCCATGAGCTCTTCAATCTCCTGCGGGGTCAAAACCGCGGTGGGCTCGTCGAAGATGAGGATCTCGTTGTCGCGGTAGAGCATCTTCAGAATTTCGACGCGCTGCTGCATGCCGACGGTGATATCCTCGACCTTGGCGTCAAGATCGACGGCGAGACCGTAGCGCCTGGAGATCTCCTCGACCTTTTTGCGCGCCTCCTTTTTCTGGAGGAAGCCGCACTTCGTCGTCTCCGCGCCGAGGATGATGTTGTCGAGCACGGTGAACACGTCCACCAGCTTGAAGTGCTGATGCACCATGCCGATGCCGAGGGCCGTGGCGTCGTTCGGGTCCTTGATGGACACGACCTCGCCGTTTTTCTTGATGACACCCTCCTCCGGCTGGTACAAGCCGAACAGCACGCTCATCAGCGTCGATTTGCCCGCGCCGTTCTCGCCGAGGAGCGCGTGGATCTCTCCTTTTTTCAGCTGTAGGGTGATGTTGTCGTTGGCGATAATACCGGGGAATTTTTTGGTGATATTGAGCATTTCGATTGCATACGGATTCTCCAAGTTTTTTCGCCCTCCTTCCGTTTTGATGGCCCGCACGCACGCGCTGCGAGGACGGAAACCATAGTTAAGTTATACTATATCACGTTTCCGCACGAAAAGCAAAAGGTTTTCTCATGTCTATCCATGGAAGAAAATGAAAAAAGAACGGAAGGCCGAAGCCTTCCGTTCCCTTAATATGTGCTGTGGGGAGATTAGCCGCCGATGTAGTTGACGTTGACGTTGGTCAGACCGCCCTCAGCGGGGTTGGCCATCTCGGAGTTGTTGTCGATGGTGATGTCACCGTTGAGGACCTTCTGGAAGAGGTCTTCATAGTCGGCAACGGAGAAGTTCTCGAGGGACCAGGTAGCGGTCGGCAGGCCGACAGCGTTCTCCTTGACGCCCAGGGAGGTAGCCGCATTGCCGATCTCATCCCAGGTGCCGTCGTAAACCTTGGCGATGGCCCACTCGGCAGCGTCGCTCAGACCCTTCATGGCGGAGGTCACAACGGTCTCGGACTCGCTGGACTGGTCGACGTCAACGCCGACGACCTTGCCGTCCTCAGCGGAAGCGGCAGCAGCGACAGACTGGAACATGGAACCGCCGCAGGCAAAGACGATCTCAGTGCCGTTGGAGTACCAGCCGGAGACCATGGTCTGCAGCTCGGGGGAAGCCTGGAAGGAAGCGCCGTACTCCCAGGAGTAGTTCAGGTCGACGGTCTTATCCATTTCCTTAGCAGCGTCGTTGGCGCCCTGAGCAAAGCCCCAGCCGTAACGGATGCAGGCGGGGTTCGTGCCGCCGCCGCCGCCGGTGAAGCCGAGCTTCTCATAGCCTTCCTTGACGACAGCGTAACCGGCGAAGTAGCCGCACTGCTCTTCGTTGAAGGCGATGCCCGCAACGTTGTCAAGGCCGAGGGACCAACCGTCGATGAAGACGAACTTGGTGTCGGTGAATTCCTTAGCAGCCTTCTCGAGGGCAGCGCCCTGCATGAAGCCGGCGCAGACGATGACCTTCGCGCCGCCGTCCACGGCAGCCTTCATGGCGTCGTAACGGTCGTCATCGGTGGCCTGATCGCCGTTGGCGGGCTGATAGTACTTGTAGCTCAGGCCGTTGTTGGCAGCATAGAGCTTCACGCCGTCGAAAGTGCCCTGGTTGAAGGACTTATCCTTCAGCTGGCCAACGTCGGTGACGAAAGCGATCTCATACTTGCCGTCCTCGGACGTCATGTTGTCATCGATATCGTCGGGATTGGTGTAGGTGACGGTATCGCCCTGCTGATCGTCGGTGTTGTTGTCCTGGTTGTCGTCGGTCTTCTTATCACCGCAGGCAACGAGGGACAGAACCATGACGAGAGCAAGAAGCAGTGCAAAAAACTTCTTCATTCTTCTATCCTTCCTTATTTTACCGGCCGGCAGTCGCCTGTCTTCCGGTTTATTTTGGAGTACGGACGCACTCCGGTACGGAGTATACCAAAAAATCAACGGAGAATCAAGCTGATTCTCCGTTAATTTACGCATTTTGTGAGATTTGCCGGTATTCTTTACAAAAAGTCCACACTTTTTACGCTTAGTTCAGTTTAAGGTCGCCGTCCTTGACCCAGCCGAGGCGGCGGCAGACGGCGTTGATGGCGGGCGCGAGGATGGCGGGCAGCACGACGGCGACGAGGATAAGGCCCAGCCAGTCAAAGCCCGTGGGGCTCATGGCCGCAGCGCCCTTGGCGATGGCCTCCTCGCTCGGGGAGACCCAGCCGGTCCATACGCCGATCATGCCGCAAAGGCCGCAGGTGCCCATGCCGGAGTTGATGGGCGCGCCGTTCATCTCAAGATGGAAAAGGCACGTGGCGATGGGGCCGGTGACGGCAGAGGTGAGCGTCGGCGCGATCCAGATGCGGGGATTGCGGACGATGTTCGGCATCTGGAGCATCGAGGTGCCGAGGCCCTGGGAAACAAGGCCGCCCCAGCGGTTTTCCCTGAAGCTCATCACGGCGAAGCCGACCATCTGCGCGCAGCAGCCCGCGACGGCCGCGCCGCCGGCAAGGCCCGTAAGCCCCAGCACCGAGCAGATGGCGGCGGAAGAGATGGGCAGCGTGAGCGCGATGCCGACGAGCACGGAGACGGCAATGCCCATCCAGAAGGGCTGGAGCTTGGTCGCGTTGTCAATGATGATGCCGAAGGCCGAGGCCGCCGTGCCGATGGGCGGGGCGATCCACTTGGCGAGCGCCACGCCGACCAGGATCGTGACGGCGGGGGTGACCAAAATGTCGATCTTCGTCTCCTTGCTCACGGCCTTGCCGCATTCAGCCGCGACGATGGCGATGATGAGCACCGCGAGCGGGCCGCCCGCGCCGCCCTCGGCGTTGGCCGCATAGCCCACCGCCGCGAGGGAGAAGAGCACCATCGGGTCCGCCTTGAGCGCATAGCCGATGGCGACGGCCATCGCCGGGCCGGAGACGCTCATGGCGTACTTGCCGATGTCCGTCAGGTACTGCACGCCGAGCTGGTCGCCGAGCGTTTTGATGATCGTGCCGATCAGCAGCGAGCAGAACAGGCCCTGCGCCATTGCGCCGAGCGCGTCGATGCCGTAGCGCTTGGCGGAGACTTCAATATTTTTCCGTTTGCAGAATGCTTTGATCTTTTCCATGATATCCTCGCACCTAAAAATAAAAATAGTGTCATGTGCAGGTGTCTTGACACGTGTACATGACACTATAATCACTCGTGAAGAGATTGTCAACCCCTAATTTCCGTTTTCCTCCAGCAGCACGCCGAGCGAGCGCAGCGCGCCGCGCACGCGCGTGAACGCCGCCTCGTTGGGGCACGAGAGCGTGTGCAGGTGGATGCCGTCGGTCAGGCGGGAGAGCGGCTCGGCATTCTCGCAGCGCTCGATGAACTGCCCGACCTCGTAGCGGTTCGAAATCTGCAGCGGGCCGGTGAGCTGGCCGTAGATCGGGTGATCGACGATCACATCGATCACCGTGCAGCCGTGATCGACGATGGCGTTGAGCTCGGCCTCCATCTCCTCCGGCGTGTGCTTCACGGCGACATGGCGCACAAGGCCGTGCGCCTCCCTGGGCGCCACATAGCCGCGCGGCGTCGCGACGATCTCCTCGCCCGACGAGCGCAGAAGCGCGATATCGCCGACGATGATCTGCCGCGAGACGGAAAATTTTTCCGCCAGCGCGGACGCGCTGATGGGTCCGTCCGCCGTGCGAAGGATGTCCGCTATAGCTTTTCTTCTATCGTCTGAGCGCATCGGCGCTCCCCCCCCTTTTCGCCCGAACGGGCCGAATTTCGATTTCGTTTTGGAATATCCGCCGCAGAAATTACAGTTTGTTGTCGCTTTCTGCCGCTTTAATACTCAAAGCAGCTGCCGCCGACGAACTCGCGCACGATGGAGTCGCGCGGCACGTAGTCGGTCCTGAGCGGCGGCACGGAGTTCACCACGTCGAACAGATCGCTCAGGCCGTGCTCGGCGATGAAGTGCTCGTCAAGCTGGCTGTAGAACTCCGGGATTTCCTTTAAGTAGCGCGCGAGGATGCACGGCTCGTAGTCGTGGAAGGTGTCGATATGGATGCTCGCGTTGGGCTTGTTCGGCATGATGTAGTTCAGCTCGCCGCGATCGACGCTCTCGGCGCGTTCGACCGTCTGGCGCAGGGAGTGGCCGCGGCCCTGATAGTCGCGGATCATGCGGCGCGCCACGCGCAGCTGCTCGGGACGCACGATGCGGTCCTTGTGCGTGATGATGCGCGTGCGCGGGGCGACGTAAACGCCCGTCGCCTCACTGCGGAGCGTGTCGAAGATGAGCGGGTTGAGCATGTGGATGCCCTCGGCGATGACGACGGCGTTCTTGTCGCCCTGCATGGGCTTATAGCCGCCGATGCCGCCGGCCTTGAAATCGTAGACCGGCAGCTGCACGAGCTCGCCGTCCATCAGGCGGTGGATATCCTCGACGAGAAGGTCGCGGTTGACGCAGTAGGGCGACTCCCAGTCGTTCGCCTCGGGCGGGCGCTCGCTGAGCGGCAGGAAGAAGTTGTCCATGCTGATAAGGCACACCTTCACGCCGAGGTTTTCAAGGTAGGCCTTCAGGCGCATGGCGGTCGTCGTCTTGCCCGAGCCGCTCGGGCCCGTCAGGCAGACGATGGGCTTTTCGCCCTTGTTCATCAGGATGCTCGCCGCGGCGGAGCTGATCTTATCGTGAAAGACCTCCTCGCAGCGCAGGACAAAGCGGGTATCGTCCCGCATGCTGCTCACAATGTTTTCAATGTCGATGACGCGCATGTCAGGTATCTCCTTACTTTTGGGAATCGGCCGCCGCCATTTTCACAGCCGTTTCGAGCGCGAGCTTCATCATATTGGTGAAGCCCGTCTGCCGCGCCTCGGGCGAGAGCTCCTCGCCGGTGACGATATTGTCCGAGATCGAGCAGATGGAAAGGCCGCGCTTTCCGGTATAGGCGGCGTTGCAGTAGAGGGCGGCGGCCTCCATCTCGATGGCGAGCACGCCCATCTCCGCCCACTTGAGCGAAGCGCCCGACGCGTCGTAGAACGTATCGGAGGAATAGAGGTTGCCGACGGGCATCGTGAGCCCCAGCTCCTTTGCCGACTGCACGGCGGCGGAGAGGAGCGCAAAGTCCGCGATGGGCGCAAACGTGCCGCCCAGGCCGTACTGCGCGGCGTAATTCGAGTTCGTGCACGCGCCCATGCCCGCAACGATGCTGCCGAGCTTCAGATCCTTCCGGATTGCGCCCGCCGAGCCGACGCGGATGATATTGTCCACATCGTACTGCGTGAAAAGCTCATAGGAATAGATGCCGATGGACGGCATGCCCATGCCGCTGGCCATCACGCTGACGGGAACGCCCTTATAGGTCCCCGTATAGCCCTGCACGCCGCGCACATTGTTGACGAGCCTTGGCGCGTCTAAAAACGTTTCGGCGATGAACTTCGCGCGCAGCGGGTCGCCGGGCATCAATACGGTTTTGGCAAAGTCGCCTTTTGCGGCGCTGTTGTGCGGAGTCGGCATATGCTTCGCCCTCGCTTTCTGAAATGCTATTTCTTAGAGCTGGCCCTTGGCCTCAAGCTCCTTGACGGCTTTGACGATGCGGGAGGTGCCCAGACGGTCCGCGCCGAGCTTGAGGAAGTCCTCGGCGTCTTCAAGGCTTGCGATGCCGCCGGCGGCCTTGATCTTCTTGCCGTTGGTCATGTGCGCGGCCATGAGGGCCACATCCTCGCGCGTCGCGCCGCCTCCGGCAAAGCCGGTGGAGGTCTTGATGTAGTCGGCGTTGGAGTTGGACACGACCTCGCAGAGCCTGATCTTCTCCTCGTCGGTGAGCAGGCAGGTCTCGATGATGACCTTCAGAATATTGCCGTGGCAGGAGATCTTGACGGAGTTGATCTCCTGAAGGATCTTGTCGTACTGGCCCTCCTTGACCCAGCCGAGGTTGATAACCATGTCGATCTCGGTCGCGCCGTCGGCCACGGCGGACTCGGCCTCCATGCACTTGATGCCGCTGGGGGTATAGCCGTTGGGGAAGCCGATGACGGTGCAGACGGGCAGCTGGCCGAAGCCGAAGTGCTGCTGCTCGGCGATGTAATGCGCGGCATGGTTCACGTAGGTCTGCGGGATACAGACGCTGGCGCAGCCGTACTTGATGCCGTCGTCGCAGATGAGCTTGATGTCCTCCCAGGTGGCGGTCTGCTTGAGCAGGGTGTGGTCCACGTGGCTCAGAATTTCTTTCACGTCCATTGTATGTTCTTCCTTTCTTTCTTTTGAAAGCATATTTGGTTCAAAAATTGATTTATTTTAGCACAGGAGCGCAGGTTTGTCCACGTTTCCGTGCAAAACCGCTTAAAAATCGCTGCCGTAGTACTCCGTCATCGCGCGCACGAGATACGCACAGTCCTGCACGCCCGCCGTCTCCCAGCTCGAGTGCATCGCGAGCTGGGCAAGGCCGATATCCACGGTGCTCACCGGCACGAGCGTATCGGCGATGGAGCCGAGCGTCGAGCCGCCGGGAAGGTCGGAGCGGTTGGACATGACCTGCGTGGGCACGCCCGCGCGCTCGCACACGCTGCGGAAAATCGCGCAGGAGCGGCCGTCGGTCGCGTAGCGCTGGTTTGCGTTAAACTTGATGACCACGCCCTCGTTCATGTAGGGGCAGTTGTCGGGGTCGGCATACTCGCCGTGGTTGGGATGCTGTGCGTGCGCGTTGTCCGCCGAGACGAGGAAGCTGCGCGCGAGCATCGTCTGGAAGTCCTGCTCGTCCTTCCCCAGGCACAGCGCGATGCGGCGGAGCGTGTCGCGCAGGAACATCGAGCCCGCGCCCTGCTTGGTCGCCGAGCCGACCTCTTCATTATCAAAGATGCAGCACACGGCGATATTCCCGCTCTCCTTCGCGGCGAGGAAGCCCGAAAGGCAGCCGTAGGCGCACTCAAGATCGTCGAGCTTGGGCGAGAGGATGTACTCCTCCTCTCCGCCGAGCAGCGTCCCCTCGCCGCGGCAGTAGAGGAAGAGGTCGCTGCCGAGGATATCCCCCTCCGAAACGCCCGCGGTCTTCGCAACGATCGGCAGGATGCCGCCGCTGTCCCTGCCGCCGAGCAGCGGCAGGGTATCGACGTTCGCCATGTACTTCATGCCGTCGTTCGCGCTGCGGTTCATGTGGATGGCAACGTTGGGGATGACGAGAAGATCGCGGTCCACATTCACGAGCTTTTCCGCAATTCCGCCGTTTTCGCGCACAAAGACGCGGCCCGCGACGGAGAGCGGACGGTCGAACCACGTGGACATGAGCATCCCGCCGTATTTTTCCGTCGAAAGCTGGACATAGTGCGCGCCGCGGCGGTCGGGGCGCTCCTTTAAGCGGAAGGTCGGCGAGTCGGAATGCGCCGCCGCCATGGCAAAGCCGCCCGCGAGCGCCTGCGGCACGCGGAAGGCGATGGTGCTCGAGCCGTTGCGCTGGACGAAATACTTCCCGCCGGGGACGAGCGTCCAGCGCTCGCGCTCGGAAAGGGCGGTATAGCCCGCCGCGAGCAGCTTTTTCCCGATGTTTTCCGTCACATGATAGCAGGTGGGGCTCTCTTTAATAAAATGCAGCAGTTCCGCTGCCGGCGTTTGCTTCATGGCGATCTCCTCCGATTTTTTCATTTTGCGGATGGTATTATAGCACATGCCGCCTCTTCCCGCAAGGCGGCAGTTTTCCTCCTGCGGGCGCAAAAGCGGTCTTTTTTCCGCGTTTTCCCGTCCGCCGCCGAATTTTTGTTGCTTATTGCCGCGCAAGGACGTATAATCATAGACTGTACCCGTGACTGACGAGGGTACCAGGAGTCCAAACTGTTCCTGCTCCGGAGCGAGCTCACGCGATCCGGGTCTTGTTTGCGCTCTCACTTTTCAGGAGGTCCTTCACTTCATGAACGATACGCACAAGCCCGCGCCGCAGCCTGCGGCAAAGCTGTGGACGCGGGATTTCACCATCATCACGCTCGGCAGCGTGATCTCCATGCTGGGCAACTCGATGTCCGGCTTCGCGCTGAGCCTGCTCGTGCTCGACTACACGGGCTCGAACCTGCTCTACGCCATCTACATCGCGACCTTTACCCTGCCGCAGATCGTGATGCCGATCTTCTCCGGGGCAATCCTCGACCGTTTTTCCCGCAAGAAGGCCATCTACACGCTGGACTTTGTCTCCTCGGGCGTTTACCTGATCGCCGCGCTCATTCTGAGCCGGGGCTGGTTCAGCTTCCCGATGCTCGCGGTCTTCTGCTTTATCATCGGCTCGATCAACAGCGTCTACTTCGTCGCCTACGACAGCTTCTATCCCTTGCTCATCTCCGAGGGCAACTATTCCAAGGCCTACTCCATTGCAAGCGTGCTCGAAACGCTCTCGGCGCTCATCATCCCCATCGCGACGTATTTCTACAATCTCGTCGGCATCGCGCCGCTGCTGGGCATCAACGCGCTGTGCTTCTTCCTCGCCGCGGCGGCCGAGACGCAGATCCGCGCCGAGGAGCACTACATCGCAAAGCAGCGCGCCGCGCTCGAGCAGGAGGCGCAGCATTCGTCGGGCCGCCAGCTGCTGCGCGACATCAGGGAGGGCTTTCGCTACCTTGTGAGCGAGAAGGGTCTGCTCTGCGTCGCCATCTACTTCACGTTCAGCTCGCTCTCCGCGGGTGCGTCGAACGTCATCACGCTGCCGTACTTCAAATCGAGCTTTGAAAACGGCGAGTATATCTACATGCTCGTCTGGGGCATGGCGATCTTCGGCCGTGCCATCGGCGGCGGCATCCACTACAAGGTGAACCTGCCCGTGCAGAAGAAATACGCCATCGCGCTGATCGTATACGTCGTCATCTCGCTGTGCGAGGGCTTCTATCTCTACTGCCCGCTGCCGGTGATGATGGTCTCGTGCTTCCTCACGGGCATTCTGGGCGTGACGAGCTACACCATCCGCATCTCCGCCACGCAGAGCTACGTGCCCGACGAAAAAAAGGGCCGCTTCAACGGCGCGTTCAACATGCTCAACACCGTCGGCAGCTTTTCCGGCAACCTGATCGCTGGCGCGCTGACGGCGTTTCTCCCCGTGCGCGGCGTGCTGACGGGCTTCATGCTCGTCACGACGGCGGCGGCGATCGTCGTGATCGGCGGCGGGCACAAGGCCGTCTCCGCGATCTACAACCGCCAGCAGTAAGTTCAGTTTTCAACAGCAATCAACATTTCAACGGAGGATAATGACATGAAATTTTCTCAGATGCCCTACACCCGCCCCGATCCCGAGGGCGCCAAGCAGCAGCTTGCCGACCTGACCGCGCAGCTCAGGGCCGCAAAGAGCTACGAGGAGGCCCGCGCGGTCTTTCTTGCCGAGCAGGAGCGGTCCAAGCACATCGGCACGGCCTCGACGCTCGTGAGCATCCGCCACTCGATCGACACGCGCGACGAATTCTACGACGCGGAGGAGAAGTTCTGGAACGGCTTTTATCCCGAGCTGCAGGAGTACGCCCAGCAGTGGACGCAGGCCATGCTCGAAAGCCCCTTCCGCGCGGACTTTGAAAAGGAGTTCGGCGATCTGATGTTCGTCAATGCCGAGATCGCGCTCAAGACCTTCTCTCCTGAGATCATCCCCGAGCTGCAGCAGGAAAATGAGCTGACGCAGGAATACGAGAAACTGCTCGCCTCGGCGCAGATCCCCTTCGAGGGCAAGACCTACACGCTCTCTCAGCTCTCGCCCTACAAGACCTGCGCGGACGATGAAAAGCGCCTGGCCGCATGGAAGGCCGAGGGCCAGTGGTACAAGGACAATCAGGCAAAGCTCGACGAGCTGTATGACAGGCTCGTGAAGCTGCGCGACGCAATGGGCAGAAAGCTCGGCTACGAGGGCTATACGACGCTCGGCTACTACCGCATGAACCGCAACTGCTACACGAAGGAAGACGTCGAAAAATTCCGCGCGGCGGTCGTGAAGTATCTCGTGCCCGTGGCCGACAAGGTCTACCGCAGGCAGGCCGAGCGTCTGGGCAAGAGCTATCCCATGAGCTTTGCCGACAACGCGCTCGAGTTCCGCTCCGGCAACCCCCGCCCCGTCGGCACGCCGGACGAGATCCTCGCCCAGGGCATGAAGTTCTACAGCGAGCTCTCCCCCGAGACGAAGGAATTCTTCAAGACCATGCTCGATAACGAGCTGCTCGACGTGCTCTCCACCGAGGGCAAGCAGGCGGGCGGCTACTGCACGAGCATCTTTGACTATGAGGTCCCCTTCATCTTTGCCTGCTTCAACGGCACGCAGCACGACGTTGAGGTCGTGACGCACGAGGCCGGCCACGCCTTCGAGGCCTGGATGAACCGCAAGCGCATCCCCGTCGAATACATCTGGCCGAGCCTTGAGGCCTGCGAGGTCCACTCGATGTCCATGGAGTTCTTCGCCGAGCCCTGGGCCGAGGGCTTCTTCGGCCCTGACGCGAACAAGTTCCTCTACAGCCACCTCTCCGGCGCGCTGACGTTCATCCCCTACGGCACGATGGTCGATCACTTCCAGCACATCGTGTACGAAAAGCCGGAGATGACCCCCGCCGAGCGCCACGCCGTGTGGAAGGAGCTGCTCGGCGTCTACATGCCGTGGATGAAGCTCGACGGCGAGATCCCGTTCTATTCCGAGGGCATGGGCTGGCAGCGCCAGCACCACATCTACTCGAGCCCCTTCTACTATATCGACTACTGCCTTGCCCAGACGGTGTCGCTCGAATTCTGGGCCATGATCCGCAAGGACCTCAAAAACGCCTGGACGCACTACATGGCCTACACCACCCAGGGCGGCAGCCGCACGTTCACCGACCTTCTCAAAAACGCGGACCTCGAGAGCCCGTTCGACGAGAAGTGCCTGCGCGGCGTGTGCGCCGAGGCGGAGCAGGCGCTCGACAGTTTTGACCTCAGCGGCATCGAATAATGGAGAAAAAACGCAGAAAGCGCGGCGAGAATTCCTATCTCAACGACTTTCACCCCAATCTCGCGGGCGAGTACATCTACGACGGCGCTCTCTACGCCTGCACGGCGGACGCAGATGCGCGCAAGGCCCTCAAGCGCAGGCTCTGGGTCTGCGCGGCCCTGCTGCTCATCGCGGCGGTCGTGAGCGGCAGCATCCCCGCGCCGGGCATGCTGAACTGTTTCTACGTCATCCTGCCGTTCATTCTTGAACTCATCGCGGCCGTCACCGTGGCGTGGGCGGCCGTCAGGCTCGGGCGTGATTGGGACGCGGTGCGCGAATATGTCTACGAGCGCAGCGTGACCGTCCTCCCCGGACGCGCGATGGCCGCGGCGGTATGCGCCGCCGCAGGATTTTTGTGCGAAATTATCTATCTTGCCGTATCGGGGCATGACGGCCAGCCGCTCTATGCCGCGCTTTATCTACTGCTCAAGGCGCTTTCCCTTCTCTGCGCGTTAACCATACGCAGGCTCGTCAGGCGCTCGGATTGGGTGAAAGTGACAAAAAGCGAGCAGTGACGAAATTTTACACTGTACATTCGCAAACTCTCTGTGCTATAATGTGAAAAACTTTATTCGCCCCCTTTTTGTGCACACCTGTCCACAGGGGGCGCACGTATCCGTTCGTGTATGTTTTTTCATACGTGGACTTTCTGTTGTGCTGTACGGGCCAGACCCGTTTTAGCAAAAATTTATAAAAGGAGTAGATCCAATGAAAAGAGCACTTGCATTGATCCTTTCTCTGGTCATGTGTCTCGGTCTTCTCGCCGGCTGCGGTGACAAGAAGACGGACGATCAGACCAAGGACGACACCACCCCGTTGGTCGTCGGTTATTCGGCGTTCAACGAAAAGTTCTCCCCCTTCTTCTCGGAGACTGAGTATGACCAGGATGTCTGGGTCATGACCTCTATCGGCCTGCTGAACAGCGGCCGTCAGGGCGAAATGATCATGAACGGCATCGAGGGCGAGAAGCACGAGTACAACGGCACCGAGTATACTTACTATGGCCCCGCTGACTGCGAGATCGTCGAGAATGCCGACGGCACCGTCGACTACAACTTCACCATGCGTGACGACATCACCTTCTCCGACGGCGAGAAGATGACCATCGACGACGTCATCTTCTCCATGTACGTCCTCTGCGACCCGACCTATGACGGCAACTCCACGCTGTACGCCGTGCCCATTCAGGGTATGGACGCTTACCGCGCCGGTATGACCACGCTGGCCAAGGCTCTCGCCGCTGCCGGCCGTGACAACACCGACTTCTCCTTCTGGACCGAAGAGCAGCAGACGAAGTTCTGGGACAACTTCGACAAGGGCCTCGTTCCCTTCGCCCAGGGCATTGTTGACTACTGCGTCGAGGCTGGTGTCGCTGGTGACGGCGACGTCGCTGCCGCTTCCTCCGCCTGGGGCTTCTCCGGCGAGTCCACCACCGTGGAAGACTTCGCCATGGAGATCGGCAACAAGTACGGCTGGATCTTCTCCGCGATGGAGGCCGAGGTCGGCAACTCCGACGCTCTGTCTGCCATGATGGACGAGGACGTCTACAACGACTATCCCACCACCGGCGTTAAGACCGGCGAGTCCGCTGCCAACATCTCCGGTATCAAGAAGACCGGCGACTACAGCATGACCGTCACCCTCGACAAGGTCGATGCGACCGCCATCTACCAGCTCGGCGTGACCATCGCTCCGATGCACTACTATGGCGACGCTTCCCTCTATGACTACGACAACAACAGCTTCGGCTTCCCCAAGGGCGACCTGAGCTCCGTCCGTGCGAAGACCACCTCCCCCATGGGCGCTGGCCCCTACAAGTTCCTCAAGTATGAGGACGGCGTTGTCTACTTCGAGGCGAACGACAGCTACTATCTTGGCGCTCCCAAGACCAAGTACCTCAACTTCCAGCAGTGCATGAGCGATGACGACAAGCTCAACGGCGTCATCACCGGCACCATCGATATCACCGACCCCGCCTTCTCCAACGACACGGTTGACGCCATCACCAAGGCCAACGGCGGCTCCGGCGTGACCGGCGACAAGGTCACCACCAACACCGTCGATAACCTCGGCTATGGCTACCTCGGCATGAGCGCTGCCTGCGTCAACGTCGGCGGCGATCCGGGCAGCGAAGCTTCCAAGGACCTGCGCAAGGCCTTTGCCACCGTCTTCTCTGTCTATCGTGACGTCGCCATTGAGTCCTACTACGGCGAGCGCGCGAGCATCATCAACTACCCCATCTCCAACACCTCCTGGGCCGCTCCCCAGCCCACGGACGACGGCTATAAGGTCGCCTTCTCCGTTGACGTGAACGGCAACGACATCTACACCTCCGACATGACCGCCGACCAGCGCTATGAGGCTGCTCTGCAGGCCGCTCTGGGCTACTTCGAGGCCGCGGGCTACACCGTCACCGACGGCAAGCTGACCGCTGCTCCCGAGGGCGCCAAGCTCGAGTACGAGCTCCAGATCCCCGCTGACGGTTCCGGCAACCATCCCTCCTTCATGATGGTCTCCGAGGCTTCCAAGGCCCTCGAGACGATCGGTATGAACCTCATCATCACCGACCTGAGCGACTCCTCCGGCCTGTGGGATGACATCGATGCCCGTCAGGTCGATATGTGGTGCGCCGCCTGGGGTGCTACCATCGACCCGGATATGTATCAGATCTATTACTCCGACGTTGCCGACTTCAACGGCGACCTCGGCACCGGCAAGAACCCGTACGGCGGCCCTGCGCAGGGCGGCTCCAACAAGATGTACTGCATCGCTGACGCCGAACTCGACGACATGATCATGGCCGCTCGTGAGTCTCTCGACCAGAGCTACCGCAAGACCATGTACAAGGCCTGCCTCGACACCGTCGTTGACTGGGCCGTTGAGGTGCCTATCTATCAGCGTCAGAACGCGGTCATCTTCTCCACCGAGCGCGTCAACATGAGCACCATGACCCCCGACATCACCACCTTCTACAAGTGGTACAGCGAGATCGAGAACATCGAGCTCAACTGATTTCCCGGCATCCTTTCAGTTCCTCAGATCTGAAACAAACGAACAGCCCGGCGGTCTTTACCGGCCGTCGGGCTGTCCCGGCTGCGCGGCAAGGAGTGTTTTTCCCCTCGAAAAACGCCGCTTGATGTGCAGCAGGAGATAAATGTGAAGAGAGATAGCATAAAAACGATTAGCAGCACATCAGAACGGAGGTAATCTGCTTGCGAAAGTACATAGTCAAACGAATCCTGATCTCCATTGTGATCCTCTTTTTTGTGGGATTCATTATCTACGCGCTGATGCGCTGTCTGCCCACCTCGTTTATCGAGAGCATGGCGCGCCAGAAGGCCATGCAGCCGGGCTCGAAGAGCTTCGATGAGTGGATGGAACAGCTCAAAGCCATGTACAACATGGACAAAAACATCATTCCCGGTTATTTTGCCTGGCTCGGTACCGCACTGCGCGGCGAGTTCGGCGACAGCTGGCTCTACACCGTTCCGGTGCTCGACAAGTTCAACGACTGCGTGTGGCTCTCCTTCGTGATGGGCGGCATTGCGTTCGTTCTTGAGATCCTCATCGCTGTTCCTCTCGGCGTCATCGCCGCGACGAAGCAGTACAGCAGGGCCGACTACACGATCTCCATCATCGCGCTGGCCGGTATCTCACTGCCGACATTCTTCTTTGCGTCGCTGCTGAAGCTCATTTTCTCCGTCAAGCTCGGCTGGTTCGACCTCTTTGGTCTTGTTGGCCGCAACTATAATCATCTCAGCGCATGGGGGCAGTTCCTCGACAAAGCGAACCACCTGGTCCTGCCCATCGTCACGCTGGTCGTCATCAGCGTCGGTTCTCTCATGCGCTACACCCGCACCAACATGCTCGAGGTGCTCAACGCGGACTACATCCGCACCGCGCGCGCCAAGGGCCTTTCCGAGAGAAAGGTCGTCTATCACCATGCCTTCCGCAACACCCTCATCCCGCTGGTCACCATTATCGGCGGCAGCCTGCCGGGCCTCTTCTCCGGCGCGCTGATCACGGAGACTCTCTTCGCCATCCCCGGCATCGGCTATGTCTCCTATCAGGCCATGGTCGGCGGCGATATCCCGTTCTCCATGTTCTATCTCGTGTTCCTGTCGGTGCTGACGCTGCTCGGCAACCTCATCTCCGACATCCTGTACGCCGTGGTCGATCCGCGCGTGCGCATCGCTTAAGAAAGGGGGAAAGATCATGAGCGTTTTTGATTACGATAAAAACCAGGATAACCAGAAGCCGTTCCACGCTTCCGGTATGGCGGAAAACGCCGCCAAGCGCGCGACGCAGGACAATCAGGACAAGTACGCCAAGCAGGACAACACCCCCTCCGGCGGCAGCGAGGAGCATTATTCCCTCAACGACGACCGCCGCGTCAAGGTCCTCTCCCCGGGCGCGCTCGTCGCCAAGCGCTTTTTCCGCAACCGCCTCGCGGTCGTGGGCTTGAGCATCCTCATCTTCATGTTCATCTTCTCGTTCATCGGCGGCCTTCTCTCCCCCTACGGCGAAGATGAGTTCTTCTACCGCGATGACCAGATCAACAAGGAATTTGCCGTCGTGACGGAAAACAGCGATTTCCGTTACCTCGCCAAGGACTCCTCCCTGTTCGGTTCTCCCGTGCAGGCGCAGACCATGCTCGCCATCCAGAAGGGCAATGCGGAGTTCAGCTACAGCGGCAATAACTACACCCTCACGCAGGAGGGCACGGACTTCTACTCCATCGCTTCCGGCGGCTCGATCGTCGGCATCGCGTACAAGGACATCGTCAGCTCTTCGACCGAGGGCCAGGCGCTGAGCTTTGAGTTCGTCTATGCCGCGCTCAAGTCCCACGCCGCGCTCGAGCAGGAGGTCGAAAACGAGGCCGCGCAGGAAACTGCCGGCGCTTCCGAGGCTGCCGGTGCGACCGACGACGCCGCCGAGCCTGCCGCACCTGATGCGCCCGCGGTCAAGACCTTCACGGTCGACGGCCTTACGTACACCATCGATGAAGACGGCGGCGTGCTGCAGGGCGACACGGAGGTCGCCTACATCAGCCGCTACATCGTGCAGGCCATCATGCCTGATATCTTCCTCTCCCGCGACTTCAAGGAAAAGCTGATCGACACCATCGCCGCCGGTGAAAGCAAGTTCACCTACACCGATGAGTCCCTCATCATGGACGATGACGCCACCGCCGCTGAGGACGGCGCGGAGGACGGCATCGGCGCCATGGATGACGCTCTTCCCGAAGAGGACAGCAGCGCCGCGAGCGCCACGGCGGAGTACACCATCGAGCGCAGCCAGAACCATGCCAACTGGATCATCCGCCAGCAGCAGTCCTCCCGTCAGTATGACTCCTACAGCTTCCCCAGCTCGAAGCACTGGCTCGGCACGGACAAGTACGGCATGGATATGCTCACGCGCCTGATGTACGGCGGCCGCGTGTCCCTGATGATCGGCTTCATCGTCATCATCATTGAGACCGTGCTCGGCGTCATCATGGGCGGTATCGCCGGCTACTTCGGCGGCTGGATCGATAACCTCATCATGCGTCTCGTTGATATCTTCTACTGCATCCCCTCCATGCCCATCATCCTGATCCTCGGTGCAGCCATGGACCAGCAGCGCGTGGAGCCCGGCAGGCGACTGATATACCTGATGCTTATCCTCGGTATCCTCGGCTGGGCGGGCATTGCCCGTCTCGTCCGCGGCCAGATCCTGTCGCTGCGCGAGCAGGAGTTCATGACCGCCACCGAGGCCTGCGGCATCAGCATCAAGAGCCGCATCTTCAAGCACCTGATCCCCAACGTCATCCCCCAGCTGATCGTCAACTGCACGATGGGCCTTGGCTCCGTCATCATCACGGAGGCCACGCTCAGCTTCCTGGGTCTCGGCGTTAAGTTCCCGTTCGCTTCCTGGGGCAATATCATCAACGACGTCAACAACACCCACGTGCTGACGACCTACTGGTTCATCTGGATCCCCGCGGGCACGCTGCTCCTGCTCACCGTTCTTGCCTTCAACCTCGTCGGCGACGGTCTGCGCGACGCGTTTGACCCGAAGATGAAGCGCTAAGGAAAGGAGGGCATTTGAAATGGCTAAGAAGCATAACGACGGCTATCTTTCCGCAAAGGAATCCCGCCGCATTTCCAAAGCGAACCGCAAGATCACCAATCAGCTCGAAAAACAGCACAAGCGCAAGAATGTGCCCGAAACCGAGTATCTGACGCAGATGAAGGACGGCGCCAACGTCCTTGAGATCGAAAATCTGCACACCTACTTCTTCACCGACGTCGGCACGGTGCACTCCGTGGACGGCATCTCCTTCAACGTCCCCGTCGGTAAGACGGTGGGCGTTGTGGGTGAGTCGGGCTGCGGCAAGTCCGTGACGAGCCTTTCGATCATGCAGCTGCTGCAGCGTCCGCAGGGTCAGGTCGTGGAGGGCGAGATCCGCCTGAACCTCGGCGATAAGGCCTACGACGTGACGAAGGCGCCCGACACGGTCATGCAGCACCTGCGCGGCAACTTCATCTCCATGATCTTCCAGGAGCCGATGACCGCGCTGAACCCCGTGTTCCGCATCGGCGACCAGGTCGATGAGGTCATCGCCCTGCACAATGAGGAGGGCCACGACAAGGAGCAGATCAAGCAGCGCACCATCAAGCTGCTCGAGATGGTCGGCATCGCCAACAGCGAGGGCGTCTACAAGATGTTCCCGCACGAGCTTTCCGGCGGTATGCGCCAGCGTGTCATGATCGCCATGGCGCTTGCCTGCAACCCCAAGCTCATCATCGCCGACGAGCCCACCACGGCGCTCGACGTGACGATCCAGGCGCAGATCCTCGACCTTCTGCGCAACCTGAAGGACCGTATCAACTCTTCGATCATGTTCATCACGCACGACCTCGGCGTCATCGCCGAGATGGCGGACTACGTGGTCGTCATGTATGCCGGCCGCATCGTCGAAAAGGGCACGGCGGAGGAGATCTTCGCCCATCCCGCGCACCCCTACACCATCGGTCTGATGGCCTCCAAGCCGGTCGTCGGCAAGCAGGTTGACAAGCTCTATTCCATCCCCGGCAAAGTCCCGAACCCCATCAACATGCCGAACTACTGCTACTTTAAGGACCGCTGCGAAATGTGCGTGAACGGCTGCGAGGGCGAGTATCCGCATGAGATCGCCCTCTCCCCGACGCACAGGGTCAGCTGCTACCGCTACTATCCCGAGAATATGAAGAAGGAGGGTGAATAAGATGGCTGAGCACAAGGACAATCCGTTCCAGGACCCCAATTTCACCCCCGTGGAGTATGATCCCCAGTACATCCTGCAGGTCAACCACCTGAAGAAGTACTTCCCCATCAAGAGCGGCATGATCGCTCACACGGTCGGCTATGTCAAGGCCGTTGACGGCGTCACGTTCAACTTAAAGCGCGGCACCACGATGGGCCTCGTCGGCGAGTCCGGCTGCGGCAAGACCACCACGGGCCGCACCATCCTCCGCCTGTACGACGATAAGACCGCCGGTCAGGTCCTCTTCAACGGGCAGGAGGTCTACGACCTCTCCCACAAGGATCTGCGCGCCCTGCGCACGAAGATGCAGATCATCTTCCAGGACCCGTTCTCCTCGCTCTCCCCGCGTATGCCGGTCGGCGAGATCATCGGCGAGGCCGTGCGCGAGCACAACCTCGTGCCGAAGGACGAGTTCAACGACTACATCGATCAGGTCATGGACAACTGCGGTCTCCAGCCCTTCCATAAGGACCGTTATCCGCACGAGTTCTCCGGCGGCCAGCGCCAGCGTATCTGCATCGCGCGTGCGCTCGCGCTCAACCCTGAGTTCATCGTCTGCGACGAGCCGGTCTCCGCGCTCGACGTGTCCATTCAGGCGCAGATCATCAACCTGCTCAACGAACTGCAGGACCAGTACAAGCTGACGTATCTGTTCATTAGCCACGATCTGTCCGTTGTCGAGCATATCTCCGACACTGTCGGCGTCATGTACCTCGGCAACCTCGTGGAGTACGGCGCGAAGACGGATATCTTCCGCAATCCGCTCCACCCCTACACGAAGGCCCTCTTCTCCGCTATCCCCATCCCCGACCCGACGGTGAAGATGAACCGTATCGTGCTCGAAGGCTCCATTCCCTCCCCCGCGAATCCGCCCAAGGGCTGCAAGTTCCACACCCGCTGCGCCAACTGCATGAAGTGCTGCGAGGAGGAAGCGCCCGTCCAGCGCGAGATCGAGCCCGGTCACTTCGTCTGTTGCCACCTCTACGATAAATGAGGAAAAACAGGCGCACTTACGACGATGACGACGGCCGCACGATCGCCGACATGAGCGGCATCGAATCGCAGCCGCTGCTCGTCCCCCGCATCCGCAAACGCGCGGACCGTGCGGACTTCCGCGAGCCCGACGCCCCCGAGGCGAACGATCGCCCGTGGGACACGAGCGGCGAGCTGAGCCGCGAGGAGCGCAATGCCGCCGTCGGCGGCGCGCTGAAGGCCGGCCTTCTGATCGCAGCCGTGTTTCTCGCCGCCGGTGCGCTGGCGATCCTTGCGATGCAGGCACTCTGGTCATAATGTAAAAAGAGGAATACTCGAGAGAGTATTCCTCTTTTTTGTTTCCGGCGGCGCGGGTGGGCGGCACAACACGGCGCAATACGACAGCACGGGCAGCATAGCTTGTTGCTGCGTTCAGGCTTTTGTATGCACGGCGCGGTACGATGCTGTGTGCCGCACAGAAGCCCTTACAGGCGTGTATACGGCATCTTCCGCTGCGCTGTGCGGCTTGTCAGTGCGTGCAGGGCAGTATTCCGCGCGGCTGATTGGCGCGGCGGCGCGTGCGGGCGTACAAATCCCCTTTGGATACGAAAAAAGAGCACCCTTGCGGGTGCTCTTTTCACCTTGCTGAGAATTAGCCGAACAGGGACATCAGGACGCCTGCGGCGATAGCGGAACCGATAACACCGGCAACGTTCGGGCCCATGGCGTGCATGAGCAGGAAATTGGAGGGGTTCTCCTTCTGGCCGACGACCTGGGAAACACGCGCGGCCATCGGGACGGCGGAAACACCGGCGGAACCGATCAGCGGGTTGATCTTTTCCTTCATGAAGAGGTTCATGAGCTTGGCCAGCAGTACGCCGCCCGCGGTACCGAAGCCGAAGGCAACGATACCCATCGCCATGATCTCGAGGGTCTGGAGAGAAAGGAAGGTGGTGGCGGTGGCAGTAGCGCCGACGGTGAAGCCGAGGAAAATGGTGACGATGTTCATCAGCTCGTTACCGGCGGTCTTCTGCAGACGATCAACAACGCCGGACTCCTTGAACAGGTTACCGAGCATCAGGCACGCGATCAGCGGCGCAGCGGAGGGAACGAGCAGCGCCACGAAAACGGTGATCATGATGGGGAAGATGATCTTCTCGCGCTTGCTGACCTGACGCAGCGGGCGCATGACGATCTTGCGCTCTTCCTTGGTGGTCAGAGCCTTCATGATGGGGGGCTGGATGACCGGAACGAGCGCCATGTAGGAGTAAGCGGCAACGGCGATAGGACCGAGCAGCTCGGGAGCGAGACGGGAGGTGACGAAGATCGCGGTCGGGCCGTCAGCGCCGCCGATGATACCGATGGAGGCAGACTGCTGATAGGTGAAGCCCATGAACTGCGTGCCGACGTAGGTCATGAAGATACCGAGCTGGGCGGCAGCACCGAGCAGCAGGGACTTGGGGTTCGCGATCAGGGGACCGAAGTCGGTCATCGTGCCGACACCCATGAAGATCAGGCAGGGGTAGATGCCGAGCTTAACGCCGAGATAGAGGACGTCCAGCAGGCCCAGGCTCACCGTGCTGCCGACAGCCCACGGCGCAAGCACCGCATCGGCAACGCCGGCCTCCGACATCTCTGTCAGGAATTCCTGCGTGATGGGCGCGCCTCCGAAGAGGTCCCAATGGACGTGTCCGCCGGCGAACAGGATCTCGTGGAACATGTCCGCGCCGGGGAGGTTGGTGCACAGCATACCGAACGCGATGGGCAGGAGCAGCAGCGGCTCAAAGCCCTTCACGATGGCCAGATACAGCAGCAGGAAGGAAATGCCGATCATGATGAGGCACTTCAAGTTGCCGCCCTGACCAAACATATAGAAGCCGGTCTGCTGCAGGAAATTAGTAATAGCAGCCATTTATGTTTCTTTTCCTTTCACAGTTAATTCAGGGGAATGCTGTTTTTTAGCCGATGACGCACAGAACGTCGCCGGGGTTGACAGCAGCGCCCTTGGCAACTGCAACGGAGGAAACGGTGCCGGCACAGGGAGCGAAGATCTCGTTCTCCATCTTCATGGCCTCGAGGATGAACAGCAGATCGCCTTCCTTGACGGCCTGACCGGCGGCGACCTTCACATCGAGGATGGTGCCGGGCATGGGGCTCGCAACAGTGCCGGCGCCAGCGGGAGCGGCAGCCTTGGGAGCAGCGGCGGGAGCGGGAGCAGCAGCAGGCGCGGGAGCGGCAGCGCGGGCAACGGGAGCAGCGGCAGCGCGGGAGACAGGAGCGGAAGACATGCGGCTGCCGCCGGCGGCGGACTCGACGGTGACTTCGTAGGTGGTACCGTTAACGGTGACATTGTACTGCTTGATCATAATTGTTCTCTCCTAAAAATAAAATTAGATTTTTTTGATGTTGACGATGTTCATGCTCTTGGAGGGGATGCCGATCTCTTCGGACAGAGCTGCGGTGATCGCGGCCACGATCTCCGGCTGCATACCCTGCGGCTTGGGAGCCGGAGCGGGCGCGGCAGCGGGAGCCGCTGCGGCAGCGGGCGCTTTGTTGCTGCCCTTAAGGACAGCGCCCATTGCCATGGTCAGGAAAATGATGCAGATCAGGCCAAAGAACACGGTGCCGATACCCATCAGGGTAACAAACAGGCTGCTGTATTCCATTTCTTCCTTTTACCTTTCAAATGTGGATTATAGCAAAGCGGGTGCGAATGCTGCAAGCGCTTATGCACTTTTTTAACGGGAACCAAACGATCTTTCCCTCCCGCCCGAAAAAGCGGGAGGGAAAGAGATCAATCTTACTGTACGGACAGAACGTCGGCAAAGGCCTGGATGGCGGTCGCCGCCTGGCCGAAGTCGCGCATCTGCTGGTCAACGCCGAGCTTGATGAAGGGGATACCGGCGGCGTCGAGCGCCTTCTTGAGGTACGGGAACTCCATCTCCTCGGGGTCGCAGAACTGCTGCATGAACAGCACCAGGCCCTGCGCGCCGGACTCCTTGACCATGTTGGCCACGAACTCGCCGCGGCGGTTCTGGTTGGACTGCGGATCGTAGAGCAGGACGTCGTAGTCGATGTTGGTGAACTGATCGACGAGGGCCATCATCGGGTCGCCCTCTTCGCTCGCGTCGGTGCGGAAGGCACGGGACTCGTGCGCAACATCGTCCGCCGCGATGGCGACGTTGTTGTCCTTAAAGATCTTGAGAAGGGTCGGGTTGTCGCAGATGATGCCGGAGGTGACGACCTTGACGCCGTTCCACTTGGCCTCGGGCAGAGCGGAAAGCTCGGCGTTGAGGGCCTCAAGCTTCTCGGTGTACTCGGCCTTATCCATGAACCAGGCAGCCTTCAGGACGGCCGAGCGCATGATCGGGTCGATGACGTCGCAGTGGGCGCTTGCGAGCTTGACGAACTCGCGGCGGGCGGCGCGGGACTTGTTGTAGACCTTGATGGCCGCGGCGATATCCTCGCTCTTGATCTCGTGACCGGCGATCTTTTCAAGACCGGCCTTGACGTCGTTGTACTGGTCGAGGCAGAACTGCTTGCCCCAGTCGGCGAAGCGGTTCTGGGGGTGAGCCAGGAAGATGCAGGGCAGCTTCTCGCTCATGGCGACGCGGATGTTCTGGCTCATGGGGCGCAGCGTGTCGCAGATGGTCGGGGTGATGACGCCGTCCAGCAGATCCATCGTACCGTCGAGCAGCATCTCAAGGTCGAGCTGTGCGATGGTGCAGTAGAAGGTCGCGCAGTACTCCTTGGAGCGCTGCTCGGTCTTATTGTTGCTGCCCCACATGCCAAAGGGCATCATGCCCGCGGCATAGACGAGCTCTTCGGGCGCGTAGTAAGGCATCACGCCGATGCACTTCTTGCCGGTTTCCTTGTAGGCCTTGAGCTGGCCCTTGGGGTTGGCGGCAACGGCGGAAAATTCATTAACGATAGCTTCGATACTCATTTTTTCACGCCCTCCTTAGTCTTTCTTGTTGGCTTCCATAGCCTCGACCAGACCCTGAACGCGGGTCGCGTACTGCGCTTCGTTGAAGTTGCGCGGGTCGGCCTGGTCGCCGTCGAAACCGGCGCAGGGCACGCCGAGGTCGGCAGTGAAGCGGCGCTGCATCTCGGCCATGTAGCCGGACCAGGGCTTGCAGGAGCGGTTGTAGTGGACAAGCACGCCATCGACCTTATTGTCGCGGCAGATGCCCTCACGCCAGGCAACGCCCTGCTCGATGCAGACGGAGTTGGGCGCCTTGTAGTAGGCGCGGGCCATCTCGTCCATGTTGTTGTAGACGAAGCCGAAGGCGGGCGCGTACACGACGGCGGTGACGTTGATGCCGTTTTCCTTGAGGGGCTTGAAGAGGTTCGGGAGCTTCGGCCAGCAGGGGATGCCCTCGAACATGACGCGGTACTGCTCGGGGAAGGGCAGCGTGGAGGTGCCTTCCTCAATGTTCTTCTGCAGGTCCTTGGACAGCAGCTCGAACGCGTCGGCCGCCGCTTCCTTGCCGCGGGCGGTGACGACGTCGGCCATGTGGTTGAAGAGGTCGAAGCCGCTCATCGGGGCGGGCTTGTACTGCAGGAAGTCGCAGACCTTGAGCCAGTTCTGCGCGGTGCGGTTCGCGTGCTTGCAGGCAAGCTCGAACTTCGCCTCGTCGAACTTCTTTCCGGTGAGCTTCTCGAGCTCATGGATGGCGTTGTCGAACTGGGCGCGGACGTACTTGACGGCGGAATCGCTGACTTCCACGGTGTTGTTGTAGGGGATATCGACCATGATGAGGGGGATGTTGCACATACGGGCGATATTCTCGTACCACTTGGTCATGCAGTTGCAGATGTTGTTGCAGCACAGGACGAAGTCCGGCTGGGGGATGCGCATCTGCTTGTAGGGCTTGATGGCCTCGCGGCGGAAGTTCTTGTAGGCGATCTCCTTCTCGGTGGTCTCGGGCAGAGCCTCGATCTCGTGGATATCATCAAGAACGGTATAGGGGACCTGGGTCTTGGGGTCCTTCTTGGGCTTGCCGGTCTCGGGGTCGATCACGACCTTGCCGTTCTCGTCCTTGAGGGGCTTGCCGCTGTTGGGGTCGATGATGAACTCGAGGGTCTCGGGGTCGAACTTGCGGCTCGCGCGCTTACCGGCGGCGTAAGCCAGGGAGATACGGGCATAGCCGCAGATATCATTGTCGAAGCCGAGGTCCTCCGCGGCCTGGCACATGATCTCGCCGTCGCGCTGGGCGGCGATACCGGCAGCCTGGTTCTCCGGATACATTACGTTGAGGTCAAAGGCCTCAGCAAGCTCGCAGGGGAACTTGGAGCTGGACCAACCGACCAGCTTACCCTGCTTCTTCGCTTCACGGGCGTCGGCATAGACGTCATCGACGACCTTGCGCAGGGCAAGCACGCCGGGACTGACTTGTTTTGCCATGATTGATTCCTCCTAATGCGAATAATGATATGATTAACGTTTTTTACTGCTTTTTCAGAGCTTTCTGATAAGCGAACAGGGCGGCGCCGAGCGCGCCGTTGTACTGCGTGAGGGGCGAGGTGTGGATCTCGTGGCCGAGCTGCTCTCTGAGCGCCTGCACGATGCCGTGGTTCTGCGCGACGCCGCCGGTCATCACCACATCGTCGCGCACACCGATGCGGTGGCACAGGCCGGAAACGCGGCCCGCGACGGACTTGTGGATGCCGTGGATAATGTCGCACTTGTCGGTGCCCATGGCGAGCTGCGAGATGACCTCGCTCTCGGCAAAGACCGTGCAGGTCGAGCTGATGCCGACCTCCTTGGTGGACTTGTCGCCAAGATCGCCGAGCTCCTCGACCTTGACCTCCAGCACGCGGGCCATGACGTCGAGGAAGCGGCCGGTACCGGCTGCACACTTGTCGTTCATGACGAAATTCTTCATCATGCCGTTCTCGATCTCGATGACCTTCACGTCCTGCCCGCCGATATCAACGACCGTGCGGACGCTGGGGAACAGGAACGCCGCGCCCTTTGCGTGGCAGGAAAGCTCGCTCATCTGCATGTCGGCAAGGCCGTCAAGGCTGTTGCGGCCGTAGCCCGTGGCAAGGACGAAGTCCATCTGCTCGCGGGTCATGCCGGCGTTTTCCAGCACCTGCGCGATCGCGCGCGCGGGGCCGGTCGTGCCGGTGCCGACGGGCACGAGGGACTTGGCGGCGAGAACGCTGCCGTCCTTTAAGATCACACACTTCGACGCGGTAGAGCCCACGTCAATGCCCATGGTATAAATGCTCATCTTTCTTCTCCGTTTTCATGATCGCAGCCTGCGCGGTTCTTGCCGCCGCGCAGGCTGCGCCGCGAAAGCGTTTTTACTCGCCTGGCTTACTGCGCGTTGAGCGCGTCGTAGTCGCGGATGACGCGCGGCAGCAGCATCTGATGGACCGGGCAGATGCTCTCGGGGTTCTGGTAGCAGGCGTTCGCGAAGGCCTGGACATAGGGACGGATGTCGTTCATATCGACGATCTCGTCGGTCAGGCCGGCCTTGGCGCAGAACTTCGGGCTGGACTTCTTGGCATAGTCCTGGATCAGCGCGTTCATCTTGTCGATGGTGGGCTGGAGATCCTCGCCGGCCTTCTCCTCCTTCACGAGGCGGCGGGCATACATGGCGGCCGCAGCGGTCTCGCCGTGCATGACGTAGATCTCGGTCGTGGCGGTGCCGATGGAGAAGGCGTTGTTGTCGTTGCCCTGCGGGCCGCCGAGCACGTAATGCGCAGCGGCGGTGCCCTTGCGGAGGGTGATCTCCATCATCGGCAGCTTGCTGGACTGGATGGAGTAAATGAGGCTCTGGCCGAGACCGAGGAGCTCGGCGCGCTCAGCGTCGTTGCCGACGTCGATACCGGTGGTATCCTGGACCCACAGCATCGGGATGCGGTCACGGGCGCAGAGGGTGACGAACTCGTTCATCTTGATGAGGCCCTGACGGTACAGCTTGCCGCCGACGCCCATCGCCTGACCGTAGGTGGCCATCTTGTACTCGGGGTAGTTCATCAGCATGCCCTGATAGTTGGCGACAACGCCGACGAGCAGACCGTCGATCTTGGCAAGACCGGTGATCATCTCGGGGCCGTAGCCGTGCTTGTACTCCATGAACTCGGAGCCGTCGAACAGACGCGCGAGGACCTCGACCATGTCGTAGGAGCGCTTCTGGTTGAAGGGCACGATGCTGTAGAGGTCATTGGCGTCGAACAGGGGCTCCTTGGGATCGTCCACGCGGAAGAACTCGGGATCGTAAGCCGGCAGCATGGCCATGTACTTACGGATACCGGCGAGCACGCCCTCCTCGTCGGCGTAGACCTCACGGAAGAAGCCGGTCTCGCCATAGTGGATGGCGACGGTGCCGGGGATGTCGCTCTTGAGGTTCTTCTGCGCCTTGATGAGCGCCTCGGCCGCTTCCTTATCCACGTGGCCCTTGGGGCTCATGCCGCCGACGATACCGGCGCCGCCGACTGCCATGTTGGCGTCCTCGTGCGCGATCAGGATGGTCGGGGAGATGGAGTGATAGCCGCCGCCGGCGGGGTTGGTGCCGTAGATGCCGACGATGACGGGCACGCCCATCTGGTTCAGCTCGCTGTTGCGATAGAACGGGGTGCCGCCGCCGCGGCGGTTGGGGTAGACCTTCTCCTGCTCGTCGAGCTTAACGCCGGAGCAGTTGAGGACGTAAACAAGGGGGATGCGCAGGCGCTTGGCCGTGTCGCTGCCGCGCAGCAGGCTGTCGGCCTGACCGGGGACCCAAGCGCCGGCGAGCTTCTTGTTGTCGCTCGCGATGATGACGGCCCACTTGCCGTCGATACGGCCGAGGCCCTTGACGATGCCGACGGAGCCGTTCTTGTTGTCCTGGGGGTTGTAGAGGCTGTTAAGCGGGCACCAGGTACCTTCGTCAACAAGCTCCATGATGCGCTGCATCGCGGTCCACTGGCCGGACTCGTTGAGAGCCTCGGTGCTCTTGCCGGCCTCGAGGGCAGCCTCGCGGATCTCATGGATCTCCTGCTCGACCGCCTGGATCTCAGCGGCGTTGTCCTCATGGAACGCGCTGAGCTCCTTGCCGATCACCGGCATATTCTGGAAATAAGAGGGCATGGAATATTCGCTCATTTTAAGTTCTCCTTCTTATCGAAATAACAATAGCAATTACTTATCCTTGGGGACCTTGATGAACGCCTGGCCCGGGTCGATCTCCTCGCGGATGAGGCGGATGATCTCCGGAGAGGGGCCTTCCATCAGCTCCGCGCGGGAGACGTCGATCTCAAAGCCGGTGTTCTCCTGCACCATCTCGGGAGAGGAGAACGGATAGTAGTAAGCGAGGTACATGCGCTTGGTCTCTTCATCAAACTTCATGATGCCGAGGTCGGTGACGACCATCTGGGGACCGCGGTTGCCGGGCAGGCCCGCGCGCTCGCGGCCGCCAGGGCCGTCCATCCAGCCGCAGGAGGTGATGTAGTCAACATGGTCCATGAAGCGGCGCTTCTGGTGCTGCATCATGATGATGGTGTTGCAGTAGGTGGCGATGCCGTTGGCGCCGCCGGAGCCGGTGAAGCGGGTGGTGGGCTGCAGGTAATCGCCCTTGCCGAAAATGCAGGTGGAGTTCACGTTGCCGTAGGGATCGATCTGCGCGCCGCCGATGAAGGCGACGAGACGGTCCTCGTCATGCAGCCACTCGTTCGCCTCGAAGCCGACGAAGCGGATGTTGGGCCACTGCACGGCGCAGTGCGCCATGAAGCGGTTATCGCCGACGGAGCGGGGGACCTCAACAGGGTCGCAGTCCATCAGGCCCGACTCGACGATGGGGTGGCAGCTGGGGCAGACCGCGCGCTTGGCGAGGGACGCACCGATCAGCGGAAGGCCCGTACCGACGATGACGATCTGGTTTTCCTTGATGTTCTTGGCAATGGCATAAGCCTGCATTTCCTGCTTGGTATACTTCGTATAATCAGACATTTCTATTTAGCCTCCCAAACCTTAGTGTGTAGTGGAATAGCCGAGGTGCGGCTCGTTCTTCAGGCGCATCAGACGGCTGCCGCCGATCTTGTCGAGCAGGGCGGACTGGTCGGCGCAGCTGTAGACCCACTTTTCAACATAATCCTTGAAGGTCTCGGGAACCTTCTCGCCGCTCCTGGCGAGCTCGAAGGCCTTCTGCGCGTTCTCGGCGGCGAGCTTGAGCTTCTCGTCCTCGGGAGCCTTTTCAAGCGCCTTGGCAGCCTTGGCGGCGGCCTTCTCGAGCTGCTTGACGGCGTCCTCGGCGTCCTGATACTTGGAAGCCTTGTCGTATTCCTTCAGGCCGGCGTCATCGTCATCATAGTAGTCGTAGCACTGCGCGGGCCATGCGCCGTAGGGCGCCTTGACGACCGCCTGCACGCACTCGCCGAAGATGCGGGTCTTGGAGGGATCGCGGCGGATGTACTCGTCGGAGACGATCTCCTCGCAGGTGACGATGGTCTTGCGCGCGGCGACCGCGATATCAACATCGTGGAACTCGTCGCCGCAGATGATGCAGGTGCCGTCCGGGGAGGCCTGCTGGACATGGATGATGGCGGTGTCGATCTTAGGCACGGGCACGGCGACGACCTTCTGGCCGGGGACCATGGGGTTGTCGATCTCAGCGCACTTGAGATCCTCGATCTTGGGCATGGTCTTGCGCTTTTCCTCGCTGATGCCCCAGAACTTCATCAGGCCGCTGCCCTGCATCAGGCGCACCGGCAGGAACGGAAGGCCCAGAGAAGAGGCGTGGAGCATGAGCATCAGAACGTCCTGAGAATAGTCCTCATACGTGAGCTTGCCCTGCTCGATCGCCGCGCGGAAGCGGCGGGAAACGTTGGTGTAGCCGGAGTTGGCGGTGTAGCAGTTGATGTAAGCCGCCACACGGCCCTCGCCGATGAGCATATCGACCTCGCCGCCGCCGGGACCGGCGTAAACGATGAAGTCCTTCTTGCCCTGACGCAGGATCTCGGAGACCGTAGCATAGGGCTTACGGTTGGTGGTAAAGCCACCGATCGCAAGGGTGTCGCCGTTTTCAACGTACTTTTCAACGGCATCGTGCAATGTCATGACCTTATTCAAGATAAAACCCTCCCTGATTTTGATGAACGTGTTTTATTGCCAACGAGCATCTTGCATGGATTCCTTCAAAAATCCTTCGGGTGGTGCTCATACAGGCTTCATTTTAGATTATAGTGGAACTTCCGCATGAAATCAATGAAAATCGGCTGGGAAAGTTCAAAAAAACTGAACAAATTTTCACCGCGTTTTTTGTCGTTTCCGTGAACGTGCGTCCGCCCGATTTGTTAAAAACGACCGATTTTTGCAAGATTTCCTGCAATTCAGGGCATTTTCTCCCGTCTCCCCGCATGCAGAAAGAGCGCCGGAGGATCATCCCCTCCGGCGCTCTCAAAGCGTTTATTCCATTCCGCCGCGCTGTGCAAAGCGCCTGAGCAGCACCACCAGCTGCTCGCGCGTCAGAAAGCTTTTGTACTGCTTGTTGCCCGTTTCGTCGCCCGCGATCAGTCCCGTTTGCTCCGCCCAAGCGCGCGCTTCCGCGCTCCAGGGCGCCGGCTCGCGCTGTGCGAGCGAGCGAAAATAGGCCTCTATCCGCTCGTTAAACTCCTGCTGCGTCATCTCTTCCTCCTTAAAGCGCGGCATAAGCGGCGGATAACGCCGCGCACGCACCATTGCGCCCGTGTACGCGCCGTTCGCGTCCCACTGGAAATGCGGCCGGTCCGGAAAGCTTTTCCAGTCCCCGCCCCAGGAAAAGCCCGCCTTCTTTCCGAGCGCCCCCATCCGCTCGAAAAACACCGGATCGTCGTACTCGTGCCCCTTCTCATTCTTGCAAATGTCGAAGGCCAGTCCTGCATGCTCGGCGTGGAACGAGGGCGTCACCGCGCCCTTTGCCGCGTACCCCTTCTCCGCGAGCATTTTCTGATACGCGTCGTCCCGCACGGTCTCCGTCACGAGCGCGCGCAGGCCCCGCTTTTCCGCCAGTGCCAGCAGCGCCCGGCAGTTTTCCGCCACGTCCGCGCGCAGATCGCCGATGTCCCTGCTGTGCCGCATTTACGTCTCCTCCTGCGTCTTGCCGTTCTGCGTGCCGAAGTAGAACGCGATCACCATGAGATACACCGTGTTGAACTCCTGCGTCACCTTGCCCTCGACCGTCAGCACGCAGAACGTGATCGTCAGACAGATCGTCACAAGGCTTTTCACGCTCAGGAGGTTTGAAAGTCTTCGTTTCAGCTGCTCCATTCCCTCACCCCTCGCAGTCGATGCCGCGGCACACCGTTTCATACGTCACGCCGCCGCACGTATTTTCCGCCTTTGCCTTTGCATAGTAGCAGGCCGCGCTCGTCCCGTAAGCGCCCCACGCCGCCGTCACCATCGTCGCGATCCACGGCAGCGTTCCCATGAACGCCGCATGCACCGCCAGCTTTGCCAGCGCAAAGCCCTGATAGGTCGTATACAGCACGATCGCGCTTTCCAGAACCAGCAGCACCTTGGAAAAGCTTGCTCTCTTTTTCTTCATACGCTCCCCCCTGTCATCAGCAGGGAAAGCGCCGCCCCGATGAGCACATACAGCACGCGGTCCACCATCGCGTCCCAGCGCCGCGCAGGCTTCTGCGTGATGCTCTTCACATCCGCCTTGATCTCCTTCACGTCGCGCTCCACGCCCATCTCGCGCGAGGCGAGCACCTCCACTGCCGTTACCAGCTTATTCAGGTCCTTCTGCTGCTGTTCCAGCGTTTCGATGCGGTGCGTGTTCGATTTGGCGCGCTGCTCCGCCGCCGTGAGCCGGATGCTCATCTCCTGCTCGGTCATGCGTCGCCCACCGCCTTTTCAAAGCTCTCCCATGTGTGCCCCGCGCTCTCGGCCGTCCGCCAGGTAAAGCCCTGCGCCTCGCACTCGCGCCACGTAAGATAGCGGAACCAGAACTCCGTCAGCAGATGGCAGGGGATGATGTCGAGGATAATGCGCTCCACCTGCGAAAACTCCTCCGGCACGCCCACCGTGCCGGGAAAGCGGACGCGCACCACGCCCTTTTCCGCCGTCTCCTCCACCGCCGCGGGAATGCCGCAGCCGGCGAGCGCCGCGTTGATCTCTGAGAGCGTAAAGCCGTCCGCGCCGATGCGCGCGAGCGCGGCGGCAGCCTCGCGCCGCAGCGCGGTCGAAGCTCTCACCGGGCAGCGGGAAAAAAGCTTTTCCCGCCGCGAAAGCCCCTCATCCTCCGCAAGCGGCAGGATGCTCTCGCGTTCGGCATGGTCCAGTTTTTTCTGTGCGCCGTCCAGCGCCGCCCCGGCCGCGTACAGCTCGCCGCCGCTGATGCTGCCGCGCCCGGTGCGGTAAATGCGCATCGGCTCCAGAAGCGCGCAGAGATAGTCGTAATACGTCATTCGCCGTCCCCCGCTTCGATCTCCGCGAGCGTCACCGTGCCGAGCACCGGCAGCTGCGTCGCGCTCACCTCAATGTCCGCAGACGGCGAGAGCAGATGGCAGTTGCTCACGCCCTCCACGCCGTAGAGGATACTCGCAAGCTTCGCCGTGTAGACGCTCTCGCCCAGCCGCTCGCCGGTAAAATGCGCCGCGAGCGCCGCTCTCGCCGCGTCCGTGACCTCCTGCATCGTCCACCCCGGCTCTGCCGTCAGCTCCGCGCTCACGTTCACCGTTTTCTTCACCGGCACCTTGACCTGTACGTCCACCGCGATCTCGCGCTTTTTCTGCAGGTCCTCTGCGATCTCCTGCATCAGCGCCGCCTCCGGCACGCCCGCGTGCGTCGAAACGTACACGTCCACCGTGCCGATGCCGCGCGCCCGGCCCACCGCCTTCGCCGCCGCCACGCCCGCAAAGCGCATCGCCTCCTGCTCGTAAAAGGCCGCGTTCGCGCCGTTCGGCAGGCGCTTGAAGCTCGCAAGCACGCGCTCGCGCAGCTTCTCGTCGCTCTCCTCGTCGCTGCCGCCGGAAAACGCCGCCGGATTTTCGCACCGCGTAACGCCCACCGGATAGGCTGACATGATGTGCACCGCCCCCGCGACGGCATTGCCGGCAGCCCCCGCCTCCACGGCGCGCGCCGGCACGTCCACATACGTTTCGCCTGTCGCGAGCACCGCCTTTTCCGTCGTTTCAAAGCGCACGCCGCCGCTCGTCATCGCCGTGCTCCCCGCGTCGATCTCATAATCCGTCACCACGGCCGACGGCGCGGAAAAGCGCAGCACGCCCTCGGCCTTTTCCGCCGGCAGGCGCGTCAGCGCGCGCGTTTCGGCGTGGTAATCCAGATACTGCCCCTGCGCCGTCTGCGGAAAGCTCTGGTCCAGCACCCAGTCTGCCTGTGCCAGCAGCGCCTGCACCTCCGCCGCCAGCGCGTAAAGGCGCACCATCATGTCGCAGCCGTCGTTCGGCACAAAGCCCGTCTCCTGCGCGAATGTCTCCCGCATCCGCTCATAGATCGCTCTCAATTCCTCCATCGTTTCACTCTCCCCCGATCTCCACGCTCACACCGCGCTCCTCCCCCTCATAGAGCAGCGCGATGCGCAGCGCAAGAAGGTCGCCCTTCTGCTCCATCGTCACATCGCTCACCGTCAGCCCCGCTTCCTCCGCCAGCGCCTCGGCAATGTACTGCTTCGCCGCCGTCGCGCGGCTCTCGCCCTTTTCCCGCCATAAAAGGTGCAGCTCGCTGCCAAGCTCCGGCGCAAGAGAAAAGCTCCCGCGCCGCACGCTCAGCTTGAAGAGTACGCGCTGCAGCACCTCGTCCCAGCCGTCAGCGCGTTCAAGTCCGCCCGCGCCGTCGGACACATAGTCCCTGTCCCTGATCTTCAGTTCCATCTCTCATCCTCCCAGCGGCAGATACGGCACGCCGTTGATGAACACCAGTCCGTTCAGCTCGATCACGCCGTTGTTGTGCAGTACGATCTCCGCCCCCTCAAGCGCCGCGCGGATGCGCACCTCTCCCGGCGCAAGCTCCCCGCTTTTTCCCGCGGGCACGCCCACGGCGTAGCTCTCCTCGCCAAAGGTCCCGCCGCGCACGATCAGCACGTCCTCGCCCCTTCGCGGCTTCCACTCGTAGCCGCCCGGCCCCACGGTCTGAACGCCGCGCGCCTCTCCGCTGCTGAATACCGCTGTTTCCTCGCCGTCGATCGTCACCGTGCCATCCTGCGCCGAGGCCACGTCCTGCATCTCGTGCGCCGCCAGCTTTCTCGATAACCACATCGCTCCATCACTCCCTCTGCAAGCTCACTTCGCTCGTCTCTCCGCTCTCGCCGAAGCGCCGCGTCAGCTCGATCACACGAAAGCGCCCGCCGATGCCGAGCTTCGTCCCGCTCACGCGCGCGAGATCGCCCGGCGCGGCGGAGAATTTCCCCGCGATGCTCACGCGCAGCGTCTCCGCGCCCTCGCGCGACTTTCTGATCTGATACTCGCCCGTGCAGCGCATCGTCTGCGCGCCGCTTTTCGCCGGCACGTAGAACACCCTCCGGCTCGTCCCGCCGCGCGCGCAGAATTCCTCGTTTTTCACGCTCTGGCGCGCGCCTGCCTTTCTGTCCACCACCAGCGCCTCGGCGATCACGCCGTAGCGCCGGTCGCAGTAGGTCAGCGCCGTCACCGGCGCCGTCTCGTCGATCACGATGTCTGCGCCCCGGCGCGCCTTTCTGAGCGTCAGATTCCCGCTTTTGTCAAAATACGGCTCGATTCCCCCGTGCAGCGCCGCAAAGTCATGCAGCACCTTCCACTGGCTCGACCCGCTCGCCACGCGGTAATGCGCCGCCGCCACCTCGTCATAGCCCGCGCAGACGACGCCATACGGCGTCACGTGATTTCTTACGATCTCGCTCATCGCCGCCCGCTGGTACGTCACGGCCTCCGCCTCGTTGTCGAGCAGCAGCGCCGCCATGCCGCGCCCGCTGAGCTCAAGCTGCACGCCCTTTTCATCGCACATGACCGCGCATTCGTCGATCACACCCGCGAATTCGACCGCGCCGTCCTCTCTCGCCGTGAAGCGCACGGCCGAGCGCAGCGTCTCCGCCATCGCCGCCTCATAGGGGCAGCGCAGCGTGAAGCTGTCGCACGGCACGCTCCCCGTGTAGGAAAGCTCCCATTTCAGCAGCACCGGCAGCTCAAACTGCGCGCCGCCGCACGTCGTGATATAGCCCTTCATCACGGCAGCGTCACCCGCTCTCCCACCGCGATCACATTCGGGTTGCGGATCTGCGGATTCGCCTTCAAAAGCGCCGCCAGCGTCACGCCGTGGGCGTAGGCGATGCCCCAAAGCGTGTCGCCGCGCTTCACGGTATACACCGTGCGCGCCGCCGCGGCGGAGGACGCGCTCCCGCCGCCGCTTTCGCCGCTCACGCGGATGAGCGACGTGCTCAGCGGGCTCGTCTCCCAGAAGGCGAAGCGGTAGCGCACATAGTCCTCAAGCGGCTGCTGGGCAAGCTCGAGCGATACGAAGTACGCCTGCGCCGCCTGCCACACCGGATGCACCAGCAGCCCCGCGCCGCCCTGATAAAAGACCGTCGCCAGCTTTTTGAACTCGCCGTAGGCGCCCCTCCCCGCAAACACGCCCTCGCCCTCCATCACGCGATAGCTCATGCCGAGATCCTGCATCCCGTACCGCCCGAACGGCACCTTCGCCACCGCCACGTTCCGCCGGAACGAGATGGTGTAGGTCTCCGGGTTGTGCGGCCACACATAGTCCTTGTATCGCATCGGTGCAAGGTTCATTTTTTCTCCGTCCCCTCTTCAGTAGAATAAAAAGCCGCCGTCGTAGCGCCGCGCGTCGCGCTCCAGGCTCTGTGAGAACTCCTCTGTCTCCCGCAGCGCCCGCTCCCGCGGCAGAAGCGCGGCCCGCTCCGTCTTTGCCGCCATAGCAGCCGCGGCGGGTGCTTCTTTCCCCAGCTCCTGCCGGAGCCACACCGCCGCGCTTTCCCCGCTCTCTTCCGCGTACACCGGCGCAGCGGAAGCAGCCGTGCGCGCCGTCATGCCCACCGGCAGCGCACCGGCGCTCTCCGCCGCAGCAGACGCTTCCCTGCCCGTCAGTCTGCGCGCAAGGCGCGCCATCTCCGTCTCCGCGCGTTTCTCCGCCGCGTCATTTGCGTCTCCATCCGCCGCGTTTTCCGCAGCCGCGCCATCCTTTTCGCCGTCCGTCCGCTCCCCCGCGACGGAGCGCGACAGCTGCTTTTTCAGCCGCTCCTCCCGCTCGCGCCACAGCGCCGCGCCGCGCGTCAGGACCCATTCGACGTAATTCAAGCCCTTCTCCCCTCTTTCATGCGAAGATACCGCGCCATGTCAAAGCCTGCGTTGTCCCCGCCCGCCGTGTTGGCCAGCAGCTCTCCGCAGGCGCTGCACCGCGCCTCTTCCGCCCGCCTTCTGCACGCCGGGCACAGCCGTTCCAGCTCCTCCTCGCGGTCGAGCATCTCGTGCATCAGGCAGTAGAGGTAGTCCCCGTCCGTCATCCCGCGCACGCGCGCTTCGCTCGGCAGCGCCCCGGCATATCGGAGCACGCGCCATTTCAGCCGCTCATAGGGCGCGTGCTCCAGGCTTTTTTTAGCGCTTCCACCGTCTCGCGCCCATCCTCGCACGAAGGGTTCTCCGCCCCGTCGAGCAGCGCATACTGCGCCACAAGCGCGTTGATCTCCCCGGCGCTCAGCGCGTTTTCCACACCCTCCGCCCGCTCATAAACCGCCTCGCCGCCCTTTACAATGCTCCGCTTCAAAAGCGCCGCGTTCGCGCGCAGCGCCCGCTCTTCCTCGTCCGCGCAGTCAAGCTGCCCGATCTCGCGCCGCAGCGCGAGCGTCTCCCGGGCCGACAGCAGCCGCAGCGCGCATCTCTCCCCGCCGATCTCCACGCTCATCTCCCGCTCCCGGCCAAGGAAGCGCAAAAGCTTTTCGTCCATCAGTTTGCGATCTCCATGCGCCTGCGCGCAATGATCGTCACCTTCTCCGCCGCCGCGTCGCCCAGCTTGCCCGCTTCTTCAATGCTGCTCCAGCGGCACTGGGAATAAATGATGCGCTTGTCCGGCTTGCAGATCACGAGCGAAAAATCGTTCAGCTCGTAGAAGTTGATGCCGTCTCCGATGGCCTCGTCCGTCGCGTACAGGCGGCTCAGCTCCAGCGTATATTTGTTCGCGCCCGCGATAGTCGCCACCGGCTCGCTCTCGCCGAAGGCCTCGATCTCGCGGCTCGTACGCGTCGCCTTCGTCGTGTAGCTCTGCACCACCGCCACCTTTTTGCCGTCCACCTCAAGGTAGATGTCGCTGCTCAGCGGTAAGATCGTATTCGCCATTTTTCTCCTCCTCACACCGTGATGTGCGCCGTCAGATAGATGCGGTTCAGCCCGTGCGCCACCGTAAAGCTGAACTCCACCAGGCACACCGTCGCGTCGCTCTCGAGCGCCGATACCTTCACCTCGCCGTAGCCGTCCACGATCTCGCGGCTCTTCATCTCCTCAAGCTCGAGCACCACCTGCGAGCGGATCGCTCCGCGGCTCTGCGCGGTATTTTTGCTGCGGGCAAAGCGTGCGCGCAGCGCATTGCGGATCGTCGGGATCACCTCGTCCACGATGAGGATCGTCGTCAGCTCGCGCCACGTCGTGTCCGCCGCGCCGCCCGTGCTCGTTCTCGTCGTGATGCCGCGCACCGGCGAGCACACGCCGCCCACGCACTCAATGGGCGTCACGCCGCCGCGCACCAGTTGGTCGATCTCGCTGTCGCTCAGCCGCTTGCTCACGCCGCCAAGCCCCGCAAGCGCCGCGCCGTTGATGGGAACCGACGCATCCGAGCTCCCCGCGATCACGCCCGCGGCCGCCGCCGCCGCCAGCACCGCGCTCGCCTCCGTGCCGTCCTCCAGCGCCGCGTCCGGACCCACCAGCACCATGCGCTCGCTGTTGATGCTCTTCGCGTGCTCCACCATCTGCGCCACCGTTTCCGCCGCGCCGCCCACGACCGCGATGCGCTCGCGCCTTGCGTTCGACGCGTTTTCCACGCTCGTTTTCAGGCTCTGGTGCACGCTCACCTCCGCACTGTCGCACACCACGATGCCCACGTCCTCTTCCTCGCTGAGCGCCGCGAACGCGCTCGCGTAATCCGCCGCGCCGCCCGCGGCCTTGCCCACGGCCGCCGCCTTCACCGCGCCCGCGCCGTTCAAAAAGAGCATCCTGAGCAGCGTGCTCATGCCCTGCGTGCCCGCCGCGTCCTCGCCGAACACGCTCCTGCCCTCCTCATAGGAGGTGATGAGCACCGCCTCGTTCGCCGTCCCCTTCGCCGCGATTGCCGCCGCGCCGATGGTCTTTGCCGCCGCGCGTGCGCTCACCACGCTCGATGCGTCGCAGGACGAATACACGCCCGGCCGCTCATGGATCGTACTATTCACGTTCTTTCACCGTGCCTTTCAATACAAAATCGGTAAATACCGTCTCGTCCTCCGCCCGCTCGCAGAGGAAATATGCCGCGTAGCGCGCGCTCGCGCACAGGCGGAACATGCCCGTTGCCTTGTCCCATTCCGCCGCGCCCCAGCGCAGCTCGCGCAGCCTGAGCCCCTCGGGCAGCGCCGCTGTCAGCGCCTGCGTCACCTTCTCCGCTTCTTCCCCGCAGCCGTCCGCGCTCAGCTCTCTCGGCGCGTAAACGTCCAGCGACAGCGTCAGCGTCATTCTCCGCCCGAAGGTCTCGCGCACCTCCTGCGTTTTCTCGTCCACCCGCCTGCCGAGGTATTCAGCTCCCCCGCCCGGCTCGATCACCGTCTCCCGCGCGCCCACCGCCGTCACAGCCCGCGCGCAGGTTCTGAACTTCTCTTCGCCGTACCGCTCCACCGCCGTGCCGCCCGCGGCGGCAATGGCCGCCATCACGGCTCTTTTCACCTGTCCTATCGCCGTCATGCCGTCGTCTCCTCCCGCAGGACCGCCCAGTAGTAAAGGATCTCCTCCCCCGCGCGCAGCGGTGCCGCCCGGCGCACGACGTACTGCTTCTCCCCGCAGATCACGCGCCCGCCCATCGCGACCTCCACATCCGCCGGACCCAGATACCGCCAGCACATCTCGTCCACCGCGCCCAGCGCCGTCACGGCAAACGGCTCCTCGCCGCTCTCTTTTCTGATCGGCTGGATAAAGGCCTTCGTCCGCACCGCGTCCTCTCCGCGCCGCACCTCAACGCTCGTGCCATAGCGTGCGAACGCTTCTTTCAGCATCTCCTTCATCCCGCCACCCCGAAAAAGCAGAACGCGCCGTCCTCCGTATAGGGCCGCATCAGCACCCATGCCTGCGCGCGCAGCGCGTCGAGCCGTCTGCCGCTTTCGCCCGAGGAACGCTTCGTCACCGTCAGATCTCCTGCGCGCAGGGAGGAGGCCTCCTCCCCGCCCGCTCTCGCGCTCTCGAGCGCCGCCGCCGAGAGGAACGCCGCCGCGCAGGGGAACGCGTCCCCGCACGCCTTCTTGGATACGCCGTCCTTCAGCCGCCCCTCCAGCAGCGTCTCCTGCGTCCTGCACAGCATTTCGAGCAGCTCCTGCTCGCTCTCGTCCGCCTTCGTCAGCGCCTTGGCGAGCGTCAGGATCTTTTCCCCCATCGCGTCCATTTCCGCCATTTCGCTGCCTCCGCTCTTACTGCAATTTGAGCACCTTCGAAGCCTCCTGATACGGCTTTGCAAAGCCCGAGATGCTCGTGATGGCCGCGCGCTCGAGCTGGCGGTCGATCAGCTTGTCATACTCCACCATCACCTCGCTGCCGCAGATGCGCTCGAGCGCATAGTTTTTGTCAAGGCCGATGATCGTGCCCGCGGGCATGGCGCTCGTGCGCAGGAGCTTCGCGCCCAGCGGCGTCGCCAGCGTGCCCGTGCCCTGGAAGTTGAGACCCGTCAGCGGGTTCTGGAATTCCGAGAGCTTGAGCATTTCGAGCATCATGTCATTGCCCATCAGCATCGTGTTCATCGTGTAGGGGTCAAACTGCGACCAGAAGCCCAGCAGCGCCTCGTAGCTCAGCGTCCCCTCCGTGCCGCCAATGCCGTCGTCGCCGATCGTATAGCTGTCGGCGGGGTTTCCGTTGCCGTCGCCGTTCATCAGCACGCCGATGGCGTCCTTCAAATGCATGCGTGCGATGTACGCGCCGATCTGGCGCAGCGTCACGGAAAAGAGGTCAAGGCGCTGGAAGCGGATAGCCTCGTAGGACGCCACCAGCATTCTGCCTCGCTTGTGGAGCTTGACGAGATTTTCCTGCGTGCGGATGCTCGTCGTCGGGATGCTCGCACCCTCCTCCACGCGCTTGAGCTCCTTGTCGTCGTCCGTCGGGACCGACGCGATGGAGCGGTAGTCCATGCCGTCAAAATTCGTCACTGTCGCCGTAATGTCAGGCAGGATGTCGCTCTCCATGCCCTGACGCACCACGCGCGAGACGAACTCCGGAAACAGCACCGAGGACTCGCTCGTGTGGAAAAACTTTTCCACCATGTCGCTGCCTGCGCCCTTAACGTGGATGTCAAAGCGCTTGAGCTGGCGCTGGAAGGCGTCCAGCCCCTCGAGCGCCGTGCCCTTGTAGCTCTCGCTCGGGTCAAGGCTCTCGAGCACCTTCAAAAAGCTCTTGCCGCTTCTGCCGTACATGCCCTTTTCGAGCTTTACGTTTTCATACTGATAAGCCATCGTTCTTTCCTCCTTAAAGCTTGATGACCGCGGTCTTTGCCGCGCTGTCCACGCTCACGATGAGATATTCTCTGCCCTTCGCCGCGTCCACGCTCACGCCGCCGTAGGCGTCGGCGCTCAGCTTGCCGTAGCCCACCGCCGGGGCGGTGTCGCCGCTGTAGCTCACCTCGGCAAGGCCGCCGAGCTGCACGCTGCACGCCTTTCTGTCGTGCGCCACCGCGCGCACCACGCCGCAGAAGCCGTCCTGCGCGCTGCACTTTGCCGCCGTACCGGCCGCGTCGGCCTTGACCACCATGCCCTCGCTCACGTTCGCGCCGCAGTGGAACGTCGCGCACCATTCGCCGATACCCTGATAAGAAATGCTCATGTAACTTCCTCCTTAAAATTCTTTTATTCCAAAAGCGCCTCCGCTTTTTGGTCCCTTACACGCAGAAGTCGCTCTCGTCCTCCGCTTTCTTTGCCCTTTCGCTGTAAGTGAGCTGCGTGCGCAGCCCCAGCCGCTTCGCCGCCTTCGCGCGGTAGAGCTTTTCCATCGCGCGCAGCTCGTCCTCGTCGAGCTTTTCGATCATCTTTTCAACGGTCCCACCGTCCGTCTCCTGCTCGCCGAGCAGCATCCAGCGCTTCACCTCGCTTCGCAGCGCGCTCATGCAGCGCCTGCCCTGCTCGGCCTGCTTTTCAAGCGCTTCGAGCTCTTCAAGGTTCGCGCGCGACCCGCGCCGCTTCACAAGCATCTTGAGCGTGCCCGTCTCCCCGCCGCCGCAGCGCTTCAAAACGCCCGCCCTCGGCTGCGCCGGCACCGCCACAAAGCTCCACTCGTAGGCGTCCTGCGCCCCCACGAGCTCCGCGCAGCAGAGCTTTCCGCCGTAGCGCTCGCCCTTTCTGTGCGCGCACGCGCCCATCTCCTCGCCGCAGACGGAGCACCTGCAATGCGCCACGCTGCACCCGACGCTCACCTCTTTTTTGATGCCGCCCTCGATCTCGCCGATCAGCCCGTCGTTCTCTCCGCCGCGCAGCATATAGGCGTAGCCCTTGAGATAGCAGCGCTTTTCCCCCGCAGAGCAAAGCCCCTCTTCCTCCACGACCTCCGTGCGGTAGATGCGCGCCGCCTGCCCTCTCGCCGTCCACTCGTGGTCAAAAATGCCGCTTTTCCCCACGAACAGCGCCGCAAGCTCCTCGAGCGTCGCGCGCGGAAAGCGCTCGCCGTCGCGGTCCACCTCGTTGTCGCACAGCCGCACGGCAAAGGTGTACACCTCGTCCGCCTTGAGCTCCCGCTTGGCAAAGGCGTTGATCGCCGCAAGCTCCTCGTTCGTCACCATGCTGTTTTTGAGCCCCTGGCTCTCTTTTCTCACTTCCATGCTCATTTTCCCTCCGCTTTGTCGTTTTCCAGCTTGAGCTTTCGCGCCTGCTGCAAATAGAGCGCCGCCTTCGCTTCCTCCACCTCGTCCTGCAAATTGATATCCTCCCAGTCCACCTCAAACCGGCAGCCATAGCCGTGCATCCGCAGCCACAGCGCGCAGACGCGCCCCACCGCCGGCTCGAGCGTGCGCCGCAGCGCCGTGATCTCGCTTGTCAGCATATCCGCCTGCTGCGCGCTCATCCGCTCGGTGGACGACCAGCTCAGCCCCAGCATAAACGGCGGCAGCCCCGTTTTTGCCACCAGCTGCTCGAGGATCTGCCGCACCGGTGCCTCGCTGTCAAGGATCTGGCTGTCCGCGCCGATCGCCCGGATCGACACATCCCCCACCGACACAAAGTCTCTCACGCTGCCGTCCCGGCTCTCCTGCATCGCCCGCGACCACTCTCCCGCGATCTGCTCGGCGCGCTCCTGCGCAAGCGCGCGGTCCAGCTCCTCGCCCTGCGGCTTATACGTCACCGCGAAGCGCACGTTGCCGCAGCGCTCCCAGTTTTTCCCCATCGCGTCGTAGATCTTGAGCAGCAGCCCCGTCAGATACGGCATCGAGCGCAGCATCGATACCCCGTAAGGATGTCCCGCCTCCGGCTCGCGCGTCGTAAAGAGCAGCAGGTCCTGATACGGCAGCGGCACGCTGCGCCCGCATTCGTCCCGCCCGCAGAGAGAAAAGTCCATCGGGCTTTCGCCCTCCTGCACCTCCACCTGCTCCACGTCGCCGCACAGCACCGCCGCGATCTCGCGCCCCTCCGCGTCCGGCACGATCTCGCCCACCGCGCGCCCGCAGGTCAGAAGCGAGTCGAGGTAGCCGTCCAGAAACGCCTGGATGCCCCGCTGCCCTCTGCCCGCCGGCACCTCGCGCAGAAAGTGCGCAAGCGCACGCTCCGCCTCCGCGTCGCCGCAGCGCACCTTCACGCCGCCCGCCAGACGGATGAGCTTGCCGATGGCCGCGTCCACCACCGGCACCGCCTCGCGCACCGCGCGGTAAAGCGCCGTCTCCCCGTCGAGCAGCGGCACATAGCGTTCAAACATGCCGAACGCGCTCCGCCCGCCCGATCGCAGCTGCACCGCCGCCTCGCCGCCCGTGCTTCTCTCCTTCTGAAAGCGTCTTTTCATCTTCGCCCTCTCCTTTTCGTTTTGTTCACCGTGCCGCGCGCTCCACCGCGCGCAGCGCGATTGCCCCGCCGCGGCTTCTCCCCGCGGCCGACATTGCAAAATACCGCATCTCGTCCATCGCGTGATCTTTTTCCTTCCTCGGCCTGTCGCGCCCCTCGCCGCCGTCCTCCCAGCAGTACTGCGCGATCTCCCGGAGCGTATTCTCGCACCCCCGGCAGATCACGATCTTCTTTCGCTTCAAAAGGTCCGCCGTCACCCGCAGCCCGTCGGCCACGTTGTTGTCCGCCCGGCTCACCGGAAAGCCCGCGCGCCTCACCGCCTCGATAAAGCTCGCCGCCGACGGGTCGATGATGACCTTTTCGACCGTCTCCCCCTCCGCAAACCGCTCAAGGTCCTCGAGATACTCCGCGTCCGTTTTCTGCCGCCCCTCCCGCCGCGCGTCGTAGTAATACTCCCTCGCCCGGTACCACACGCCGTCCTTGAGCGCCCACAGCCCGAAGCTCATCGGGTTCACCGTCCCGTAGTCGATGGAGATGCGCACCCGCTCCCACGGCTTCTCCGGCGCATCCGCGCAGTATTCCTCGGGTGAGAAAAAGTCATAGATGAGCCCCTTCGCCGCCACCCACTCGCCCAGGATGAACCGCCGGTAAAACGTCCCGCTGTACGCTCTTTCGTACCTTGCCCGGATGCGCGGCGAGAGCGAGGGATTGTCCTCCATCGTAAAGTGCAGGTACAGCGCCCCGCGCTCCTCCGCGCGCGATATCCACTCGCGGTAAAACCAGTGCTGCGGCCCCTCGGGGTTGCAGTTGAACCACAGCCTGCTGCCCGATACGCTGCACCGCGCCCCTGCCTGCTCCACGAACGATCTCGGCATCAGCGCCGCCTCGTCAAACAGCACCCCCGCCAGCGTAATGCCCTGGATGAGCGCCGCGCTCCCCTCGTCGCGCCCGCCGAAGAGGTAAAAGCGGTTCTCCCGTCCCCCGCAGCGCACGGCGAGCAGGTTCTCGCTGCGCTTTTCCTCGCAGCGGAAGCCCAGTCCCGCGAGCCACGGCAGGATCTCATGCAGCACGTTGCGCCGCAGCGAGACGATCGTTTTCCCGCACAGCGCGAACTGCTGCCCGTCAAAGCGCTGCATCGCCCACAGGAAAAAGCCGATCCCCATCGAGAGCGTCTTCCCGCTGCGCACCGCCCCGTCGCAGATGATCGCGTCGAATTGCCGGTATTTCGGGCTCGCCCACCAGGTCATCGCCGTTTTCTGCCTGGCGGAAAATTTTTTCACTCCCGCCAAGCGTCCCGCTCCTCTCCGGCCTGCTCCAGCGCCTGCAAAAATTCCTCCGTCTCGTCTCCGCCGCCGCTGCCCAGCAGCTCGCAGAGCGCGCACAGCGCCTTCACCCGATCCACAAACTTGACCTCCACCGTGCCGTTTGCGCCCCGCTTGAACTCCGCCACCGCTGCAAGGTCCATCCGCCGGATCTTCTGCTCCGTCGCCTGTTCAAGATACGCAAGCTCCACGCCGCCGTTCGTCTTTCCGAACGCGATCCTTTTCAGCGCCTCGATCACGTCCTCGCGCCGCACCTCCTGATTCCCCATCGTATCCCCCCGTTCCGCGTTTCTCTTTTCAACCCATCCCCGCGCGCCCCGCTTTGTTGCACGTTCCGGTGCACGCTTTTCGTTTTCGCATAAAAAAATCAGGGCGGACCGCCAAAAATGGCGGTCCGCCCTGTTGCTTTTCTCTATTCTGTTAGTCTGCCAGCAGCAGCGCTTCGAGCTGCTTTGCATTGTCCGCGATGACCGTCGCGCCCGCTTCGATCACCGTCTCACGCGAGCGGAAGCCCCAGCTCACCGCGATGACCGGCAGCCCCGCGTTCAGTCCCGTCTGCACGTCCACCTCGCTGTCTCCGATGTACACCGCGCCCTCGTGCGGCATGCCCATCGCCTCAAGCGCCGCGTCCACCATGTCGGGATACGGCTTGCAGCGCCGCCCCTCCTTCGGGCCGATGGCGTAGTCCATCCGCTCGCCGAAGTACTCCCTGCTCAGCTTTTTCACCGCCTCGTCCGGCTTGTTTGATACCACCGCGATCTTCACGCCGTGCGCCCTGAGCGCGTCCAGCACCGCGAGCATCCCGTCGTAGACCTTTGTTTTCACCTTGCAGTGCGCCTCGTAATACGTGCGGAACCGGCAAAGCGCCTCCTGGATCGTTTCCTCCGCCGTCCCCTCGGGCACCGCGCGGCGGATGAGCTTTTCCGCCCCGTTGCCCACAAATCTACGCGTCTCCTCCAGGCTCCGCTCCGGGTACCCCATCTCGCGCAGCACATGATTTGTGCTGTCGCGCAGGTCCTCGAGCGTGTCGAGCAGCGTGCCGTCCATATCGAAAAGGGCCGTTTTATATGCCATCCTTCGTTCCTCTTTTCTTTCGTTTTGCTCTTTTGCGGCCCTATTATAGCCGCCGAACGCACAAAGTTCAAGGGCAGATTCGCGCATATCTCTCCGTCTGTCCCCTTGCGCGTCCTCTTTCCCTTTGATATAATCTTTCTATCAATTTATAGATAAGGAGCGCTTTCACCATGCACGAACTGGAACGTCTCTATCATATCCACTGTGCCCAGGGCGAGGTCGGCCGCTACGTCATCATGCCCGGCGACCCCGGCCGCTGCCCCTCCATCGCCGCGCTGTTCGACGATGCGCATCTCGTCGCGCAGAACCGTGAATATACCACCTACACCGGCACGCTGCTCGGCGAAAAGGTCAGCGTCTGCTCCACCGGCATCGGCGGCCCCTCCGCCTCCATCGCCATGGAGGAGCTGCATCAGCTCGGGGCCGACACCTTCATCCGCACCGGCACCTGCGGCGGCATCGACCTCAGCGTCAAGTCCGGCGATATCGTCGTCGCCACCGGCGCCATCCGCTACGAGCACACCTCGCTCGAATATGCCCCCATCGAGTTCCCCGCCGTCGCCGATTTCGACATCACCCTCGCCCTGCGCGAGGCGTCCCTCGCCCTCGGCTATCCCACCCACACCGGCGTCGTCCAGTGCAAGGACAGCTTCTACGGACAGCACTCCCCGGAAAAGAGCCCCGTCTATTACGAGCTCCTTCAGAAGTGGGAGAGCTGGAAGCGCCTCGGCGTCAAGGCGAGCGAGATGGAATCCGCCGCCATGTTCGTCGTCGCCGCCGCGCTCGGCTGCCGCTGCGGCTCCTGCTTCCACGTCGTCTGGAATCAGGAGCGTGAGAAGGCCGGCCTCGATCAGGACATGAGCGAGGATACCACCGCCTCCGTCAAGGTCGCCGTCGAGGGTCTCAAACGCATCATCCTGCGCGACCGCGAGCTTGCCGCCCTCCCCGAGAACGCGCAGAAGCTGCTTGAAAAGAAGGAAAAGGGGCTGCTCCATGAGTAAAAAGGTCATCGGCATCCTCGGCGGCATGGGCCCCCTCGCCACCGCCGACCTCTTCCAGAAGATCACCCTCCACACCGCCGCCGCCTGCGATCAGGACCATCCCCGCGTGTGCATCGACTCCAACACGGCTATCGCCGACCGCACCGCCGCCCTGCTCCACGGCGGGGCCGACCCCGTGCCCGAGATGGTCAAGAGCGCAAAGCGCCTTGAATCCATCGGCGCGGACCTGCTCATCATGCCCTGCAACACCGCCCACAACTTTTACGACGCGGTCGCGTCCTCGGTCTCCATCCCCGTTCTCCACATGATCGCCGCCACGCGCGACGCGCTTTTGTCCCGCGGCGTCAAGTGCGCGGGCCTTCTCGCGACTGACGGCACCGTGCAGACCGGCATCTACCAGCGCACCTTCGAGGGCAGCGGCTTAACGCTCCTCACGCCGGGCAGCGCCGAGGATCAGGCCGCCGTCATGGACATCATCTACAACGGCGTCAAGGCCGGCGATCTCACGCATGACGCGTCCGCCTTCCGCGCCGCCTGTGGGCATCTGCTCGCGCGCGGGGCCGAGGTCCTCATCCTCGGCTGCACGGAGCTGCCCCCCGCGTTCGACATTTACCACCTCGATTACCCCCACATCGACCCCACGCTCGAGCTGGCGCTTGCCGCCATCCGCGCCGCGGGCTGTGAGACAAAGTAAGGAGCCTCCCATGAGCTACGCCGATCAGGTCTTTCGCGCCAACTGTCTTGACATTCTGCAAAACGGCGTGCGCGACGACGACCTCACCGTCCGTCCCTACTGGGAGGACGGCACGCCCGCCCACACCATCAAAAAATTCGGCCTTGTCAACCGCTACGATCTGCAAAAGGAGTTTCCCATCCTCACGCTCCGCCGCACATACCTCAAAAGCGCCGTGGACGAGCTCCTCTGGATCTGGCAGAAAAAGTCGAACAACGTCCATGATCTCTCCTCCCACATCTGGGACGCCTGGGCCGACGAGACCGGCTCCATCGGCAAGGCCTACGGCTACCAGCTCGGCGTCAAGCACCAGTATCCGGAGGGCCTGTTCGATCAGGTGGACCGCGTGCTCTTCGACCTCAAGCACAACCCCGCCTCCCGCCGCATCCTGACAAGTCTTTACAATTTTGAGGACCTGCACGAGATGCACCTCTCCCCCTGCGCCTATTCCATGACCTTCAACGTCTCAAACGGCACGCTCAACGCCATCCTGAACCAGCGCAGTCAGGATATGCTCGCTGCGAATAACTGGAACGTCTGCCAGTATGCGGTGCTCGTGCACATGTTCGCGCAGGTTTCAGGGCTCAGGGCAGGCGAGCTCGTCCACGTCATTGCCGACGCGCACATTTACGACCGCCATATCCCCATCATCGAAAAAATGCTCTCCGAGCCCGAGCATCCCGCGCCGGGCTTCACGCTCGATCCCGCCGTCACGGACTTTTACCGCTTCACGCCCGACAGCGTCCGTCTCGACGGATACGAATACAGCCCCTTTGAAGAGAAGATCCCCATTGCCATCTGACGCTTTTCCCGCCGGACGCAAAATCCACTTTAGACAACCATGGAGCAAACCACTATGACTGCTATCGTCTGCGTTTCAAAAAACTGGGGCATCGGCCGGGACGGCAAGCTGCTGTTCCGCATCTCCGCCGATCTCAGGCGCTTCAAGTCCCTCACCGTCGGCAAGACCGTCATTCTCGGCCGCAAGACGCTCGATACCTTCCCCGGCGGCAAGCCGCTCAAGGACCGCTGCAACATCGTCCTCTCCCACCGCGAGCTGGATATCCCCGGCGCGATCGTCGTCCACTCCTTCAGCGAAGCCGCCGCCCTCGCCGGGGACGATGCCGTTGTCATCGGCGGCGCCAGCGTCTACATGGCTCTGCTCGACCGCTGCGACCGCGTCTGCGTCACCCAGGTCGATGCCGAGGCCGAGGCCGACAGCTTCTTTCCCCGCCTCGACCGCAGCCCCGACTGGCACGTTGGTGCCGAAAGCGAGGAAATGGAGGAAAACGGCCTCAGGTTCCGCTTTATCGACTATGTCCGCAACTAAAAAAGAGAGCTCCGCTCGGAGCTCTCTTTTTTCTTTTAAATCGCTTCGTTCCAGTAGATGAAGTCCGTCACGAGCTTTCCGTCCGCGCGGGTGTAGAGCCGGCCGTTTTCGGCGTAAAACGTCTCGTTCTCCTCGTCGCACTCCACGTACCAGTGGAAGCGCCATACCGTTTCCTCGCCGTTTTCATCGCGGCCCTGCAGCCCGAAGCAGCTGACCTCGTTCAGCTCCCTGACGTTTTTTCCGATCCTGAGCGTCAGCGTGCAGACGACGCTTTTCATGCTTGCAGCATCCGCCGCGCTCTGCGCGTCGCCGAAGCTCTCCTCGGCGTCCCACGTCTCCGGCACCTTCAGCATAAACGCCGACGGCACGCCGCGGCCAGAATATCCGCCCAGCGCCGTCACCTTGTACCCGTGCACCTCATCGGGGACCGTGATGACCGCGCCGTCCTCCCCGTCCCACTCGGCGTCCGCCGCAAAGGTCTGCCGCGTCAGGGGATTCCGGTAATAGCGCAGTCCGTCCGTATCGTCCCAGTCCGCCGCGCGGTATCCCCACGCGCCGCTCAGCATCCAGAAGAGGAACCCGGCCGCTACCGCAATGAGCGCGACCGGCAGCGCGATCGCTGCCGCTTTCCCCGCTTTTTTCTCTGTCATGACAATGCTCCTTTCTGCGTATTGCAAAGGGTCTTTTCATTTTCTTCCGTTTTGATTATAATAGATAAATACGACATTTGTAAAGGGGGTGCGCGCATGGCGTCGCTCCATACCGATATCCGCTATATTAAGGGCGTGGGCGAAGCGCGCGCCAGATCGCTCGCAAAGCTCGGCATCACCGACCTTTTTTCGCTCCTTTCCTACTTTCCCCGCACCTATGAGGACCGCCGCGCCTATAAAACGATCGCCGGGCTCACCCCCGGCGAAATGAGCTGCGTCTGCGCCGTCGTCGCGGGCGAGCCGAAGCTCTCGCGCATCCGCAAGGGGCTCGACCTCGTCAAGCTCCGCGTCGTGGATGAAACGGGCGCGCTCGAGCTCACCTACTTCAACCAGTCCTACCTCAAAACCGCCTTCCGCACCGGCGACGCATACGTTTTCTATGGCCGCGCCGAGGGCGCGCCGGGCCGTCCCCGAATGGTCAACCCGCTTTTCGAGCGCGAGGGCGCGCGCCAGATCACAGGCCGCATCATGCCCATCTACCCGCTCACCGCGGGCGTCAGCCAGTCGATGCTCTGCAAGGCCGTCGAGCAGGGGCTATCCGCCTGCATCGATGAACTGCCCGACATTCTGCCCGAGGATGTCCGCTTCACCTATCAGCTCTGCCACACGCGCTTTGCCTACGAAAATATCCACTTCCCCGCCGATGACGAGGCCCTTGCTGCCGCGCGCCGCCGCCTTGCGTTTGAGGAGCTCTTCCTTCTCGCGCTGGGGCTGCACCTTTTGCGCTCGCGCCGCGTCTCCGTCGCGGGAAAGGTGTGCAGGCCCATCGACCTCTCGCCCTTTTTCGCGTCTCTTCCCTTCTCCCTCACCGGCGCGCAGCGCCGCGCCATCGACGATATCGCGCGCGATTTGAGCGCCGCGCGCCCGATGAACCGCCTTATTCAGGGTGACGTCGGCTCCGGCAAGACCATGGTTGCCGCCGCCGCCATTTATATGGCCGCGAAAAACGGTCTCCAGTGCGCCCTCATGGCTCCGACTGAAATTCTCGCCGAGCAGCATTACCGCTCTCTCGCCCCTCTTTTGGGGCCGCTCGGCATTCCCTGCGCGCTGCTCACCGCCTCGACGAAGGCAAAGGAGCGCCGCGCGCTGAACGAAGCCCTCCGGACCGGCGCGCTCTCGCTCGTCATCGGCACACACGCCCTGCTCTCGCCCGACGTGCAGTACCAGAACCTCGGTCTCGTCGTCACGGACGAGCAGCACCGCTTCGGCGTCGATCAGCGCGCCGCGCTCTCGGCCAAAGGCGAAAACCCGCACCTTCTCGTCATGTCCGCCACACCCATCCCGCGCACGCTCGCGCTGATGATCTACGGCGACCTTGACGTGTCCGTCCTCAACGAGCTGCCCCCCGGCCGGCAGAAGATCGACACCTTCACCGTCCCCTCGAGCTATCACGAGCGCATCTACGCCTTTTTGCGCAGGCTCGTCGCCGAGGGCCGTCAGGCCTATATCGTCTGCCCCATGGTCGCGGAAAACGACGAGCTGCCCGACGAGCGCAAGGCCGTCACCGCCTACGCGGAAATGCTTCAGACGGACGTTTTCCCCGACCTTCGCATCGCCCCCATCCACGGCAAAATGAAGCCGAAGGAAAAGGACGCCGTCATGCGCGCCTTCGCCGCGCACGAGCTTGACGTGCTCGTCTCCACCACCGTCATCGAGGTCGGCGTGGACGTGCCGAACGCCGCGCTCATGCTCATCGAAAACGCCGAGTGCTTCGGCCTTTCCCAGCTCCACCAGCTGCGCGGCCGCGTCGGCCGCGGGCAGCACAAATCCTACTGCGTCCTCGTTTCCGACAACAAGGGCGAGGAAAACAGGGCCCGCCTTCGCGTCATGTCCTCCACGAGCGACGGCTTCGTCATCGCGGAGGAGGACCTCAAGCTCCGCGGACCGGGCGACTTTTTCGGCTCCCGCCAGCACGGCCTGCCCTCGCTCCGCGTGGCCGACCTCTCCTGCGATCTCGCCCTCCTGCATGAAACGCAGCAGGCCGCAAACGCCCTTCTCGCCGCCGACCCGGACCTCAGCGCCCATCCGCTTCTAAAAGCGCGCGTCGAGCGCCTTTTCGAAAAGAGCGCCGACGCCATGAACTGAAAAGCGCCGAAAGGGCGCGCTCCCCTCTCCGGGGAGCGCGCCCTTTTTTCACTGCTTTCCGCACACCTGCAGGATCTTGTCCGCAGCGGCCCTTGCCCCGCCGCAGCGGCGAAAGCCGTCCCGGATCCTCTCCGCGCTCTCGCGGTAGTTCCGGTCCGTCAGCACCCGCTCCACCGCCGCGCGGATACCCGATGCGTCCTGCGCCGCGGGCCTGATGCCCGCGCCGAGCTGAAAAACCCGCTCGGCAACGCCGCCCTGCTCCGCCGTCTGCGGCAGCAGCACCAGCGGCACGCCGAAATACAGGCTCTCGCTCGCGCTGTTCATCCCGCAGTGGGAGACAAATACGTCCGCCCTCTCCAGCACCGCGATCTGGTCCACGCGCAGATAGACCGCGACGTTTTCCGGCAGCTCCCCCAGCGCCGCAAGATCCACCTGCTCGCCCGCCGACAGGATTACCTGATGCTTCCCGTCCCGAAACGCCCCGACGCACGCGCGGTACAGCGGCAGAAGATCGTTGTTCACCGTTCCCATCGAGATGTAGACGAGCGTTTCCCGCGTCTTTTCGACCGTCTCCTCCGTTTCCCGGACGATCGGCCCCACGAACGCGTACCTGTCCGAAAACGTCTCCGAACACGGCTGGAACTCCGGCGACGTGTATACGACCGTGTCCGTCGCGTCGTCATTCTGCAAAATATCAAGAATATTATGGATGGGATAGCCCTTGTCCCGCAGGCGCTTTAAGTCCCGGTTGATCTTCGGCATCGCCAGCAGCATTTTGATCAGCCCGCCGTCCTGCTTCATGATCTTCGCGGAATAACGGTTGAAAGCGAACGTTGTCGTCGAGGACACGAACGGCACGCCCAGCTTGCGCGCCACCGCCTTGCCCCATACGGCCATTGAGTCCGCCACGATGCAGTCGGGCTTCAGCCGCTCCATGTCCGCGCACACCATATCGTCGAGCGCCAGCGTCGTGTCCACCAGCACATGCGTCGAAAACGCGATGTCCTTCCCCACGCGCGCCCCGTCGGCGGGTGTGAGCCGCCGCTCGCAGTCGTAGGCGTCGCAGGCGACGAATTTCGCCCCCGCCGCCTCGATGCGTCCGCGCATCATCTGGTAGGAGTAGTACCACACCTCGTGCCCGCGCGCGCATAGCTCGCGCACCACGCCGAGCGTCGGATTCGTGTGTCCGTAGGCCGGGATGCAGAAAAAGACGATCCTCATTTCTCTTCCCCTTCCTCCATCTGCGAAAAAATGCGGCGGAGATAGTCCTGCTGCGCCTCCTTGGGCAGGATGGCGATACCGCGCTTTTCGTCGCCCAGCACCAGGATCTCGTCCCCCGGCCGCAGGTCAAACAGCTCGCGCGCCTCCTTCGGGATCACGAACTGCCCCTTTTCACCGATCTTCACCATCCACGCGTATTTCCCCTTCGGCCCTTCCATGCTTTTATCCTCCACTTGTATAATTTGTATGACTAATCATACTTTCGTTTTCTCAAAAAGTCAAGCCCGATTTTCCCGCGCCCAAAAAGCAGAAAAGCGGCGCTCCCCAAAAGGGGGAGCGCCGCTCCTTTTTCACGTTCTGCGGAAAAGCGCCTTACTGCCGCTTTTCCTCCGCCGCCTTGATCTTGGCAAGCTCTTCCTCCTCGAGCTGGCGGTACGCCACCTTGCCGACGAGGGTCTTGGGCATATCCTCCTTGAACTCGATGTCATAGGGCATGGCATACTTCGCCACGTTCTTGCGGCAGTAGGCCAAAAGCGTCTGCTTGGTCTCCTCCGTCGCAGGCACGCCGGCAGCGAGCTTGACGAAGGCCTTGACCTTCTGCATCTTGTAAGGGTCGGGCACGCCGATCACGCAGCTCATCTGCACAAATTCGTGCGCGTCGAGGATGTTCTCGATCTGGCCGGGATACACGTTGTAGCCAGACGAGATGATCATGCGCTTGGCTCTGCCGCGGAAGTAGATGAAGCCCTGCTCATCCATCACGCCGAGGTCGCCCGTGTAGACCCACGTCAGGCCGTCGGCGTGCGTGCGCAGCGTCTGCGCCGTCTCCTCGGGGTTGTTCATGTATTCCTTCATCACGGTCGGACCGGCGAGCAGGATCTCGCCCTCCTGACCGTAGGGGACCTCCCTGTCGGTGTCCGGCTCCACGATCTTAATGTAGGTATCGGGGAACGGCAGGCCGATGGAGCCCTCCTTGAACATGTGCGGCGGCGTCAGGCAGCAGGCCGTGACCGTCTCGGTCGTGCCGTAGCCCTCGCGCACCTGAATGGACGCCTTGTGGTCATAGAGGAACTTGTCGAACTTCTTTTTCAGCTCGATCGACAGGCTGTCGCCGCCGGAGAATACGCCCTTAAGCGAGCTCAGGTCCGCGCCGTCCATGCTGGGCAGCCGCAGCAGCGCCTCGTAGAGCGTCGGCACACCGGCGATAAAGTTGCACTTGTACTTCACGATCTGCTTTGCGTAGCTCTTGGCCGTAAAGCGCGGGATCAGGATGCAGCGTCCGCCCTGCGAGAGCATCGTGTGCACGCACACGCCCAGGCCGAAGCCGTGGAACAACGGCATCGCCGCGAGCATGCGGTCGCCGGGGCGGAACATCGGGTTCGCCGCAATGACCTGCTGGCCGAGGGCGTTGAAGTTTTTGTTCGTCAGCACGATGCCCTTGGTCGTTCCCGTCGTGCCGCCGGAATAGAGGATCACGGCGGGGTCCGCGCCCTCGCGCTTGACCTTATAGGTCTTGTAGTAGCAGGAGCGGGAGAGCTTCATGAAGTCTCCCCACATGATGACCGGCGCGTCATCGGGGATCTTCTCGATCTTGCGGCCCTCGGTGAGCATGTAGCCTGCCTTGATCGTCGGCGACAGCGCGTCGCGCACGCTCGCGATGATCATGTTCACGACCTTCGTGCGCTCGCGGATCTTTTCAAACTTGTTGTAGAACTGGTCGAGCGTCACCGCCGCCACGCTCTCCGAGGCGTTGAGGTAGAACTCGATCTCCTTCTCCGCCGACAGCGGATGGATCATGTTCGCAATGCCGCCGACCAGGTTCACCGCGTAGAACATGTAAATGGCCTGCGGGCAGTTCGGCATGGCGATGGTCACCTTGTCGCCCTCGCGCACACCGATGGTCTTGAGCGCCTTGGCGCACTGCTCGATCTCCCGGATCATCTGGCGGTAGGTGGTCGATTTTCCCATGAACGTAAAGGCAATGTTGTTGGGATACTTCTTTGCAACGTTTTCCACCGCCTCGAACATCGAGCCGTCGAAATACTCGAGGTGCATCGGCACCTCGCCCATGGAATCCTTCCAGGGCGTTCTTACGATCGAATCACTCATAATCTACCTCCTCCGATAACGGTCGTTCCAAAAGGGCCGGGTGTTCCAGCAGATACTTGAAAAGGCGCACGCTCTTTGCGTAATAGTAGCCGTCGGCAATGCGCTCGTCCACCGTAAGGCCGAGGTCCACGGTCTCTCGCATCTCGACGAGGCCGTGCTCGTCGTACACCGGCGTCCACTTCTTCTCGCCGATGATGCAGAACAGCGAGCTTGTTCCCCAGTTCGTCAGGTGATGATAGCCGCTCTTCAAGCGGATGGAGCCCAGGTTCGAGAGGAACACCGAGCTGTAGTTCGGGTCCTTCCCGATGAGAAAATCGGGGCACCAGCCGTGCCGGTCAAGGAAGCGCAGGAAGCGGATGATCGCCTTCGACAAAAAGCGCGGCATGCTGTTGAGCACGTTCATGCTGTTGTCGGTGGTGTTGACCTTCTTCTGCTCGCGGCAGGCGGCCACCTCCTGATGGATCTCCTCGTGGATGGTGTCGATGGTGCTCTCGGGCTTTGCTTCCAGCAGCGCCATGGCCTCCTCGCTGCCGTCGGCAAACTCCTTTTTGATGACAAAGCCCGCCGTCACCTTATTGCGCTGATAGTAGTTTTCATTCGCATAGAAGCGGTTGAGCTTCGGCCGCAGGATCACGGTCTTTACAAGCGCCGTCAGGATCACGTGAAAAAACGTGTACTTAAAGGAAATGCCCTCGTAGTTTTTCGTCGCGATGTAATCCTTGATCGGCTCCAGATTCACGCGCTCGGCAATATACGCCTCGTTGTCCGCACGGTTGGGGTAAATGATACCCATGATAAAGTGCAGCGAATCCACATCCCGCAGCAGCGTCGCGTCGCGCCGGTCGCCCCAGCGCCTTTTCTGTTCTGCCATAGATTTCTTTTTTCCTTCCTTTGGTTTTGCTCCTTCATCCACTCTTCCAAAGTGAATCCCCTCTCAGGGGAGAAAACGCTCAAAAATGGCGATCGCGCCCTCGCGCTCCGCCGTCTCCAGATCTTTCTTCGACCGGATGGTCCAGTAAACGCCCTGCGCGCCGTAGAGCGTTCTGCACAGGCGCGGCGCCCAGTTCTTCTTATCCTCAAACTTGTAGGCGATAAAGTCCGGCTGCGCCATGATATTGCCCAGCAGGTTCGTCGTCGCAAACGCCATCCGGAGGCTCAGACTCCCGCGGTCTTTCAGAAAGTCGCAGCTCAGCTGCCCGCGGATGACCTCCGGCCGGTTCTTTTTGAGCCACGCCACGCACCGCGGGTCAAACGACTCCACGCAGTAATCGACGTGGAATTTGTCCAGCTCCTCCATTGTGCGCTTCGTCAGCTCCGCGAAATTATCGCGAAAGCTCTTGACCTCCACGATGAGCGGCAGCCCCGTGCCCTCAAAGAGCGCGAGCACCTCGCGAAATTCCGGGATGATCTCCTGCGTTCCGCCCAGCGGATAGTCCTTTCGCTCCTCCGCGCTCAGGTCCTCAAGATAGCCCTCGCGGCCCGTCATGCGCTTTAAGCCGCTGTCGTGGAACACGGCAAGCGAGCCGTCGCGCAGAAGATGCACGTCAAGCTCCGCGCCAAAGCCGTGCGCGATCGCGCGCGAGAACGCCGGCAGCGAATTTTCCGGCACGCCCGCCGCGGGATCGTAAAGCCCCCGGTGCGCATAGCGGAACTTCCGCAGCGCGGCCATGCTGTCCCTCCCCCGGCGGCAGCGCAGCAAAATACACCACGCCAGCGCCAAAATCAGGTAGATTCCGACAACGATCGGTAAAATTTTCATTTCAGATCACTTCTTGTATTCAATTTAATCGGCGTCCATGTCCTCGTAGGCGGCAAGGCCGGCCTTGGCCTCCACCTTGCAGTCGCCGTGGCGCACGAAGCACATCGTCACAAAGCTGCACGCCACGAAAAACGCCGCATACGGGAACAGCACGCTGTAGCTGATGTGCTTTAAGAGCGTGCCCGCCAGGATCGGCGTCACGACCTGCGCCGCCATCGAGAAGGTATAGTAGTAGCCCGTGAACTTGCCGATGTCGCTGCCCTTGCACATTTCCACGACCATCGGCAGCGAGTTGACGTTGATCGCCGCCCACGCAAGGCCGACGAGCGCGAACACCACAAACATCACGCCCGTGATGGTCTGATAGTGCGTCGTCAGGAAGTAGCCCGCAAGGAAGCACGCCGCCAGCAGCAGCACGCCGCCCTGAATGGTCTTTTTGCGTCCGATCTTCGAGGCGAGCTGGCCCACGGGGATGTACGAGATGATCGCGCCGCCCGTCGCCACCAGAAGGCACGTCGATGCGCCGCCGAGCCCCTGCCCCATCACATGACTGACGTAGGTCGTCCACCACGTCGTCACGCCGTTATACCCAATATACCACAGCGCGATGGAAAGGAGTATCATCAAAAGGCTGCGTTTGACAGGCTTCGGCAGCTCCTCGCTGCCGTCGGGTTCCTCCTCCGCAAGCTGCTGCTCGGGATGCGCCTGCTCGTACGCACGCTCCGCCGCCGCAAGCTTCGGCTCGTTCGTCGTCAGATACAGCACCAGCACCGAGACCGCCATCAGCACCGAAACCACGATGAACAGCGGCTGATAGTTCACATGCTCCACCCCCGCGGTCTTGCTGTTGGGATACAGCACCGCCGCGACAGCCAGATACAGGATGCCGCCCACCGCGCCCATCAGGTTGATGATGGCGTTCGCACGCGAGCGCAGGGGCTTGGGCGTCACGTCGGGCATCAGCGCCACCGCGGGCGAGCGGTAGGTCCCCATCGCCACGAGCAGCAGCCCCAGCGCAACGACAAAGAGCGCGAGCTTTCCCCGCTCGTGCGTCGCGGCGTAGGCGTTGTCGAAAATGGGCAGCAGGTTCATCAGCACCGCCGCACACGCCGTGCCGCCGAGGATAAAGGGCATGCGCCGGCCGATCTTCGTGCTCGTCCGGTCGCTCAGCGCGCCGAAAAACGGCAGCAGGAACAGCGCCAGCACATTGTCCGCCGCCATGATCGCGCCCGAGAGCGTCTCGTCCAGATGGAACGTGTTCGTCAAAATCAGGGGGATGATGTTGTCGTACATCTGCCAGAACGCGCAGATGGAGAGGAAGGCAAGGCCCACCAGCACCGTGCGCTTATTGTCGAGCTTCATGAGGAGTCCTCCTTGCAAACGCTGTCGAATTTCTTCTCAATTATAGAAGGGTAACACAAAACTATTGAAAACGCAAGCATCACGCGCATTTGCGATTCATCTTGCGTTCGCGCCGCCCGTCCGGTATAATAAAAACAATATAAAGACACCGATCATAAAAAGGAGCGTACCGCGCACATGCTGTTTTGGAAGAAGAAAAAAGTCCCCCTTGTTCAGTCCACCACCTCCGCCTGGAAGGAGCAGTGGCGCGAGATCGTCCCGCCCGAGTGCCGCAACGTTCCCATCACCGAAAACGGCAAAACCGTCACGGCCTACGTGCAGATCAACCACTTCGTCATGATGCTGCAGGACGGGCTTTTGATGAAGGAGGACTTTTTCGACGTCTGCTCCCACTTCCAGCGCGCAGGCTACCACGTCATCTGGCTCATGCGCTGCACGCAGGACATTGAAAACGGCTACCTGCGCCTCAAAAAGCAGAAGGACAACAAGTGTCTCTGGAAATGGCGCAAGCCCACGACGAACTTCGGCCGCTGGACGAGCGACAACCGCTATGTCACCATCCTGCTTCAGTACAGGCCCGCGCCCGACGGTCCGCTCGAGCACTGCCATGAGGAGATCCTGCAGCGCGTGCAGTGGGCCGAGAGCTCGGACAATTCCGAAATGGTCCCCAAGCGTACGGAGTTCGCCACCATCGGCGCGCCCGGCACGCCCGCGGAGCTTGCATCCTGGCTGCACGGCGGCTTCATGTCCTCGGAAGCGCTGTAATGCCCAAAAAACGCACAAAAAGGAGAACGGCAAGGCCGTTCTCCTTTCTTCTCATTTGAGGTCCAGCCACGTCTGGTCGAAGCCATAGGGCAGGAGCTCCTTGATGTGCAGGCGCTTTTCCTCTCCGTTTTTATTCAGGCACACGACCTCCATGTCGGGTCCGAACTCATAGAGCACCTGACGGCACGCGCCGCAGGGATAGCAGTAATCGTCGCTGCGCCCTGCGATCACAATGCGCTTGAAGCGGCGGTGCCCCTCGCTCACGGCCTTGAACGCCGCCGTGCGCTCGGCGCAGTTCGTCAGCCCGTAGCTTGAATTTTCGATGTTGCAGCCGGTGAACACCGCGCCGTCCTCGCATTCGAGCGCCGCGCCCACGGGAAAGTGGGAGTACGGCACGTAGGCCATGTCCAGCATGGCGACGGCCTTTTCCTTGAGTTCCTCCAAAGTTGCCATTTCAGAAACGCCTCCTTACCAGTCTACGCCGAGATCCGGGCGAACAGACGTGTCCATAATGTCCTCGGCATTGTAAAATTGCAGATAGCGGCTGCGCGAGTGGCGCAGCGTCGTGCCGTCCGGGTGCAGGCGGTCGCAGATGACCGCGGAAATGTCAGGCTTCACATAGCTGAACGAGCTCGTGCCGACGCTCGCGAAGATGCGGAAGCCCTGGCTCTGCAAATACTGGAAGCGCTCGCCGGTCTGGTGCCAGTCGTCGCCGTCGGGACGGCCGCCATGCGGATAGAACAGGATCTGCGTCGGCCCCACGAGCGAGCCGACCTCGTCCGCCCAGCGCTCGGTGTCGTTGATGACGGTCTGCAGCGGCTTGGTGTCCAGCCGGATGTGGCCCCAGGTGTGGCTGCCGAACGTCCAGCCCGTCTCCTTCAGGCGCGCGATCACGGGCTTGACGGCCTCGATCTCGCTCGCGCGGTAGGCGTCGAACGCCGGCCGGTCGGGGCTGTCCTGCGCGATGTCGCGGTCATCCTGCGTGCGGTAGCCGAGGATGCCCTGATAGCCCGTCAGTGAGAAGATGGCCTTCGCGCCGTTCAGCGAAAAGTCGGGATGCTCGTAGACAAACTGGTCGAGGATCGGCGTCGCGTCCAGCTCCTTGGTCAAAAATGTCTCATTCGTGTACGGATTCGTGCACTGCGCCCAGATCTCCCCGTCCTCGCCCACGACGAGCTTGCTCGTAAAGCCCTCGTCGAGCATGTAGGGGTAGTAGTTCACATCGTCAAAGCTGATGATGAGCGGCTTTTTGCCCTCGGGCAGCATGAGGGTGTTGCGCACCATATGCGTACCGGTCTCGTCCGTCACCTCGCTCCACACGTCCTCCATCGCGACCAGAATGTAGCCCTTGTCGTAAACGGACTGCAAAATCTTGTTGTATTCGTCCACCGTCACCATCCAGTCGTCCAGACCGTAGCGCTGGTCCTGGCTGGCATTGCAGTCGTGGAACGCCCACTGCGGATAGGCAATGATCGGGTGGAAAAAGAGGTGCTCCACCACCTGATCCGGTCCCCAGGCCTGCGTCAGCTGGTCCTCGGACCAGTAATTGCGCACCGCGTCGTAGGGGTCGGTCTGATCGTCCGATGTGTCGCCGCCGTTCGGGTCCTCCGTGTTTGTTCCCGGATCGTCCGGGGGCGTTTCGCCGTCGCTCTTCGCACCGCAGGCGGCGAGCAGCGACAGCACCATCCATGCGCTGAGCAGCAGCGCAAGAAATCGCTTCATATGGTATCTCCTTCTCTCATCTCGCTTGTTTTCGTAGCCTTTCGCCGGGGTAGAGTATAGCAGACTTCACTCTATTTGACTACGCCTTTCGCTGTTTTGTTCCCATTTGTAACTATTTGGCAATGAAATCGACAAAGTCTGCAAAAGCATGTAGAATGAGGGTAAGGCGCTGCACAACGGCAGGCGGTTTGTCACACCACCCGAAAGGGGGTGCGATCATGCGGATTACGTTCCATATCAAACAGTTTACTGTTACGATCATCGTAAAAAGCAGAAACCGCTCCCCATTTCCCCGCGCTTGTCAAGCGCGGGGAATTTTTTCTCCGTTGCCGCGAAACGTCCCACGCGCCGCACCCTGCCGCCTAATGTCGGCAGGGCGCTTTGCGCCCGCGACAACAAAAAAGGAGAAACGAGCCATGAAAAAGACCACAAACTATCAGCTCCCGCAGTGGGAGCTGGACGATTTCATCAAAATGAACGACTTCAACGCCATGACGCAGGCGCTGGACACCGCGCTCAAAACTGACGCCGACGCGCTCAGCACGGAGCAGACGACCCGCGCGCAGGCCATCGGCGCGCTGGCGGCCGCGCTCGGCACAGCCGGGCAGAACTGCCGCATCGCCTACGGCACCTACACCGGCACAGGCACAGTCGGCAGTGCGAACCCGACCTCGCTGACTCTGCCCTTCAATCCCATGATCGTCTTGATCCGCGCCGTGTCGGCGTCCGCCAGCCTGTACACCACGGTGCTGCTGCGCGGCTGCACCGGCGCGATGGCCGTCTGCGGCGACATGTACGGCATGCTCGTGCAGTGGGGCGAGAAAAGCGTGAGCTGGTACACGAGCGAGACGGACTATGCCGCCTGGCAGGACAACCTCTCCGGCGTGACCTACGCCTACGTCGCGCTCGGCGCGCCGGAATAAGCGGAACAACAAAAAACAGCCCCGGACCTTGCGGTCCGGGGCTGAAACATTTATGGGATGTTTTTTCTCCGATCAGTCGATCAGATTAGTCCTCGATGGCGCCCCAGATGAAGGCGTAGAGGATGGTCTGACCATCGTCGCCGATCAGGACGGTAGCCTGCTGGCCAGCCTTGAAGGAGGCAGCATTACCGACCTCGACCTCGCCGGTAGCGGAGTCAACGAGCCAGATAACAGAGGTACCCTCGGCAACAACATAGCCCTTCGCATCATCAACGAACTTGATGACAGCGCCGGAAGCAGCCTTGTCGATGGTGACGGTCACGAAGCCGGTGACGGGCTTGGCGTCGATGACGAGACCCTCGGTGTCATAGACCAGGGTGACGGCAGCGCCGGTGCCCTTCATGTTGAGCAGGGTGGCGGTGAAGGTGGACTTGACGTTCACGGAAGTGGACACGCCGTCAACGATAACGTTGGAGACGATGTCGTAAGCAACGCCGTTCGCGGTCACGCCGTCGCCGATATCAGCGGAAGCAGCGCAGACGAACGCGAAGTTGGAGTTGTCGGTGTAAACAGCGTTGATCGCGTTGACGTAAACGAGGTCAGCATAGCCGTTGGAGCCGAGCATGACTTCGATCGCAGCGTTCTTGATGTTGGGGACAGCAGCGTAACCGGTGTAGGTGGTGTAGGTGCCTTCGGCAGTCTCAACAACGTACAGGGTCTCAGCGTCGGCAACAGCAACAACAGCGCCGTTCTTGTAGATGCGCGGGGTGGTGGTCTTGAGCTCGTCAGCAGCAATGCCGTTGACGTCGTTCAGGACGTAGCCGTTAGCGGTCTCGGAGTAGGAGACGATCTTGTGCCAGTACTTGACGGTACGGTCGCTGGTCATATTATCATAGCTGAAGGCGGGCACGCCGTTGTACTTGGCAACGGTGATCTCGTTGACCTCACCAGCAGTGTTGACGAGCTTACCGGCAACATACGGGTTCCAGCCAGCGGTGACAGCGATGGTGCTGTCGAGGATGCCGTAAACATAAGCGGCGGAGGGGATCGCCTGGCCGATCATGTTGTCATACTGATCGAAGTAGATCTCGTAGGTGGTGCCGATGGTACCAACATAGCCGAGGAAGTACTTGGCAGCCCAGGTGTAATCGCCGGTGCTGTAGCTGGAGGTGATCTTAGCGGAGTTGTAAGCCTTCAGAGCGCCGGTGGTGGACTTCGCAACGCCGAGGATGTCGGACTTGGAGACGTCCTTGTTCAGGTTGACCAGAACCATGTTGCCAACAGCATACTCATAGTTGGTGCTGCCGTTGTACAGGGTAACGGTGGTCGGGGTGGCGGAGGTATAGACGCTCATGGTGATGGAGGAAGCGGTCTTCAGGTGGCCGGCAGCATCAAACTTGGCGTCCTTGACAGCGGTGACCTCAGCGAGGTAGGTGTCGATCTTGACCATGCGATAAGCATCGCCCATGTCATAGATCTCGACCAGCTGGCCCTGAGCACCGTAGGTGTCACGGGTGTTGGTGGCGGTGAACTTCTTGGCGCCGCCCTGGGTGCCGTTGTTCCAGATGTCGGAGATGGTGACGTTGGTCTTCACACCGAGATCCTCGCAGATCTGGCACTCGGTCTGAGCGCTGGTGTAGGAGACGACGGGCACGTCAGCGAAGGTAGCATAAACGACCTTGGCAGCGCCCTGCTTGCCGTTGGTCCAGCTGTAGGAGGGACGGCCCCACTTATCAGTGGCGGTGCCTTCCTTGGTCAGGCCGAAGTTCTGCTTGCCGAGGGTGGCGTTCTTGGTGCCGTTGATCAGAGCGTTGAGGTTGGTGTAGCCCAGAGCCGGGGTGTAGGTGACCTGAGCGACCTCAGCGGCGGTACGGAACAGGAGCTCCGCAACGAGCTGACGGGAAGCGGCAGCGTTCAGATCCTCGTTTCTGACGTTCTTGAGAACGCCGAGCTGCTGAGCGGTCTGAGCAACGTGCAGCTGCCAGTCGGCGCCGGTGAACTCACCGTTCTTGTCGTAACCGACAGCACGGAGGATCATGGCGAGGGCCTGATAGCCGGTGACCTTGTCGGAGGGAGCGAAGGTCTTGGCATCGTAGCCCTTAACAAGACCAGCGTTGGCGCAGTAGCCGATGTAGCCCTTGGCCCAAGCGGCGCCGTCCATGTCGTTGAACTTGTTGTAGGTGGCATACAGAGAAGCCTGCTTGTCGTTCACGTCGGCAGTGTACAGACGATAAACGATAGCCGCGACTTCCGCGCGGGTGATAGCGCCTTCGGGCTGGAAGGAGCCATCGGTGTAGCCCTGGAACACCTTCATGCCAGCGAGAACGTCGACAGCTTCGGCGTAAGTCTCGTTGACCTTGTCAGCATCCTTGAAGGCTGCGTTGGAGCTGACAACGGCCAGAGACATGGTCATAACCAGAGCCAGCACCAGTGCGAGTAACTTTTTCATAGATGTTACTCTCCTTTCATAAATTCCATCCGGTAAGGGATGGTTTGTTTGTCAGAAAGGAGCAAGCTTCGGTGTTTCTCGGCTTACTTACCGTGGCATGCCGATCCCGTAACTAAGTCGGGAACACACCTCGTCCCACCTCTTTCTGCACTGACACCTTACCACACCAAAAATTTCAAGTCAACGGTTTGCCCCCATCTGTAACACACTTGTAACAAAGCCGCCGTTTTGTTACAGTTTGACATAACATTCCCATTTCCCCCATATTCCGCCGACATACGGCTCGTACTATATATAAGGAGAGGGGAGCGCCCGTCGGGCGCTCCCCTCTCCCGCTGCGCGCACCGCGCGCGGTTTACTTTTTCCTTTACTGGATCTCCAGACGCTTTGCGCCCACCGTGGCGCTCTTCTTGGGCATATCCAGCGTCAGCACGCCGTCGTTGTACTGCGCGCTGATCCTGTCGGCGTCGATGCCGGAGATGTCGAACGCGCGCTCATAGCTGCCGTAGCTGCGCTCGCAGCGCACGTAATTGCCCTTCTTGTCCTGATCCTCGTGCTCGCTGTGGCGCTCGGCGCGGATGGTCATCGTGTCGCCGTCAAGATCGACGTGGATGTCCTCCTTCTTAAAGCCCGGCAGGTCCGCTTCCAGCAGGAAGGACTCGCCCTTGTCCTGAATATCGGTCTTGAACTCGCTCAGGCCGCGGCTCCACGAGCCGTCGCCGAAGAAGGCGCGCTCCATCTGATCCCAGGGATCATAATTCGCAACGTGATTGTTTCTGCGTTCAAAAGGTCTCAGTTCAAACATGATTCAAAGCCTCCAAATCTATTCTGGCGAGCCGCTCCTGCAGCCCGCGTGGTTTACGTTTTCTTTCGTCCCCCTCGGAACAATTATGAGTATAGGCAGGCCCTGTGAACAAAAATACATCTTTTGATGAACAGAATATGAATTTTAGCACTCTCGTGCAAAGAGTGCTAATTCGTTTTTTCCGCACAATTTCCCTCGAAAAAGGAAAAAGCAGGGCGGCTCTGCCGCCCTGCTTTGATATTTCCGCTCAATCGACCGTCAGACTGCCGCTCACGGTCGAGATCTCCAGCCGGTTCACGCCGCTGCCGTAGGTCCAGCGGCCGTCGCCGCCGTCGGCGTTGAAGCCGAGCTCCAGCTTTCCGCTCACGGTGTCATAGTCCAGCGTGAAGCCGTACTCCGCCGCCGGAAGCGACAGCGCCACATCGCCGCTCGTGGTGTCGGCCTCCACCTCGCAGATGCGCTGTAAGCGCGCGGTCAGGCCGCCCGAAACGGCGCTGAAATCCAACTTGCCGCAGTCTGCCGTCACCGTCGCGCCGCCGCTGACGGAATCGATCCCGACCTCGTCCGCCGTGCCGCCGAGCTGCACGCCGCCCGAGACCGTGTCGATCTTCGCCGATCTCGTGTTCACGTCCGACACGTCCACCTGCGCACCGGTCGTGCTGACCTCCAGCTCCTCGAGCGCAAGCGCGCTCGGCAGGCAGACCAGCAGCAGCTTCTCCGGCAGCGAGCTGAGCACGTGTCCGCCGCGGCAGAAGTCGATCTTCAGCGTGTCGCCGTCCACGGTGTAGCTCAGGCGCTGCTCTTCGGCCGTGTCCTGATAGGCCATCTCCGAGAAGCTGATCGTCTGCGCGTCGTTCACCGGAACGATGCGCACGCAGCCGCCAAGCCAGTCGATCTCCACCCTGCGGATTCCCGCTGTCTCCACGCCGAAGAGATTGCTGACGTAGGCGGGGTCGGCCTCCTCGCGGTGCGCGCAGAAGGTGTAGGCCGCGTTTTTGCCCGTCGGCTCGCCGTCCCAGAGCGCGTCCACGGCAAAAATGCCGTCGCTCCACGGGAGATAGGCGGTGAACGTGCCGTCCTCCATCTTCTGCGCGGTCACGGTCTCCGGCTGCGCATACGTCTCGCCCCACGCGTCCGCTTCCCAGCAGCGGACGCTGACGGAATCAGGCGCGCAGTCGCTGAACGTGAGCGTGACCTCGCTCTGTCCGGACCAGCCCAGCACGCCGAGGTCCGGCGTCTTGTCCTTCAAGGTCTCATCCAGTGGGTGCGCGCCGCAGGCGATGGCGCTGTAGCTCTGCCCGTTCTGCTCGTAGTCCCAGTCGTAGCTGCCGCCCATCGCCGTGATGCTCGCGCCCTGCGCGCCCGTCACGGTCAGCTCCGGCGGCGTCTGCCGCGTGGTCTCTCCGCTCTCCTCCGCGCCCGGCGTATCCGGCGCGTCCGGCGTGCCCGTGTCCTCTTCGCCGCACGCCGCGAGCGGGATCGCCAGCACCATCGCCAGCAGAAGCGCAATGATCTTTTTCATCCCGATCCTCCTCGTTTCTTCCAAATATACCCATATAGACGCAAAACGCCGCAAAAAGTTCCCCATCCCGCAGGCCTGCATAGCCCCAAAAGCGTGTTAACCGCCCGGCGGCCACCGAGCGGTTAACGAGTCGTTTGATTTGATAACTGATTAGAAATCCGCGTTGCCGACGGTTCTCGGGTGCAGCTCCACGTCGCGGATGTTGCCGATGCCCGTTAAATACATCACCATGCGCTCGAAGCCGAGGCCGAAGCCCGCGTGACGGCAGGAGCCGTAGCGGCGCAGGTCGCAGTACCACCAGTAGTCCTCGGGGTTCATGCCGAGCTCGCGGATGCGCTTTTCAAGCAGCTCGATGCGCTCCTCGCGCTGGCTGCCGCCGATGATCTCGCCGATGCCCGGCACCAGGCAGTCCGCCGCCGCGACGGTCTTGCCGTCGTCGTTGAGGCGCATGTAGAACGCCTTGATCTCCTGCGGATAGTCCGTAACGAACACGGGTCGCTTGAAGATCTTCTCGGTGAGATAGCGCTCGTGTTCGGTCTGCAGATCGATGCCCCACTCGACGGGATAGTCGAACTTCTCGCCGCTCTCTTTGAGCAGGCGCACGGCCTCGGTGTAGGTCACGCGGCCGAAGTCGGAGCTTTCGACATGCTGGAGCCTTTCAAGAAGGCCCTTATCGACAAAGCTGTTGAAGAACGCAAGGTCATCCGGGCAGCGCTCCATCACCCTGCGGATGATGTGCTTGACCATCGCCTCCATGACCTCAAGATCGCCGTCAAGATCGCAGAACGCCATCTCCGGCTCGATCATCCAGAACTCGGCGGCGTGGCGCGCGGTGTTGGAATTCTCGGCGCGGAACGTGGGTCCGAAGGTGTAAACGTCGCCGAACGCCATGGCGAAGTTCTCGGCGTTGAGCTGGCCGGAGACGGTCAGGCTCGTCTTTTTGCCGAAGAAGTCCTTGCTGTAGTCGATCTGGCCGTCTTCCGTGCGGGGCGGGTTCTCAAGGTCGAGCGTCGTCACCTGGAACATCTCGCCCGCGCCCTCGCAGTCGGAGCCGGTGATGATGGGGGTGTTGACGTAGACGAAGCCGCGGCTCTGGAAAAACTCGTGCACGGCGTAGGCCGCCGCGCTTCTCACGCGGAAGGCCGCGGAGAAGAGGTTCGTGCGCGGGCGCAGATGCTGGATGGTGCGCAGATACTCAACGCTGTGGCGCTTTTTCTGCAGGGGATAGTCGGGGGAGGAAACGCCCTCGATCTCGATCTCGGACGCCTTGACCTCGAGCGGCTGCTTGGCCTCGGGCGTCAGCACGACCGTGCCGCGCACGATGAGCGCGGCGCCCACGTTCTGCGCGGCGATCTCCTTATAATTAGAAAGAGAATTCGCGTCCATCACGACCTGCAGATTGCGGAAGCACGAGCCGTCGTTGAGCTCGATGAATCCGAAGGTCTTCATATCGCGGATGGTCTTCGCCCAGCCGCAGACGGTCACGCTCGCGCCGCCGTACTGCTCCTTGTCGGCGAAGATCGCGGCAATTCTCACTCGTTCCATAATAAATATTCCTTCCTTTTTGCGGTCCTCAGCAAATTTGTGAAGATTCCACGGGATAATGGGCTTATTATATGCCACTTTCCGTGCGATTTCAAGCCCCAGTGCCTGTTGACTTTTGCAGATTCGGATGCTATCATTAAATCTTACCTCAAAAGGTAAATCGTGAACTTTTCACCTATTACTTTACAGGAGGAACAAAAAAATTATGCTGAACAAGTATCTTGACATTGCCCCCGAGGTTGCTGAGGCCCTCAAGGCCGGCAAGCCCGTCGTGGCGCTTGAATCCACCATCATCTCCCACGGCATGCCCTACCCCCAGAACGTTGAGACCGCTCTGAAGGTCGAGAGCATCATCCGCGAGTGCGGCGCGGTCCCCGCGACCATCGCCATCATCGGCGGCCGCCTGAAGGCAGGCCTTTCCAAGGAAGAGATCGATTATCTCGGCAAGACCGGCGCAGGCATCCCGAAGGCCTCCCGCCGCGACCTGCCCGTGCTCGTCGCGCAGGGCAAGGACGGCGCGTGCACCGTCACCACCACGATGATGATCGCCGACATGGCCGGCATCCGCGTGTTCGCCACCGGCGGCATCGGCGGCGTGCACCGCGGCGCGCAGGAGACCTTCGATATCTCCGCCGACCTTGAAGAGCTGGCCAACACCTCCGTCATGGTCGTGTGCGCGGGCGCAAAGTCCATCCTCGACCTCGGCCTGACGCTCGAGTATCTCGAGACCCACGGCGTGACCGTCATCGGCTACGGCACCGACGAGCTGCCCGCCTTCTACACGAGAAAGTCCGGCTTCGGCGTTGACTATCAGCTCAACACCCCCGCCGAGCTGGCCAAGGCCTTCCACGTCAAGCGCGAGCTCGGCATGCGCGGCGGCCTTCTCGTCACCAACCCCATCCCCGAGGAGTACTCCATGGACAAGGCCGTTATCGACAAGGCCATTGCCGAGGCCGTCGAGGATGCGAAGAAGGACGGCATCCACGGCAAGGCCACGACCCCGTACCTGCTCGCCAAGATCAAGGACCTCACCGGCGGCGACAGCCTGGATTCCAACATCCAGCTCGTGTTCAACAACGCCCGTCTCGGCGCGGCCGCGGCTGTTGAGCTCGCCAAGCTCGAAAAGTGAGACTGCTGCTCGTCTATCTCGCGGTGGTGAACGTGATCGCGTTTCTCGCCTACGGAGACGACAAGCGCCGCGCGAAAAGGCCCGGCGCACGCAGAACGCCGGAAAAGACGCTGCTGCTCCTCGCCGCCGCCTTCGGCAGCGCGGGCGCGCTTCTGGGCATGCGCGTATTTCACCATAAAACGCGGCACTGGTACTTCAAATACGGTGTCCCGGCGATGCTGCTCGCGCAACTTGCGGCGGGCGCGGCCGTGTGGTGGTATTTTCTGAAATAATTTTTCGAAAATCCCCGCATTTTGCGGAACCAAACGGAGCGGTGCGCCGTCTAAACTGAATAAGAAGAAAATGGGAAGATGAAGAATTTATGAATTTTTTGTTTTCCCATTTCTTTTACCGTGCACGCATGGTAAAATGCGGCTGTAAGTTCATGCCCCGCGCGGCGGGGCACACAAAAAAGAAAGGATGAAGATCACATGAAGAAACTACTCTCCTTGCTGTTGGCTCTGACGATGGTCCTGAGCCTTGCCGTTGTGCCTGCAAGGGCCGATGACAATGCCTGCTCGGTCAGCCCCAGCAGCGTCGAACTGACGCTGGGCGGCAATGGCCAGGCCGTCACTGTCAGCGGCGCACCCGACGGTGCAACGTTCACCTGGGCCAGCGCCAATGATGCCATTGCGGCTGTCAGCGGCAGCACCGCCAGCGCCACCATCACCCCGGTGGGCAAGGGCAGCACCACAGTCACCTGCAACATCCACAAGGATGGCACTGCAGCAACCGACGATGCTGCGGAGGTCCCCGCGTTCGACCAGACCGTTTCCGTTTCCGTCGTGGTCAAGAGCGCCGTTGATGCGCTCACCAGCGGCACATTCAACAAAAGGCCCTTCAGCGGCAATGCTGTGACCTATTACGCCAGCGAGTCCGAGCTTCTCCGCGATAGGACCGCGTGGGGCGTTGACGGCTACACCGTTAATTCCGTTGCCGTCTCCGGCGGCAGCTGCACGCTCACTCTGACGAGCACCTCCAACCCTGCTGATACCGGCACGATGACCGTCTCCCTCACTGCGGCGACCGTCACCCTCTCTTCCGGTCTCGACAACAACGAAGCCGTTGTCGACGGCAAGCTCACGCTGACCGCCGCCTGCGCTGTCGCTCCCATCGGCGCGCAGTATTATTGGACGCTCGACAACGGTCAGGAGACCGCAGGCACCGCGACCTATGCTGTTTCCACCGCAGCCGCCGGTGCCCACACCGTCAAGTGCGCCGTCAAGACCAGCGCCGGTGCTCTGATCGCTGAGGCCACCGCCAACGTCAACGTCATCGCCGACAACTTCTCCCTGAACCTTGTCGCAAATCCCGCGCAGATCAACGCGGTCAACACCTCCTCCACCGTCACCGGCACGATCGTCGCCAAGGGCACCACGACCGCGCTGGACGGCGCGACCGGCTGGAACTTCACTCTCTCCGGCAACACCACCTCCTTCAACCGCACGGCCGGTTCCGCGGCGAACTCTATCGTTCTCACCGCTAAGGAAGCCGGTACGGTCACTGTTACGGCGAGCGCCAGCTACAAGGGCAAGACCTACTCTGCCACCACGACCGTCACCAGCAACATTCTCAGCTACACCCTGCCCGCCATCCAGAGCGGCAGCTCCGAGAGCTTCCCCTATGCGACGCTTCTCTACTACGCCAACACCATCTCCAACCGTCCGGCCGCGGGCTTCCGCTCCATCAGCGTCAACGCTCAGCCGGCCAACGCCTTGGGCACGCTGACCACCACCTCCACCGCCTGCACCTTCGATACCTCCAGAGCGACGAAGAGGGTCGGCGTTGCGCAGTTCACCGCCACGGCCACCGGCAACGACGGCAAGACCTACACGGTCCTCTTCAACCTGCCCATCGAGCCCATCGCCACGACCTATGAGGCCCAGTATCCCCAGCCCATCTCCACCAGCACCACCAGCTACCGCTACTCCGTGGAGGTCCCCAGCGGCTATGTGAGCTACTATGTCGTCGGCTCGCCCAACCAGACCACCCGTCCGACCGACTGGTCCAACCCCTCCGGCGCGGTCTACACCGCGAGAAACCTTCTCTCCCTGGCCGAGAACCAGTTCGTCAACGGCAAGTGCACGCTCTGGATCGTGACCGCCACCTCTCAGAACCGTCTCTACTGCGGCTCTCTCGAGGTCTACCTCCAGAACAACGATATTTCCTATAATGCCACCACCGGCTCCACCATCAAGTTCAGCCACAGCGACTTCACCGGCTTCATGAACGACATGGCCGGCAAGAACACCTCCAGCTACCTGACGTTCAACTACGTGCGCTTCCTGAGCGTCCCCGCCGCTTCTCAGGGCACGCTGTACTACAACAACCAGGCCATGACCACCCGCAGCGGCAGCAACAACTTCAACGCCAACACTCAGATCACCAACCTTGACAACGTGAGCTTCACCGTCAACCCCAAGGCCACCGTCAAGGAGATCATCCTGCCGTTCCAGCTCGTCGCCACCCGCTACAACTCCTTCAGCAGCACCCGCGGCCAGACCGTGACCTACACCGGCAGAGTGGTCATCAGCGTCGTGCGTGAGGACATCGTCTACTCCGTCGCCCCCGGCGAGACCGTCCGCTTCACCGACAGCGACTTCCTGCGCTACCTGCAGTCCTCCAGCACCGCCGCCCGCAACTACACTATCGACTACGTCACCTTTGACCAGAGCGCCGTTTCCACGCTCAACGAGGGCGCGCTCTACGCCTACTACGGCAGCTTCAACTATGGCAACGCCGTCAAGAACACCGACAGATTCTATTACAACACCACCAACTACAACCAGACGGCCCTGAGCAACGTGGCCTTCCGTGCCAGCTCCTATGCCAAGACCGGCACCACGGCCTATATCCCCTTCACCATGCATGTCCGCACCAGCATGAACGGCACCGCCACCAGACAGGTGACCGGCACCGTGGCCGTGCGCATCGCGCAGACCATGAACTTCAGCGACGTCAAGGCCGGCGATTACTTCTATGATTCCGTGAAGTGGGCTGTGGGCCAGAAGATCACCAACGGCACCTCCGCCACCACCTTCTCCCCGTACAAGACCTGCACCCGCGCCGAGATCGTGACCTTCCTGTGGCGCGCCGCCGGTTCCCCGACCCCGACCAGCTCCCGCAATCCGTTCACGGATGTCAAGTCCTCCATGGGCTCCGACTTCTACAACGCGATCCTCTGGGCCAGCCAGAAGGGCATCACCGCCGGTACGACCGCCACGACCTTCTCCCCCAACGCCACCTGCACCCGCGCGCAGATCGTGACCTTTCTGTACCGCTACGCGGGCAAGCCCAGCGGCAATTACGCGAACCCCTTCAATGACGTGAACCAGGCCGAGCACGGCGCTTACTACAGCGCGATCCTCTGGGCCGTCGGCAAGGGCATCACCACCGGCACGACCGCCAGCACCTTCTCCCCCAGCGCCACCTGCAACCGCGCCGAGGCCGTGACGTTCCTGTATCGCTACGTCAACGGGCTCTAAGCCGCAGCACGGCAAAACCTGTCCAAAGGGCCGTCCCGAATGGGGCGGCCCTTTTCATCTGTAAACTTTCTGTGATATGCCTTTACGCGCCGCGCAAAAGCGTGTAGAATGAGGGCATCAATCATTTGGGAGTGTTTTTTGTGAACAAGATCCGCGATGCCCTTTACCGCTTCATGTATGGCCGCAACGGCGTGGACGCGCTCAACTGGGCGCTGTTCGTGCTCGAGCTGGTGCTGAGCGTTATCAGCTCGCTCGTGCGCGTGCAGGCTGTGGCCGGTGTGCTGTACTTTATCTCGCTGGCGCTGATGTTCGTCGTGCTCATCCGCATGTTCTCGCGCAATCTGGACCAGCGCCGCGCCGAGAACGCGAAATTCCTCGCCTGGTGGGCGCCGAAGATGAACGCCGTGCGCGGCGCGAAGGCCCGCCGGGCCGACACCGCGCACAAATACGTCCGCTGCTCCTGCGGCGCTTACTGCCGCGTCCCGCGCGGCGTGGGCAAGGTCGAGCTGACATGCCCCAAATGCGGCCGCAAGAAGGTCATCAAAGCGTAAAAAGAAAAAATCCGTCCCTCGGGGCGGATTTTTTTGTAAGAAAACCGATATCCCGCCGTCTTATAAGCAGGAAGGGAGGTGAGGGCGTGACATCCTTTGAAGAGGTGTACGCGGTCTACTTTGACGACGTGTACCGCTACCTTCTCTCGCTCAGCGGGAGCGAGAGCGTCGCCGAGGAGCTGACGAGCGAGACGTTTTTCCGCGCGATGGACGCCCTCGGCCGCTTCCGGGGCGAGTGCAGCGTGCGCGTCTGGCTCTGCCAGATCGCAAAGAACCTGTATGTGTCGCACCTGCGGCGCGAAAAGCATCTCGCCCCGCTCGAGGAGCAGGAGCTGCCGCAGGAGGACTGCTCCCGCGCCGTGGAGGACCACAGCGAGGCCGAGCGCATCCAGCAGCTGCTGCACGCGCTCAAAGAGCCGTACCGCGAGGTCTTTATGTGGCGCGTGTACGGTGAGAAGAGCTTCCGCGACATCGGAAAGCTCTTCGGCAAGACGGAAAACTGGGCATGCGTCACCTATCACCGGGCCCGGCGCATGATCCGCGAGGGATTGGAGGACGAACATGGATAAAAATTGCAGCATCGTGCAGGACCTTCTGCCGCTCTACGCGGAGGGCATGGTCCGCGAGGAAACGAAGGAATTTGTCGCCGGGCACCTGTCGCAGTGCGAGACCTGCCGCGCCGAGCTCAGCGCGCTGAAAGCGGACGTAACACCCGCGCCCGTCAGCGCCCAGCCGCTGCGCGACCTCAAAAAGCAGCTCCAGCGCAAGCGGCTGACCGCCGTGCTGCTGGCCGTCTCGCTCGCGCTGACGCTGGCCACAGCCGCCTTCGCCTACCTCACCGCCCCGCAGTACCTGCCGTATGATGGGACGGACTGGAGCGTGATCCGTCTTTCGGCGGACGGCGAGTGCGATATTACCCACTTTTTCGATGACGGAAGAGAACGCTATTACGGGGAACATCCCTTCGCCGATCGCAGCAATCACGAGCTGACCGCGGCGATCACGCAGGTCGATCTCATCCTGCAAACGCCCGTTTCCGGCACAAAGGTAGAGTGCATGATCGACCCCGACAGCGGCCAAACGATCTACTTCATCACCGCATGGCGCACGCTGCTTGACGAGTGGCTCGGAAATTTCGATGCCGTAGGCAAAAGCAGCAGCATCATTACCCTTGACACCACCAATTGCAAGGCCGTCTATTATGCGCCGAACAACGGAACGTCAAATACGGTGCTCTGCGGTTCCATCGGCGACGGCGGCGTGATCTCGCTCCCGCGTCTGGCGCTGGGCTATTACGTTCTGTTATCATTGGTGTTCTTTATTGCGCTGGGTATTGCCGCTTTCCTCTGCCGCGGGAAAAAAGCGGGCAGACCGCTCGCCTGTCTCGCGCTCATCCCCGCGAGCTATCTCGCCGGTCACCTGCTCGTCAAGGGCTTTACGCTCACGAGCTACCAGATGCAGCGCGATTTCTCGCTCATCATCCTCGCCGCCGCGCTCGTCTATGCCGCAGTCCTGCTCGCCGCAAGCCTCCGCCGCCAGAAGCAGGAGAAAAATTAAAAGGAAAGGAAGAGGCGCAAAGCGCCCCTTCCTTTTTTGTCAGAATTGATAACATTTCCTTTCAAATATCAGACAGTTCGTGTATAATGGAGATGAAACAACGACCGTCCCGCAGCCATGCGGGTATTTTGATGGGAGAATAATATGATTTCAGTAGCGCGGCAATATAAGAAGGCCTTTCAGCCGGTGTTTGCGGAGTATGGGTTTCAATCTTATAAGAACGCTTTTTATCGCGTAATCAATGATGTTGTGCAGGTCTTTTGCCTGCACCGATACAGAGACGGCATGTGTATTTTTCCCTTTGATATAGAGCCTGTCTCTCTGGGACTCAGCAGGCTTGATATTGACGTGGGGCTATGTCAGCTCGAAACGCTGCGGGATGCACCCTTTGAAGGCTGGCACTGGTATCCTACGGAGTTGATCGATACCAATTTTTCCGAGGTTGTTCAGCTCACGCAAAAATATGTACTTCCGTTCTTTGAAAAGGGCATCGACGCCGGCTCGGCATATCAGGTGATTTGCGATTATGAACAACAGATTTATGGACGAGAAGCTACCTTGTTTTTCTGGGGAAAATTTCTCCTTTGCTTGCAGGCAAAAAATTATGCACAGGCTGCAAAGTATATGGAGGAGATGGCAAACGACAATATTGAAGCCATCAGGAAAATACTTGCTTGGAAGGAATATCCACTAAGCAAGGAAGAAAAAGAAGCGAATGAAGCAGAGCTTCTTCTAAATCAGCAACGGCTTGAAAAGGTCCGCAATTGGGATGCTGACTATTGGAATGAGGTACTGAAGACAGGCACAGAAAAAACAATGAGCTTTTTATCAACGATCCAAAACAGCAAGGGAGCCAAATCGCGCAAGAAAGGAACGGTCTGACAGCACCCAAAAGACGATCTCCGCGTAAATAAAGCCTATATTCGGCAACCGGAAGAGCAAGGCCGATGCCGCCGGTGCGGAAAATGAGTATACGAGATCGGAGACGATAGCCTTGCAATTATCTATCATAATTGGTAACTACACGATCAAATCATATAGCGTGGACTCACCGGGTGAATTTAAGGAGGCACTTAGAAAATACGAACACAGTCTGCTCCTTTCTGCCGGTGAATGCGATCCGGAACATTTAATTTTAAGCATTGACAAGCTAAACGCCAACAGCAAAAACGCAATTGGTGTTCAATTTGATGACTATGGTATTCCGCCGGCAATTACTTCAATTGAAGTCGATCATCGAAATCGTCTTATCATTGGAGCTGGGCGAGCAGTCTGGACAGTAGATTTAGATACAAATTCACTGGTATCTCATTATGAACACTATGCGCCATTTGTGTTCTGCAAGTGCATTCCAAGCGGATATATTGTCATTTTTGAGGACAGCATTCGCGTATTCACCTTTGACGGGACCCTGAGAAAAAATGTATCCGCGGCCGGCGTCATTACGAAGTTCTCTTTTCAGGGCAGCACGGTAACGTACAGAACGGATGATCGTGAGCTGGATAACGTGCTGACTTTTTAAAACATTTGATTCGTAACCGTACAGAATATTTCGTACACCTACGACGCGCTGAACCGGCTGACAGCACCCACAAACAGTCTCCGCGTAAATAGCGGCCTATACTTGGCCGGAACAACAGGAAAAGCCTTGGAAGCACGATGCTTCCAAGGCTTTTTGGCGCAGCGGGAGGGATTCGAACCCTCGTGAGGTTTCCCTCAAACTGATTTCGAGTCAGCCCCGTTATGACCACTTCGATACCGCTGCCTATTCACTTCGCTGCTGCCAGCCAAACTATTATGCCATAACTTGCCGCGTCTTGCAAGGTATTTTTTCGCATTTGCCGCATATTCTGCCCATATGAAACACGTGTATTTATCGGTACGCCTGAAAAACTACGAGGACGCGCTCGCGCTGGTCGGCGCGCGCCCCGCGGAAACGGTCGAGACGGCGGACGTTCTCCTGCTCCCCGGCGGCGGAGACGTGCACCCGCGCTTCTACGGCCAATCGATCGACGGCGCGGCGGACATCGACGACAAGCGCGACGCGCGCGAGCTTTCGCTCATCGACTTTTTCCTGCGCGCCGGAAAGCCGGTCATCGGCATCTGCCGGGGGCTCCAGGTCCTTAACGTCTACTTCGGCGGCACGCTGCGCCAGCACATCGGCGGCCACAGCCAATTGGACGGCCGCGACCGCCTGCACCCCGTCTCTGCCGGCAGCGGCCTTCTGCGCGCGCTGTACGGCCCGCACTTTCTCGTCAACAGCGCGCACCATCAGGCGGCGGATACGCTGGGCGCAGGGCTCTGCGCCGCCGCCCGCGCGCCGGACGGCACGCTCGAGGCCATCGCGCACGAGCGCCTGCCCGTTTTTGCCGTGCAGTGGCACCCCGAGCGGCTCTGCGGCGCGTTTGCCCGGCCCGGGACCGCCGACGGCGCAGCGCTTTTTGCTGCTCTACTCCGGTAGCGCAAAAAAGTGAAATGAAATTTAGAAAAAATGTTGACAAATCAGGGCACTAATGCTATTATAACAGAGCTGACGATCTTTGCGGAGGGCGAATGCAGGTGTAGCACAATGGCCAGGGCACCAGCCTTCCAAGCTGGGGATGCGGGTTCGATTCCCGTCACCTGCTCCAATCCATTTGCGCCAGTAGCTCAGCTGGATAGAGCAACTGCCTTCTAAGCAGTAGGCCGGGGGTTCGAGTCCCTTCTGGCGTACCATTTTCAAGGCCCTCAGCATTGCAGCAAATATCGCACGGATACAGGATATGTGGTGGGTGTAGCTCAGTTGGTTAGAGCACCGGATTGTGGTTCCGGGTGTCGAGGGTTCGAGTCCCTTTACCCACCCCACAAAAAGAGAGGGATAGGGTTCAGTCCCCATCCCTCTCTTCCCTATAGGGGTGTAGCCAAGCGGTAAGGCAAGGGACTTTGACTCCCTCACTCGCTGGTTCGAGTCCAGCCATCCCTGCCAGATTTTTCCCGCTTCGGTGGTCTGAGATAAAAAGTGAACACGCTTCGTTAGCTCAGTTGGCAGAGCACCTGCCTTTTAAGCAGGGTGTCCGGGGTTCGAATCCCCGACGAGGCACCACAAAAAGAGACAGCTTATGGCTGTCTCTTTTTGTTTTCCCTGCTGCGCAAATTGACGCACACGGAAAACCATGGTAAAATCCTGTTATCCCGAACTTAGAGGAGGACCATTTATGAAGCGCTGCAAATTCTTCGCGGCCGCTCTCGCCCTGTTCCTTCTGCTGCAAGGCTCCGCGCTGGCGGCGGACAAGGACAAAACCGTCACCGTTACGCTCCCGGCGTTTACCGTCACGCTCAACGATACGCCGCTCGACGCCGCGCACAGCGAATACCCGCCCATCGTCTACCGCGACATCACCTACATTCCCATGACCTACCACGCCTCGCGCTTTCTGCACCTCAAAAGCAACTGGTACCAGACCGAGCCCAAGGGCACACTGTTCGTCGGCTACAGTGAAGCAAGCGAGGACAAATGGATCGACACGCCCGCGAGCGGCAGAAATGCTTCGACTGTCCGTGCCGTGATCGCCGACTATCAGATCGCCGTCAACACGGTGGACAAAGGGCAGTTTCTCGACAATTCCGCCGAGCCCTATCCCTTGCTCAACTTCCGCGGCGTGACCTATTTCCCGCTGACCTGGCGCTTCGCCGTGGAGGAATTCGGCTGGGACTATCATTTCGACACGGAGACCGGCCTGACCATCCGCTCGACCGCGCAATTCCGCCCGGAGCTTGATGACACGCTGCTTGCAAGCTCCTCGCCGTCCGCCGCGCTGGCGCAGAAAGCCTACTTCTACAGCGCCGATCGGTCCGAATATGTGGGCTGTCCCTATTCCAACCAGTCCGGCGCCACCTTCGTCTACTGCAGAAGCGGCGAGGCGGCGGTGACGATCAACGCATCCGAGCTGTTTTCCGACGGCGAGTACCTCTTCACTTGGCAAGCCGGTGAAAACGGCACCGCCGCCCCTGTGCTCAAGGATGGCGTACTGACGGTCTCCGCCCGCCGGACGGACAGCGCCGGCCAGACGACCGTCACCCTCAAGATCGACCTGCGCAGCAAAGCGCTGCTCCCCTGATTTTTCCCGCAAAGGAGACTCACCTTGAACATCACCACCGTACTATTCGATCTGGACGGGACGCTGCTCCCGATGGATCAGGACGCCTTCACCACCGGCTATTTCAAGCTCCTCGCCAAAAAGCTCGCGCCCCGCGGCTACGAGCCGAAGTCCCTCGTGGACGCCATCTGGGCCGGCACAGCCGCCATGGTCAGAAACGACGGCTCGCGCACGAACGAGCATGCCTTCTGGCAGAAATTTGCCGCCATCTACGGCGAGGAAAGGGCCCGTGCCGACCAACCGCTTTTCGAGGACTTCTACGCAAACGAATTCAACACCGCGCGCGATACCTGCGGCTTCAACCCCGCCGCGGCGGAGACGGTCCATAAGCTTCAGGCGCGCGGCTATCGCGTCGCGCTCGCGACAAACCCGATCTTCCCCCACATCGCGACGGAGCACCGCATCCGCTGGGCCGGTCTCACGCCCGGGGATTTCGAGCTTTACACGACCTACGAGCGCTCGACCTTCTGCAAGCCGAACGTCGATTACTACCGCGAGGTCGCGCGCACGCTCGGCGTCCGCCCCGAGCAGTGCCTGATGGTCGGCAACGACGCGACGGAGGACATGGCCGCCCGCGCGCTGGGCATGGACGTGTTTCTTCTCACCGACTGTCTCATCAACGCGAAAAGCATCGACCTCTCCCCCTTCCCGCAGGGCGATTTTACCGCGCTGAACGCCTATCTCGACCGCCTGAACACCGAAGCATAAAGAAGAAAAAGCCGCCGCACAAGGAGTGCGGCGGCTTTCCTTATTGCGCCTTTTTCTGCGCCTCGCGCTTTGCGCGCAGCGACGTGACGAGCCGGAACACCGTGGATACCAGCAGGATCGCCACGGCGATGCTCCCGGCGACGCCCGCCGTCTCAAGCCCCTTCTCGATCGCGGCGTGCATGTTGCCTTCGATGCCGTAGCTCATCGTGTAGTAAATGCCCGCGCCTGGCAGCAGCGGGATGCTCGAAATGACGAGGTAGGACGTGACCGGATACTTGCGCGAGCGCGCCATCACCTCGGAATAGACGGCGGAGATCAGCGCGGCGAAGAAGTTCATACCGTAAACGTCCAGCCCCATCTCGCGCAGCAGCAGATAGCCCATCCACGTTGCCACGCCGCCGAGCGCGCAGAGGGCACTCCCGCGCCCATGCACATTAAATAAGATGACAAAGCCCATGCACGCGGCAAAGATCATGATCGCCTGCTCCCACGCGGGATAGGACGCCGCGCCCGACGGCGCCGTGATGCCGTACACGCCGGAGGTCACCCGCCAGGCCGCCGCCGTGCCCAGCGCGATGGCAAAGGCCGAGAGCAGCACCTGCACGATGCGGTTGATGCCGGAGTTCGTGTCGCCGTAGATGATATCGCGCATCGAGTTTGTAATGAGAAGTCCCGGCACAAGGATCATCAGCGGACCGATGATGAGCGAATCGACATAATCGACCATGTGGAAGCCCGCGAGCAAATACGCCGGGACCGCCATGGCGAAGGCCGCCGCAATGGTGCTGAACAGCGGGTTTGTCTCCAGCCGGTCCATCTGCCGCGTCACAAAGCCGATGATCAGGCCCATCAGCGCCCCCCAGGGGCAGTCGCGCAGCGTGCCGCCGAAAACAAGGCAGAAGCCCGCCGCCGCGAGCAGATTGCCGAGATAATAGACCGGCACAGAATGCTTCCGGCAGGCCGCAAGCGTCTCCTCGAGCCACTGCGCCGCGACCTCCGGCTCCGGCGTTTCCGCACAGATGCGCCGCGAAAGGGCGTTGAGCTTTTCCACGCCCTCCAAGTCGTTGCCGTGGAAGCCCACGCGCTTCATCACCATCAGCGGCTTTCCGTTCGCCGCCTCCAGGCTGACCATCACGCAGTTCGGGATGGCAAACGCCTGGCAGTCGATGCCGTAGGCGCCGATGATGCGCCGCATCGTTTCCTCCACGCGGAAGGTCTCCGCCCCGCTCAGCGCCAGATGGCAGCCGACGCGCGCGGTCAGGTCGGTCAAAAGGTAGTAATCCATAAGCACCTCAAAGCAAGTTTGTCAGATCTGTTCAATTTCGCGCTTATATTACAGCGAAATAACCAAACTGTCAAGAAAAAACCGGCGGCGCGCAGCGACAAAAAAATCGCTGCGCGCACGCAAAAAACTGTTGCTATTTTCCTTTTCCGGCGCTATACTGTTCCGGTTCAAAAAATACCGTAAATCTCCAAAGGAGGGTCCCTTTTCTCATGGCAGATGTGAAAAAGCATGAGATTGACATGCTCCGCGGCTCGATCTGGAACAAGCTGCCGCGCTATGCGCTGCCCGTGGCGGCCACCGCCATCTTAGAGCAGCTGTTCAACGCCTCAGACCTTGCCGTCGTCGGCAACTTCACGGGCGACGCCAGCACCGCCGCCGTCGCGGCCGTGGGCGCGAACAGCCCCATCATTGGTCTTATCGTCAACCTCTTCATCGGCATCGCGCTGGGCGCGAACGTCGTCATCGCCAACGCCATCGGCTACGGGGACGACGACGCGGTGCACCGCGCCGTGCATACGGCCGTCGTGCTGGCCGTAGTCGGCGGCGTCGCCGTCGCGATTTTGGGCGAACTGGCCGCCGCGCCGCTTCTGAGCCTTCTCAACGTGCCGGACGATGTGCTGCCGCTCGCGCTTTTGTACCTGCGCATTTACCTTCTCGGCATGCCGGTCATCCTGCTCTATAACTTTGAAGCGGCGATCTTCCGCAGCGTGGGCGATACGAAGGTCCCGCTCGCCGCGCTCGCCGTCTCCGGCATTCTGAACGTGCTGCTGAACCTCTTTTTCGTCGCGGTGCTGGGCATGACGGTCAACGGCGTCGCCATCGCGACGGTCGTGTCGAACGCCATCAGCGCCCTCCTGCTCTTCCGCCGCCTGCTGCGCACGGAAAAGTGCATCCGCATGGACCCCAGGCACCTGCGCATCGACGGCGCGAGCTTAAAGCGCATCCTGAGCATCGGCCTTCCCGCCGGCATCCAGAGCGCCGTGTTCTCCGTTTCGAACATCGTCATCCAGTCCGCCATCAACAGTCTCGGCACCGTGGTCATGGCCGCCTCGAGCGCCGCGTTCAACATCGAGATCCTCGCCTACGACGTGCTTAACTCCTTCTCGCAGGCCTGCACGACCTTCGTCGGCCAGAACTACGGCGCGGGCCAGATCAGGCGCTGCCGCAAAACGCTCCTTCTGACGCTTCTTGAGGACTTTCTCGCCTCGGCTGCGGCCATCGTCATCGTGCTGCTGAGCGGAAAATTCCTGCTCTCCATCTTCAACAGCGATCCCGAGGTCATCTCGATCGGCTATACGCGCCTTGTCATCGTCTTTTCCGCCTACACCTTCAGCATGCTTTACGAGGTCATGTCCGGATACATGCGCGGCTTCGGCATCTCGCTCGCCCCCGCCATTCTCACGACGCTCGGCGTATGCGGCGTGCGCATCGCGTGGATCAAGTTCGTTTTCCCCGCCAGCCGCAGCTTCCGCACCATCATGCTGGCCTATCCCGTGAGCCTTTCCACAACGGCGCTGCTCATCTTCATTGCCCTGATGGCCTGCCGCCCGTCGAAGCGCTTTGCCTCGCTCGAGCAGGAGCAGGAGCGCGCCGCTTAACGCGTCTCCTCCCCCTCGCAGCGCTGCCAGAAGCGGCGCACTGCCGCTTCATAGGTCTCCTTATCCATATAGTAGCTCATCGCGTGGTCCGCGCCGGGCACAACGAGCAGCTCGCAAGGTGAGTGGCAGGCGTTCAGGTTTTCGCGCGCCATCCTGAGCGGGACGAAATGGTCGTCCTCGCCGTGGATGAGCAGCACTGGCACGTCCGTCTCCGCGAGCGAGACGAGCGTGGAGCAGCTGCCCGCCCCGGCGGCGAGCCGCTTTTTGCAGATGCCGTCGGCAATGGGCGTTGCCAGAAGCGTCGGCAGGTGCAGGTTATGGCCCATCACATACTGCCAGATATCCTGCGGGGACGTGTAGGCCGAGTCGGCGATCACGCCGCGCACCGCGTCGGGAAGCCCCATGCCCGCGGCCATGAGCACCGTGGTCGCGCCCATGGAAACGCCCGTGAGATAGATGGGCAGCTCGCTTCCGCAATGGTCCACGCCCCAGCGCACCCAGTCAAGGCAGTCATAGCGCTCAGTGAGGCCAAAGCCGATGTAGGCGCCCTCGCTCTCGTTCTGCGCGCGCTGCTCCACATAGAGCACGCTGCATTTTTCCCTTTCCCAGAATTCCGACACCAGGCCGAAATCCCGATACCACGCCGAGCGCCAGCCGTGAAAGGCTATGAGGATGCGCTCGGCGTTTTCGCATTTGCGGAAGTGGCCCACAAGCGTCAGCCCCTCGCGGCTGCGCAGCAGCACCGTTTCCGCCGGCGCGGTGCCGAGCTTCTGCGCCGCCGCGCGCTGAGCGGCGCGGTAGCCCTCGTCCTCGCGCTCGCCGGTCAGGTGCGATCCCTTGCCGCGCAGCCTCTTTGGAAGCTCCCGCTTCATCGCAACGTCCATCAGCGCCTTCGTCGCGCCGTATGCCGCCACGCCGTATACCGCCGCCGCGGCCGAAAAAACCGCCGCTGCCTTCATTCCCTTTTTCATCTCGCTGCCTCCTTGTATCTAAACTGTAAACACTTGCTCCGCCCGCCGGACAAGCGAAATCCGCCGTGTTATACTGCATTCTAATTTCAAGGCGGAATTTTCCATTCCACTTTACCAGCGTAACAAAATCCTCCGGTTTTCGCTATGTTCAATTTTCCCCGTTTGTATGCAATCCACGCAAAAAGTGCGGACCGGAAGGAAATTTTTCAAGGAACGGAGCGATATTTTCCATGAACGAAGTCAAGTCCCCGAAAAAACGCCGCTGTACTACTACCTCGTCGCCATGATGATCGTCGTGCTCTTCAACTTCATCGCGATGCCCTGGATCTCCGAGCACCAGATCCGCGACGTGGACTACAACACCTTTGTCACCATGACCGAGCAGGGCGAGGTCGGCAAGGTCGAGATCCAGCAGCAGGACAACCGCATCCTTTTCACGAGCGCCGACGGCAAGACCGTCTACAAGACCGCCATGGTCCCGGACGATGACCTTGTGCAGCGCCTGCTCGACGCGGGCGTTTCCATTACGGGCGAGGAGTTCATGCGCATCCTGAACGCGCAGTAAAGGCAGTTGAATTCAAAAGAGGAGAATGGGCAAAAACGCCCGTTCTCCTCTTTTTTGCCCAAAGGGGCAAAACGGCGCATTTTGTTCCCCCATCCCGCGCCATTCCTGCATCTTTCCGCTTGCGAAATATGCGCGGATATGCTATCCTGAGCCTTGCGTCCGTCGGCCGTTTTCGACCAGCGGTTCACATTCTCTAACCGCAACACCATATGAAAGGCAGGAAGGTTCCCTCTATGATGATCAACAAACGGCTCATCGGCACCGTGCCGGAGAGCAAAAAATACATCGCGGGCAGCGTGGCGCTGCAATGGTGCTCGCTCGCCGCCAACATCGCGATGATGTACGCCGTCACGGCGCTGCTTGCCGCGCTCTGCGCGGGGACGCTCACGCGCAGAGCGCTCATCACGACCGCCGTCACCGCGCTCATCGCCGTCGCCGTGCGCTATGGCTGCACCGTGGGCGCGTCCCGCATGGGCTATTTATCGTCGAAAGCCGTCAAAAAGACGCTGCGCGCCGCGATCTATGAAAAGCTCCTTCGCCTCGGCGCGTCGTATTCCGAGCAGGTCAAGACCTCCGAGGTCGTGCAGGTCACGGTCGAAGGCGTGGACCAGCTCGAGACCTACTTTGGCGCGTACCTGCCGCAGTTTTTCTATGCCATGCTCGCCCCGCTCACGCTCTTTATCGTCCTCTGCTTTGTGAGCATCCCGGCGGCGGCTGTGCTGCTCATCTGCGTGCCGCTCATTCCCGTCGCCATCGCGGCGGTGCAGACCTGGGCGAAAAAGCTGCTCTCAAAGTACTGGGGCCAGTATACGGCGCTGGGCGACACCTTCCTTGAAAACCTCCAGGGCCTGACCACCCTGAAGATTTATGAGGCCGACGGCTTTAAAAACGACGAGATGAACGTCGAAGCCGAAAAGTTCCGTAAGATCACGATGAAGGTCCTCACCATGCAGCTCAATTCCATCACCATCATGGACCTCATCGCCTATGGCGGCGCGGCGCTCGGCGTCATCATGGCCGCGACGCAGCTGCGCGCGGGGAAGATCGATCTCGCGGGCGCGCTGCTCATCATCCTGCTGGCCGCGGACTTCTTCATCCCCATGCGCCAGCTCGGCTCGTTTTTCCACATCGCCATGAACGGCATGGCCGCGAGCGACAAGATCTTCCGCCTGCTCGACCTTCCCGAGCCCGCGCAGGGCGGTCTCCCCTGTCCCGAGGGCAATATCGTCTGCCGCGGTCTGCACTTTTCCTACGAGCCGGAGCGCGAGATTTTACACGGCGTGGACCTCACCATCCCGCAGGGCAGGTTCGTCTCGCTCGTCGGCGAGTCGGGCTGCGGCAAATCGACCGTCTCCGCCCTGCTCATGGGCCGCAGCAAGGGCTACGCCGGCTCTCTGACCATCGGCGGCGCGGAGCTGCGCGACATCGACGAAGCGAGCCTGATGCGGCATATCACCTATGTCAGCCACCAGAGCTACCTCTTCAAGGGCACCGTGCGCGACAATCTCCTGATGGGAAGGCCCGTCGCGGGCGACGACGCGCTCTGGCAGGCCCTCGATCAGGTCAATCTCGCGGACTTTCTCAAGGGCGAAAAGGGCCTTGACACGCCCCTTACCGAGCGCGGTGAGAATCTTTCGGGCGGTCAGCGCCAGCGCTTAGCGCTCGCCCGCGCGCTGCTGCACGACAGCCCCGTCTACATCTTCGACGAAGCGACCTCCAACATCGACGTCGAGAGCGAGAACGACATCATGGCCCAGATCCACGCGCTCGCCAGACACAAGACGGTGCTGCTCATCTCGCACCGGCTTGCGAACGTCACCGCGTCGGATGAAATTTACGTGCTCGAGCGCGGCCATATCGTTCAGCACGGCACACACGCCGCGCTTCTGGCGCAGGGCGGCGCGTATGCAGCGCTGTGGTCTGCCCAGCAGGCGCTGGAGCATTACGGGGAGGAGGCGGCAAAATGAAAAAGAGAAGCGGATTCACCGTCATGGCGCAGCTCATCGGCCTTGTCAAGCCCCTCGGCGGCTACATGGTCCTCGCCATTCTGATGGGCCTTGTCGGCCACCTCTGCGCCGCGTTCATCACGATCTTCGGCGGCTTTGCCGTGCTCGACCTTCTGGGCTTTGAAACGCCCGTCTCTCTGACAGCGGTATTCATCTGCGTGCTGCTGTTCGCGCTCGTGCGCGGCATCTTCCGCTACGCCGAGCAGTCCTGCAACCACTTTATCGCCTTCAAGCTCCTTGCCCTCATCCGCGACCGGGTCTTCCGCGCGCTGAGACGGCTGTGCCCCGCAAAGCTTGAGGGCCGCGGCCGCGGCGATCTCATCTCCGTCATCACCTCGGACATTGAGCTTCTGGAGGTCTTTTACGCGCACACGATCTCCCCCGCGGCCATCGCGCTGCTGTTCACGCTCATCATGTGCCTGTTTATCGGGCGCTGTCACGCGCTGCTCGCGCTGCTCGCGCTCGCCGCCTACGTCTGCGTCGGCGTCGTCATCCCGCTCATCACGTCCCGCCGCTCGGGCAACACGGGCCTTCGCTTCCGCATGGAGTCGGGCGCGCTTTCGTCCTTTGTGCTCGACAGCCTGCGCGGCCTGAACGAGACCATCCAGTACGGCGACGGCACAAAGCGCCGCGCGGAGATGGACGCGCACACCGACGCGCTCTCCCAAGAGGAAGAAACGCTCAAGCGCCTGACCGGGCAGAACGCAGGCATCACGAACACCGCCATCCTGCTTTTCGACCTCGCGATGCTCTTTTCCGCCGCAGCGCTCGTGCAGCGCGGCGCGCTGACGTTCGACGGCGCGCTCATCGCGGTGCTCGCGCTCTTTTCGTCCTTCGGCCCCGCCGTCGCGCTCGCGAATCTCGGCGCCACGCTGCAAAACACCTTCGCCGCGGGCAACCGCGTGCTCGACATTCTTGACGAATCCCCCGTCGTGGACGAGGTCAGCGGCGAGCGCGAGCTTTCCTTCACCGGCGCAGAGGCCGGGCACGTCACCTTCTCCTACGGCGGGGAGGATATCCTCTCCGGCCTCTCCGTCTCCTTCCCGGAGGGCAGCGTCGTGGGCATCGTGGGGCGCAGCGGCAGCGGCAAATCGACGCTTTTGAAGCTCCTCATGCGCTTCTGGGACGTGCAGAAGGGCCATGTCCGCCTCTCCGGCACCGACGTTTCCCATATCAACACCGGAAACCTGCGCGAGATGGAGAGCTTCGTCACGCAGGAGACACATCTCTTCCACGACAGCATCAAAAATAACCTCCGCATCGCAAAGCTCGACGCGACCGACGAGGAGATCGCCGCGGCCTGCAAAAAGGCCGCCGTACATGAGTTCATCATGACGCTGCCGCAGGGCTACGACACGCCCGTCGGCGAGCTGGGCGACACGCTCTCCGGCGGCGAGCGCCAGCGGCTCGGCCTTGCCCGCGCCTTCCTGCACGACGCGCCGTTCATGCTCCTTGACGAGCCGACGAGCAACTTAGACAGCCTGAACGAGGCCGTCATCCTGAAATCCCTCCACGAGCAGCGCGCGGGCAGGACCGTTGTGCTCGTATCCCATCGCGCGTCCACCATGCGCATCGCCGACACGGTCTATTCCGTCGAGCACGGGAGGATGAGCTGATGCAGAATGCCGAAACCAGGCGCGAGAAAAAGCGGCTCGAGCGCGAATAGCAGCCAAAGCCCTGAAAAAGCAAAAAGAGGACCGGCCCGCTGGGCCGGTCCTCTTTTTGCTTTGCTGTGCTTCGTGGGTGATCAGGCCTTACTTGGTCTGGCTGCCCTCGCTGAGCTTGAGATAACGCAGGATCATCGTAGCGGCCTGCGCGCGGGTCGCGCCGCCGTTCGGGTCGAGGCGGTTGCCGCCCACGCCGTTCACGATGCCGCGGCTGTAGGCCCAGGACATCGCCTCGGCGGCGTAGGACGCGATCTGGCTGCGGTCGGCGAAGTCGGGCATCGTCGTGCCGTTCGCGCTCACGTCCACGCCCTTATACTGGGCGTAGCGCCACAGGATCGCGGCCAGCTGCTGACGGGTGATGAGATCATCCGGGGCAAACTTCGTCGCGGAATAGCCGTTGACGATGTTCTTCTCCGCGGCCCAGTTGACAGCGTCCTCATAGTAGCTGCCCTTGACCACATCGGTGAAGCTGCTCTGGCTGGAAGCGCTCTGCTTGCCATCCACACGGTAGAGGATCGTAACGAGCATCGCGCGGGTCAGCGCGCCGTTGGGCGCGAAGAGCCGGTCGGACACGCCGTTCATATAGCCGCAGTCCACAATGCCGGTCACGTCGTCGTAGAACCAGTCGCCGTTCTTGACGTCGTCAAAGCGGGAGCCCTGGTTGCCCTGGTTATTGCCGTTATTGCCGGGCTTGGAAGGCGTAGAGGGCGTGGAAGGCGTGGTGGGAACCAGCAGCAGCACGTCGATATCGGCGCTCTTCACGCTCGCGTCGCTGCCATCCTCCCTGAGCGTAAAGCCGAGGGTGGTAGCCGTCTCCACATCGACGCCGTCGTAGCTGAAGGTCAGCTCGGCGGCCTTGCCGGTGAAGGAATCGGTGCAGGCGTAGCCGATGGTGACCTCGCCGCTCTTCTGGGCCATGCTGTGCAGCGTCACGCCGCCGTAGGTCACGCCCTTGAGCGTCAGGAGCTTTGCGTCATAGCTGAGGGTGAACAGGCCGTTGGTGCTGTCCGCCGCCATCACGGGGACGGTCACGGTCTTGGCGTTGGCGTCCACCTTGATGTTGTCGTTCGTGGAGATGTCGTTCTGATCCGCCACGGTCACGGCGTTCAGGCTGCCGGTATTCTCCGCGCTGGCGCGCAGGGGCTCGAAGCTCTCGGTCTCCTCGTTGTAGCGCAGCGTCGGCGCGGGAGCGGCCGTCTCTTCGGGCATGTTGGAGGAAACGTGCAGCAGCGCCGCGGGCCAGACGTCACGGCCGTAGTTGCCGATCTCGGTGGAAACATAGCGCTGGATGCTCTCGTCGAAGGTCAGGCGGTAGAGCGTGTTGGACGAGCCGTTGAAGATGGAGGCGTACAGCGCGCCGTCGCTGCCGATGACCATGGAGGAATAACCGGCGTAGTACTGATCGGTGGGGATGCTCACGCTCAGGTCGGTCGGCGTGATGGAGCCGATGAAGCTCGTGCGGGTGCCGCCGTAGCTCTGCTCCTCATACACGTTCAGGCGGTGGATGCGGCAGGAGCTGTCGAGCACGTAGACGACCTCGCTGTCGTACTCCACGGTGGACCAGCCGTAGTAATCGGGCACCTCGACCTTCTCCGTGCCGCCGGTGGCGATACCCACGACGATGGCGTTCATGCTGCGCGCCTGCCAGTTGGTCTCGGTCATCGGGTCAAACGGGAGGATGAGGTAGTTGTCACGCACGGCGTAGATCTTATCCGTGCCGTCCGCGGAGTAGACATTGCTGTACGCCATGTCGTAGAGCGGGTAGTTGTTGTCGTAATAGTTGGAGCTGCTGGGGACAAGGTCCGTGCCGTCCGCGGCGCTGAGCTTATGCATCGTGCCGGAGGTGGAGGTCAGCAGGTAGTAAGCGTCGCCGCCGGGGATCTCGGTCACGCACTTGGTGTAGTAGGTCTTGTCCAGCGCAACGGTCTCCTGCCAGTTATACTGGTTGCCGGAGAGGTTCCAGGTGTACATCATCGGGCGGCCGGTGCTGTCCATCAGCACACCGTCCACGGTGAGCTCAAGACCCTCGACCGTCACGGTGCAGTCGGCGTAGACCGACGGGTCGGCAGCGGAGCTGACGCGGACCGTCGCCGTGCCGTTGGCGACACCGGTGACAACGCCCTTGGCGTCGACCGTCGCGATATCGGGATTCAGGGAGGTATAGGTCACGCTGCGCTCGCTTGCTTCAAGGTTCCAGGGCAGGACCTGCACCTCGAGCTGCGCGGTGTAGCCCTGCTGCACGGTCACGTTCGCGCGGTCGAACACGACGCGCTCAACGATACCCTTGGACTCCGTCCAGCTGTCGTCCACCGTCCAGTCGGGGCAGAAGAGACTCGTCACGTCGCTGTAGAGGGACGCGCTGGCTTTCGACCACTTCTTCTCAACGGGGTCAACCTCGACATAGTCCACATAGTAGCCGGACTTGGCGACCCAGGCGATGACCTTGCGCTCGGCGTCATACGCCATGGCCTGATACTCGCTGTTGTAGTTATCGTAGGAGGAAGAGGAATTCACGACGAGCTCCGGCGTGTCAATGGTGTCGAGCGTGAAGCTGTAGACGCCGCTGTACTCGCTGCTGTCGCTCGCGTTGGTCTTGTACTTGCCGCAGTAGAACTTCTCGCCGTCGAAGGCCAGCGTTTTGGTGAAGCCCGCCTGACCGCCGATGTAGCCGTGCTCGCGCGTCGCGCCGGTCATCTTGTCGAAGGAGATGAGAAGTCCGTCGCCAGTCACGCCGTAGATGCGGTCGGTCGTGCTGTCGTAGGCCATGTCTCTGAGAACGTAGCCCAGGCGGCAGACGTAGATGAGGCCGTCCAGATCGTCAGCGGGCGCGACATAGAGCTTGCCCGTGTCGCCCGTCACATACATGTAGGAGCCGACCGCCGTTGCGGCATAGGGCATGATGGTCGCGTAATCGCTCAGGATATCCTTGGACCAGTAGTAGCTGCTGCCGGGATAGACGGTGAACCATCTGCCGTCGCGGGTATCGAAGAAGATACGGGACGGACGCGGGCCCGGCGTGCCGATGGTCTGCTTGAGCTTGTAGGTCGTGAAGTTCGCGGCGTAGTCGCCCACAGAGATCACGAAGCGGTAGCCGCTGATGTTGCCGAGGGGGATCTCGAACGTCACGCTCTCGCCGCTCTTGGCATCCTCGGGCGCGGCCATGCGGGTGAGGATCTTGCGGCCGGTGTTGTCATACAGGATGACGCCGGCGAGGTACTGATCGTCCTTCGCGGTCACGCGCAGAACGTTCTTTTCGGTATCGACCACGATGCTGCTCTCGTCGATGACGGGGGCCTCGTTATCGATGGTGAACTGGGCGGTCTTGCTCGCGCCGTCGCCGAGCGCATCCCAGTCCACGCTGCCCTCATCGTCCACATACAGCTCCGGCGCGGCGGTCAGCTTCAGCTCGCCGTGCTCGCCGGGCTGCATCTCGGGCTGCAGGCCGATCTCAAGGGTCTGCTCGGTGCCGACCCAGCTCTGGATGGAATAGTAGAAGTACGCCGCGGGGACCTCGCCGCCGTAGACGGGCTCCATCAGCGCGGTGTTCGTGCTGGTGTTCGTCGCGGTCGCGCGCACAGCCGCCGCGTTGCGGATGGGCGCGAACTTCCAGGCGTAGAAGTAGTCGCCGCGCTCAAGGTTGATGGCGTTGCGCTCGGGGTGATAGGTCTCATCCGGCGTAACGGGGTTGCCGCCGAAGTAGTAGGCCGCGCTGGGCTTGTCGCCGTAGATGACGCCCACGGCGTTGGCGTTATAGCTGCCGTAGTAGGGCGCGCGGGTCTCTTCGAGGTCCGCGTTGTCGGCCACGTCGTACATCGAAGCCTCGGTCCAGCTGCCGTAGAAGCCGAACACGGGCACGGACAGGGTCGGCGCGGCCACGCCGTCGTCAACGCTCTCGGCCGCCGCAAAGACATAGCCCTCGAGATAAGCGCCCACGGGGTAAGCCTTGAGGGTCTCGCGGTCAGCATCGGACAGGCTCACCTTGACGGTCACCTCCACGCTGCCGTTCGCCGGGACCGTGACAAGGCTCTGGAACAGGTGGAGCATCAGATAGACATCATAGGTGGTCACAGCGCCGTCGCCGTTGAGGTCGGCCTTGTCGCTGTGGAAGATCTCGCTTCTTGCGCCGGTGACATAGTCGAGCAGCGCCTGAGCGTCCGCACGGTTCACCGTGCCGTCGCCGTTGAAGTCGCAGTTCTTGAGGCTGTTGGACACCGTCGAAACGGACTTGCCGTCCACAACGAAGTCAACGTTCGGCATGAGCATGGCGGTGTTCGTGCCGAGATAATCCACACCGCTTTCGGTGTAGAGCTCCTGCGTGAAGAAGTCGCCGGAGAGCGCATACGCCATTTCAAGATCGCTGAGGTTGTTCAGCTTGAGCTTGAAGGTGTACTCGCCGCTGCGCGCGGCGTCCTCGCCGAGCTCGACCTTGACCTTGCCGTCAGGCATGCCGTCCACGGTCAGGTAAACCGGGGTCTGCACGGCCGCGTGAACGTTGGCAAAGCCGGAGCCCTGCTGGAATACGGGATAGTAGTTGCCGCTGCCCGCCTCGCTGCGCATCGGGATAGAGGTGGACATCAGCAGCGCCTGCGTCAGCGCGCGGCTGTTGAGGTCGCTTGCCGTGATATTGTTTTCCTTGAGGTACTGCTGCACCTGCGCCGCCATACCGGCGACCTGCGGGGCCGCCATGGACGTGCCGCTCATCAGCTCGTACTGGTCGGTCGCCTTCACGGAACCGTTGACAGAGTAAATGCTGCCGCCGGGCGCGGAGATCTCGGGCTTGAGGGACAGGTCGCCCGGAACGCCCCAGGAACTGAAGGAGCTCATCGTGAGGTATTCGGACTCGAGATAGTTCGCGCTCTCCTTGCCGTAGACGGTGAGCGTGCCGGTGTAGTACTTGAGACCGCCCTCGGTGGTGTGCTCGGTGCCGTTGGCCTTAGCGAGCTCACCCGCGGACTTGGCGGTGAACACCGCGGGGACGCTGTAGCTGTAGCCGCTCAGGTCCATGTTGATAAGACCGGACTCGTAGTTGTAGATGACCACGGCCTTCGCGCCGAGAGATGCCGCGTTGTTCGCCTTATCGACCAGATTGAATTCGCCGCGCTGGCAGAAAACGATCTTGCCGCTCAGGTCCATGTCCGCGTAGTCCTCGCTCGTGCCGTAGCCGTCGATATAGAGGTAGTCCTGCTGCGTGCCGGAGCCGTCGGCGGAGGTATCGAGCGTCGTCATCGAAGCGTTGCCGAACGGCGTGCCGGCGGAGCTCGTCAGCGACTCGGCATACACGACCGACTTGCCGCCGATCTCGAGCTTGGCGCTGATCATGCCGTCGTTATCCACAGAGGCGACGGTCAGCGCGTTTTCATAGGAACCCGGCGCACCGACGGTATCGTAGTTGACGCCATCGGAATACAGCTCGCCGCTGGTGGTATATTCCGCCCAGTAGGTGCTGTTGCCCGCGGAGATCACGCACACCATGCCGCTTTCGACAAGGCTCGCCATGATGTCGGCATAGGCGGCCTCGGAGGCCTTGGCCGTACCGGCGGCCGCGGAGCCGAGGGAGAGGTTGACGGAATCCGCGCCCAGCAGGATCGCGTCCTCGATGCCGGCCATGATGTCGGCGTCATAAGCGCCGCCGCCCGCACCGAACACCTTCATGATGATCAGCTGCGCGTCGGGCGCCGCACCGGCCACATGCACCGCGTCCACCGCGTCCACATATGCGCCGTCCTTCTTGATGTAGCGGTTCGCCGCGGAGATACCGGCGACGTGGGAGCCGTGCTCGCCCTGGGAATCGTTGTCGTGGGTCACGTCGAGGTTGGCGTCCACGTAGTTATAGCCGAAGGGGACCTTCTCGTTGATGTAGAGCTGGTCGGCCGTCAGGCTGCCGTTCGCCTTTTCATAGGCGTTGAGCTTCGTGAGGACGCTGGCCGTGTCCGCCGCCGTCATCAGGCTGTAGCTGCGGCCGGTCTCCTTCTCCTCCTGTGCGATCGCATAGGCGAACGCGTCCGGGTCGAAGGACTGGTGGTCGGTGTCAAGACCGGTATCGATCACGGCGATGCGCATACCGGCGCCCGTGTAGCCCTCCAGCCAGCTGGCCTGCGCGCCGGTCATCTGACCGGAAACGGCCGTGTTGGGCTGATAGGTGCCGCCCACGGAGACGACATCCGGCAGATAGCGCGTCTCTTCAACGACCATCTTGACGCCGGACATCGCGGCGATGCGGTCGATCGCGCTGCGGGGGACGTTCGCGGAAATAATGTTCGCCGCCAGCGTCAGGTTCCACACAACGTCCATCTTGCGGCCCGCGAGCACCTGTGTTTCAATTCTCCTGCACAGGCTGTTCTGCGTGCTCTGCAGACGCGCGCGGTACTGCATGGCGCGGCTGTTTTCCGCAATGCTCTCCGTCGCGTAGCCCGCGTCCAGGGTGGACGCGTCCTCCAGAACGATGGAGACTCGCACCATTTCATTCGGGTCCTGGGCCTCCTGCGCGCCGTAGGTCGCTACGCCGCTGTCAAAGGCCTGCAGCCCGTCTCTGGGGTCTGCCAGGCTGGTGTCGCTCTCGTCCGCCTTTTCCGCGGTGAGATGCACCAGTCCGTCACTTGTCTGCCCGTTGTTCGCCGCCCATGCCGGCGTCATCAGACTGAACGTCATGACAAGCGCCATCAGCAGCGAAAGCAGCCGGCTCAAGTGCCTTCTACTCATAATCTTGCCCTCCTTGTTTTAGCGCAACCGCGGTAGACTGTTCAATGTTCTATCGCGATATGGCATTGGTATTATTATACTGTTTGCCTTCTTTCACTGTCAAGCAGATTTTCTCCGCGCGTTGACAGGAAAGCGTCCTGTCAAACTATCCCGAATTTGTTGTATTTGACAAATACTGACAAATATGCCATAATATTTTCCGTTATTCGCATGCCAGCATGAAGGAATCTAATGAGAAAGGGAGGCACTTGCTCCCACATGGACTATTCATCCGAACTGAATTTTATTCTGGAAGCACTCTGCTACCTGGGGCTGCGCGCCAATGAATCTGGGCGCCAGGCCCGCGAGGAACGGTTTCTGAGCAAGGGCGTGGGGAGCCTTGCGGAGTTCCGCGCCGTCTACGCGCCCTATCAGGCCCTGCGGCAGAAGGCGGACGCGCTGACGGGTCTTTCCGAGGCGCAGGTCATGCCGCTTTTCACCGATCTTCTGGGCGATCCCTACCCATCCGGCGGCTGCTTTTCTGCGCCGATGCTGCTGCTTCTGCCGCTCGCCTGCGCCCACGAGGGCGATCTTGACAGCTTTGCCGCCAAGGCGCTCGCCTGCACGCCGGACGAAACGGCGCGCAGCATCCTCATCTCGCTCGACCTCACGCACCTGCTCGAGGGAGAGGACAGAGACGCCGAGGGCGTGCTGCTGCGCTGCCTGCTCTCATCGGACCTGCCCAAAAGCGCGCGCGTGAACCTTGCCGCCGTGCAGAAAAACCACCGCGCCATCCTTGAGCAGGTCCTTCCCCTGCTCGAGCGCACCGTCGCCGCTCTCAGGCAGCTTGCGCCGGAGCTCGATACGCTTGCCGCCGGCCTGACGCGAGAGGTGGAGGCCGCCGGCTGCGAGGCCTGCCTGCGCGAGACCACCTCCTTCCCCGCCGGGTATCCCATCGCCCACCTGCGTCCGCTCGTGTTCGACCCCAGCACCAACCTCTGCCTTGACGCGCCCGCGCCGGACGGCAGCTACACTGTTTACTGCGGCGTGCTCCGCCCCACCCTGCGCCATATGCAGGTCGCCGCGCAGGCCACGCTCGAGCAGATCTACGAGTGCATCCGCCTTCTCGGCGACCGGACGCGCTTCGACATTTTCTGCTATCTCCAGAATCACCCCGCCTACGGGCAGGAGCTTTCCAAGCACTTCGGCCTAGCGCGCAACACCATCCACCACCACATGAGCCAGATGTTCAAGGCCGGGCTCGTCAACTGCACGATGGAGGGCACGCGCGTGTACTACAGCATCGACAAGGACCGCTACAACCGCCTGCTCGAGCAGCAGCGCGTCCTCCTTCTCGGCGGCTACCCCGACGAGTAAGTCAAGACCACCCCTCTAAGAGGGGAGGCTTAGCAAAGCCCTATAAGGGCTTAATACAGCCAGCGCCTAAAAGGCGCTGGCTTTCACTTCGTTCATGCCATTGTGGACTGATTACTTGGCCGGCCCCTTAAAAGGGTCTTCCAATTCCTTTGTTGTGATTTTATCCATCATCTGGCCGTGCGTCTCTTGCTCACGTATGTACTTCCGTATCGAGGGCGATTCACCCGATTCTATATCTCAATATTGCTCCATAAATACCGATATTTTTTGATTTCAGCGTGTTTTCCGCACAAACAGCCACTATATAACTTCATGCAATTCCATACTGCTCCACGCCGAAATGGTGTAAAAATGGTGTATGGAAAATCGGATTGCAGACGCGAAAATGACACACTACTACCGCCCCCAAAAATCGAATGAAAGCTCTGATGAAACACACAGCCATCGGCATGACCGTCCAACGGATATGCCGATGGTTGTTTCATTTTCTGCTGCATTTCGGGGCGAATATTGAGAAAAATATCGTCAGTTTTCCCTCCTGATATAAGTTACTCCACGCCTTTATATCGTGCATTGGGCGTGTAGTTTAAGGACGTAATCGGCATTTACGAGAGCCGCGCTCATTCTGCCAAAGCTTATCTGAAATTCCTTGTCGAATTTTGCATTTTATCAGTCATAGCTTACGAATTCACAATTTCGTCATTGAGATTCACCTGTAAGTGTGCTATACTATAGTCAGCCACGGAAAGGGAGGCTAAGACTTATGATCAAACGCGAACTGTATATGAGCCGTATCCGTCCGTTCATCGGAACGGAGCTGGTCAAGGTCATGACCGGTATCCGCCGTTGCGGAAAGTCGGTCATGTTGGAGCTGATCAAGCAGGAGCTTACAGAGTCCGGCGTCAGCCGGGCGCAGTTTATCTCCATCAATTTTGAAGATATGAGCTATTCCCACCTGCAAACCGCACAGGCTCTGCATGACGAGATCACCGCAAGAGCCGCAGAAATAGAGGGCAAGGTCTATTTGTTCTTTGATGAAATACAGGAGGTCAAGGGCTGGGAGAAGTGCATCAACTCTCTCCGCGTTTCGCTGGATTGTGACATCTATATCACCGGCTCCAATGCAAAGCTGCTGTCCGGTGAGCTTGCGACCTATTTGGGCGGTCGGTATGTGGAGTTTGTGATCTATCCGTTCTCATTTGGGGAGTTCATGGAGCTGTACCGTTCGATTGCCCCCGATGCGTCCATCCAGCAGTGTTTCCAAAAGTACCTGCTTGCCGGAGGAATGCCCTACCTCGCAAACCTCCGCTATGCGGATGCGCCGTCCAAGCAATATCTTCACGATCTGTTCAACTCTGTCCAACTCAAGGACATCGTGAAGCGAAATAAAATCCGGGATGTTGATTTGCTGGAACGGATCATTGCCTATGTGATTGCCAATGTGGGAACGACCTTCTCGGCGACCTCGCTTGCGAAGTTCCTGAAAAACGAGCAGCGCACCGTTGCCCCGGAAACAATTCTGAACTATATCAAATACTGCTGCGAGGCGTACCTGTTCTATCAGGTGAAGCGGGAGGATTTGCAGGGCAAACAGATCCTTGCCTCCAATGAGAAGTATTATATTGCCGACCACGGTATCCGCGAGGCGGTCTTCGGCGGCAATATGCGGGACATCAATCTCATTCTGGAAAACATCGTCTATCTGGAGCTGCTGCGCCGGGGCTATAAAGTGACTGTCGGCAGAACAGGCGATAAGGAAATTGATTTTGTATGCGACAAGCGCGGCGAAAAGCTGTATGTTCAGGTCACTTACCTGCTGGCATCGGAAGAAACGGTCAACCGTGAGTTCGGCGTGTATGACTCTATCCGCGACAACTTCCCAAAGTACGTTGTTTCCCTCGATGAGTTCGATATGAGCCGAAATGGGATCAAGCACCGGAATATCCGCGATTTCCTCTTGGCGGAGGAATGGAACTGAACATGAAGCCCAGCATCACGTCAAATGGCGCGATGCCGGGCTTTGTTGTTGCGTTTCGGGGCTTTTTTGAGGATAAAACCGCTTGTGCGCCGTTTGCTTTTCTTTGCCATATTGACATACTACGCTCCATCCATCATGGTAACTGTACGCTCTCGGAACAAAGAATAAACACTTTCTCACTGAATATCAGGGATTATTCTGCGTCATTGCTCGGCGTAACAGGGCGAAAGTCCTCCTGCACTCCTTTATTGAGGTCAAAGCACGTGGTCTTTGCATCAGCAACCCAGAAACCACGCACCTTGTAACGCTTGCAGGGAATCCAGTCCTCGCCGGTAACAGCGCGAAGCGGGTCAAGCAGATTCTTGTTGGAAATCGTAACAACACCTTTCTGTTCACCTCTCGGCTTGGAAAACTTGAAGCCCTTCGGTTCGTTTCTCTTGCAGGAACGGATCGCAACCATCCATTCTGCCCCTTAAATATTTCCTGTAATCTTATGCTGTCGATACCGTCGCTCAATTCTCCGGTAGCACCACACCAATTACAAGTGGCAATGCGAGATTTGCCATTCCAGCAATTCAGCTTGCCACAGCTACAGTAGAAGAAACCTTTGGTGCCACAGTAGGGACAGCCGGGATATTCCTCTCCCTGAATTAACGCACCGGTAATCTTTGTTTTGTCATAATCTTCGTTCAAAGCAGTCTTTTCTTGAATGGGAAACGCCCAAGTATATTTCCAATCCCGTCCGATACGCTCAAAACGAATATGCTGAGAACGCCCAACTGCCCGTTCGTGCTTTTCGTCGGCACAAAGAAACTGGTCAAGCGAAAGGAGTTTGAACAGTTCATCAGTGAAAAACTGGTGATATAAGCGGCTTTGGAAGATTTGCAAATAAGTGGAGAGTTTTTTCACACGATGGCTTGAGAAGGAGGACGTTATATGCTATAATTTATGTGTAATAGTGTGTCCTTTTTCGCAAGCGCGGAAAGGATACAATCTATGGGTAAGAATCTAAAAGGCAAAGAATGCGGTAAGGGTATCTACCAAAGAAAGGACGGATTATATCACGCACGTTTTGTAGACAAAGCAGGAAAACGACATGAGAAATATTTCCAGACGATTCCCGAGGCGCGTAACTGGATCGAGCAGGCGAAATATGCTGACAAGCACGAAGACGTGTTTGTTCCATCGGACACGACGGTTGACGCATGGTTTTCATTTTGGATCGAGAACATTGTGGGCGATTTGGCACCGAATACCCTGCGAAATTATCGGGAGCGATACAAGCAGAATATCCAGCCCATCATCGGCAAAATGCTCCTTTCCGATGTGAAGCCCATGCACTGCAAAAAAGTGCTGCTTTCCATGGATGCGGATTATGCAGGGTCTACCATCCGGCAGACCTATATCACGATGGGGACCTTGTTCAAGGCTGCGAAGATGAATGACCTGATTACCAAGCATCCAATGGACGGCGTTCGCTACACAAAGCCTGTCCGCGCGGCAGATGACATTCACTTCCTCACCAGAGAGGAACAGCGGAAGTTCCTTGAAGCAGC
>CAKUBI010000005.1 GCA_934636865.1 uncultured Oscillospiraceae bacterium
CTGCCCTATCTCTGCACCACCATCGGGAATCTCTCCGGCGTCCCCGTGCGGATCTTTGAGGGCGAAAGCATGACCTTCTACTACTCGCAGGCGTACCTGCCCCGCGACCCCATGGCTGTCTACCGGGAGAAGATCTTCGCGGTGCGATCCCATGTGGGCTACCTCACCACGCCCCACTTTCACTGCTACGGCATCGTCAACTCCGGCACCACGAAGATCGTCATCGGCCCCACCCGTCAGGTGGAGGAGAGCGACCAGGAGCTGCGGGAGCTGGCGTTCCGGGCGGACGTGACCGCCGACGATATGGAGGATTTTATTGCGGGTATGAAGCGCATCGTCCGTATGCCCTTTGAGAGCATCCTGCAAATGCTGTGTACCATGAACCATGTCCTGAACGGGGAGACGCTGTCGCTGAAGGACATCACCATCTACGATGCGGAGCAGGAAAAGCTCCTGGCGCGGCAGAATGCGCGGCAGGCGGAGGAAAAGCTGTCTGTTCGGGTGGACGAGGCCCAGAGCCTGCACAACACCTACGACCTGGAACAGATGGTGATGCGCATCGTCCGCAAGGGGGACACCGCCGCGCTGAAGGAGTGGATCGCCCATGCCCCGGCTGTTCGCGGCGGCGTTCTGGCGGCGGAGCAGCTTCGCCAACGGAAGAATACCTTCATCGTCATCGCCACGCTGGCCTCCCGCGCCGCCATTCGGGGCGGCATGGATGTGGACGATGCCTTTTCCCACAGCGACTCCTATATCCAGCAGTGCGAGCTGCTGTCCTCACCGGCAGAAATCATGAACCTGCAATATCGGATGATCTTGGACTACACGGAGCGGGTGGAGCGGCTGCATCTGGGCAAGCATCCCACGAAGCTCACCGTGGATGTGGCAAACTACATCCAGCACCATATGTCCGAGCCCATCACAGCAGAGAAGATCGCGGAGGAGCTGTTCCTCAGCCGCCCGTACCTCTCCCGCAAATTCAAGGAGGAGACGGGCGAGAGCCTGACGGACTTCATCCTGAAGGAAAAAACGGAGGAAGCCAAACGCCTCCTCCGCTATTCGGATAAGCCCCTCACCGCCATCGGCTCATACCTCGGCTTTTCCTCCGCCAGCCATTTTTCCAGAGTGTTCAAAACCTACGTCGGCAGCACACCCAGCGAGTATCGGGATAAATACCTGTGACCTGTGCAGACTACTATTTGACTACTACCGCAAAAAACCTCGGAAGCCCTGCAGCGCAAGACTTCCGAGGTTTTTCTTCAAAATGCCGGAGATTTGTGCAGCACCAACCAAACTCTTGCGCCGCAGGACTTTCCGGTTTGACGGCCTGATAACTCCGACTCTGAAGGCCGCTGGTTCGAATCCAGTCGGGCATACCATATTAACGAAACGGTATAGATGTGTCTGGCGAAAAGCCAGGCGCATCAACCGTTTCCGGGCTTTTTCAGACCCGGATTTCTTCTTTCAAACCATAGATGCAAATCGCTGTTTCAGGGCGTCTGCCCCGATTCGAACCGGGCATTTTCCCTTTTCGGGCAGATGCATTCGGCCAGCGTCTGTATTTTGTGGGCCGGAGCATGATCGCTCCGGCCTTATTTTTTACGCATGGGAGGAGCTATATGAGCATCAGCGCAGAAGAAAAGAACCGCTATTGGTCAAAATCACAAATTGCGGACGAGCAGATGCCGGTATAAGTGGGAAATTTAATAATTATGCAATAAAGCGAGGGGAAACATGCTGGAAATCATTGACTTTTGATGGGACAGAGGATTATAATTCGCTACGAAAAGCGATCCGGAGATGGACGACAAAGGCTCGCCGAAGCAAAGTCTCTGTGCATTCAGGGGAAGTGTCTTCCCCTTTTGCAGCCCGATTTTCACACGGGTATCTTTATAGAAACCTTGAAAAGGAGGATGCTGAATGAGGAAGCATCAAAGCAAGCGCTTGATCTCTCTCCTTCTGGCCCTGGTGCTGTGCCTGGGTCTTGCCGTGCCCGTGAGCGCGGCGGACACCGGCAGCAGCGGCGTTCAGATCGAGAAGGTCGACAACAGCGCGGTGTCGGTCTCAACGCTGGACGACAGCAAGCAGGCCAACCTCGACGAAGAGGAAACACCGCTCTATCAGGACACGGACATGGTCCGTGTTTCTATCGTTCTGGAGGGGAAGTCCACCCTGGAAAAGGGCTTCTCCACGCAGAGCATTGCGGAAAACAGCAAGGCTGTTGCTTACCGCGACAGCCTGCAGGCGCAGCAGGAGACCGTGACGCAGAAGATATCCAGAAGCGTTCTGGGCGGCAAGGGCCTCGACGTTGTCTGGAACCTGACGCTCGCGGCGAACATCATCTCCGCCAACGTGCCCTATGGCGACATTGAAGCCATCAAGGCCGTCCCCGGCGTTGAGGACGTGGTCCTTGAGACCCGCTATGAGCCCCAGGTGGTCAGCGTGGACGCGGCTGATCCCAACATGGCCACGTCCGGCTCCATGATCGGCAGCAGCACCGCTTATCTGGAGGGCTACTACGGTGCGGGCAGCCGCATCGCGGTGATCGATACCGGTACGGACACCGATCACCAGAGCTTCAACGCCGCGGCGTTCGACTATGCCGTCGCGGAGGATGCCGCAAAGGCCGGCAAGACCGTGGCCGACTATGATCTGCTGGACGCCGCCGAGATCGCGGAAAAACTGCCCCAGCTGAACATTTCCGGCAAGAACGATAAGTGGAGCGTCAGCGCGGACGAGGCGTCCCAGCTGTATCTGAACAGCAAGCTGGCCTTTACCTATAACTATATCGATAAGAGCTTCGATGTGACGCACGACGGCGATTCCCAGGGCGAGCACGGCTCTCACGTGGCCGGTATCGCCACCGCCAACCGCTACATCGCAAACGGCGACGGCACCTTCAGCGATGCGCTGGATGCGGCGCACACGCAGGGCGTTGCTCCGGATGCCCAGCTCATCACCATGAAGGTGTTCGGCAAGGGCGGCGGCGCGTATGATTCCGATTACATGGCCGCTATCGAGGACGCGATCGTTCTCGGCGCGGACGCCATTAACCTGTCTCTTGGTTCCGGCAACCCCGGCATGAGCAGCTCCGGCGACGAGGTCTATGAGACCATTCTGGATAATCTCACCAAGAGCGACACTGTGGTGAGCATCTCCTCGGGCAACTCGAGCTACTGGGCGGAGAACGCCAACAACGGCACGGGCTACCTTTACGGCGATGATGTGAACTTCCAGACCGACGGCAACCCCGGCTCCTTCACCAACGCCCTGACGGTCGCCTCTGTGGACAACGTCGGTTCCACGGGCAACTATCTTGCCTTTGGCGAGAACAAGGTCTTTTTCAGCGAGACCTCGGGCTACAGCAATCCCACGATCACCACGCTGGATAAGAGCGCGGACGGCAGCGGCACCGAGTATGACTTCGTCCTCTTTGAAAATACCGGCGTGGACGGCAGCGGCAACAGCCTGCTGACGGGCTATGCCGACGTTCTCAAGGACAAGGTCGTCATGGTCTACCGCGGCACCTCGTCCTTCTATGAAAAGCACGACGCCGTCGGCGCTGTGGGCGGCGCGGCCTGCATCGTTGTGAACAACCAGCCCGGCGTCATCAACATGGATCTCTCCAGCTCCACCGCCGAGATCCCCTGTGTGTCCATCACTCAGGCGGACGGCGCGGCGGTCAAGGCCGCTGCCACTGCCGTGAAGGCGGAGGACGGCACCGTCCTCTACTACACCGGCAAGGTGACGGTCTCGAAGCAGATCGGCTCCGCCGTTCAGGAGAGCGACCATTATACCATGAGCTCCTTCTCCTCCTGGGGCGTTCCCGGCAGCCTTGAGCTCAAGCCGGAGATCACCGCCCCCGGCGGCAACATTTACTCCGTCAACGGCGCTGTCAAGGGCGGCACCGCCTATGAGAACATGTCCGGTACCTCCATGGCCGCGCCTCAGGTGGCCGGTATGGCGGCGCTCGTGGCGCAGTACATCCGCGAGAACGGCCTTGCGGCAAAGACCGGCCTGACCGCACGCGCGCTGTCCCAGTCCCTGCTGATGTCCACTGCCACTCCGGTGACGGATGAGTACGGCCTTTATAACTCCGTGCTGCAGCAGGGCGCGGGTCTTGCCAACGTGGCGGACGCCATCCATGCAGATTCCTACATCCTGATGGATGCCAATGCCAACGCCGGTGCAAAGGACGGCAAGGTGAAGGTGGAGCTCGGCGACGATCCCGCGCGGACCGGCAGCTATGAGACCGGCTTTACCCTCTATAACCTCACCGATAAGGCGGCGGGCTACAACCTCTCCGCGGATATCTTCACGCAGGATATGTTTGCCTACCGCGACAGCACCTATCTCGACACCGTGACCACTCCGCTGGCTGCTGAGGTCAGCTGGAGCGTGAACGGCAAGGCGCTGGACAAGACCGTTTCGGACCTTGGCGACGTCAACGGTGACGGCGCGGCCAACACCGACGACGCGCAGGCCATTCTGGACTATGTGGCCGGGAACACGGTGGAGCCCTTCAACGCATCTGCCGCCGATATGGACGGCAATGGCGGGATCACCTCTTATGATGCGCACCTCTATCTGGCGGCGCTGAACAGCGCTGACGTGACGCTGCCCGCCGGCGGCTCTGTGGAGATCAAGGTCTCCTTCCGCCTGAGCGCCGACAGCAAGGAATATCTCGACGCCTACTACACCTCCGGCGCGTATGTGGAGGGCTACCTGAACGTGACCGAGGCCTCCACGCAGGAGGGCAGCGAGGGCACGAGCCACTCCATCCCCGTGCTGGGCTTCTACGGCGACTGGTCCGACGCCTCCATGTACGACGTGGGCTCTTACCTTGAATATTCCTACGGCCTTGAGAGCCGCCCCAACTACATCGGCACCACCCGCGGCAACAGCCCCGTCATCCGCTATGCGGGCGACTCCGGCGCTTACTACTTCGGCGGCAACCCCTACGTGAAGGACGCGCAGTACCTGCCCGAGCGCACCGCCTTCAACTCTGAAAACGGCGATACGCTCTATGGCCAGTATTTCACCGGCATCCGCAACGCGGGCGAGGGAATCATCCAGGTGACGAATGCCGAGACCGGCGAGGTCTATGACCGTCAGACGGTGGAGGGCCCCGTTTACAGCGCCTATTATTACAGCAACGGCAGCAGCTGGCGCAACACGCAGTCTCTGGCGCATCTCGGCTGGACCGGTAAGGACGCTTCGGGCAATGCGCTGCCCGAGGGCACCAAGGTGAACGTCTCTCTGGTTCTTGCACCGGAGTACTATGCCAATGCCGACGGCAGCTACGATTGGGACAGCCTGACCGGCGGTGTTCTGGGCGAGGGCGCGTACCTCACCACGACGCTCACCATCGATAACACTGCCCCCGAGATGGTGGCGGAGCCCGAGCTGAACGGCAAGACCCTGAGCGTGAAGGTCAAGGATAACCAGTATGTCGCCGCAGTCCTGATGGTGACGGCGGACGGTCAGACGCTGGTGGCAGTGAACACCCCCAACCAGACCGAAGCGGGCAAGGAAACCGAGGTCACCCTGGATCTGGGCGACGCGCTCGGCAACAACTTCCTGCTGCAGGTGCTGGACTATGCCGGCAACGCCAGCACCTATCGCTTCACTCAGGCGCTGCGCCCCGATATTGACGCCGCCTACACCGGCTATAACCGCGGCACGGGCGTCCAGAAGTGGGAGTCCTACAATGCTGACGGCAGCAGCCACGCCACGGCGGGCTACGGCGGCCTGAATCTTTTCTGCGGCGCGTATGCCGGCGGCTATGTCTTTGCCTACGACTTTGACAACAACTTCTATGTGATGGACGCCGGGGACCTCAGCACCCGGACCCTCATCAAGAGCGGCGAGAGCTACGGAAACGAGTACATGATGCTGGGCGACATGGCCTATGACCAGACCACCGGCAAGATGTACCTGACCTATTGGAAGAACTGGCTTTGGGATACCAACTTCACGCTGGCGGAGATCAACCTCCAGACCGGCGAGCTGACGGATGTCAGCGAGCAGGATGCCATCCCCGTTTACACGCTGGCTGTGGACGGCAGCGGCAACTTCTACGGTTACGGCTACTATGACGGCAAGCTCTACACCTTCACGCTCGATACCCTTACCGAGCCCAAGCAGCTCGAGAGCGACAAAGTGGCCATCGGCATGCCCAGCGACCTCACTTGGGACAGCGCCAACCAGCAGCTGCTGCTGGCCGCCAACACCTATGAGGACGACGGCTCCACTCCCATTACCAGCTGCCTCTACAGTGTGGACCCCGCCACCGGCGCGGCCACCAAGAAGTTTGACACCGCCGGTCCTCTGGTGGCGCTCTACACCAAGGCCGACGAGAGCCAGCCCGCCCTGCCCGGCGCGGAGAACGCCACAGGTCTGACCCTCTCCACCGGCAGCATCAGCATGCTGGCCGGCAGCACGGCCAAGCTCAGCGCGGCGCTGAGCCCCTGGAACCTCGCGGACAAGTCCGTGAGCTGGACTTCCTCCGATCCGACTGTTGCCGCCGTGGATGAAAACGGCGTGGTCAGCGGCCTGAGCAAGGGCAGCGCCACCATCACCGCGGTCTCCAACGCGACGCCTTCTGTCAGCGCCTCCTGCGAGGTGGAGGTCACCACCCTGGCCTATACCCTCCGCGGCGCGCTCCAGGATGAGGACGGCAACACCCAGCTCTTCACCTGGGACCTTGAAAACAGCAAGACCTGGACCAAGACCAGCGATCTGGAAGCCAAGAGCATCGAGTCCATGACCATGGACACGCAGAACAACGCCCTCTACCTCATGGACGACGTGGAGAACACCTGGAGCGTTCATAAGGTGGATCCCGCGACCGGCAAGGATATCGAGAGCTATGACAGTACGCTGGGCCTGCCCCTTTGGGATATGGAATACAGCTCCGTCTTCTCCACCAAGGATCAGCCCCTGATCAACGCCGTCTATTACCTTTACTTCCTGCCCGGCAAGGATCCTGCCGCGCTGAGCGACAGCGCCTTCGACCTGCAGAGCGCCCTCTCCCAGATGGGCGCGGACTATCTCACCGCCATCACCACGCTGGGCGAGACCACCGTTACCGATGACGACGGCGTCAGCCATCAGGCGGAAATGACGCTGGCGCTGGACAACGCGGGCAACATCTGGTCCGTGGAGATGTACCAGACGGAGAGTGGCTACAGCGCCGGACTCAACGTCTACGAGACGAACCTTGCCGATCTTGGCCTGAGCTTTGACGGCTACGACAACGGCATGTACTGCTCCCTTGTCACCGACAGCGACGGCGTGAACCTCTTCCTCTCCTACTTCACAGGCGAGACCAACCAGATCTACATGCTCTCCGCCGGTCTGGACGAGGAGTACAATCTGACCTTCCAGGCCACCCTGATCGGCGATGTGGGCGAGAATGTCTGGCCCGCCGCGCTCTATGCCGCGTCCTCCAACGAGGCGAGCAACAGCAGCGGCCTTGTGAACGTCCTGCACAGCGCCAAGGCGGCCGAGACCACGACCCTTGAGACCGAGAAAGTGGACTTTGACGCCTTCCAGACCGCCAAGCAGGTCGTGACCGGCAGCCTGAACGCTGTGACGGCGGCTTCCGCCGGTGCGGCCGGCGTTGAAAAGACGGCTGTGAGCGCCGCTGCCGCGGGCGAGACCGCCGAGGTCAAGCTGGCGCTGGATGCAAAGAACGCCACCAACGGCAAGCTGACCGTCAGCTATGATCCCGCTGTCCTCCGCGTTTCCTCGGTGAACGGCGTGGGCAGCACGCTGGTCGGCTATGCCGACGACGGAAACGGCAAGCTGACCGTGGCCTACGCCGCGGCGGAGAGCATTCTCGGCAACGCCGCCGTTGTGACCTTCGCCTATGATCCCAGCAGCTGCCCGGAGAATACGACGGTCACCATCAGCAGCCTTGAAGTGAACGATGGCACCGAAGAGCAGAGCGAAATGCTCGCGCTGAAGCTGAGAGACGCGGAGCCCGTCACCCCGGTGAACCCGGTCCCCTCCACGCCTACGACGCCGACCGAGCCCACCGCGCCGGAGCTCCCGTTCAAGGACGTTCCGACCGGCCATCCCTTCTATGACGACATCAAGTATGTCTACGAGAAGGGCCTGATGCAGGGCGTGAGCGCGGATCTCTTCGCGTCCGGCGCAACGACCACCCGCGCCATGATCGTCACGATCCTCTACCGCATGGAGGGTGAACCCGCGGTCAGCGGCACGGCGTCCTTCAAGGATGTGGCCGACGGCATGTACTACAGCAAGGCCGTCGCCTGGGCGGCTGCCAACGGCATCGTCAAGGGCTATTCCGACGGCACCTTCCAGCCCGACCAGACCATCATCCGCGAGCAGATGGCCGCGATCCTGTACCGCTACGCACAGTACAAGGGCTATGACGTCAGCGTGGGTGAGAACACGAACATCCTCAGCTACACGGATGTCTCTCAGGTGTCCGAGTATGCGATCCCGGCCTTCCAGTGGGCTGTTGGCGCGGGTATCATCAACGGTACCAGCGCGTCTACCCTGAGCCCGAAGGGCAGCGCCACCCGCGGCCAGGTCGCCGCGATCCTGCACCGCTACTGCGAGCAGATCGGATAAGACCCGACGCAAGAACACAAGCAAAACAGCAGAGCCGGCTGAAAGCCGGCTCTGCTGTTTTTTATGCGTTCGCTCCGTGAAAAGCAAAACGGCCTGCCGAAGCAGACCGCTTGATATGAGAGGGAGGGGGGCTGTCAGACCTCAATGTACACGCACCGTGAAATGCAGTATTCGACCTTCCCTTCGGAAACAGTGAAATAGTCGAAGGTGAGGCTGCCGTCCTTCACGCGCCGGTCGTGCTCGGCGGTGATCCAGCCTCCCGCGATGCGGTATGCGTTCGGCAGCAGGTCGATGCAGCGCAGCAGCCGCCGGAAAAAGTCCCTTCTTGCGCGAAAGCCGCTGTTTATGACGTCGATGATCCGGGGCTCGGACAGATCGAAGCGCTTAAGCTCAAGGCACATTGCGATAACGGCGTAAACGTGCGATGCGTCGGTCGTCGGATAGCTGCTGTAACGCTCGAAGCTGTCAGAGGCGTACATCTCCCTGAGCCTTTTTTCGTATGCCGCGCGCTCAGCGCCGGTATCCGGTATGTTTGCCGCGGCGAGGGCCTTGCGATAGAGCTTTGCATAGCCCTTTACCGTTTTTTCAATATCCATTGTACCACATCCTCACAAAATGCCGGTCTGCCGAAACGTTTCCTCAACCACTTTAGCACGGCTCGCCCGCCAAGTAAAGAAGGGCGTTCATTCGGGCTTTTCAGCGCGGCAGAAGCGCCGCTTCCTCTGCCCGCGCGCTGTGCTCCGCTCCGTCGTCGTGCGGACAAAGTGTGACGCGCAGCTCCTCAATGCGGTGGTGATCCACTTTGACAACAAGCACATCAAGATCGTCGTAAGCAAAGCGGTCGCTGCTCTCCGGCACACCGCCGCAGCGCTCCATCACCCAGCCGCTGACCGACACCATCTCCGAGCCGGTCCTGAGGTGGAAGAAGTCGGCAAAATCGTCAAAGTCCATCCCCGCATCCACAAGATAGGTGTGCTCCGCCGTCTCGCGGATGGGGATCTCCTCCTGCTCGTGCTCGTCCCAGATCTCGCCCACCAGCTCTTCGAGAATATCCTCCATCGTGACAATGCCGCAGGTGCCGCCGTATTCGTCTACCACGACGGCAACGTGCGTCTTGCCCTGCTGCATCTTTTTGAGCAGCAGGCTGATCGGCTCATTCTCCGGCACAAAGATGGCGGGCGAGAGCAGCTCGGCGATCGGCTTGCCGGTCACGCCGCAGCCGACGTAAAAGTCCTTGCGGTGGATGATGCCGAGGATATGATCGATGGAATCCTGATAGACGAGCAGGCGGGAATATTTGGTATTGGTGAATAGCGCAGCGGTCTCCTCCCGGCTCGCCGTGACCGGCAGCGCCGCGAGGTCTACGCGGTGGATGAGGATGTCCTTTGCCTGCTGCTCGGAAAATTCGATGGCGTTGCGCAGCAGCTCGCCCTCGCTTCTGTCGATGCTGCCGCCCTGCTGGACCTCATCGACGAGCATCAGCAGCTCCTCCTGCGACATTTTGCTCTCGCCGTTCAGGCGGAATGCCTTCGCCAGCAGCCTTTTCCAGAGGGAGAAGAGCAGATTGAGCGGCAGCAGCACCCAGATGAGCACGCGCAGGATGGGTGCGGAGAACATGGCGAAGCGCTCCGCGCAGTCCTTGGCGATGCTTTTGGGCGAGATCTCGCCGAAGATCAGCACCACCACCGTGACCACCACGGTGGAGATCGTCGCGCCCGCGTCGCCGTAATGGCGCACAAAGAGCACCGTGCCGATGGAGGCCGTCGCGATGTTGACGATGTTGTTGCCGATGAGAATCGTCGAGAGCAGCCGGTCATACTGCTCCAGCAGCTCGCACGCGAGGGCGGCGTTGGCATTGCCCTTTTCGGCAAGGGTTTTGAGCCGCGTGGTGCTGGCGGAGGAAAACGCGGTCTCCGTGGCGGAAAAGTAGGCGGAGAGCAGCAGGCACACCGCCATGATAATGATACAGGTTGTCGTTGACAAGATAAAAGCTCCTTTTCTGTCGCCTGTCTGAATGGTCAAAATGCGCAAATAAGCGCAAAAAAGCACGTCCGCCCTGCTTCTTAGCAGCGCAGATATGCTTTCACAAACAGATGACAGATCAGGTGGCTACTGTGATAGTCACTGCCGTCGGTATCCATATGGGCACGCATCCTCCTTCGTTTCAAATTGATGGTATTGTATCAGACGCGCCCAGTACCGTCAAGCTAAGAAGCCGTTAAGGGCCCGGTCCGGCGGCGGGCGAGGGGATCATTTGCCCGCCATCTGCTTTCCGATGATATAGATGCCCGCCAGGATCTCCGCGACTGAAAGCCCCAGCAATACGCCGGAGATAAAGTCCCGCACATCCGTACCGCCGACTGTTCCCGACATGGCGCTGCAGGCGATGCCGAGGGTGATGAGCGCAACGCCGTAGAGAATGCCCTTCTGCCGCTCCAGCTCCTGCGTGCGGTGCAGCAGATCGAGAATCTGCGCGTCGTCGTAGGCCCGCAGGCTGTCCTCCGCCGTGTCCTCACCATCCATCAGCTCCGGAAGCGACACATGGAGCGCCTCGCAGAGCGCTTGAATGATGCTGTAGTCCGGCATGCACTTGCCGTTTTCCCACTTGGAGATGGTCTTGTTGGATACGCCGAGCTGGTTTGCCAGCTGCTCCTGCGTCAGATTCTGCTCCCTGCGCTTACGCGCAATGTAACTGCCGATGGCTGTCTGGTTCATTTGGAATGCCTCCCGTATTGAAGATGGCCTGATTATAGGACAAAACCGGCAGAAAAAACATCCCCCACCGGTAGAATTCGGGGAGAATGGGGGAGAATGCGGCATATCTGATCGTCAGAACAGGAGCGCCCGCTTTGCTGAAAATGTCTCGGAATGATATACCAGAAAAAGCAGGCCGGTCTTAAATAGATTTTAAACTTTTCAAGGAAGAGGAGCGTTCGGCAAAGAAATACCCTTTGTGAAAGGGCTGCGAACAGGAAAGACCGTCGGCGCAGATCGGTGTAGCTGAAGCGGTCGATCACTTCCATAAAACGCTCTTTCCCTTATCCGGTCACCGCTGCGCCAGCGCCAGAAATTTCTTGTCCGATTGAATCGCCTGCGTCAGGAACTGACCGTCCCGGAACAGGGCGTAGGTCGTGACCGGCGCGGGGACGCTCTGCGCGCTTTCTCTGTCGGTGATGCGGATGGCCTTGAGGGGGATGCCGTGTTCCCGCGCGGCTTCCTGTACCCTTGGCACCCAGTAACAGGTGAAGGGACACTGATCGGTGTAATAGAGGACAAAGCCGGGCTCGCTGACCTGCGGATGCTTCGCGCATGCTTTGAACCTCGGCGGCTGCGCAGACGGTTCGATGGGGAGATACATGAGATCGATCCCGCAGTCGGATACGTCCGCCACCCGGAAGCCCTTGTGGGCAAGAAATTTTGGGTCGGCGAGAAATTCCCGCTTCCGCCCCTCGGCGCACAGGATGCAGATGCCGTTCCTGCCCTGCGCTCCGGCGTCACGGATACACTCCTCCAGCAGCTCGTTCGCGTATCCGTGCCCCTTCATGGAGCCGGAGACCCACAGGCAGCTGATGTAGAGCCAGCCGTCCGCCTCAATGGGCACCCACGCGTTTTCCGCCGGGAGGTACTCAATGAAGCATTTGCCGCGCTCCTTGCTGCGGTAAAAAACAAGCCCCTCTTCAAAGCGCTGCTTCATCCATTCCTTTTTGGCGAGACTCTGCTTACCGGACATGGCGCAGCAGATGTGCTCTTTGTCAATATTGTCTTTCGTGATGCGAATGTAGTTCATTCGTTGTTCCTCCCGCCGCTTTTTATGAATTCTTCGAATGCCGGGATACTGCCGCCCTTTTGATAGCTGCTGCCATCCGCCGCCCGGTCCGGAAACGGGGCCAGATCGGATAAGATGTGATCTGATTCCATGGTGACACTTCCAAAAAAACGCAGAGCGGATCTGACTTCCCGTCAGGTTCGGCTCTGCGTCTTGGCGTCTGGCTCCCACTCAATTCGGTTTTCGTTTCTGGCTTGTCCAGGACCGGCGGGATACAGGGATCCGCGGCGTGGACAAGCTTACGAATGAAAGTGTAATAACAACCGGGCGGTTTGTCAATAGCATAATGGGACCGGCCTGTCCCTGACGGGTCAGAATGTCAGGTTCGTGTCCTTGACAAAGTTCTGGGTCCCGTACAGCACCAGTGCATCGGTGATGCCGTTCTCCCTGGCGTATTCCGTCACATCGCCTTTGAAGAAGCGGAGGTCGAGCACATGGACCTCGGCCTACGGTCGCCCGCGCCAATGGCTTGTCCGATGCTGACGGTCGTTCCCATCGCAAGCCCGACGATCATTACCGTGAGCATGTGCATGACCTGTGAGCCGATGGAAACGGCGGTGGTGCTGGCAACACCCTCAAACTGACCGATGATGAACAGGTCGGCCATCCCGTAAAGCGTCTGCAAAAAATACGAGAGTAAGTACGGCAGCGAGAACCAAATGACATTTTTGAATACGCTGCCGGTAGTAAGATTTTTTTCCATTGCGTTTGTTTCTTCTTTGCGTTTGATGATGTTTACATTATAAACTCTATAACAGTTGTAGGGTCAAGAGAGAAATTGAAAAAAGTACGCGCAAGAAAGAAAAAGGTGATTATTTGATTCGGTTCAGATGGTAATAAAAGCCCGCAGGCGGTTAAACCTGCGGGCTTTGTGCTGCTGGGAATTACGTATTGATTTCTGTACCGCCCTGAAATTTGAAAGTCATCCGCACGTCGGCGTGGACGGTTACGGTAGTCGTCAACTACGCCCACTGTGAACTCGCTGTATAAAAAGCGAGTGTTCTTACAGCTTTTCAAATGCTGTAAGAACACTCGCCATGGTGCGGGCGGCGGGACTCGAACCCGCACACCACTAAGGTAACGGAACCTAAATCCGTCGAGTCTGCCAATTCCACCACGCCCGCATATATTTGAACTATAACACAACCGGCGGGCGGCGGCAAGAAGAAAATTCGTTGCAAAGCGCGGCGCACTGCCTTATAATGGCGGAAAGAAAAAGGGGGGATCGCCGTGCTGAACGTCTATCCGGACTATTACCCGCAGTTTCACTGCATCGCGGACCGCTGCCGCCACAACTGCTGCATCGGCTGGGAGATCGACGTGGACGAAAAGTCGCTCGATGCTTATCGGAAGATCGGCGGCGAAATGGGCGCGCGCCTTGCAGAAAATATCGCGCAGGACGGCGATTCGCCGCATTTCATCCTCGGCGCGCACGAGCGCTGCCCGTTTTTGAACGATCAAAACCTCTGCGACCTTATCCTGTACGGCGGGGAGGGCATGCTCTGCCAGATCTGCACCGACCATCCGCGATACCGCAGCTTTTTTTCAGAGCGCACGGAGATCGGCGCGGGGCTGTGCTGTGAGGAGGCTGCACGGCTCATCCTGACCAAGAAGGACAAAGCTGCGCTGATCGTGACGGGCGAGGGAACGCTCGAGGAAGAGGAGGCGGCCCTGCTCGCGCTGCGCGAGAAGCTCTTTGCTGCCGCGCAGGAGCGCGAAAAGCCGATCTTTCAGCGCATGGAGGATGTTTTAGAGCTCTGCGGCACGGCGCTGCCCGAGCTCCCGCTCGCACAGTGGGCGGCGTTCTATCTCTCACTTGAGCGGATGGATGAAGCGTGGACCGCCATCCTTGAGGAGCTGCGCGCGCACGCGGACGAGCTGCCGCTGGACGCCTTCGCCGCGCACATGCGCGGCCGCGAGACGGAGTATGAGCAGATGCTCGTCTACTTCCTCTACCGCCATGTGCCGACGGCGCTCGACGATGGGGACGTTGGCAGCAAGGCGGCATTCGCCGCCGCGTCGGTCCGGCTGCTCTATGCCCTCGGCGCGCTGCACGTTAAGCTTTATGGCGATTTTACCGTGGACGATCAGATCGAACTCTGCCGTCTGTACAGCGCGGAGGTCGAATACTCCGACGACAACCTGAACGCGCTGTTTGACGCGCTGATGTAAAGAAGATTCCGCGCATTGCCGAAAGAGGTCGAAGCGCGGGATTTTTGCGCGAATTTGGATTGATTCTTATGTAAACCTGTGGTATACTGCTGACAAAACTCGGAACGGGCGGATGTTTGCGCCCCGTCAGGCAAAGGAGAGCAGACCATGACAAAGAACACTCGCAGAAAAAGTTTTCCGTCGCTGCTTTTGGCGCTGTGCCTTGCGATGCAGCTGTGCATCCCGGTGCTGGCGAGCGGCACGATGATGACCGCGGGCAGCGCGGCTATCCGCCAGCTGGAGGAAGAGGAAGGCTTCCGCGCGGAAAAGTACGAAGCAAACGGCAAGTGGTACATCGGCTACGGCACGGAGTGCGGCGCGGAGGATTATCCCAACGGCATCACCCAGCAGGAGGCCGAAGCGCTGCTTCTGGGCAAGGTCGCGGAGTTTGAGGTCAAGCTCAACGACTTTTTCGCACGCTACGGCGTGACGCCCACGCAGGGGCAGTTCGACGCGCTCATCTGCTTCACCTACAACTACGGCACGGGCTGGATGGGCGGCACGAGCAAGCTCGTGAAGATCGCCAGCGGCGAGGTCCAGGCCACGCGCCTTGAGGTCGCGCAGGCGTTCGGCGAATGGTGCCATTCCGGCGGTCAGGCGCAGCAGGGCCTTGCGGACCGTCGGCTTCAGGAAGCCGCACTCTACCTTGACGACAGTACCTACGCGGCGGGGAACGAGTTCGTCTATCTTATCATCAACAAGGAAAACGGCGTTTCGTATGAGACGGATTTCCGCGTTTACCAGCGCGGCGCGGCCTACGGCAGCTTCCCCAGGATGGAAAAGCTCGGCAGCACCTTCGCCGGCCTCAAGACCGCGAGCGGCGCGGTGCTGACCGAGAGCAGCATTGCCAGCGGCAACGTGGTCGCCACGGCGGCGTGGACGGCCAACAGCTATACCGGCACGACCTATTCCGACGTGAACAAGGGCGACTGGTTCTATGACTACGTCATGGAGCTGAGCGCGCAGGGCATCGTCGGCGGCAACGGCGACGGGACCTTCGCCCCCAACCGTGCCACGAGCACGGGCGAGATGCTCAAGCTCGTGCTGCTTGCGACGGGCCACAAGGAGCAGTCGCCCACATCCTCCCACTGGGCCAGCGGCTACGGCACCTATGCGCTCTCGATGGGCTACCTCTCGCGCGAGAAGTCCGAGGCGCTCGACGCGCCCATCAGCCGCCTTGATGTCGCTTATCTCGCGGCCAGGGCCATGGGCTATGGTGCGTCCAACAGCGCGTCCCCCTTTGCCGACGTGAACGACGGCTATGTGACCGCGCTTTATGAAGCGGGCATCTTCATCGGCACGACGGTCGGCGACAAGATCTATTTCTACCCGGACAGCAGCATCACGCGAGCCGAGGTCGCGACGATCGTGTGGCGCATCTATCAGGCGAACGCGACGAACACCAAGCAGAAGATCCACTACAAGGACTACACACTCGACGTGCTCGAGGGTGTGCCGACGAACAATTACAATAAATCCGCCTTCTCAAAGAGCGGCAGCATCATGTACTATAACGATCCCAACGTGCGCACGCGCCTCGGCATCGACGTTTCCCAGTATCAGGGCGATGTGGACTGGGCGGCAGTCGCGGCGAGCGGCGTGGAATTCGCCATCGCGCGCGTGGGCGGCCGCGGCTACACCGCGGGCTCTATCTACGCCGACACGAAGTTCGACGAATATGCCGACGGCGCGGCACGCGCGGGCCTTCAGGTGGGGGCGTACTTCTTCTCCCAGGCTGTGAGCGTGGAGGAAGCGCGGGAGGAAGCCTATTACGTGCTCGACAAGCTGCGCGGCCACAGCATTACCGGCCCCGTGGTGTTCGACTGGGAGGTCATCGGCAAGTCCAGCGCCCGCACTTATGGGCTGGAGACAAGCGTTCTGTGCGCCGCGGCGCGGACCTTCTGCGAGATCATCGAGAGCGCGGGCTACGACGCGATGATCTACATCAATGACTACGCGGGCTACATCAAGTACGATCTCAGTCAGGTCGTGGAGTATCCGCTCTGGTACGCGAACTACAGCACGGACGCGCCGACGTTCTACTATGACTTTGCCATGTGGCAGTATTCCTCCAAGGGCAGCGTGCCCGGCATCAAGGGCAACGTGGACATGGACCTCTGGTTCATCAAGTAAAGAGACAAAAGAAAGGCGATGGCCGGCAGGCCATTGCCCTTCTTTTGTGATCGCGGATTTACAGCTCGATGAGCTCGTACTCTCTCGTGCCGAAGCCGAGCTCGGCGGCGGCTTCCACGGTGTGCACGCCGCTGCGGCTCTCGATGCGCTCGACGAGGTGGTCGCGGCCCGGATCGTCGGACGCGTAGACGAGGTCGAGGCAGGCCTGATCGATCGCGATGGGATCGAGCGAGGCGAGAATGCCGATATCCTTCATGCAGGGGTCCTCCGCCACGGCGCAGCAGTCGCAGTCAACGGACATGTTCTTCATCACGTTGATGTAGGCGATGTTGCCGGCAAAGTACTTTACAACGGACGAAGCCGCATCCGCCATGGACTCGAGAAACGCGATCTGGTCGGTGGACCACATCTCCTCGGGCTTGCCCGCGCCGTGGATCCAGGCCTTGCCCGCGCTCGAGCCGCAGCCGATCGAGAGCTGCTTGAGCGCGCCGCCGAAGCCGCCCATCGGATGCCCCTTGAAGTGGGAGAGCACGAGCATGGAGTCGTAGTTCGCCATGTCCTTGCCGACAAAATTCTTCCGGATGCGCTTGCCGTTCGGGATCTCGAGCTCGAGATCCGGACCCTCGGCGTCGAGGATGTCCACGTCGAAGAGCTTGCTCCAGCCGTGCTTGATCATCGTGCGGCGGTGGGCGTCGGTCGTGTTGCGCTCGCCGGGATAGGCGGTGTTGCACTCGACCACCGTGCCGTGCACGGCCTCGACCATCGGCTGCCAGAACTCGGGGGTGAGGAAGTTCTGGTTGCCCGGCTCGCCGGAGTGGACCTTGACGGCGACCTTGCCGGGCAGCTCCTTGCCCAGCGCCTTATAGAGTTCCACGACCTTTTCCGGCGTGATCTCCTTCGAAAAATAAACCTTTGCGTTCATTTGGCTTGTCCTCCTTTAACTCTCTCGGCCCAAGCGGCGGACGGGCCGGACGCGCCGAAGGGCGCGCGGCCAAATCTTAACACTGATAGCATAAAACAGACTTGCCGCCGATGCAAGTGAAAAATTTTAATTGCCGAGCTCGCGAATCTCATCCTGAATGAGCCGCCCCGCCGCCGCGGCGAGCTGGTCCATGCTGCGGATGCGGGCGAGGTCGCGGCCATAGATGGCGTTCGCGGCGGGAACGCTCGCGTTTTCGCCCATGAAAACGGCGGCCACGCGCACGCCCTTCGTGCGCAGCGCGCGGACCTCCTCGGCAGTATCGTCGATGCCGGTCTGGCCGTCGTATTCGCGGCTGAGGGGGATGCTGCCGCTCGGCAGGATCTTGTGGCTGTCGTCGGGCGAAGCGTCGGTCAGCAGGATCAGAAGGTGCCTGTCCGCGGGCGCGGACTGCATCAGCTCGCCCGCACCGCGCAGGGCGAGCCCGTCGCGATTCCACCCGGCGGCAAAGTAATTGAACACGTTGCGCTCGCCGTTTTTGTCGCCGAAATCCTTCAGAATGCGCAGCACCGTATAGCCGCGCAGGCTGCAGAAGCTCGTCACACGCACGGGGATGGCGCACGCGGCAAGGCTTTTGGCGAGAATATAGCCCTGAATGGCGATCGTCTCCTGACAGTGCAGGCGCGAGGCCGACGCGTCGAGCATCAGATCGACCGTGAAGCCGGGGTGATTCTCCTCGTCGCTGCGCAAAAACACGCGGTCGTCGTGCAGGACCGGCGCGCGCCAGACCCTTGTGCCGTCCAGCCAGCCCTGCCGGGCCGTGATGGATTCAGGCTGCTGGTGGATGAGCATGCAGTTGCGGATCTGCTCCGTCAGGCGCAGCAGCGCATTCTGATAGAGGTCGTTGTCGTGCGAGAAGGCGGCGCGGTTCCGCTTGGCCTGCTCCTCGGCCTGCTCGTAAAGACGCTGCGTGTCGGCGCTCATGGGCGTGTCCGGCGCGCTCTCGCCCTTCGTGAACCACAGGTGGCAGCCGAGGTGATTGCCGGTGCAGAGCTGCTGCTCGATGCGCGCGAGCTGCTGGGGCGCGTACAGGCTGCGGCCGAAGCAGCGCTCGATATAGCCGCGGTCCTCGCTTTCGCGCTCGTTGGAGCGCAGGCGGGCGCGCAGCGCGTTCGACGCGCGCACCATGCCGTTCTGCCCCGCCGCGGCGGAGCGGCCGATGGTCAGATCGTCCGTGCGGACGATCTCCACGGGCATGAGCTTGGTGAGAAGCGGCGCCCACTCATCGCCGAAGTGGATGCGCAGGGAATGCTTTGTATGCACGCTGCCGTCAAACTGGAGATATTTTAAGAAGGCCGCACGCACGGCGGCCTCCAGACCGTCCGCGTCCAGCGTGCCGGGGCAGGCGAGCGCCTCGCCGAGGCCCTTTTCCCACGGCGCGAGGAGGGGTGGCTTCTGCGCGAGCACGGTTTTCCACCGCTCGGACTGGAGTGCGTAGACGAGCTGGTTTTTCTCCATCCACTCCTGCCGCGAGAGCAGGTATTCCGACGCGAAAAACTCCGCCGCGTGTGCGCGCCGCAACTCTGCGAGCACGGGGCGCGCGGGCAGCTCCTTTTCATACACCGCGTTTTCAAGCGCCAGCCATGCAAGCTCGTCAAAGACGCTCTGGCGCGCGTCGCCCGCCCAGGAGGAGAAAAGGCGCTTCGGCATCGCATCGCCGAACCACTTGTGCACAAGGCCGATGACGCAGTTCATGTAAAAGTCCGGCGCGCCGTCCGATTTCATCGCAAGGAACTGCGGCTCGAACCGGTAGTCCCCGCACGCGGTCCAGACGAGGTTGATCGCCCGGCGCTGCTGGGCGCTGTAGCTGGAAGTTTCCATCTCAGTCGGTGAAAAGGCGGCTGCGCTCGAGCTTAGAGGGAATGCGCGCGGCGATCACGTCGCGGATCAGGCCCTGCTCATAGGCGTCGAAGGCCTTGTTCGTGATGCCCATGTCGAGCGCCATACCGGCGCTCACGCCGCGGCGGATCAGGCGCAGCGCGTCCAGAAGGCCGCGCAGGTCCAGCGCCTTGGACGAGATCTCCGCGTTCTCGCACTTTTTCTGCAGGTCGAGGAACAGCTGTACGAACTGCCCGCGGTACTTTTTTTCAAGCGTCGGGAACTCGTCGCCAAGCAGGCGCGCAAGGCCGCTTTCGTCGATCGGCGGCATCTGGATGACGACGAAGCGCGAGGTCAGCGCTTCGTTCAGCTCGCGCGTACCGGCGTAGCCGTAGTTCATCGTGCCGATGAAGCGCGCGGCGCCGTCAACCTCCACGCGCTCATAGCCGGGCACATCGATGGCGCGGCGGAAGTCGAGCGTCGCGTGCAGCACGGCGAGCGCTTCATTTTTAGCCATGTTGATCTCGTCGAGCACGCCGAAGCCGCCGTTTTTTGCGCAGAGGTACACGGGGCCGGGGCGGAAGCGGACCTCGCCGCCCTCGAAGGTGTCCATGCCGATCAGGCTCGCCGCGTCCATGTTCACGTGGAAGGAAACGTCCCACGCGGGGCGGGCGAAAACCTGCGCGAGATTTTCCGCCAGCACATTCTTGCCAGTGGCCTTGCTGCCTGCGAGCAGCAGGTTTTCGCCGCAGAGGATGGCGGCGATCGCCGCCTCCCACACATCCCTGCCGTAGTAATGATAGCGCGGCTGCGGCACGCGGCTTTTGAGCGCCGGGGCGGTGGGGTACTGCGCCTGAAAGGCGCGGATGCCGTCGATCAGGTCGGGGCTGACGCCCTCCTGCGTTAAAAATTCAAACAAATCGGATCACTCTTTCTGCCATTTTTTCCGCTCCTCATCATAGCACGCAAAAAGCAGTTTGCAAGCGGTTTTCGTGAATTTTTGCGCGCTGTTGGCACATTTTGACGCAAAAAAGAACGGCCCGCTGCGGAGCGGGCCGCTTTTCTTATTTATGCCGCGCGGCGTCGAGAAAGAGCAGCGTCAGTGCGATATAGAGCGCGCAGGCGAGCACGAGGAGCGCGCACAGGACCGTGCACGCGATGCGAAGCCCTTTCTTTTCCCGGAGAAGGTGCGGGGCGGCGAACAGCCCCGCGAGCGCCAGCACCAGCAGCACTGCGGCGGTCATGAGCGTCATACGCGATCCCCCTGTGCGCTGAGCAGGCCCTCCGCGCGCAGCATGTCGAGCATGCCGGTGAACCATTCGAGCTCGCGCAGGCACTTTTTCTGCATTGCGTCCATATCGAGCTTTCCTTTTCCAAGCTCGAACGAGCCGCGTCCGGTCTGCACGGCGATGTGCAGAGCGCCGGAAGGCAGAAAGCTCATGTAGACCTCGCCGCCGCTCCGGTCGGCCAGAGCCAGAATGCCGCGCATCAGGCCCGGCGTGAGAAGCCGCAGCGCCTCCTGCGCGTTATCCGCCGTGACGAGAAAGCGCTCGTTGAAGGCGACGTCCGCCGTCTCGATGAGGCTCTTTTTGAGCTGCCTGCGCAGCGTCCGGCTCGACGAGGAAAGGCGCACCGCGCCGGAAAGCGGCGCGTCAAGGCCGCACACGAACCACTGGCCCTGAAAAACGCGCTGCTTGGTGTCCCGCCACTGCTGAAGCTCCTCGTCGTACTGCGAGTCGATCTGAAAAAGCTCCACGTCGCTGAAGGCGACGGGCAGGCCCCTGTACGCTGCGCGGACCAGATCGCTGCCGCCGCTGCCCTGATGGGTGAAGGGAAACGCCATGTGCGCACTGTCGATCTCCGTCCCGGAGATCTTGCCGAAGGGGTCGTATTCGACGGTGTCGAATACCCTGTGCAGCGAGCCGATGACGACGTTGTCGCCGAGCATTTTTTTGATGGCGCCGGTGTGCCTGCTCAGCTGCCAGCTGCCCGCCATCGCGATGATAAGACAGAGGATCGAGACCGGGATCAGCCCCATGGCGGCGAACAGGATCATCGCGATGCCCGCGCCGTAGGTCACGATCTTAAAGATCCCTGCCTTGCTCCGGTGCGCCTTGAGCGCCGCTTCGAGCTCGGCCTCCGTCAGCTTGATCGATTCTTCCATTGCTGCCCTCCTGTCAGAATGTAATGGATGTGTTTGTTTTTATTCCCGCGCGGCGAAGAGGCCGCAGCCGCCGAAGAGCAGGTCGAGCGTGCGCGCCATCTCCTGCAGCGACGCAATATAGCTGCGCCGCACGGCGTCAAGGTCGCGCACATCGACATGGCCTGCCACGGCGGCGAAGCCGTAGTCCGTTTCGAGCGCGAGGGAAAGGACGCGCCCGTCCCAGCTGAGACCGAGAAGCGTTCCGTTCAGCTGGCGCTCGAATTCGCCGAGAAAGTCCATGAAGTCCGGCGTGAGCAGACAGAAAACGTCCTGCTCCCGCGCCGCCTCCGCGCGAAAGCGCCGGTCGAAGTCCTTGTGGCCCGTCCGGACGCCGATAGGGGCGTCCGCCGTGCGCGCGGTGACGCGGATGGCAGACGGCGGCGCGCTGCGCGTCTCGCAGCGCAGGACGAGCCCGTGAAAAACGCTCTTGGGCCGGTTCTCGTACCCGTCGTGCGCGTTGCCGACGCGCTCAAGGCGGTCGAGCTGCACATTGGCCGCGGAGAAGAGCACGCCGCGGTGCTCGCCCTCGTGGAAGCGCTCGACCGTGCAGACGTCCCACGGGCGGTCCACAAGGCCCGCGCGCTCCAGATATGCCCGGTCGATGCACATGCCGGGGGTGCGCAGGTCGGGGCCGAAGGCCTTGCGGAACTCCGCGCGGAAAAAGCCGCCGAGCTGCTCCTGCATCAGGGCGTCGAGCTTTTTGCGCGCGCCGCCGCTGAGAAAGACCGCGCAGCAGATGCCGCCGGAAAACAGCACGCCCGTCAAGACCGCCCGAAGCGCCGCGTCCCGCAGAACGAAAAACGCGAGCGTGCCGCCCAGTGTGCCGAACAGCCCGATGAAGAACCAGGCGTACGACATGGTCTGATAGTGCCCGAGCTTTTTCGAGAGCGCCGCGTCGCTGAGCGTTTCCTTTTTGATCATTTCATCCTCATTTCTTATCATGGCGTTTTCAGATATCCCAGCTGTCCATCCAGTTTTCGCCCCAGTCATCCGCCGGGTCATACGGCGCGTCAGGGATCCAGCCCGCGGGGTAGAGAAGACCGTCCCCGTCGTGGTAGGCAAGGCCGTCTTCGCCGATGGTGTAATCGTTGCCCAAAAGATAGCGGTTCACGCCGTCATAGTACCAGATATGGAAGGCGGAATATTCATCCTCGTAGAATTCCGCGTTTTCCATGTCTGTATAGGTGTAGAAATCGGCGCTGCGGTAGAAAACGCCGTCAAAGTGCTGATCGCCGCCGTAACGGCCGAAGCGGTCGGCGGAAAGGGTAAAGCTGTTGCCGTCGCCGCCGGGGCAGAGGTAGGCGCGCGTCCCGTCGTCGTAGAGGTAGAGCCCCATGCCCTCGCCCTCGTCGTTGATGGTGCCGCTCATGGAGTAGTCCGGCGAACAGGCGATGTACTGCATGAGCGACGAATCGATGACGATGGTCTCGCCCAGGGCGTTCTGCCACATGCCGTCCCAGTTGCTTTTATCCCATTCGACGATCTCCGCTTCATCATCGCGGAGGAAGGTGTGGTGGTCGATGGAGAACCCGCTGCCCTCGCCGTTCTGGTTCGGAAGCAGCACGCCGTCCTTGCGCAGGAGAAAATTGTAGAGAAAGCCGTTGAAGAAGATCATCGGCCGGCCGCTCGCCTCGGACAGCTCGAATTCCCCGCGCCCGCCGAGCCCCCAGCTGGTGCGGTAGGCGTAAAAGCCCTCCTCGCTGTTGAAATAAAGCTTCGAGGTACCGTCGATGCTCCACATCCCGTCGAGAAATTCCATATCCATGACGGCCTCGGGGCCGTCATCCGGCGGCGTGTCATCCTGGGCGGTATTGCCGCAGGCGGTCAGGCTCAGAAGGAGCGAGAGCGCGAGCGGGAGCAAAAGAAGGCGGCTTCGCCATGTCATCCTGATCCACCGCCCTTTTTAGTAGCAGACGCTGAAAAACAGCGCGCTGTAGGGATCGACAAGGTCGATGTCCATGATGCTTGCCTCGGGCGAGATGCTGTTGAGCTGCATCCGGCTGGCGCAGTCTCTGTAGTTGTCGAGCTGCGCTTCGGCGGCAAAGACAAGGCCGTCGTACTCCTCGGGCAGATAGACCACGTAGCTCTTGGTCAGCACCATCGCCCAGTCGCCAACGTTGTACTGCCAGTCGGTCGAGTAGGCGAATTCGACAGTGTATTCCTCGCCGTTCCAGTCGATCGTATGGACATAGTAGTTGTCGCCGCGCTGGCTGTTGCCGTAGGCGGTAGCGGCGGTGAGCCACATGCCGGTGTAGTAGTCGTAAAGCTCGCTGTCGGTGTTGGTGATGTACTGCCCGGTGAAATACGGAATGGACGAATCCGGAATGTAGCAGATGGCGTCAAACTGGATCTCGCAGATGCCGTCATGGACCTCGTCGCTGTTTTTCACGACCTCCCAGTAGCAGTCGCCCACGGCATAGCCGTCGCCAAGGCCGGAGTAGCTGGCCGTGCCGTTTTCAAGAAGGTAGGTGCCCGTGTCCGCCACGGCGTTGATGTGCAGGCCGTACTCGGAGAAGTACGGCGAGGCGGCGGGGTCAGCCTCGGTCTGGTCCTCGTGGAAGTAGGAATAGTCAGGCTCAAAGACATAGCGCTCGTCGGCGTCCCAGAACCAGACCATGCGCGTCTGGCTCATGTCGGCGTGGTCGAAGGTCACGACCACGTCGCTCTCGCCGTCGCCGGTGATATCGTCGAACGAAATGGTGAAGCCCGTGCCGTCGTCGTTCGCGTCCTCGACCGTCATGGGGAAGGACACGCTGTCGAACAGTACCTGTTCTTTTTCGTCGCGGTAGAAGGCCGCGCTCTCGGGGCCGACGGTGACGAGGACCTTCACGCTGCCCTCGCCCTCGTGCGTGATGGTGCCCTCGGCGGCGACCACGCCGCTCGCGCGCCAGTCGTCGCCCGCCGCGTCGTCGCTGCCGCCGCCGCAGGCGGTCAGGCTCAGCGCGAGCAGCAGAGAAAGCGCAAGGGCCGGGAAAGCTTTCTGCATATTCATCTTCTTTCTCCCTTCTTCAAGGTTGGGCGGGCTTACTCAAGACGCTCGTAATAGTCGTTTTCGCCGCCCCACATGATCGCGTCGCTGTCGAAATGGGTGAATTCATAGGTGACGTTGTCGTACAGCGAGGATTCGGCAAAGTACACATCGTCAACGTCGGGCGAGGCGGTGATATAGCCGCCGTCCACCTCGGTCGCTTCCGCGCCGGGCGCGCGCTCGTAAAGGCCCCAGCTGCCGTCGCCGGCGATGTAGATGTAGCTGTCGGCGTCAAGGTCGCCGTCGAGGTACCAGATGCCCTCAAGGTGCGAAACGTCGCCGCTGCCGCTCAGGTCCGTATCGCCGTCATCGGAATCGTCCGAGCCGTCGCCGCCGCTGCTGCTCTCATAGCGGAACGTGCCGAACGAAGCGATGTACACCGTGCCGTCGGAGTCGGGCACGAACTGGTAGGCGACGCCGTCGTGCTCGTTGTAGGCGTAGATGCAGTCATAGTCCGCGCTGTACTGTAAGTAGCCGCTGGCGGCGAGGTCCTCGGCCCGGCTGATCTCCCAGCGCGTGCCGTCGCTGTCGATGAGAAGAGAATCGTAGGGCGTGCCGTCCTCAGGGAGATAGCAGCCCTCGTAATCGCTGTAGTCATAGCTGTCGTAGCTTTCTTTGACGAAGTCCTCGAGCGTCAGCGGGGCCGTGTCAGGGGTGGTGTCGTCCGTAATGTCGTCGTCCACGGCGGCGTCGCCGCAGGCGGTGAGCGTCAGCACGAGCAGCAGCGTGCAGAGCAGGGCGGATAGTTTCTTGTTCATGTCTTTCTTCCTCCTCATTAAAAAACGGTTAAAAGGTGTTGCTGTGGCTCTCCTCCGCCATGGACAAAAGCTCGTCGTGACTGAGCTCCACGTTGTTGAAGCGGACAAAGATGCCGTTGGTCACGGCGCTGCGCCACACCTCCGGATCGGCAAGCGGGCGGAAGCGGAGCTTATCAAGGTAGGGCTTCATATCAAGGAGCAGCCGACTCCCGGAAATGAAGTCCACCTGAAGGATATGGTCCGCAAGCGGTTTTACAGCGGCGATATATTTCCGATACAAGCGCGTTTCCCCCTTTCCGACAGACGCGGGCAGCAAAAAAAGAACCACCGTACCGATATTGTACGGTGATTCGATTCAAAACGGTATTAACCAAAGGTTAGGGATTTTCCTGCCAGAGCGCGGCGAGTGCGGCGCGCTTGGCGCGCCCGGCACCGGTAAGGCCGAGCTTGGAATAGATCTGGTTGACGTACTGCTTCACGCTGCCCTCGGAGAGGAAGAGCTTTTCCGCGATCTCGCGGTTGCTGAGCCGCTTGGCGGCAAGCGCTGCGATCTCGCGCTCGCGCGCGGTCAGACCGGCAAAGGCGGCGGGGGCGGACGCGCCTTTTCGCAGCGCGCCGATGCGCCTGGCGCGCACCTCGCCCAGCGCGATGACACGGCGGACGAAGTCCGCGTGCTCTCCCGCGGCGCAGGCGGAAAGCGTGTGGGCAAGATAGCGGCTGTTTTCGGCGAAGGGGAGCAGCAGCTCGTCCGCCGCGCCGTCCCCGATCGCCTGTGATAAGAGCGTGCGCGCATCGTCGTCCTTGCCGAGCATCTCATAGGCCGCGGCGGTCTGGATGCGCACGTGCAGCGCAACGAGCGCGTAGTGCATGGCTTCGCACTGCGCGAGCAGCCCCTCGCTGCGGCCGATGACGCTCGCGTATCTTCCCTGCGCGAGATAGACCTGATTTTCGATCAGCTCCATCATGGGCTTGCCGGGGGAGAGAAAGTTGATGCTGGCGAGCTGGTGCTCGCGGAACACATCCGGCACGCGCTCCGGCTCGCCGAGCAGGGCATGGTAGTAGGCGCTGGTGCTGTTTAGAATGTTGAGCCAGGCCATGTTGTGCTGGCGCAGCAGCGCCTGACGCCGCTGCTCGAAGCTCTCGCGCGGCGAAAGGCCCGTGCAGAGCGCAAGCCGCCAGGCGAGAAAGTCGCAGCAGAGGGCCATGTTTTCCTGCCCGTTGCCGATTATCTGCGCATAGGCGGTCTCGAGCAGAATCTGCGCGTCTGAAAAGCGGGAGCGCAGGTAGCAGGCCTCGGCGCGCATGAGCTTCTCCGCGCCCTGCCCGTGGCCGTTCGTGATCTGATAATAGTGCGGCATGCACTCGTCCATCTCGGCAAGCTCGCTGTCGAGCGCGCCGGGCGTGCGGTGGAACATCATCGCGACCGACGGCGAGCCGAAGGTCCAGCCGCCGTCGGAGCGGATGCTGATGGCCGGGCGCGACATCTGCGCGCTCGCGCTGCGGTGCAGGCGGCTCATCTGGGAGATGTCGTTGTACATGAGAAAGCTCGTGATGAGGTCGCACTCGCCGAGCAGGTTCCCGCGCTCCTGCGCGGAAAGCTCGCTGTGCTCCTCGACGGCGGCGAGCAGCAGCGCCTTCATTTCGAGCATCTTCGGGATCTGCCGCCAGTTGAACATGCTGCGCATGAGCACGAGGATCGCAAGCGGATGCGCCTTGAGCGTTTCGGCGGGGCAGTGCGAGAGAAACGCGATCACGTCCGCGCTTTTGAGCGAGGAGAGCAGGATGCCCGCGTCCAGCTGGATGACGTGCAGCGCGGCGTCAAAGTTCCTGCTCGCGCGGTACGACGCGAGCGCGTGCAGATAGCGCCCGTGCGCTTCATACCAGCGGCCGTAGCGGTCGCGGTAAGCGGCCTGCGCGGCGGGCGGGAGGGAGGCGAAGGTGTGCTCAGCGCACTCTTTCATCATGTGGTGGAAGCGGTAGGCGCCGCTGTCCGGCAGGCGCTTGACAAAGGCGTTCTGCCCGGTCAGCGCAGCAAGCAGCGCTTCGGCGCTGTCGTTTTCCGTGACGAACTGCGCCATCTCCACGGTGAATTCGTCGGCAAGGCCCATAACGGCCAGAAATTCGCGCTGCGACTGCGGCAGCGGGTCGATCATCGCGGCGGTGAACATCGCGTAGATGTCCGACCCGCGGTCGGGCAGCGCGCCGCGTTCGGCGAGCGTGCGCAGGTTCAGGTAGATGGCGGAGAACCAGCCCTCGCTCGAGTAGAGCAGCGCGTCGATCTGCTCGTCGGCAAGCTCGGTGCCGCAGCGGCGGGCATAGACCGAGAGCTCGGTGTGGTTGAGCCGCAGCTGCTCGGTGCCGATGCGGCAGAGCCGCCCGCCGAGACGGACCACGGCCTCGCCGGAGAGAAAGCGGTCGCGGCTCGCGACGAGCAGGTGCACGTTTTCAGGAAGCCGTGCCGCGAGCGTGCAGAGAAAGCTTGCCGCGCGGGCGTCGGTGAGCAGGTGAAAATCGTCGATGAAGAGATAGCAGGGGACCTCGCCTGCGAGCGTGTGGCAGAGATCGTCGGTCAGAAGGCTCGCGTCCGCCGTGTCGGCGGGGCAGGCGTAGTCCTGCAGAAACGCGAGCCCCGCGTGGGAAAAGGCGTCCTGCACGCTTTTCCAGAAGATCGCGAGATTGTCGGAATACACGCTGATGCGGATGACGCGCGCGCCCCGGGCGCGCTCCTGCTCGCCGAGGTACCAGTTCACCGCCGTCGTTTTGCCGTAGCCCATCGGGGCGACGACGGTCGTGAACGCGCAGCGGGAAACGGGGCGCAGGCATTCCTTCAAGCGCTCTGAAATATAAACGGTATTTAAATCCCACCTGCGGTTGGCCATGGCGGCGTCCTCCGTGAATATGTTTACTAATAAGCATATCATATGCCGCCGCGTTTGGCAAGAAGCGGACGGCAGAAGGGCGCCCGAAGCCATCGGCTTCAGACGCCCCGTGAGCTCTGCCGCTGTGTATTTCGCGCTTCGGAAGGACGGACCGGAGCAGGGGAAGGAAGGATCAGACCTCGCGGCGGACGAGGACGGCCTTGATCGTCCTGCCGCTGTTGGAATCGTCGAAGGCCTCGTTGATCTGGTCGAAGGAGTAGAACTTCATCAGCTTTTCGATCGGGAAGCGGCCCTGACGCTGGTAGGCGATCATCTGGGGGATGAAGATCTTAGGGTTGGAGTAGCCCTCGGTCACGCCGACGAGGGATTTGCCGCCCAGCATGAATTCGCCCATGCCGAACGTGCCGCCGGCGGGAGCCAGCCTGCCGAGGTAGTTGAGACTGCTGAGCGCCGTCTGCACCATGGACGGCACGCCGCTGGTCTCCACCGCAAAGTCCGCGCCGGAGCCGGTGATGGTGCGGATCTCGCCGGCGATGTCGCCGCAGCGCTTGCGGTTGATGGTGTGCGTCGCGCCGAGCTCGAGCGCGAGGGCAAGGCTCGCATCATTGCCGCCGACGGCGATGATCTTCTCGCAGCCAGCAAGACGCGCCGCCATCAGCGCGCTCATGCCGACCGCGCCGCAGCCGAACACGGCGAGCGTTGCGCCGGTCTCGGGACGGAAGCAGTTGAGCACCGTGCCCGCGCCGGTCTGGATGCCGCAGCCGAGGGGGCCTGCAAGGCGGAGATCGAAATCCTTGTCGATCTTCACGGCGCTGTTCTGGTTGACGATCACGTGATCGGCAAAGGAGGACTGGGAGAAGAACGAGCCGATGGGCTTGCCGCTGCGGAAGATGCGGGGCTTGCCGTCCCAGTGGAGACCGGCGAAGTTGATGGGGCCCATCATCTCGCAGGCGTAGGGCTTGCCGGAAACGCAGGGCTTGCATCTGCCGCAGTAGCCGAAGCTGAGGGCGACGTGGTCGCCGACCTCAAAATCGGTCACGGCGCTGCCGACCTGGCGGACGATGCCCGCGCCCTCGTGGCCAAGAACGACGGGGAAGGCGGTCGGGATCGTGCCGTTGCGGGCGGATTCGTCGGTGTGGCAGACGCCGCTCGAGGTGATCTCCACCAAAAGCTCCTGCGCAAGGGGCTCGGCGAGCTCGATCTCCTCTTTTTCAAAAAGCTGATTTTTGACGTGCGTGACATAGGCGTGGGATTTGAGCATGGGGGTTCTCCTTTCAGGAAGCATTTGCCGCGCTCCGTCTCATTTTCCGGAGCCGCAGCGTGATGTAAACGGCGCAGATCAGGGTGAGGGCGGCGTAGCCGTACACGGCCAGCATGATGACGCTGCGCTCCGTGCTCAGGTGCAGCGCGCCGGTGAGCCACGCGAAGATGAGCGTGGAGACGATCTGGCCGATGTTGCCGATGGCGCCGGTGACGCCGAGGGTGAAGGTCATGGCCTCGGGCTCCATGATCTCGCCGTAGAGGATGCTGTTGTTCGGCGTGTACCAGCCGATCGCGATGCCGTGCAGGAAGCTGCCGAGGAACACCGCCGTGAGCGAGTGCGCCGAGGCGATGACGAAAAAGCCGAGGCCGGTGACGGCCACGCTGAACGGCAGCGTCCAGTAGCGCAGCCATTTGCGCACATAGTAGAACGTCAGTCCGCCGACGAAGCCGGAGAGGTTGACGATCGTGTAGGAAAGGCCCGATTCGCTCGAGCCGCCGAGACCGCTGTTGAGCACAAAGGCGGAGATATTGTTGGTGTAGGCGAAATAGCAGGTGAAGTAGATGAGAAACAGGAACGAGAGCCAGTAAACCTCGGGCCGGATGCGGTAGACGGCCTTCGTCTGCACCGGCGCGGCAGAGGGAGCGGCGGAGACGGATCCGAGGTTTTGGGGAAGATAGACCGCCGCCAGGATCAGGATGGGCACGCCGATCAGATAGGACAAAAAGCAGTACTGCCAGCCGATCTCGGAAAGAAGCCCGCCCACGAGGGTGGAGTAGGTGCCGCCCATCATGGCGAACGCGCCGGTCAGGCCGACGACGCGCGAGCGCTCGTTTTCTTCAAGAAAGACCTGGAAGGTCACGCTGCCGGCCACGGTCGGCCCAAGGCCGACCGCCGCGCCGTAGAGGATGCGCAGCACCAGGATCGGCCAGAAGCTGCGCAGGAAGAACGGCACGACGCCGCAGAAGATGTAAAGAAGGATGCTGAAGAGGATCAGGCTGCGCTTGGAGAATTTCGTGCTCAGCCAGCTTGCCAGAAGGCCTGTCGGGATCTGGAGGATAACGGGGCCGGTCACAAGAAGCTGGATCCAGACAGTGCCGATATCGGGGAACTCCTGCTGGATGTAAGCAAGACCGGAGGAGAGCGCCAGCGAGCCCATGCCCATCATGGAGACGGCGCACAGAGCCGCGATCAAGGGCGCATTGCTTCGTTTATGCATGGCGAACATCCTTTTATGATTTCATTTGCCCACAGAGAACAGACTTTAGTCGTGCGCCTTGTCGTACAGCGGGCGGATCACGTGGTAAAACTCCCGCGCATTGGTGACGTTTTTCAGGAGAACGGAGTTTCCCGGATCGCCCGTGTCAAGAAAGAGCCGTTCCGGCAGACCGATGCTGTTGAGATCGCGGTATTTGATGTCGAAGGGCTTCATGTTGACCGTGCCGAGAATGCGGCGGTTGGTCGCGATCGCCACGGAGGACTGCGCGTTCGCGAGCGCCTTGGAGGCCTCGAAGGAGAACAGCACGACCAGAATGTTGATCAGAAGCGTCACAGCTGCCTTTCCGATCATGAAGCGGTTGACCACGATCAGCGCGATGACCGCGGCCAGATCAAAAAGAAACGGCTTTAATCCGCTGAATTCCCCCATGGCAAGGATCTCCTCGCCGGGTTTGAGCTCGCGCAGGAAGCGCTCGGCCTTTTTCTGCTCGCGCTCCGCTTTTTTCTCCGAACGGGTCATGCCTGCCTTTTTTATCTCATTCATGTCAGCATCTCCTTTTTTGTGTACTCCGGGCGGCTCCCAAAAATGAACGGCGGGGAAAGGAAAGGTGCGGCGGCCTTGCCTGCGGCCGCCGCACCTTCAAAAACTGTGGGATCCTGTGTTTTCAGAACGTTACGATACCCTTGAGATAATCCGGCGTGGGATGCGCCAGCAGCTCGAAGGCGCGCTGGAGCTCCTCAAACGGGATCTCGTGGGAAATGAACGCGTCGCAGGGCAGACGGCCGTCCATATAGGAGGCGATGCCTTCCTGCATGTTTTCGCGCGGACGCGGCGCGTAGGTGGGGTGCGTGGAGATGAGCATCGGCGTCTTGATCATCAGGTTCCAGCCGAGCGTGGGCGGGAACGGATCGCCGTTTGCGTAAACAGATGGGATGAGGATCTTGCCGACGCCGCGGAACGAGCCGTCGAAGGCATCCATGCCCTCGGCATGGTTCTGCTTGATGATCTTGCCCGCGGTATCGAGACCCTTGAGCCCGCCGGTGATCTCGACGACGACATCGAAGAAGTGACCGTCGGTCAGTTCCCAGGCGGCGTCGTCCACCTCGCAGTTTTTGGGGTTGATCACGTCCGTCGCGCCGTATTTTTTGGCGATCTCGAGCTTGTTGTCAAGAAGGTCGATCGCAACGAGCTTCTTGGCGCCGCTCCTGCGCAGACCGGCGATGATCATAAGGCCCATGAAGCCGCAGCCGATCACGGCGATATTCTCTCCGTATTTGCAGGACGCCTCGCGCACGATGTTCACGATGCAGCCCAGAGGCTCGGCGCAGCAGTATTTGACCGGCTTGCCGCCCTGGGGGATCTCGCAGAACATGCGGTTGCTGTCCTTGATGATGATGTAGTCGCAGAAGCCGCCGCCAAAGCCGCCGACGATCTCACCGACGCGGAAGTTCTTTACGTCCTTGCCGACTTCGACAACTTCGGCGACCGGCTCGTGGCCGAGGCTTGCGGGAAAGACCGGCTCGCCGACGCCCATGCGCGGGAAGCCGTGCTTCGAAACGCTCACACCAAGATTACCGAGGAAGGTCGGCAGATCCGTGTGACACATGCCGATGGAGATCGTTTTGAGCAGGACCTCGTCGTCTGCAAGCTTCGGCATCTCCCGCTCGAAAAAGTCGATTTTGCGGGGGGCTACCACCATTGCTTCACGAATTTTCATTGCTTTGCCTCCTTAGCGTTTACTTGAAATAGAGATCGCGGGCCCCGTTTTATTCCAGATCGGGGTTGCACTTGACGATGACCTTCGGGTGCTTGCCGGTCAGGTGCTCGGCATAGGCGGCGACGCCGTCATCCAGATCGAACACGGTATCGGTCAGGCACTTGAGGTTCAGGCGGGGCAGCATGTTGACCGCGCGCGGGAAGGCGTAGGGGGCAACGAACACGCCACTGATCGTCAGCTCCTTGAAGTAGCAGTACTTGGCGATGTTGAAGGGCATATTGTAGTCGTTGGGATACATCGCGCCGTAGATCAGCGTGCCGCCGTTGCCGCAGATCTCGGGCAGCAGGGGCGCGGCTGCCTTGGCGCCGGAGCAGTCGAGCACGATGTCGAAGCCGCGGCCTTCAGTGATCTCGTTGGCGCGGGCGATGACATCCTCGTTGATCGAGTCGATGGTGTGGACGGCGCCGAGCGTCTTGGCGAGCTCGCGGCGGTCAGCCAGGGGCTCAAGAAGCGTGAGGTTGGTCGCGCCGTACATGGACAGGCACTGGATGGCCAGAAGGCCGATGGGGCCGCCGCCGCAGACGCAGACGGTGTTGCCGCACTTGACGTTGCACTTGTCCATCATGCGGATCACGATGGACAGCGGCTCAAGCAGGCAGCCCTCCTTCAGGCTGACGCTGTCGGGCAGCTTGTAGACCTGATCCTCGTGCCAGATGATGTACTGCGCCATGCCGGGGGAGCCGCCGGTGACGTTCGTGCAGAACTGCTGCTTGCCGGAAGCGCAGTTCCAGCAGCCGCCGCACTGACGGATGAAGTTGCCGCCGACACGGTCGCCGACCTTCAGGCCCTTGTGGTGTGCCTCAGGACCGAGCTCGACGATCACGCCGGAGATCTCATGGCCGAGGCCGATGGGGGTGGTGTCGCCCTGGGGCTGGCCGAAGCAGCCGGCAACAGCGTGCGGGTCGGAGCCGCAGATGGCGCAGTAGGCGACCTTGATCTTAACGTCCTGGGGGCCCATTTCGCGCAGCGGGAGATCGCGGAAATCGACCAGACCGCGGGTCTCGGGATTGGGGTCCTTCATATTGCCGACGCGGACGCCGCATAAGGTTCTCATCATTTCCATTGAGTATAGCCTCCTTAAAATCGAGTGATGTGGGTTAAGAAGATACCGGGATCACATACCATACGCGGCGGGACCGCGTATGGTATGTGAAGGGAGAGCAGAGGATCAGTTCTTGCCGGAAGCGGCGTCGCGGCGGGCGGAGACCTCGGCCGCGATCTTTGCATAGGTGGCCTTGTCCAGCTTGTAGGCGAACATGGCGATCGCCGCGATGGCATAGCAGGCGCCGCAGTAGATGTGCGGCCAGAAGTTCAGGTGCCACATAACGGAATCGGTCTGCACCGCGTTGGGGACATAGCCGATGCCCTCGAGGACCCACGCGGCCGCGGCGATGGAGAAGGCCTGGCCGAGCTTGAAGAAGAAGTTGACAACGGTGGAGAGGAAGCCGCCGGCGTACTGGTTGTACTTGTACATCGTCCACTCAGCCGTATCGGGCACCATGCCGTAGAGCGAGCCGAGGATGATACCGGTGCAGAAGCCGGGGATCGCGCCGCCGAGGACGTAGTAGAGCATCTTGGCCGTCGTGCCGCCGTCCGCGCCGATGTTTTTCATGGGAAGGAAGAAGCAGATGAACGAAGCGAGCGCGCAGATGGCGAAGCCCCAGGCGGGGATGGTGGCCTTGTTCTTGACCTTGGTGACCATCCAGTTCAGCGAGAACGTGCCGACCGCCGCGAAGATGGGGGTGATGGTGTTCACGTTGGCGAAGAGGATCTGGTCGCCAACGAAATAGGTGAAGTAGTACATCTTGAAGGTCGCGCCGCCGTTCATAAAGCCCCAGGCGACGAAAGCGACGGTCAGCAGCCACACGGGCGTGTTGCCCTTGAGCAGCTTGAACTGGGACATGACGCTGTGCTTTTCGTAGGGGATCTCCACGATCTCGCGGGTGCCCGCCACGCAGATGAGGAACATCGGGATGGCGATGATGGAGAAGAGGAGCGCGGTCTTGGTGTAGGCCATCGCGTCGCCGCCGAGCGCGTTGATGATGCGCAGCACGGAGAAGCCGAGGACCGTACCGAGGATGAAGGTGAAGGTCATGCGCCATGCCGAAAGCGACGAGCGTGTTTCGGCATCGCGCGTCATCACCGTGGGCAGTGCGCTGTAGGTAACGTTGACGCAGGTGTAAAGGAATACCAGCACGAAGTACATGCCGAGACCCCAGATCGCGCGCAAGGTGACGCTCCAGTTCATATTGGTGTAGAAGCAGCCGATATTGAACAGCAGCATCGGGATGCAGGCGTAGAGGATCCAGGGACGGTAGCGGCCAAGCTTATGCTTGGTGTTATCCGACCAGTAGCCGACCATGGGGTCGTTGATCGCGTCCCAGAGCTTCGAGATCAGAATGACCGTACCGACAAGGCCGGCGGGGATCAGGGCCATATCGGTGAAGTAGAAGGTGAGGTAGCTGCCCACCAGCGTCCACGAGCAGTTGCAGGCCATGTCGCCGAAGGCGTAGCAGATCTTGGTTTTCAGGTCTAATTTGGTGTATTCGTCTACCGGTTTTACAGAAGTATTGCTCATGTCGAGTTTCGCTCCTTTCAATTGGGTATCCTTTTTAATATTGTCTGCGGGGAAACGGGACCTTCGCTTATTTCACGCAGGCCTTGACGGCGTCGATGGTGTCCTGCAGGCCGTAGTGATACTTGTTGCGCAGCTCTTCGCCGCTGCCGAAGCCCGCGTAGACCTGCGGGATGCCCATGCGCTTGAAGCTCCTGGGCTCGATGCGGTGATCCATGAGATAGTCGGCGATGGAGCTTGCAAGACCGCCGTACATGAGGTGGTCCTCCAGCACGATGACGTTCCCCGTCTCGGCCACGCACTTTTCCACGAGCTCGCCGTCGAGCGGCTTGATCGAGTACATATCGACCACGCGGACGCTGATGCCTTCCTTTTCAAGCTCCTGCGCCGCAAGGATGGCCTGGAAGACCATCTCGCCGTGGGCGAAGATCGTGCAGTCCTTGCCGTCGCGGGCGATCAGGCCCTTGCCGATCTCGAACTTCTGCGAGCCGGGCTCGTAGAGCAGATGGTCCGCCTTGCCCTGTGCCAGACGGATGAACATCGGGCCGGGATAATCCATGCCGAGGTAGAGAATGTCGCGGATCATGTTGGGGTCGCCGATGGAGATGACGGTCATGTTGACCATCGACTGCATGATGGCGATATCCTCCATCGCGTTGTGCGTGGAGCCGCCGCCGGAGGTCAGACCGCCGCCCGTGCCGATGATGCGCACGGGGAGGTTCTGGTAGCAGATGTCCGTGCGGACCTGCTCGCAGGCGCGCATGGTGAGGAACGGGATCATGCCCATGATGACGGGAATGTTGCCCTCGAGCGCAAGGCCCGCCGCAACGCCGGCCGCGCTCTGCTCGGCAATGCCGGTGTCGATGTAGTGGGTGGGAAGGTCGCGCTTGAAATCCTTGAGGGCACCGCCGATATCGGAGGTGACCACGTAAAGCTTGTCGTTTTTCAGGCCGATCTCGTGCAGCGTGCTGCCGATCACATCGCGGCCGGAAAACAGCGCACCAAAGTTGAAGCTATCAGACATGAATCAGCATCCCCTTTCCTTTTCATAGGCAGCTTTCAGCTCTGCCATCGCCTGTGCCAGATCGTTGGGGCCGAGCTTGCCGGCGTGCCAACCGAGATTGTGCTCCATGAAGGAGACACCCTTGCCCTTGACGGTGTTCGCGATGATCGCCGTGGGCTGATCGCTGTCGGGCGCGGGCAGAGAGTCGAACGCGTCGATGATCTCGCCCATGTCGTGACCATTGATCTCAACGACGCGGAAGCCGAACGCGCGCCACTTGTCGCAGTAGGGCTCGAGCTTGACGAGATCCTCGGAGAAGCTGGTCATGAACTGACGGTTGCGGTCCACGATGACCACAAGGTTGCCGAGATTCTGGGAATGCGCCACGGTGTCGGCCTCCCACACGGAGCCCTCGGCGCTCTCGCCGTCGCCCATCATGCAGAACACGCGGTGCTTTTCGCCCTTTGTGCGCGCGGAGATCGCCATGCCGACGGCCATCGGGAGACCGTGTCCCAGAGAGCCGGAGGAGCACTCCACGCCGGGAAGCTGCACCTTGCAGGGGTGCATGCCGTAGGCGCTGTCGAGCTTGCCGTAGGTGCGCACGATCTCGTCGTAATCGAAAAAGCCGCGCATCGCCATGGCGATGTACATGCACACGGCGCCGTGGCCCTTGCTGAGAATGAAGCGGTCGCGCTCGGGCATTTTGATGTTTTTGGGATCAACGTTCAGCGCGTGATGATACAGGCCGATGAGCAGATCGGTCATCGACAGGTCGCCGCCGATGTGCACGGCGCCCTGATAGCTGCCGCACAGATTCAGCAGCTTCTGGCGCATTTCGTAGGCCAGATCCTGCAGGCGGATGATTTCTTTCTGGTCTGCCATAGTGATCATTTCCTCCTTTTTCTCTGTATCCCTCCTGAATGAACATGACGAGGGAGTGGTTAAGAAAGAAAATCAAACGATTAGATTCAGGAAAGCGTTTGATCTCTTTTTCTAATATTTTACAGATACTTTACGGCCGGCACAACTCGTGAATGTGACATTTCGACAAGAAAAAATGTCTTTTTACGAAAAAATTGTGAAACTTTAATCAATCAAAAGAGTGAAAGAAGGACTTCACTTTTTTGAATGCCCCTGCTATAATACATATGCCTACTAAATATACAGATCAATCAACGGGAAAAGAGAGGGATCGTATCTGTGAGTTCCTATGAGCATCTGGACCTGCTCAGCGGGTATATGGGCACGCTGCCCCTTTACAGCCAGAAGATCTTGATCTTCAATATCCAGTGCTTCCACCCGGACCAGACCATCTATCCGGCGGAGATCTGCAGCAATTACCGCATCCTGTATTTCGTGCTGGAGGGGGAGCAGACCGTCGAGGTCAGAGCGCCGGAGGTAAAGCGGCGGACGCTGACGGAAAATTTCGTCTTTCAGGTCGGCAGCGGCGTGCCGCACCGGTTTTTGTTCCGCCCTGCGCCGCGCGCACGGCTTTTTGTCATTTACTACAAGGTCGTTCCGCAGCTCAGGGACGGCCGCGATTTCGAGCCCTTCACCAGGGACGAGGAGGAACTGGTGCTCGGCTTTCTCCGCCAGCCATACAGTGCCTTTCCGATCGGCAGGCGGATGAGCAGCGAGATCGCGCTGCTCAATGAGTACATGAGCACGCGGACCTGCGGCGACGCGCTGAAGGTGCGCAGCCAGCTGTCCAACATTTTCCTTTCGATCTTCCAGCAGGACAGCTACGAGCAGGGCAAGAACTGCGGCGATTCCGACGAGTATCTCGCGCGCAACACGATGCACATGCTGCTGCGGCAGATCATCGCCTGCGCCGCGTCGGGCGAGTCGCTCGCGCAGATCAGCGAGCGGCTGCACTATACGCCGCGCCACATTCAGCGCATGGTCATGGACTATTACGGCGAGAGCTTCACCAAGGTGGTCAACTATACGCGCCTGAGCGACGTGATGGCCATGCTGGCGGACACGGACCTTTCCCTGCGGGAGATCGCGCTGCGCAGCGGCTATTCGAGCGTCGAGCTGATGAACCGGCGCTTCAAGCAGCTCACGGGGATGCCGCTTGCGAGCTTCCGCCGCGTGCACGCCGGAAACGGCAGAAGAAGGTTAACATAATAAAAAGGGGGCCATGTCCACCGCGGTGGATATGGCTCCCTTTTGTCCTTTTTGAGGGTCAGTTCTGCATGAAAATCTGCTCGCCGCTGACCGGCGCATAGGCGATCAGCGCGCTCCCGTCCAGCGCTTCCCTGTGCATATCGACGGCGCTGATCCGGTGGTTATTATAGGTCGTGTAGTAATAGATCCCCTTGTCTGCATTGCAGCAGGAGGTGTAGAGCGTGATCTCGTACTTGCCCTCGCCCAGCTTGCAGCAGCCGCGCTGCTGGTCCACGCTGCCGAGAATGTGGAAAAACTGGCTCACGCTCTCTTCCTCTGAATCGCCGGAGAGAGAATTCATCTTCACGAAGGCCGCGCGCACGAAGCGCGACTGGGACGAGAGGTCCCCCGGCAGTCCCATGCCGCCCATGCCGCGGCTGTAGGCGTCCAGCGCAAGGCCCCTGGCAAACGTATTGTCCGGGGTATCAACAGAGAGGCGGCGGTAGTTGCTGAGTGCGAAGAGCTGATAGGGGAACGGCGGGTTGTTGGTCAGGATGCCGACCGGATTATCGTAAACCATCAGCCCCTCCTTTACCGCTTCCACCGTGATGCACTCGTCCCGGTCCGCAATGATCCAGTGGAGCTGGGCGACGGGGAGATTTTCCATAAACGGCGTGTCGATGAGATTGAGCCGCGGCAGGAGCTGCCGCACTTCCTTTACGCTGGCGCACGAGCCGAGCAGCCACGGGATGAGCTCGAACTGCGCGAGGTTGTCCTTTCCTTCGATCGGTTTACCGTAATGCGCGTTCCCGACGAAGTTGAGCCCCGCGATGCAGAGCCCTTTTTCGTTCGCCGCGTCGTAGTAGAGCGGATAATCCTGCATCACGCAGGCCATGCCGATCATGGCGTAGTGGCTTTTGAGTTCTCCGCCGTTTCGCAGGGGGAAGGCGTAGTTTCTCGGCGTGACGACGATCTGATCCCCGTAGGAGATCTCGTAATCCAGCGTCCGTCCGAAATAGAAATCCTTTGTCTGATAGGTCGCGGCTGTGCACATAGACGTTTTCCTCATTTCAATGGTTTGCTTGATATAAACAGCATATCACATTTCTGCCGTCCCGGCAACCGGCAGGCGCTTGGACGGCTGCGGCGGTCCGCTCTGCGTATTTTTCGTTGAAAAGACGTGCCGTATCCATGATAAAAGGAAGCGGACGCATCATGGAGATGGCAGCGCCGCGGGCTGCGCATGGAAAAGCACCGCGCCGGCGGCCCTTCGGGCCTGACCGATGCGGTGCTTTTTACGGTTTGCGGTGCGGGGGGCGTTACATCGAGATCCAGCCGAAGGCGCTGGCGATGGAGCTGATGAGGATGACCGCCGCGAAGAAAGGGCAGAGGAAGCGGATCATGGCGTTAAAGACCTTCCTTCTGCGGAAGGGAGCACCGTCCAGCGTGACCTCTTCGGCGATGCGGTCCACGCCGATCACGCGGGAGACGAGGATGCAGCTCGCAATGGCGGCGATGGGCATCATGACGGAGTTGGTCAGGAAATCGAAAAAGTCGAGAAACTGCATGCCGATCACGGTGACGTTTGCGAGCGGGCCGTAGCCAAGGCTCGAAAGGCTGCCGAGCAGGACCATGGAAACGCCCATGATGGCGGTGGACTTGCTGCGGCTCCAGCCCAGCTCGTCCTGCAGGGTGGAGACGGCGCTTTCCGTCAGCGCGATAGAACTCGTCACGGCGGCGAACAGCACCAGCAGGAAAAAGGCGATGCCGATCACGGTGCCGAAGCCCATGGAGTCAAAGACCTTGGGAATGGTGATGAACATCAGCGCCGGGCCTGCCTTGAGCGCGTCGGGATCGCCGCCGGAGAAGGCAAACACCGCGGGGATGATCATCAGGCCCGCCATCATGGCGATGGCCGTGTCGAAGATCTCCACGTTCCGGGTGGAGTCCTCGATGGAGACATCCTTTTTCATATAGGAGCCGAAGGTGATGAGAATGCCCATGGCGATGGACAGCGAGTAGAACATCTGCCCCATGGCGGAGACCACCGTCATCCAGGAGAAGTTATCAAGGTTGGGCACGAGGAAGTACTTGACGCCCTCAAGCGCGCCGGGACGGGTCACGGAGTAGATGCAGATCACCAGCGAGAGCACCACGAGGATGGGCATCATGACCTTGGAGACGCGCTCGATGCCGTTTTCAACGCCTGCAAAGATGATGGCGAGCGTGATGGCCGTGAAGGCGAGGAAGCACAGCTCCGAGGAAAGACCGTTGGAAATGAAGCCGGAGAAATAGCCGTCCTCTGCGACCAGATGGGCCTTGCCCAGAAGGTATTCCGCGAGATACTTGATGACCCAGCCGCCGATGACGGAATAGTAGGGGACGATCAGGATCGGAATGATGGCGTTGATCCAGCCGCCTACGCGCAGGGCGGGTTTGACGCCAAAGGACTTGTAAGCGCCGACGGGGCTCTTTCCGGTCATGCGGCCGATGGAGGTCTCGGCAATGATCATCGTATAGCCGAAGGTCATCGCAAGAATAATGTATACCAGAAGGAAAATGGCGCCGCCGTATTTCGCGGCCAGGTAGGGGAAGCGCCAGATGTTTCCAAGACCCACGGACGCGCCCGCGGCGGAAAGAACGAAGCCGATCTTTCCGGAAAAGGAACCTCTTTTGTATTCGCTGTGATTCATGTTGATCTCCTCTCTTTGCTGTGTGCAACTTATTTAAACTATCACAGAAGGGGAAGAAAAACAATCCCAAATCTCAAAAAGGGTCGATTTTCGGCCCGTTGGCCGCCGCACAGATCAGCCTTGCAAAGCGGCGGGGCCCGCCGGGAGCATGGCGCTTTTTCTGCGCGGCAGTGGTTTGGCCAAAATCGATAAAAGAGAAGCGCTTCCAGTGCCTGCTTTTGACGGATATCGTGATTTTTTCAAAACTGAGAATTTTGCAGACAAAAACGCGGGAAGGGCTGCAGAACGCCGGATAAAAATTATGCATCTATTCGAAAGCTTTCGTTGCATTTTGACATACCTTTAATAAAATTTCTGCTTGGAAAGAGCACTGTTCTTGATCCCCGGCGCTGGCCGCCGTTGTCCGTGATGAGGAGGGAATGATCAGCTATGAGCCGGCGGAGCAGGGCGTATACTCTAACGGCGGCTATACGATCGACAAGATCTCCCATCCCACGCTGGGCGCGGGTGAGGTGGACGGCATCCTGACCGGCGATGATCAGGACCGCAGCAACAGCTATTCGTGGTCCATGGCGGACGGCGGAGATGACAGCGACTATATCTACATCGGCACCTGCTACAACTCCACCTACTACATCTACCACAACAACGTGCAGACGGCGCTCAACAAGCTCAAAAGCGAGGGCAAGCTGCCCGAGAGCGCCGACACCAAGACCATGGTGGCCGAGATCGTGAGCGTCATGTTCGGCGTTGATACATTTGACGAGACCGGCATGAATGACTGGGCTCCCGTCATCATCTCCGTGAACAAAAAGACGGGCGAGGCGAAGATCATTTTCCGCGAGAGGGATATCTGGGCAGACAACCCCAAGATCTTCCCCGGCTATTCCGCGCAGCTGCCGACAAAGAACTATCTGTCCGGCTGCCGTATGGTCTGCGAGTTCGGCGGCAAGCTCTACTTTGCCGGTATGGGTAACCCCACGGCCACGCTGGTCGAGGTAGACCCTGCGACGAACGAGGCCCGCATCGCCTACTATAACATCCGTTATACGCGCGGCGTGTCCAACGGCGTGCACGGCCTTCTGGTCTACGACGGCGAGATCCTTATGTGCCTTGCGACCGACAACTATGACGGCAACAAGACCCCCGGCGGCATCATCGTGGCCAGCAGCAATCCCGGCGCGGACCTGGACAGCTGGCGCGTCATTGCCGATCAGGACGACTTTGACGGCCTGCCCGCCGTTATGCAGGTGGACGGCCTCAACGGCGGCGGTATCTGGGATATCATAGAGTACAACGGTGATCTGTATGTTACTGTCGTGACCGACAAGAGCATCGACGGCAAGATCAACAAGCAGGGCTTTGCCATGTACCGCGGCGAAAAGAAGGCGGACGGCAGCTTCACCTGGACGCAGGTCGTCGGTGAAAATGGCACGAGCACTTTGAGCAGGTGGGCGGCAAGGACGATAACCCCAATTTCCCCAACGGCCCCATCGGCAACCTCGGCGCGGGCCTTGGCAATAACTCCAACCAGTATGTCTGGCGCATGGGCGTGCACAACGGCGAATTCTACATCGGCACCTATGACACCTCCACGCTGACCTACAACTTCACGCAGATCACGGACGGTACGGTCGCCAACATGGAGTATGACGACATCAGCGGGCGCGCCGACGCGCTGCATGCTGCGCTTGATCAGGTGCTGGGCGAGTATAAGGACGATGAACTCCTGCAGTGGTTCCTGAACAAGACCATTTTCTCTGACTATACGGCAAAGCTCTATCAGAAGCTTGCCGGTTTTGCAACGGATATGTCGGCCGACAAGAATCCGGTCCCGGATTACCGCAAGATGCTCGAGGACTATGAGTCCTTCAAGAAGAGCGTGTATGGCGTTCTCGACCGTCTGACGAGCCTGAGTGCGAAGGACTTCCTTGAGAACTGTGCAGTGAAGAACGGCCCTGCAATCTATGCTGCGGCAGAGGGCGGGTTTGCTTCCGATCCTGCCAACGGCGCGTCTGATCTCAGCACGCTCGGATTTGTGGACAACCTCAAGAAAAATCTCAGAGCAGCGGTCGATAAGATTTTTGAGGTCTATGATAAGATGGTTTACGATGAGACCATCCACAACTTTGTTTACTACTTCGGCTGCAACTATTATGCCCAGCAGAGCGAGCGCGGCTTCGACCTTCTCGTGTCCAATGACGGTGTGAACTTCGACGCCATTACCCGCGACGGCCTGGGCGACGGCTCGAACCACGGCCTGCGCTGCATCGCCTCCACGAGCCAGGGCGTGTTCCTCGGCACGGCGAACCCCTATTACGGCACACAGCTGTGGCTGATGCACAGCGATGCTGACCAGCAGCCCGAGAAAGCACCGGAAGTGCCTGACGCGAAAGACCTTCCCGAGAGCTATGTCGTCCGCTGTACGACGGACAACAGCGGCCACGCGGCGGTGTCCATGAGCCGGATTGCCGGTACGGCGGTCATCGGCGAGGTTGCCAAGAGCGATGACGGCTACACCTGCCCTGTCACGGTGTCCACCGAGGCCTATGCCGCCGCCTATGCAGCACAGACCGGCAAGGCGCACACCGCGGCTGCCGGCAGCATTACCTTCAATATGACCTGGGACGGTGAAAAGTGGACCGCGCCCACCGAGACGGATCTTCCCGTGATCGATGTGGTCTGCACAGCTGACAGCGGCAGCACCGGCGGCAATACCGGCGAAAGCCGCCCTGACCGGCTGATTTTTGCCGCGAAAAAGCCTCTTTTTTACGTCGCGAAGGGGGGAGATTGCAACTGCTGAATAGGACGTCATGCAGATTGCCTGGAGCAATTGCGGATGAGCTTGCGTCAGGCAGGCTGTTTTGCAACGAAAAGGGCTGAAATGTGTCATTTTGTTAAAAAAATGACAGAATTTTACATGTTCCGCTAAATATTTACCATTTCGATAAAAATGTTAAGTGTTTTTTATGACAAGCGACGGAAATGCCTTCTTTGCTTGACATTGAACAAATTTGCCGATATAATCAGCTCGAACTTTGTAAGACATATGACATTAGGACAAAGAAAATTTGATCGTTGGAGGTAACTGTGTATGAAGCAAGGGAAGACAATCATCACTGCGCTGTTGGCAGCGGCCATGATCGCCGCCACGCTGACCGGCTGCGGCAGTACGGACACGACCGAGCGGGGAGAGGACGAATACCAGAAGATCAACCTCTCCATGGCGGTCAACGGTACTGATACGCAGATCGACTCTCTCGTAGCGCACCACTTCGCCGATCTGGTGGCGGAGCGTTCGAACGGCAACATCGTCATCGACGTGTTCTCGAACGACACGCTGGCCGGCGGCAACAGCACCAAGGGCGTTGAGTACATCGCCGTGGGCGGCTCCGATCTGGGCGCCTACGCAACGTGCGTGCTGGCGAACCTGGAGCCCAAGATGTCCGTTGCAACGCTGCCCTGGTCCTTCACATCCTATCAGCAGGCGCGTGAGGTGATCGATTCCACCGGTGGCGCGTATTATTCGGAGCTGCTGGCGGCCAAGGGCATCACCTACCTCGGCTCGTTCCACAACGGCTTCCGTCAGCTGACCAACAGCAAGCACCCCGTCACCACGCCGGAGGACATGAAGGGTCTCAAGATCCGCGTTCCCGGTTCGGCGGTGTACATGAACGTTTTCAAGGCCCTGGGCGCAAGCCCCACCGCGATGAGCTGGAGCGAGGTCTTTACCGCCATCCAGCAGGGCACGATCGACGGCCAGGAGAATGGCTGCTCGGTCACCAAGTCCGCCAAGATGGACGAGATCCAGCAGTACATGACCATCTGGAACTACAGCTATGAAAACGACCTCTTCGTCGCCAACTCCAAGGTTTGGAACAACCTTGAGGAAAAGACCCAGCAGCTCCTTCAGGAGTGCGCCACGGAGTCCTGCGAGTGGGGCCGCGACCGTCTCGAGGCCGAGGAGGACGAGCTCATCAAGGGCTTCCAGGATGAGGGCATGCAGGTCGAGATCCTCACCGAGGATCAGCTTCAGGCCTTCAAGGATGCCGTCGCTGACGTGACCGCCGAGCTGAAGCAGTCCTACGGCGAGGAAGCCTGCGCGGCCTTCGGGATCAATTAAGGAGGGTGCATATGTTAGAAAAGATCGAAAAATTCGTAGCCTGCGTCGCAGTCTCCATCATGGCGGTGCTGGTCTTCGTCAACGTCATCGCCCGCTATGTGTTCGGCGATTCTCTCGCGGTCTCCGATGAGCTCTCCACCTACCTGTTCGTTCTGATGAGCTTCATGGGCACGGCCATCGCGGCCCGCCGCAAGGCGCACCTGGGCCTGTCCATCGTCACCGACCGCGTCAGCCCCCGCGCCCGCATGATCATCAACGAGGTCATGTACGCCATTTCCGCGCTGTTCTGCCTGCTCATCGTCATCTTCGGCGTGCAGATGGTCATCAGCCAGTACCAGATGGGCCAGGAGACTGCAACGATGCAGTGGCCCGAGTGGATCTACGGTTCCTTCGTCCCCATCGGCGCGGCGTTCGCGATGCTCGCGTTCCTGCAGACCATGGTGCAGATGTATAAGGACTATCAGGCAGAGGAGGGCAAATAAATGGTTGGTATCGTATTACTCGGCGTTTTCGTGGTGCTGCTGGCGTTCGGCGCACCGATCGCAGTCTGCCTCGGCATGTCCAGCGTGAGCGCGATCCTCGTGCAGGGCGCGGGCAAGCCGCTCGAGGCCATCATGAGCGTTCTGCCCCGTCTGTGCTCCTCGGCGAGCAGCAAGTTCGTTCTGCTGGCCATCCCGTTCTTCATCCTCTCCGGCAACGTGATGGAGAAGGCCGGCATCTCCGGCCGCCTCATCAATCTGGCGGAAAAGTGCCTGGGCCACATCCGCGGCGGCATGGCCATGGTCTGCGTGGTCGTTTCCTGCTTCTTCGCCGCCATCTCCGGCTCCGGCCCGGCGACCGTCGCCGCGCTGGGTCTTATCATGATCCCCGCGCTTGTGAAGGCCGGCTATCCCGCTTCCTTCTCCTGCGCGCTGATGGCCGCGGGCGGCGCAATCGGCGTCGTTATCCCGCCCTCCATCACCTTCGTTGTCTACGGCTCCATTGCTGATGCTTCCATCACGGACCTGTTCATCTCCGGCTTCCTGCCCGGCCTTCTGATGGGCCTCGGCCTGATCGTGGCCGCTATGATCCTGGGACGCAAGATGGACCTCAAGGTCCTGCCCAAGGCCACCGGCAAGGAGCGCTGGAAGGCGTTCAAGGACGCGTTCTGGGGCCTGCTGATGCCCGTCATCATCCTCGGCGGTATCTACGGCAGCGTGTTCACCCCGACCGAGGCGGCCGCAGTGTCCGTGTTCTACGGCCTGATCGTCGGCGTGTTCATCTATCATGAGATCGACTTCAAGAAGATGAAGGATATCCTTGTTGACTCCTGCTCCACCACCGCCACCGTCATGTTCATCACCATGGGCGCGACGCTGTTCGGCTACGTCCTCACCCGCGCGAGACTCGACCTTGCCATCAAGGACTTCATGCTCAACGTTACGGGCGGCAACTGGATCATCTTCTTCATCATCGTCAACATCGTTCTGCTGATTGCGGGCTGCTTCCTCGACTCCACCTCCGCGCTCTATATCTTCACGCCGCTGTTCGCGCCGGTCGCGCTGGAGCTGGGCATTAATCCCATCCACCTCGGCACCGTGATGATCGTGAACCTGGCCATCGGCCTGTTCACGCCTCCCGTCGGCGTCAACCTGTACGTCGCCTGCGGCATCGGCAAGATCAAGATCGAGGAGATCACCAAGGGCATTATCCCGTGCCTGATCGCAGAGCTCGTCGTGCTGCTGCTGGTCACGTATATCCCCGGCCTCTCCACGATGTTCATCGGCTGATTTTCCCTATGGCTCCGGACGGAAAGACTACCGTCCGGAGCCATTTCACCGCCCTTTTCCGGCTGCAAAATGTGAAAATCGGATTTTTTGAGAAAAATTTCAAAATAGGTATTGACTTTGTCAGACAAAGGGATATACTAAGCTTGTCTTTTGTCCGACATAGTAACAACAAGCACAGAACCAAACTATTGATGAGGTGATTTTTGTGAAAGATATTTCCATCAAGGAACTGAAAAACACCGCCACGCAGATGCGCATGAAGGTCATTGACATGATCTACAAGGCACAGTCTGGTCATCCGGGCGGCTCTCTCTCCGCGGCGGACTTTGTGACCGCCTGCTACTTCAAGTACATGAACGTGGACCCGAAGAACCCCCGCTGGGCGGACCGCGACCGCATGGTCCTCTCCAAGGGCCATGTGTGCCCCATCCAGTATGCCTGCCTTGCGACGGTCGGCTTCTTCCCCGAGTCTGAGCTCGACACCCTGCGCAAGGAGGGCTCCATGCTCCAGGGCCACCCCTCGATGAACCGTTGCCCCGGCATTGATATCTCCACCGGTTCCCTGGGCCAGGGCCTTGCCTGCGCCGCCGGTATGGCGCTGGCCGGCAAGATGGACCACAAGGACTACAAGGTGTTCTGCGTCGTCGGCGACGGCGAAGCGCAGGAGGGCGAGATCTGGGAGGCTGCGAACACTGCCCACAAGTACGGTCTCGACAACCTGATCGTCTTTGTTGACTACAACAACCTCCAGCTCGACGGCACCTGCGACGAGATTATGCCCAACGGCGACCTCGGCGAGAAGTTCAAGGCCTTCGGCTGGGAGACGCTCGAGATCGACGGTCACAGCATGGAAGAGATCGTTGCGGCCATCGACAAGTGCTACGCCTCCAAGAACGGCAAGCCCAAGTGCATCTACGGCCACACCGTCAAGGGCAAGGGCGTTTCCTTCATGGAGAACCAGTGCGGCTGGCACGGCGTCGCCCCCAACGATGAACAGTACAAGCAGGCCATGGCTGAGCTCAAGGCCCAGCTGATCGATTAAGCGAGGAGGGAAGAGCAATGAGTGATAAGAAAATGATCGCCACCCGCGAGGGCTTCGGCAAGGAGATCGTGGAGCTCGGCAAGGAGAATCCCGACATTCTGGTCGTCGATATCGATATCGGCAAGAGCTGCAAGACCGGCGAATTCCGCAAGGAGCTTCCCGACCAGTACATCAACGTCGGTATTGCCGAGCAGAACGGCGCCGGCTTGGCCGCCGGTCTTGCCACCTGCGGCAAGATCCCCTTCGTGGTCACCTATGCCGTGTTCGGCTCCCTTCGTATGTGCGAGATGATCCGTCAGGAGATCTGCTACCCCAACCTGAACGTGAAGATCGCCTGCTCCCACGGCGGCGTGACCCCTGCCAACGACGGCGCTTCCCATCAGGCCATCGAGGATATGGGCGTTCTGCGCACCATCCCCAACATGACCGTCATCATGCCTGCGGACTACAACTCCGCCCGCAAGCTCGTCCGCGCCGCTGCCGAGGTCTACGGCCCCGTGTATCTGCGCTTTACCCGTGACGCCATCCCTCAGATCTACGATGAGGATGTGGAGTTCACCATCGGCAAGGCCCACCAGATCCAGGACGGCAAGGACGTCGTCATCATCGCCAACGGCGATACCGTGCGCCTTGCGGTCGATGCCGCCAAGGAGCTCGAGGGCAAGGGCATTTCCGCCCGCGTGCTCGACATGCACACCATCAAGCCGCTTGACGTCGAGGCTGTGACCGCCGCGGTCAACGAGGTCGGCAAGATCATCACCGTCGAGGACCACAACATCCTCAACGGCCTCGGCTCGGCTGTGTGCGAGGTCGCTGCCGAGATGGGCAAGGGCATCGTCAAGAGAGTCGGCATTCAGGACCAGTTCGGTCAGTCCGCGCCCTATGAGCGTCTGCTGGCCATGAACGGCGTGACCGTCGAGAATATCGTCGGCATCGCGGAAGAGCTGGTCAAGGGTTAATTAAAATCGGTAGTCAAACCATTTGAATCATATTGAGATCTGATACAGGAGGTTATTACCATGAAAATCGGATTTGTCGGCTGCGGCGCCATCGGCAGCTGCTATGCAAGCTATCTGTCCCGCAAGCACGAGGTCTGCGTGCTTGATACCTATGCTCCGGTCATCGAGGCCATCAAGGAGCACGGCATCCTTCTCGACGAGTGCGTGCCCGGCACGGGCACCGGCGAGACCGTCGCCTTCCACCCCGCCATGGCGACCACCGATCCCAAGGAGATCGGCGTTGTGGATCTGCTGATCGTGTTCGTGCACTATCAGTACCTTGAAGCGGCTGTGCGCAACGCGCTGCCGATGATCGACAAGCACACCATGATCCTCTGCCTGCAGAACGGTCTGGGCAACTACGATGAGATCGCCAAGGTCGTGCCCGAGGAGCAGATCATCATCGGCAACACCGCCTTCGGCTCCACCCCCGTGGCCCCCGGCCATGTGAAGCACACCGGTACCGGCGTGACCAACATGGGTTCTCTCAAGGCTCCTCTGGCGAAGGTCGAGGAAATGGCCAACGGCCTGCGTGAGGCCGGTCTCGAGGTCCAGGTCCACGAGAACGTGATGAACGCCATCTGGCACAAGCTGCTGGCGAACGTCGCCATCAACGGCATGAGCGCCCTGCTCGAGACCAAGAACGGCTTTGTTGACGGCAACCAGTACGCCCACGAGGCGGCCCGTATGCTGGTCGAGGAAGCCATCGTCGTCGCGAACGCCTGCGGCTGTACGCTCGACCATGACGCCGAGCTGGAGCACGCCTACGAGGTTTCCCGCATGACCGATGAGACCATCAGCTCCATGGTGCAGGATGTCACGCATCACCGTGAGACCGAGATCCGCATCATCACCGGCGCTGTGTGCCGTCTCGGCCGTGAGCACGGCATCGCGACGCCCTGCAACGACCTGATGCTCCAGCTGGTGCTGGCCAAGCAGTCCATCTACCTCGGCAGATAAGGCTGCTTTTCGCGGCAGCGCGCCGCAAAACAAAGCAAGGCCCGTAGGGCCGGCGTCAATATCAGTTCCCGCGCAGATCAGCGGCGTATGCCGATCCTGACCTTTTCAGCAGCGGACGGCAGATATTCTCCTCCTGCCGTCCGCTGCTTTGTTAAAATGAACACGCTTTTTCTTGACGGGAAGCGAAAATTGTACTATGTTATACATAGTACAATCCGATCATATGGCTATCAGGCATGAAAGGAACAAAGCATTATGAGTGACACCCCTGCATATGTGAAAAATCTGAAAAAGGAATCTGTTGTGCAGAGTGTGATCAACTGCCTGACAGATGCCATGCGAAACAAGGAGCTCAAGCCCGGCGACCGCATCCCGCCGGAGCCGGAGCTGGCCGCGTCCATGGGCGTTGCCCGCAGCTCGGTGCGCGAGGCGATCAAAATTTTGTCGTATCTCGGCGTGCTGGAAAGCAAGCGCTCGGAAGGGACCTTCGTCTGCAGCGGCTTTCAGGAGAGCATGATCGACCCGATGATCTACGGCATCATCCTCAATCAGGACTCCTTCGATAACCTCATGGAGCTGCGCGAGATGGTGGAGTCCGGCATTATGCGCCTTGCCAGCCAGAAATACGACGAGGAGGACGGCCGCGCGCTCGAAGCTATGCTCGAGCAGATGAAGGACATCGTCCACAACGGAGACGACAGGGTCAACCGCTTTTTCGAAGTGGACAACCAGTTCCACGACCTGATCTCCAAGATGGGCAAGAACCCGCTGGCCGACAAGATCAGCCGCGTGGTGCGCACGCTGACGCACGCCATGCGCTACGAGACCGTTGCCACGATGATCAACACCGGCCGCGGCGACGAGCTGGTCGCCGCGCACAGCAAGCTTTTCGAAACGCTCCGGGTCCACGAATCGGAGGACGTGGAGGAGATCATCCGCGCCACCTATTTCAGCGATATCATTCAGGGCGCAGAGAAATAAAAAAACGCCGCCCGCGCTCCGAGAGCTTCGGAACGCGGGCGGTATTTTCTGCCTTTTTCAGCGCGAGAGAATGGCGCGGATCTCGCCCAAGTCCTTTGCAAAATAGATGCCCTGCTGGCGCTCCGTGCTCGAAAGGCCCATGTCGATCATGTGGGCAAGCAGGGCTTTGAGCCCTGCGTAATAGCCATTCAGATCGTAGAGGATGCACGGCGCGTCGAGCTGCTTTAAGGATACCTTCGACATGACCTCGGCGATCTCCTCGAGCGTGCCTGTGCCGCCGGGGAAAGCGATGAAGGCATCGCCCAGCTCGATCATCTTCGTCTTGCGCTCGGTCATGTCGTTTGTGACGATCAGGCGGGTGATCGCGTCGTACTGAAACCCCTCGTCAATAAAAAACTGCGGCTCCACGCCGGTCACTTCGCCGCCCGCGCGCAGTACGCTCTCGGCGAGCGCGCCCATCAGGCCGTTTTTCGACCCGCCGTAGACGAGCGCGTGCCCACTCTCGCCGATCCACTGACCGAGCGCGCGGACCGCCGCTTCCAGCGCGGGGTCCTTCCCGCTGTTTGCCCCAAGGTATACGGTAATATTCATCGCTCCATGCTCCTTTTCTTGATGGCATCCATTATACCAGCCCCGGCGCGCGAGAGCAAGAGGGGAGGGACGCACAGGGCCTGTGATTTTCTGCAATAAGCGGGAGGCCCCGCGTCAGAGCCGCCGCGTGGACTTCCATATACAGGCAGCAATGGAAAAACATGCACTTTGTTCACAGACTGTTTACCGATTCTTCAGGACTGCTTCACGATTCCCGGGTATGATTTCTACATCGCTTAAAACAAGAGCGAAACCGAACAAATTCTGGGGCAGCTGCCCGCCCTGCATGAATGCGGAAGCGGCAGACTACATACAGCGCCGCGCCGCGGCGTTTTGAATAGAGACTCCTTTGATGGAGGGTCCGCGCACCGGAGCTCGGCGCGCGGACCCTCTGTGCTGCGCGGCGGCATAATTTTCCCCTCTTGCTTTTGTCATAGCAGATATGATAAAATGTACTATAAGGTAACGGGCGCTTTTGAGCGTCCGTTCTTTTGAGATGAGAGGGGAAGAGTACGATGAATCGTGAACAGAAGGCAGATATGATGCTGCTGCTTGCCACGGCGCTGTGGGGCATCTCCACCTGCCTGATAGCGGTCTGCCTTGAGGAGCTCCAGCCGCTGACGCTCAACGCGTTCCGCTTTGTGACGGGCTTTGCCGTGCTGGGCGTGATCTTTTTTAAAAGCCTGCGCCATGTCAGCAGGGCAACGCTCAAATACAGCGTCCTTGTGGGGCTGTCGCTTGTGGTGGTCTATGCAAGCGCGACCTACGGCGTGATGTACACGTCGGTCTCCAACGCAAGCTTTATCGGCGCGCTGACGGTTTTGTTCACACCGCTGTTTGAATTTGTGCTGTTCCGCAAAAAGCCGGGGAAGAAGTTCAGCTTTGCGCTGGTGCTTTGCCTGATCGGCATCGCGCTGCTCACGCTGAACGAAACGCTCAAGCCCGCGCTGGGCGATATCATCTGCCTGCTGGTGCCGACGTTTTACGCCGTGGACCTCATGCTGACGGAAAAGGCCGTGGCCGATCCGGAGGTCGATCCGTTGGCGCTCGGCATCTGCGACCTTGCGGTCGTGGGCGCCGTGATGCTGGTGCTGTCGTTTATTGTGGAGACACCGGCGCTGCCGCACTCGCCGAAGGTGTGGGCTGCGGCGCTGTTCCTCGGTATTTTCTGCTCGGGCGTGTGCCTGGTGCTGCAGAGCGTGTATCAGAAGGACACCACGGCGAGCCGCGCGGGCCTGATCTTCACGCTCGAGCCGGTCTTTTCGGCGGTGTTTGCTTTTTTCCTGCTCGGCGAGCGTCTGGGTCTCAAGGGCTACATCGGCGCGGCGCTGATGCTCGCGAGCCTTTTCGTGATGGAACTCGACATCCCGTTTTTCGATAAAGACGGAGAAAAAGAGGAGTAAAAACATGACTGCCACGTTTGGCTGCGGCCCTTGCCATGCTTGTGGGCGGACTGGCCTTTGCGTGGTGGTATAAACATAGACAGAAAAGGCGGGAGAAAGATGACGACCTTTGACAAAGTGTACGCGGCGGTGAAGCTCATCCCGCGCGGCAGCGTCGCGACCTACGGTCAGGTCGCCGCGGCGGTGGGGAACGCGCGCCTTGCCCGCGTCGTGGGCTATGCGCTGCATGTGAACCCCGAGCCGGGCGTCATCCCGTGCCACCGCGTCGTCAAGCGAGACGGGGAGGTTTCGAGCGCGTTCGCCTTCGGCGGTGCGAACCGGCAGGTCGAGCTGTTAAAGGCCGAGGGCGTGGGCTTTCTCGATGAGTGTCATGTCGATATGAAAAACTACCGCGTGCGCGCCCTGCCGCTCGTATTGGAAGAGTAAAAAGCGTCCCGCCATCAGGCGGGACGCTTCTTTATTTGCTTACAAAAACCGGCACAGCAAGATCGGCAGGAAGACGGCGGGGATGTAGTTCATCACCTTGAGCTTTGTCAGCCCCAGCATGTTGAGCGACAGGCCGAGGATCAGGATCGAGCCGACGCATTTCATCTCGAGGATGACGGCCTCGGTGAGATATGGCGCGAGGAATGACGCGCCCAGCGCGATAGCGCCCTGATAAAGAAAAATGGGAACGGCCGAAAGAGCAACGCCGATACCGAGCGTTGAGGCGTAGACCACGGAAATGATGCCGTCGAGCAGCGCTTTGGCGTAGAGCGTCGAATGGTCGCCGGTCAGGCCGGAGTCGAGCGCGCCCATGATGGCCATCGCGCCCACGCAGAAAAGAAGCGAGGCTGTGACAAAGCCGTCGGAGAGCGATGCTTTTGCGCCCTTGCCGCCAAACCTGCGCTCGACCCAGTCACCGAGCTGATGCATGTGCTCATCCAGCTGCAAAAGCTCGCCGAGAATCGCGCCGATCGCGATCGAGAGGATGGCGACAAGCGTGTTTTCGCCCGCGAGCATGCCGTCTACGCCGATATAGAGCACGCACAGTGCCGCGCCCTTTTCCATGGCGCTGCTGAAGCGCTCCGGAATGAAGCGGCCGAGGAGAATACCGGCTAAGCTGCCGGCGACGATGGCGGCGGAGTTGACGATCGTACCGGTCAGGATCATGCGTTGCTGCCTCCCTCCGGATAGCTTGCGAGCGTCAGGATGACGTCGCCCGTCATCATCAGCCCCGCACAGCCGGAGGCCCAGACAGGGCTTGACGGAACGCTGCGGCGGCGCGCGAGCCGCGCCATCGCCTCATCGTCGAGGAGCATCTGCATGCGTAAAAACTGGTTGTCCATAAAAAGGCCCTCGGAATCGGAAAGAATGGAAAGAAAAGCTGCCGGTCATCGACCGGCAGCTTTTTGACTGCGGGAAAGGGATCAGCCGACGTACTTCATGCCGTCGAGCTGCTCGGCCTCCACACCGTCGGTAATGGAGGAGTACCAGTCACTGTAGGCGTTGCTCTTGAGGGAGCTCTCCGCCTGGTCGTACCAGTAGGGGTTCTCGCTCGCGCCGACAAAGTACATCACGTGGTAGCCGTAGCTGGTCTGCACGATGCCGGTATCGCCCGCCTGACGGGAGGGATCGAAGCACCAATCCTCGAACTCGCTGACCATCTGGCCCTTGTAGATGTTGCTGTACAGGCCGCCGGAGGAAGCGTTGGAGTCGGTGGAGTTGGCGACGGCAAGAGCGGAGAAGGCGTCCTCGGTCTGCTCGCCGTCCAGATACTGCTGGAGAATGTCGTTGGCCTTGTCCTCATCGGAGACGAGAATGTGGCGCACGGACACGGTGTGGTAGTCGTTGCGGCTGCGGGAGTGGAAGAGCACGGCATAGTAGCCGGTCTCGCCATAGGCGGCGACGGTGGTGTCGCCCTCCTGACGGGCGTCGTCAAAGGCCCAGGTCAGCATGTCGGACGAGCCGTTCGTTGCGTAGGCGACGTGGTTGTAGGTGCCCTCCATGTCCTCGCCGATAGCGTCGAAGGCCTCGCCCTGCGCGTAGCGGGAAAGGGCGGTCTCGGCGTTCTGCTTGGCCTGCTCCATGGCGGCGGCCTTTTCCTCGTCCGTCGCGTCGTCAGCGCTGCTGGCAGTGAAGAGGATGTACTCGATGTCCGCGCTCTGGTAGGTCTTGGGGGCGGCGTCGTAGGCAGCCTGGACCTCGTCGGCGCTGTATTCGAGGGAGTTGGCGTAGTCGGCGGAGTAGGCCTGCGCCAGCGCGGTCAGGCGCACGTTGCGGTCAAAGACGCTCTTGTTGACAAGCGGGCCGCACACGGCCTTGATGTACTGGCCGCGGGTGTAGCCGGCAGCAGCGGCGTAGGTGTCGAGATCGCTGTAGGTCTGCTGCACGGATTCCTCCACAGCCTCGCTGCCGTCAAAGCCCTCTTCCGCAGCCTTCTGCGCGAGCAGGGAATAGGAGGTCAGGCTGCTGATGGCCTGATCGCGGAAGTAGTCGTACCAGGTGCCGCCGTCCGTGACGGGGCAGTCCTGCTCCTTGAGCGACTTGGAGGTGTCCAGGCCGTACAGGCTCAGGTAGGAGGAATACTGGGAGACGAAGCTGTTGTATGCGGTGTAGAAATAATAGTCCACGTCGGCGGCGGTGTAGGTCTCGTTTCCGATGGTGACGGCCTTGGCACTGCGCTCGATCACCTTGGAGTTCGCCACGATGACGACGGCGGCGACCAGAACGAAGGCGACGGCGATGACCGTGTACATGACGTTGCTGCGGTGGGCCTTGGCCTTTTCCTCGCGCTCGCGCTGCGTGCGGGCGTCAACAAAACCGGTGGATTCCAGCTCCTTGCGGGCCAGCTTTTTCTTGGATGCACTCATTTGTTTGTTCAGTCCTCTCAATTAGTGGGGTAATGCGTGGGAAATCTCGCTTATTATAACGAAAAGCTCACGAAATTGCAATGACAAAATTGTGAAGCTTTCTCGTTTTTACTTTGTACCGAAGATGCGGTCGCCGGCGTCGCCGAGACCGGGGACGATGTAGCCGTGCTCGTTGAGGTGATCATCGAGCGCGCCGGCGTAGATGTTCACGTCGGGGAACTTCTTCTGAACGGCCTTGATGCCCTCAGGCGCGGCGACGAGGACCATGAGCGTGATGTGCTTGCAGCCGCGCTTGACCATCTCGCCGATGGCCTCGCAGGCGGAGCCGCCGGTGGCGAGCATCGGATCGACGATCATCACGTCGCGCTCGGCAACGTCCTTGGGCATCTTGCAGAAGTAGGGGTGCGGCTCGAGCGTCTCCTCGTCGCGGTACATGCCGATGTGGCCCACGCGGGCGGAGGGCACCATGCGCAGCACACCGTCAACAAGGCCGAGACCCGCGCGCAGAATGGGGACGACAACGAACTTCTTGCCCGCGAGCGTGGGGGCGTCCATCTCGCAGATGGGGGTCTTGATGTGCTTGGTGGTCAGCGGGAGGTCGCGCGTGGCCTCGTAGGTGATGAGCATGCCAATTTCGGACACGAGCTCGCGGAAATCCTTGACGCTGGTGTTCTCATCGCGCATGATGGTCAGCTTGTGGGCGACGAGGGGGTGGTTCATGATGTGTACTTTCTCGTTGAATTTGGCTTCCATTGCATAGACCTCCGAAAAATTATATTTAAAATTTGTATTTGCTTACCGGTTCAGTTTGGCGTCTCTCAGGCGCTCGGCCTGCGCGGGACGAAGATACACGGGCAGAAGCGCCTGCGCGCTCACGGCTTCGCCGCGCGCATAGGCGCGCCCGGCCGCAAGGCCGACGCCGACGGCATTCTGGTATAAAAGCGCCGCGGGCGCGAGCGAGCAGGGAACGCCGTGCTCTGCGAGGTAACGCCGGCACAGCGCGCCGCCGTCGCCAAGCACCGTGATGCGGCGCGCTTCGCCCGCAAGCTCGCTTGCGAGTTCCTCGAGTGCGATCGCGCGGTCGGCGCAAAGGCGCGTGAGCGCGCCGTCCTTCGCTTCAAAAACGGCGTTATAGACCTGGCTGCGGCGCGCGTCCATCGCGCCGACGATCAGCCCGTCGATATGGGAGACGTTTTCGGCCATGGCCTCGAGCGTTGAAACGCCGACGCACGGCTTGTCTGCCGCCCAGGCAAGGCCTTTGACCGCCGCGATGCCGATGCGAAGGCCCGTAAAAGAGCCCGGTCCCGCCGCGATGGCGACGGCGTTGATGGTGTCAAGCGTCAGCTCCGCGTTTTTGAGCATCGCGTCCACCATGGGAAGGAGCGTGCGGCTGTGCGTCAGCCCTGTGCACTGGTAGGCGGAGGCGAGCGGCGCGCCGTTTTCCACCACCGCGCAGGAAACGCTTTTGGCGGACGTTTCCAGAGCGAGAATTTTCATGCGAATCGACCTCCCGTGACCGTGATGACGCGCGAATCCTCGCCCTGCGCGCCGCGCGCGATATCGACAAAGACCGTGCCCTCGGGCAGCGCGTCGGATACGCGCTCGCTCCACTCCACGGCGCACACGCCGCCGCGGGCAAGGTAATCGTCCCAGCCGATGTCAAAGAGCTCCTCCGACGAGCCGAGACGGTACATATCAAAGTGGAAGAGGGGCGTTTTCCCCTCGTACTCGTTCACGATGGTGAACGTGGGGCTCGTGACGCGGCCGCGGCAGCCGAGCCCGCGTGCAAGACCGCGCGTAAAGGCCGTTTTGCCCATGCCGAGCGAGCCTGTATAGGCCAGCACGTCGCCGGGGCGAAGCTTACCGGCGAGCATTTCGCCGAAATGCTCCGTCTCCTCCGCGCTGTGTGACAAAAACTGCATGGCTTCGCCTCCTGATCCCATTCTAACCCATATTACCAAACAGTATAGCACAGCGCGCCCGGCTTTACAATTCCTTTTCCGCGGATTTCCGGCAAAAGTGCGTTTACAGGCGCATGAAATTGTGCTACAATACATCGAAAACTTTGTGCGAAAGGAGCGTGACGCGATGGGAAGGATCCGCGCGTTTTTAAGCGACGTGGTGCGCCAGTCGGACCTCGTGCTGCTGGCGCTGTGTGTGACCTCCACGCTCTTTGGCATGGTGCTCATCGCGAGCGCCACCTATTACCGCCACACGATGCGCTATGTGATGGTGCAGGGCTTCGGGCTGTTTCTCGGCGTGCTGCTCTATTTCTTCCTTTCGGCGGTCGATGTGGGCGAACTGAGCAAAAAGTGGAAGTGGCTGCTGGGCTTCAACGTCGTCTTTATCCTGCTGCTGCGCTCGCCCTTCGGTCTTGCGCGCGGCGGCAACCGCGCCTGGCTCGGCGTGAACGACATCGGCGAAAGGCTCGGCGTTAAATTTCTGGAGGACTTCCCCATCACCGTCCAGCCCGCCGAGATCGTGAAGATCACCTTCATCATCCTGCTGGCGCGCCAGCTCGCGCTGCTCTCGGAAAAGCGCGACCTCACGCGCCTTGCGAATGTCATCCAGCCCACGGCGCACGCGGGGCTCATGTTCCTCTTTTACTATGTGATCTCCAAGGACGCGGGCAGCGGGCTTGTATACCTGTTCGTATTTGTCTGTATGGCGTTTGCCGCGGGCTTTGCCCTGCGGTGGATATTCCTCGGCGTCGGCGGCGCGGTGGGCGGCTTTCTGGCCGCGTGGAACCTGAACCTGCTGCGCGGCGACTGGTACGGGCGCATCAAGGTTATTCTGGACCACAGCTACGACGTGCAGGGCAAGGGCTTCCAGCAGACGCGCGGTCTGCTGGCCCTCGGCTCGGGCGGGCTGACGGGGCAGGGGCTGTTCCACGGCACGCAGACGCAGTCGTCCTCCAAGTGGAGCCTTCCCGAGCGGCAGACGGACTTCATCTTCTGCGTCTGCGGCGAGGAGCTGGGCTTTATCGGGTGTCTTCTTGTCATCATCCTGCTGCTGGCCATCATCGTGCGCTGCCTGATCGTGGCGCGCGAAGCGCCCGCGCGCATGGAGAGCCTTGTGTGCGTCGGCATGGCGGGAATGCTCATTTTCCAGACCATCGCGAACATCGGCATGTGCCTTTTTCTCCTGCCGGTCGTCGGGCTGACGCTGCCGTTTTTCAGCTACGGCGGCTCGTCGGTCGTCACGCTGTTCGCGGCGATGGGCGTGGTGTCTGGCATCAAGAAGCGGTCGCGGCCGGAGTGGCTCGTGAACTAACGTTTCAAAAGCGAGGATTCTCACATGAGAATCCTCGCTTTTGAGTTGGGGAGCGCATTTCGCTCTGTGCCTCGCCATAGGCTCGACACTCGCTTCATGAGAAGAGTTTTTTGGCACGCGCATGTCGCGCCAAAAAACGATTCAAATTTATTTCGCGCCTGCGGGCGCGAAAGTCTGCGACGCTTTTTTGCGTACCTCTTGCGGATGAAAGTCTGCGACGCGGTTTGGACTATTCGAGCTCCTTTGTGCCGCCGCCGATGGTGTCTTCGCCGGCGCCGTAGGAGATGACGCCGCGGCCGAATTTTTTGCGCAGCGTGTCCATCGCGGACTCGACGGCCTCCTGCTTTTCCTGCTGCTTATCATCTGCACCGAAGAGGTCCATCTGGCGATAGGACTGCGCTTCCTCCGTCAGATGCAGCGCCGTGACCGAGAGCAGCCGGATGGGGTCTGGCGCTTTCCAGAGTTCCTTGGCAAGGCGGAGGGCCGTGTCGTTGATCTCGCGCATCAGATGCGTGCTGTGGCTCAGCATCGTCTGGCGGGAAAAGACCTGAAAGCGGCTGTTCTTGATGCCGACCTGCACGCCGCCGCAGTAGAGCCCGTGGCGCCGTAGGCGCATGGCCACGCTGTCGGAGAGCAGCGAAATGCCGCGCTGCACCTCGTCCCAGCGCGTCAGGTCGCGGCGGAAGGTCGTCGAATTGCCGACGGATTTGATCGGCTCGCGGTCAGCCTCCCCGCGCACGGGGGAGGTATCAAGACCATTGGCGTAGCGGTAGAGCTGCGCGCCCATCTTGCCCATCAGCGTTTCGAGCATCTCCTCGCTGCACTTACTCAGCTCGCCGATGGTGCGCACGCCGTAGCGCCCGAGCAGCTCCTGCGCGCTGCGCCCGACGAACAGAAGGTCACCCACCGGCAGGGGATAGACGATCTCCTGCCAGTTTTCGCGCGCGATGACGGTCGTGGCGTCGGGCTTTTTATAGTCGCTGCCGAGTTTGGCAAAGACCTTGTTGAACGACACGCCGACCGAGATCGTTAGCCCGAACTCGCGCCGGATACGCTCGCGCAGCGTGTCGGCGAGCGTGCGTGCGTCCATGCCGAAAAGGTGCAGGGAATTGGTCACGTCCAGCCAGCTCTCGTCGATGCCGAACGGCTCGACAAGGTCGGTGTATTCGCCGTAAACGGCGTTGATCTTTTTGGAGTACTCGGCGTAGAGCCGGTGGTGCGGCGGCAGCAGGATCAGGCCGGGGCACTTCTGCCGGGCCTTCCAGATCGTCTCCGCCGTTTTGACGCCGCAGCGCTTGGCCGGTTCGTTTTTGGCCAGAATGATGCCGTGGCGCTCCGTCGGGTCGCCGCAGACCGCGACGGGCAGCGCCCTGAGCTCAGGATGGCTCAAAAGCTCGCAGGAGGCGTAAAAGCAGTTGCAGTCGCAGTGCAGGATGATGCGGTCCATCGCGTTCACCTCGTTTCAGCAGCAGTTTACCACAGAATACGGTATAGAACAAGCGTTTCAAAAGAAAAAGCGTCCGGCAGAGCCTGCCGGACGCTTTCTGCGTCAGATTCAGTTTCCGTTCACGCTGTGCAGCGCCGCGCCGATGGCGGTTGCAAACGTGGCGTTTTCGGGAATAATAAAGTCCACGCCGTAGAGCTGCTTGAACAGCTCGAACGTCGATCTCGCGGGCGGCAGCATCGTCAGCGCGCCTGTGAGCACGACCGTGTCCGTGCCGCAGCACTTGCACGCGAGCACCGACATCGTGCCGATGGACTGCAGAACGAGATTGACGATGCCGAGCATCTTGTCTGACGGCGTCGCGTCGTCGGCGACCTTGGCGAAGTTCGCCGCCGTGGCCTCGGGCGGAAGGTCGCCCACCTGCTCGCGGGAAAGGTCGGCCATCGTCAGGTCGATGTGGCTGAGATCGCCGTCCTGGCAGAGCTTGCGGATGAGCGCGTACTGGTGCACGCCGGTCGTCAGCGAGCTTAAGCCTGCGAGCGTGCCGCCGCCCACGCCGCTGCCGATCAGGTGGCGCACCTCCTGGCCCTTGCAGGCCCAGAGGAAGGACGTGCCCGTACCCATGCTCACAACGACCGCGTGGTCCTTGCCCGAGAGGGCGAGACCGCCTGCGCCGACGGAGGGGAACTCAAGGACCTTGATGGTCTTTACGCCGTAAATGTCGCCGTCCACATACGAAGAGCCCACGCCCGTGAGCGCGATGTGGCGGATATCGGAAAGCTGCAGGTCGTGCGTCGTGAGGAAGTTACCCATCGCGCCGTAGAGCGAGGTGAGCGGGTCCTCGGCCTTGACGCGCAGCATGTCAATGACCGAAAGGTCGGGGGCAAGACCGACGATCTTCGTGGAAGAGCCGCCGATGTCGATGCCTAAGATAACACCCATGATAAGATGCTCCGTTTCTATTTTTCTGTGTCCGCGCCCGCGCGGTTTGCTTTATCATAGGGGACAGGCCGCGTAAAGTCAAGTAAAAAAGCGGGCTGACAGACGAAAACGGTCAGCCCGCTTTAGAATTGAATCAAAACGCGGCGGCAAGGGGGAACGATTCGATCTGACTTTCGGTTTTACTTCAAAGGACATAGAACGGAGTCGGTGTCTGTGTCGGGAACATCAAAAGAAAATTCCCTTGTTACTCCGTTTACTTCTTCTTTAATGGTAATTTTATTGCCTTGGCGGGTGAGAATAGAACTTTCGTTTTCACCAGATACGGTTATAGTGAGACCGGAGTTCCTTGATGAACTGCGGCTGATTTTAAAGCTTTTACCGTCGATGACAACTGTTTCGACCTGAGAGGAAACATCGAAAATGCAGAGAACGGAAAGCATGGCAATGACCAAAAGGATCGAAATCGCTTTTTTCATGATGAATTCCCTCCTTGATTGGATTTTAATAATTGATACCGGTCACGCCAATCGCAGATTTGCAGTATTTCGGATGGTAAGTTTATAGTTTCCGCGAGTTTCAACTCCAACGTTACCATTCCAGATCGAATTCGTCTCCCTGCTCGGGGTCTAATGCTGTAACGTGAGTATCTTTGGTTGAAATTGCGGCGCTGTGTTGGCGCTCGGCGAGATAAGCGCCAAGGAAACAACCGATCACAAGGGTCAGTGCGGCAAGGGCTGCGATCAAAAGAATGACTTTGCGGTTGGAAGCGTGCTGCCTGTTGATACTTGCGGGGGATGGCTCCCCGGCAGGGAGCGTCTGGGTGTTTTGGCAACCGAGAAGTTCGTCGATGCTTACTTGATACAGCTTGCTTATTGCCAGCAGATTGTCCGTTGTTGGAACCGCAATGCCCGATTCCCATTTGGAGATCGACTGACGGGAAATGTTTAATTTTTCTGCGACAGCTGCCTGCGACAGGCCGCGTTCTTTCCGCAGCAGTGTGAGCGTTTCGTGAAGTTCCATTTGTTCTCTCTTTCACTATTATTTTACAGAATCTGGAGAAAAATGTAAGCCGCTTCGGGTTTACATCCTGTAACCGCCTGGTTGCGGCGGGCGCATATGCAGAGATTTTCTGCCTTGATTATATCAAATCCCCTCTAAACGTCAACCGAGAAGGGGACAGGCCGCGTAAAGTCAAGCCGAAATGGGGAAAAACGTCCAAAAGCCTTGCTTTCTCTGGGCTCACAGGATATAATGCCCATATTACAAGGCGCGGCACAGTCCGCGCCGTGACACTATGAGGTGACTATGAAGACCGATCAGAAGCTGAATATGACCATGCTCTGCGACTTTTACGAGCTGACCATGGGCAATGGTTACTTGAAAGCCGGATTCCAGGATCGCATTACCTATTTCGACGTTTATTTCCGCTCCGTGCCTGACGGCGGCGGCTACGCCATCGCCGCAGGGCTCGACCAGCTGATCGACTATATCGAAGATTTGCACTTTGACGAGCAGGACATTGAATACCTCCGCGGCCGCAATATGTTCTGCGAGGAGTTCCTTGACTACCTTGCGAACTTCCACTTCAGCGGCGACATTTACGCCGTGCCCGAGGGCACGCCCGTGTTCCCGAAGGAGCCGATGGTCGTTGTGCGCGCGCCCGCGATCGAGGCGCAGCTGCTCGAGACCTTCGCCCTGCTGACCGTCAACCACCAGAGCCTGATCGCCACCAAGGCCAACCGCATCGTCCGTGCCGCCAAGGGCCGCGCCGTGATGGAGTTCGGCTCCCGCCGCGCGCAGGGCTCCGCCGCCGCCATTGACGGCGCGCGCGCCGCCTACATCGCCGGCTGCTGCGGCACCGCCTGCACCATTTCCGACCAGCTTTACGGCACGCCCGCGCTCGGCACGATGGCCCACGCCTGGGTGCAGATGTTCGACAACGAGTACGACGCCTTTGCGACCTATTGCAAACTCTACCCGCAGAACGCCGTTCTGCTCGTGGACACCTATAATACGCTCAAATCCGGCATCCCGAACGCCATCAGGGCCTTCAACGATGTGCTGAAGCCCATGGGCATCAAAAAGTGCGGCATCCGCCTCGACAGCGGCGACATCGCCTACCTGTCCCGCAAGGCGCGCAAGATGCTCGACGACGCGGGCTGGGAGAGCTGCACCATCACCGTTTCAAACTCGCTCGACGAGTACCTCATTCAGGATCTCTGGATGCAGGATGCGAAGATCGATGCCTTCGGCGTCGGCGAGCGTCTCATCACGGCCAAGAGCGAGCCGGTCTTCGGCTGCGTCTACAAGCTTGTCGCTGTGGAGAATGAAAAGGGCGAGGTCATCCCCAAGATCAAGATCAGCGAGAACGTCGGCAAGATCACGACGCCGCACTTTAAAAAGCTCTACCGCTTCTACGGCCGCGACACCGGCAAGGCCATCGCCGACTATCTCACCGTTTACGACGAGACCGTGGACGACAGCCAGAACCTCGAGATCTTCGATCCCGACGCCACCTGGAAGCGCAAGGAGGTCTACCACTTCGAAGCGCGCGAGCTGCTCGTGCCCATTTATCTGAACGGCAAGCTCGTCTACAAGCGCCCCGGCATCGAGGAGATCAAGCGCTACTGCGCCGAGCAGGTCGATACCCTCTGGGATGAGGTCAAGCGCTTTGACAATCCGCACAACTACTATGTGGACCTCTCACAGAAGCTCTACGACATCAAAAACCATCTTCTGAACGAGAAGAACTGACGCGCGCCGCCGCGCATGAAAACAGAAAAGGACACCGACCGGGGAGGATAGCGGGACAATGAAACGAGTGCAGATCCAGCAAAAGGGAGAACGGCGCATTTCCGCGGCGCTGCGGATCATGCTGGTGGTGGGCCTTCTGGCCGTGCAGATCGCGGTCGTCGTGCTGATCTCCCGCGTGCTGGAGCAGTACGTGGCGCTGGGCTACGCCGCATTCCAGATCGCGTCGGTGTTCCTTGCCGTCCATATCTATAATGAACCAGGCGAGCTTTCCTATAAGCTCACCTGGTTCATCCTGCTTTTGTTCGCCCCGGTGGTGGGGATCATATTGTGGTTCCTCTGGGGCGGCGCAGCGCAGAAGCGTCACTTGCCGCAGCAGGCGCAGCGCGTCCCGGACGAGCCGGAGAGCGTGCGCACCCGCGGCGAGCTGGCGCTCGACAAGCTCACCCGTCAGCTGCCCGCCTGGTCGCGCACGGCGAACTATCTGAGCCGCCGGGGCTTTGGCCTGTATCAGAACACGAAGGTCACATACCTTTCCGAGGGGGCGCTGCTGCTGCGCGAACTCATCGACCGCGCGGCAAAGGCCGAGCGCTTCATCTTCCTTGAGTATTTCATCCTGGCCGAGGGCAGGCTCTGGGACGAGCTGGAGACGATCCTCTGCGCCAGGGCGCGCGCCGGGGTAGAGGTCAAGATCATTTTCGACGATTTCGGCAACATCAAGCGCTTTCACGGCGAGACGATCGACCGCCTGCGCGAGGCGGGAGTGGAGGTGTTCATCTTCAACCCCGTGCACGAATACGTGAACAAGCTCTACTTCAACTACCGCGACCACCGCAAGATCGCCTGCATCGACGGCGACACGGCCTACACCGGCGGCGCGAACATCGCCGACGAATACGCGAACATCGTCGAGCGCTACGGCTACTGGAAGGACAGCGGCGTGCGGCTCGAGGGCGAGGGCGCGTGGGGACTGACGCTGCAGTTCATCCAGATGTGCGTGAACATCGGCGGCGTGATGCACAATGAGCACGACTATTACCGCCCGCACACGCCGGTGAAGAGCGAGGGCTTCTGCCAGCCCTTTGCCGACGGGCCGCAGAACAATCCCGACAATCCGGCGGAGGACGCCTTCTTGCAGATGATCTCCACCGCGCGGCGCTTTCTCTATATCACGACGCCGTATTTTATCCCCGACGAGAGCGTGATGCGCGCGCTGTGCATCGCGGGCGACGGCGGGGTGGACGTGCGGCTGATGCTGCCCGGCAAGCCCGACCACTGGTATGCCGACTGCGTGGCCGCGTCGTACTTCGGCGAGCTGATCGCCCACGGCGTGAAGGTCTACCGCTACACGCCGGGCATGCTGCACGCCAAGAGCGTGATGGTGGACCGCGAGGCGGCCTTCGTCGGCTCGGTCAACATGGACTACCGCAGCTTCGAGCTGCACTATGAGTGCGGCGTGATGATCTACGGCGCGCCGATGATCGAGTCGCTGCTCGAGGATATGGACGCGATCGTGGACCAGAGCCATCCTGTCACGGCGGAGGAGTGGCAGCGCCGCAGCATCCTGCGCCGCGCGCTCGAGCCGATCCTGCGGCTGTTTTCCATCTGGATGTGACGGAAAAAGAAATTTCTCCAAAATCCGATTTTTTGGAAATTTCCTGTTGACAAATCAAAAGTTCCTGCTATAATAACATTTGTTCGCTGAACGGCGCAGCCGTGAGCGAGCGGCATAGCGGGATTGTGTAATGGTAGCACAGCGGACTCTGACTCCGTATGTGAGGGTTCGAATCCTTCTCCCGCTGCCAAAGAGCTGAAAGCAAAGCTTTCAGCTCTTTTTCTATTTTGTTGACGGATAGCAGGGCGGGATGCTATGATGAACGGAGAAAAGGACCTCGCGTCCGAGGATACGGAGGTGGCCGGATTGAAGCTCCCGCAGTTCCCGCAATTCCAGCGGTTTCCGCGATTCTCGTGGCTGCCGCAGTTTCCGCAGTTCCCGGAGTTTCCGCGCACCCAGAGACTTCCGCGCTTTCCGAAGATGAAGCAGCCTCTGCTGTGCTGGCTCCTCACGGTCCTGCTGCTCCTGTGGTATGTCCTCATTGCCGATTTCATATGCAGGCTGAGCGCTATCCCCGAATGGGTAAAGAACCTTTCGCGCTTCGGCGCGGGCGTGCTGACGCTTGCGGATCTGTGCGAGAACGGCCTTCTTTATATTGGACTGCTGCTCATGATGTGGTTTATGCGCGGCAGCGTGAAGGGAATATGCGAATTTTCGCTGCCGCGCGCCTTTTCCGCGCAGAAGCTCGTGCGCAGGTGCGGCTTTTTCGGCTGGCCCTGCGACCCGATCGAGACCGCGCTGCGTCCGGAGATGCTGCGCTATTGGAACAGGCATCCGATGTTGTCGGTTTCGGCAAGCGGCATTGAAAAGATCATCGCGGTGTATTCCGTTGCGCAGCTGGACGAGGACATGTACCGCCGAATCCGCGCATCCGCAGCGCTGAACGCCGAAGCCCTGAAGGGCAGGATGAAGCACGTGCTGCTCGCAAGGCCGCAGAAGAAAGAACCGATCGTTCAGGTCACGGTGGTCCTGATCCTTGCCGATCAGGTGGAGGAGACGTTCCGAAGCGCATTGAGGGACGCGGTCTGCAGGGACGAAGGAAACAAAGAGACGCTGGCGGAGCTTCCGTGCGTGGTGGACCTCGAGCGGCAGACCTGCACCTTTGACGGCATGCGGGAGATGTTTCTCGGCCATTATCCGGTCAAAAACCGCGGTATCCGGTTTATCAAGAGATATTTGTTCCGCGGCAGACTGCGCCGCATTGCCAGCGGCGATGACGGCTTGAAGAGCAGGGCGTTCCTGGCGGAGGATATGGAAGATCAGGAGCTTTTGGAAATGAGCTTCTGGGAGTTTTGCAGGATGGCCAAGGAAGAGGTCAAGGCCGGGATGGCTGCGGAATATATCGGGAAAGAGGATGAGAAGCGCTTTAAGCAGATGAAGCACAGGGAGATCGTCGTCGAGGGCGAATATCTCTATCTGAAATGGGAGCAGAGCGGCATCTGGACCGCGCTGGAAAGGGACGAGAAGGCGCGGACCGTGAAGCTCGACCCGATCGTGAGCTGGTACTATCCGCGCGCGAGGAAGATCGACAAAGAGACCGTGAAGAAGCTCAAAAAGGAGATCGGCGCCTATTTTGCCGGCGAGGGCTGCACGGTGAAGTACAATACCGTCAGGTAGTGCTCCTGCGGCTTTGCAAAGATTTTACATTCTCTTGATGGAAGTTGACGAAAGACCCTGCTATACTGTAAGCGATGAAAGATTCGGAAAAGAGAGGGAAAAAGCATGGATAACTACAGTAAGCTTGATTTCAACGAGAAAAAGGGCTTCATCTGCGATATGGACGGCGTGATCTACCACGGCAACCGCGTGCTGCCGGGCGTGGCAGAGTTCATCCAGTGGCTGCACGATGAGGACAAGGAATATCTGTTTCTGACGAACAACAGCGGCTACACGCCGCGCGAGCTGAACCAGAAGCTTGCGCGTATGGGCCTTGACGTGCCCGAGGAGCACTTCTACACGAGTGCGCTGGCGACCGCCGCGTTTCTGCGCGATCAGGCGCCGGGCTGCTCGGTCTTTGCCATCGGCGAGGCGGGGCTTTTGAATGCGCTCTACGACGCGGGCATCACGATGAACGACGTGAACCCCGACTACGTCGTCGTGGGCGAGGGGCGGGCCTACTCGCTCGACACGCTGACGAAGGCGACGAACCTCGTCTGGAAGGGCGCGAAGCTCATCGGCGCGAATTCCGACGTTTCCGGCCCCATCGAGAACGGCATTGCGCCCGCCTGCCGCGCGCTCGTCGCGCCCATCGAGATGGCGACGGGCACGCAGGCCTATTTCTGCGGCAAGCCGAACCCGCTGATGATGCGAACGGGTCTTAAAATGCTGCACTGCCACTCGGCCGAGGCCGTCATGGTCGGCGACCGCATGGATACGGATGTGATCTCCGGCATGGAGAGCGGCATGTCCACGGTGCTGGTGCTTTCGGGCGTCTCGACGCGCGAGACCATCAAGACCTACGCCTACCGCCCCAGCATGGTCTTAAACGGCGTGGGCGACATCGTCTCGCTCGCGCGCGGGGAAAAGACGGAGATCTGAAAAAGACAGGGAAGGGCCGCTGCCATAGGCAGCGGCCCTTTTGCCGTATCCGGATTCAATTTTCCTCTCTTGCGCGCAGACCCGCGACCGACGAGATCGGCAGCGAGAAGCAGATGGCGCCCGCCTTGCTGCCGGGACCGGCCTGCTCGTTGATCGAGCGCATGATGGAGGTCTTTTCGTCCCGGTGGGCGATGATGTAGATCATATCCTTTTCGTCGGCAAGGCTGACGCTGAAGAACTTTTCGCCCCGCGTGCCGCCCGTGCCCTTGGCGTGCAGCACCGTGCCGCCGCCCGCGCCCGCGGCGCGCGCCGCGTCCATGACGAAATCGGAATAGCCTTCGTTTAAGATGACGATGATCAGCTCGTGTTCAAAATCCATGCGCGGTGCACCTCCTGTTTTCTGTTCATCGGTGAGATAGGCGAGCGTCTTGCCGCCGGCCACGCTCTTGAGCGGCACGGTCAGCATCACGCCGTTGCCGGGAATGTCGATAAAGAGCTTGCGCTTGGCGGCCTTGATGAGCCCCTCGGCCTCCGCGCCGCTGCCGATGGCGCTGATGACGTACTTTTCCGTCGCGTCCAGACCGTAGATGGCAAGGTGCTCGCTCGTGGCCGTGCCGCGGCCGGGGAGGCTCAGAATGGCGCGCAGGCCCGACGCGCGGTACAGCGCGTTCATCGCCTCGCCGCGCTCATGGTCGGTGATGGCGATCACATAATACAGTTCCATCTCAGCATGCCTCCCAGAGTTCGATGATCTCGTTGTCGCCAAAGTCGGGCAGCGCGGGTCCGCTTTCGGCGCGGCGGGATTTGACCACATAGATCGCGCCCATCACCTGCACGGTGATCAGCGGCATCATGGCGACGAGCGCCACAAGGCCGAACGCGTCGGTCATCACGTTGCCGCCGAGCGCTTCGCACGCACCCGTTGCGAACGGGAGCATGAACGTCGCCGTCAGCGGCCCCGACGCAACGCCGCCGGAGTCGAACGCGATGGCCGTGAACGTGCGCGGGACGAAAAAGCTCAGCGCGATGGCGATGAGGTAGCCCGGCACGAGGAAATACATGATCGAAATGCCTGTGATGACGCGCAGCATCGCAAGTCCGCCCGCGGCGGACACCGCGACCGACAGGCTCAGCCCCATCGCGCGCTCGGAGATCGCGCCCGCGCTCAGCTCGGCGACCTGCTTGTTGAGCGTGTGGACGGCGGGCTCGGCGTTGATGATGAACCAGCCCATGAGCATCGCGAGCGGCGCGAGCAGATAGATTTTCCACCCCTCGGCAAGCGCCGCGCCGAGCGCGTAGCCCAGCGGCGAGAAGCCGACGTTCACGCCCGTGAGGAAGAGCACAAGGCCGGCGTATGTATAGAGGATGCCGACGATGATGCGCAGAAACGGCAGCCTGCGCAGCCTAAGCGACACGACCTGGAAGATCAGGAAGAAAACGAAGATCGGCAGCAGCGCCATCGTGACCTCCCAGAGGTATTCCGGCAGCGCGTGCAGGTAATCCTGCCCCAGCTCCACCGTGGAGGAGATGAGCGCGGACGAGCCGCTCTCCGACGCGCTGGGCTGCGTTTTATAGATCGCGCCGAGCAGCAGCACCGAGAGGATCGGCCCGATGGAGCACAGACCCACAAGGCCGAAGCTGTCCGCCTTGGCGTTCTCATCGCTTCGGATGGACGCAACGCCGACACCGAGCGCCATGATGAACGGCACGGTCATCGGCCCCGTCGTCACGCCGCCGGAGTCGAACGCGACGGAAAGAATGCTCGCATCGGAGAGAAACGCTGCGGCAAAGACGATGGCGTAAAACACGATGAGCATCGTGCGCAGCGAAATGGAGAAGAGAATGCGCACCATGCACAGCATCAGAAAGAAGCCCACGCCGACCGAAACGGTCAGGATGAGCGCCGTTGTGTCGATGTCCGGCACGTTGCCTGCCAGTACCTGCAGGTCCGGCTCCGCCACCGTGATGGCGACGCCGAGGGCAAAGCTTACGAACAGGATGAGCGGCAGCTTGCGTGATTTCGTCAGCTTGGCGCCCATGTAGTTGCCGATGCGGCTCATCGACATGTCCGCGCCCAGCGTGAAAAGACCCATGCCGAGGATCAGCATGGCCGTGGCCAGCACGAACGAGAGCATCAGCCCCGTGTCTACCGGTACGAGCACAAAGCAGATCGCCATCACGATCAGGCTGATCGGCAGGACCGACGCGGCGGCTTCGCGCAGCTTTTCAAGTAAAATTTGCTTCTGGTACAAGACCTCACTCCTTCTTCGGGAAAATTCTGCTTCCATTCTATCAGAAAAATCGATGCCTGAACAGGGAAGAAGTGTAAACAGTCCGTTAAGTTTGCCCTGCGCGGAAAAAAGAAAGCGGGACGCAGCCGCGTCCCGCTTTGCAGGGTATCTTATTTTCCGCAGCCGCGCTCGAGCGAATGGCGGATGTTGCCGTCGAGCATGTCGCCAAGGTCAGAGAGGAACGAGTCCGGCTCGCCCTTCATGCCTGCGTCGACCCATTCGATCGTCAGCCCTTCGAGCGCCGCCGTATAGAAGCGCGCAAGCGCCATGATCTTGTTCTCGCTCACGTTGAGACCCTCGGCCTCCTTGCGCACGTAAGCGAGCATACCGGTCAGGATGGTCTTGTGGTAGTAGCGGCCCAGAATGTCGCGGTGGGTGGAGTTGTGCAGGTGCTGGATCATGCGCTTGTTTTCCGCGGCGAAGGCCGTGGCGGAGAGAAATGCCTTCTGCCAGGAGTCGTAGCTCTCGATATGCTCGGAGAGCTTTTCGATCTCGGATTCGAACACATCCTCGGCCAGGGCATAGATATCGGTATAGTAATAGTAGAAGGTGTTTCGCGTGACCTCGCTCCGCTCGGCAATGTCGCGGACGGAGATCTTGTCGAAGGGACGCTCGGCCAGCAGCTCGATGAAGCTGCGGCGGATCGCGTTCTTGGTGCGAAGGGCCATGTGGGGCCTCCTCTCGTTCTCGCCTTTTTTCAGGAATTTAACATCATTATACCGGAAACGCGGGCAATATGCAAGGCGGAAAAACATTCTTTCTTAACAAATTCTTTATGCAATAAAAAGGGAATGCGGCGAAACTTTGTGCGTCCGGAGAAAATTGACACTGTTCATTCTGCGGCGAATTTCTTATAATCTTATAATTATAAGATTTGCAGGCCGATGGGCGGAAGGGAGCGCGGGCATGAACAAAAAGCGGAAACGATCGTATCTTGTCAGCGCCGTCACGCTCGCGCTGCTGTTTGGCATTTTTCTGCTCGTTTTTCGCGGCGAGCTGCCGGAGATATGGCAGAGCCTTCGCGCCGTACCGCTGCGGGGCGTGCTCTGGCTGCTTGTGCTCGGCCTTGCCTACGAGGGGATGGAGGCGGCGCTCGCCATGGTCCTGCTGCGCGCTCGGGGCGATATCCGCTATGCCGACGCGCTGAACGTCACGTTCCTCGCCGTTTTCGGAAACATCGCGACCATGGGCGCGGGGACGCTGCCGATGCAGAGCTTTTACCTCTACCGGCGCGGGCTGGACGCGGGCGGCGCGCTCGGCATCATGGCGAGCGAGTACGTGCTGCACAAGATCTCGGTACTGATTTACGCGACGATCGCGCTGCTGCTCGGCGGCGGCTGGCTGCGCGAAAGCGCGAGCGGCCTTGCGCGCTATGTGGGCATCGGCTACATGATCGGCGCGCTCATCGTGCTCGCGCTCACGCTGCTCTACACCTGGGACAAGGTGCTTACGCTTGTGCAGGCGCTCCTTCAAAAGCTGCCGGACACGCTGAAGTGGAACGAGCGGCGGGAGAAATGGGCGGGCAGCCTTACGCAGCTCAATACCGAGGCGCGCAAGGTGCTGCTCGTGCCGTCGGTGCGCGTGCGCGGCGTCGCCGTGAGCCTTTTGAAGCTTTTTGTGCTCTATTCGATCCCGTACTTTGCACTGCGGCTTGCCGGGTGCACGGCGCTCTCGTTTGCCGAGGTGCAGGAGCTCTCTTCGCTGATGCTGCTCATCACGAGCGCGCTGCCGAACGTCGCGGGCGTGGGGCCGACGGAGTTCGCCTTTTTGCTGCTGTTTTCGTCCTGGGCGGGCACGGCGGAGGCTTCGTCGGCGCTGGTGCTGTACCGCGTGGCGACATATTTCTTTCCGTTCCTGTTAAGTGTTTTCACTTTCCTTCGAGAGGAGAAGCGCTCGCTCAAGGGCTTTGAAGAGCGGGAAGCGTGAATGGAAAAAGAGACGGCGAACGCCGTCTCTTTTGCTATTTCTGCACCTTCTCCGCGCGCTTGAGCTTGTAGAGCTCCTCGGCGGCAAGGCGGGTCTTGGCGACCACGTCCCCGCCCGCGAGCGGGAAGCAGTAGTACAGCGCCTTACGGTCGCCGATGCAGAGCATATCACCGATCTCGTACCAGAAATAGTCGGCATACAGGCTGTAGGAGGCCTCCGGACGCTGAAAATAGTCCAGTTTTCCGTCGCAGCCGGTCAGGTGGAAGCCGTCTGCGTCATGGTGCAGCCGCCCCTCGCCCACGCGGCAGATCTGCTTTGTGTTGACCATCATGCAGATGCGCACAGGGATGTCGAGCGCGTAGCGGCCGCTTTCCAGCTCCTCGCGCACGCATTGGCGCTCCCAGGCGTACCAGTCCGGCACATGGGTGAACGCGGCCTCGCCGTCGAGCGCTTCGAGCGCACCAAACTCTGTCAAGCGATATGCCTTGCGGCAGTGACGGCACACGAGCGTCGTGCCCCTGCCCTCCATCTCGCCCTCGGTCAGGCAGTGGGGGCACTTGTAGAGCACGCGGTTGAGCCCGTCGGCGCGGAACGGCTCGCTGACGGAGACACGGTTCTCCTGCTGCCAGCGGAAATTGTCGAACTGAAATTCGGCGAAGACGCGCGCGTTGATCTCGTCGATGCGCAGCTGCGCGATCTCCGCCGGGGAGAGCAGGTATTTGAGCTCCGCCGAAACATCCACCTTACGTTTTTGCAGCCCGTTGTAGAGCGGGTCGCGCGCGAACGCGCCGTAGGTGCGCAGCATCACGACCGGCACGCCCAGCGCCTTGACGCACTTGCCGATGCTCTCGGGCAGGGGCGTCGCCGTGCCGTCGAAGCTGTAGCTTGCCTCGGGGTAGAGCAGGATGGAGGTCTTGAGCGTGCGCACGCAGTAAAGCATGTCGCGCACGAGGGCTGCGTCCGAGCAGAATTTGCGCGTGGGGATGCAGCCGATGCTGCGCATCAGCGCTTCCTTGCCAACAAAGCCGTCCGACGTGCAGACGATGTTGAACGGGCGCGGATAGAGCACCGTTTCGGCAATCTCAAGGTCAAGAAAGCACGAATGGTTCATCAGGATCAGGCAGGGCGCGCCGTCCGCGAGCTGCTCCATGCCACGCCTTTCGCAGCGAAAGTGCGTGGCGCGCAGGTCCGGCACGGAAGCCGCGCGCAGGAGATTGCGAAAGGCCAGCGACGGCTTTTTCGGCTTTTCGCGCTTTTGCGGCGGCTGGGCGAGCGCCTGCTCGTAGGTCATATCGACGACTTTAATTCTCATTGGCATTCTCCGGGACCACGTGTACGTTCAGGTGGTCGTAGGTCATTTCGACGCCGTGCTTTGCGAACGTGCCGCGCAGCACCTCGTACATTTTGAAGTAGGTATCCCAGTAGTTTTCTGCCGCGGTCCAGCAGCGGATGGTGTATTCGATGGCGCTTGCGCCGTAGCTCGAAAGATACACCGTCGGCGCGGGATCGGCCAGCACGGCGGGGAAGGCGGCGATGGCGTCGCGGCAGGCGGCCTTCACGTCCTCCGTCGGCGCGTCGTAGGACGCCGTGACCTTGTAGACGATGCGCCGGCGGCCAAGGACCGTGAAGTTCACGATCTTCGAGCTGGACATCTCGCGGTTGGGCTGGAGGACGATCTGGCCGTCCGGCGTTTCGATCTTCGTGTGCGTGAGCGTGATCTCGCGCACTGTGCCGGTCGTGCCGCCGACCTCAATCTCGTCGCCGAGCGAGAAGGGATGGGAGAAGAGAATGACGAGCCCGCCGGCCACGTTGCCGAGGATATCCTCCGCCGCGAGCGTGACGCCCAAAGTCAGCACCGACATCAGCGCCGTCAGCGACGAGGTGTTGATGCCGAGCGCCTCGGCGGTGATGATGACCGTGAGCAGGTACAAAAGCGCCTTGAGCCCCGCGAGGATAAGCTTTTGCAGCCGGTCGTTCAGATGGTTCGCGCGCGAGAGCAGCCGCGCGCACAGCTTCATTACGAGCCGCACGACAATCAGGCAGACGAGGAAGGTCAGCAGCGCGGAGAGGATGCTCCCGATGCTGTAGCCGCCGATCGAGTGGGAGATGAGTTCGGAAAGATCGTTCATGGCATTCAGCCCCTTTCATATGGCTTAGTATAGCAGTTTTCCCGGCAGGTTGTAAAGAGTACGTTAAGGCAGGCGCGCCGCTGCGGGAATTTTCGGTTGAGAAATGGCGGCGGTGAGGGTATAATGCAGCAAAGGGCCGATTCCGCGCGCATCCGTGCGGGAGGCGAAGCAGGAGGGAACAGCATGGCAAAAAAATCGAGCCGCAACACCAAGGCGCGCATCGTCTCGGCGGCGTGGAAGCTCTTTTACGAGCAGGGCTATGAGGAAACGACGGTCGAGGATATCATCTTCGAATCCGAGACCTCGAAGGGCTCGTTTTACCATTATTTCGACGGCAAGGACGCGCTGCTCTCGTCCCTCTCCGTGCTCTTCGACGAGCGCTATGAGGAGCTGATGCAGCAGAGCCACGACGAGATGGACTGCATCGCGCTTTTGTGCTGGCTCAACCAGGAGCTGTTTACGACCATCGAAAATACCGTCTCGATCGAGCTTCTGGCGCGGCTTTTTTCCTCCCAGCTCGTCACAAAGGGAGAAAAGCACCTGCTCGACCGCAAGCGCACCTATTACCGCCTTTTGCGGCAGATCGTTTCGCAGGGGCAGGAGCGCGGCGAGCTGTCGGACGAGCACACCGTCGGCGAGATCGTCAAGGCCTACGCCATGTTTGAGCGGGGGCTGATGTACGACTGGTGCCTTTCCGGCGGAGAATATTCCCTCGTACAATATGCGCGCGGCATGATGCCGATGTTTCTCGAGGGATTTCGCAGAAAATAATTTTCGTTCCAAAAACAGTCTACAGAATCGTCTATTAAAAAATATAGAAAAATCAATAAGAATTTTATAATTTTTGCGCGGCGTACAGGATTCGTTCTGTACGTCGTTCTGCATTTACGTCTATTTTTCTTTGTGATATACTGCGCGGGTCAAAAACCAAAAGGAGAAGATCATATGACAAGCGCACAGATCATGATCATCGTTACCATCGCGCTGTATCTTGCGGCGATGGTGTTCGTCGGCGTGTACTTCGGCAAGAAGGGCAGCGGCGGCAGCTCCGACGAGTTCTACCTCGGCGGACGCAGAATGGGCCCCATCGTCACGGCTATGAGCGCCGAGGCGAGCGACATGAGCAGCTACCTTCTGATGGGCCTGCCCGGCCTTGCCTACCTCTGCGGCCTGCCGGAGGTCACATGGACCACCATCGGCCTTGCCGTGGGCACGTATCTCAACTGGCTGATCGTCGCCCGCCGCCTGCGCCGGTACTCGGCAAAGCTCGGCGCCATCACCATTCCGGACTTTTTTGCCCGCCGCTTCGGCGATGAAAAGCACCGCCTTTCCTGCATCGCGGCGCTGGTGATCCTTGTTTTCTTCATCCCTTACACCGCCTCCGGCTTCAAGGCCATCGGCACGCTTTTCAACAGCCTTTTCGGCGTGGAGTATCACACGGCGATGATCGTGGGCGCGATCGTGGTCGTGCTCTACACGGTGATGGGCGGGTTTATGGCCGTTTCGTTCACGGACCTCATCCAGTCCATCTTCATGACCATCGCGCTGCTCGTCATCGTGTGCTTCGGCATCGATCAGGCGGGCGGACTCGATGCCGTGATGGATAACGCCCGCTCGCTGCCGGGCTATCTCAATATGACGCAGGGCTACGACGCCGCGACCGGCACCGCTTCGACCTACAGTGCGCTGAGCATCGCCTCCACGCTCGCCTGGGGCCTCGGCTACTTCGGCATGCCGCACATCCTGCTGCGCTTTATGGCCATCCGTGAGGAGAGGGAGCTCAACCAGTCCCGCCGCATCGCGACGGTCTGGGTCGTGATCTCGATGTTCATCGCCGTGTTCATCGGCATCATCGGCAACAGCGTGTCCGCCGCGGGCAAGGTCCCCGTCCTTTCAACGAGCGCTGAGTCGGAGACGATCATCATCAAGCTTGCCGACCTCATGAGCCGCCACGGCGCGCTGCTCGCGGTCATGGCGGGCATCATCCTCTCGGGTATTCTGGCGGCGACGATGTCCACCGCGGATTCCCAGCTCCTTGCCGCCGCGTCCAGCGTGTCGCAGGATCTGATGCAGCACTCCTTCGGCCTGAAGATGGATGCGCGCCGCACGATGCGCGCCGCGCGCGCCACGGTCATCGGCATCGCTGTCGTCGGCATGGTGCTCGCGTGGGACCCGAACAGCTCGGTGTTCCGCGTGGTGTCGTTTGCGTGGGCGGGCTTCGGCGCGGCGTTCGGCCCGGTGATGCTCTTTGCCCTCTTCTGGAAGCGCGCAAACAGGTGCGGCGCGCTTGCGGGTATGCTGACCGGCGGCGTGGTCGTGTTCGTGTGGAAGTACCTCATCGCGCCCATGGGCGGCGCTTGGGCTATTTACGAGCTGCTGCCGGCATTCCTCGCGGCCTGCGCGGCGATCGTCATCGTCTCGCTCGCGACGCGTGCGCCGGAGAAGGCGATCACCGACGTTTTCGACGAGGTGCGCGGCCAATAAAGACGTTTTTGCAGAGAGGGCAGGGGCTTCGGCGCCCGCCCTCTTTTGTATACCGGCACAATGAAACATCATGCAAAATCAGACAAAAAATACGCATTGACTATTGAAAAATAAAAGATGATGCTTTATTATAGATAATATCTATTGATGGATAGAACCCTGCGGCAAGCAGTGAAAGGAGAAACAGCAGTGTCAAGACTTGATATCATGACGCCCTCCCGTGCGCAGACCGTTATCGACGGGCTTTACCGCGACGTGGAGCGGCGTATCGCCGCCAGCCCTCCGGGACTGTGCCCGGTGGACCTTGCAAAAAGCTTTCTGGACCTCTGCCATGCGCAGACCTGCGGCAAGTGCGTGCCCTGCCGCATCGGCCTCGGCCAGCTCTCGGAGCTGATGGAGCAGGTGCTTGAGGGCAAGGCCACGATGGAGACCATCACGGTCATCGAGCGGCTGGCCCGCGTGATCGTCAACAGCGCGGACTGTGCCATCGGACGCGATGCGGCGCGTCTGGTGCTCGATGGGCTTGCGGGCTTCCGCGACGATTATGAAGAGCATATCCTGCGTCACCGCTGCCTTGGCGGCATGCGCGAGCCCGTGCCCTGCGTGGCGCTGTGCCCGGCGGGCGTGGATATCCCCGGCTATCTCGTGCTCATCAAATACGGCCGCTATGCCGACGCGATCCGCCTGATCCGCAAGGACAATCCCTTCCCCTCGGCCTGCGCCTACATCTGCGAGCATCCCTGCGAGGCGCGCTGCCGCCGCAACATGATCGACGACGCGGTCAACATCCGCGGCCTCAAGCGCTACGCGGTGGACAACGCCGGCTATGTGCCGCAGCCTGAGTGCGCCGAGCCTACGGGCAAGAAGGTCGCCGTCATCGGCGGCGGGCCGGGCGGCCTGTCCGCGGCCTACTATCTTGCGCTCATGGGCCACAGGGTCACGGTATATGAAAAGCGCGCGAAGCTCGGCGGCATGCTGCGCTACGGCATCCCCAACTACCGCCTGCCGCGCGAGGTGCTCGACGCGGAGATCGCGTCGATGATCGCGCTGGGCATCGAGGTGCACCTGAACGTCGATGTCGGCAGCGACGTGACCTTCGACGAGCTGCGCCAGGCGAATGACGCGCTCTATATCGCCATCGGCGCGCACACGGATAAAAAGACCGGCATCGAGGGCGAGGACGCCGAAGGCGTCATCTCCGCCGTTGAGATGCTGCGCGAGATCGGCGACGACCGCATGCCCGATTTCCTGAATAAGGACATCGTCGTCATCGGCGGCGGCAACGTCGCGATGGACGTCTGCCGCAGCGCGGTGAGACTGGGCGCGCGCAAGGTCAGCTGCGTCTACCGCCGCCGCCAGGAGGACATGACGGCGCTTCCCGAGGAAGTGGAGGGCGCCGTTGCCGAGGGCGTGGAGCTTGTGACGCTGCAGGCGCCCGTGCGCATCGAGACGGATGCAGGCGGGCGTGCCACCGCACTGTGGACGCAGCCGCAGATTATCGGCCAGATGGACAAAAAGGGCCGTCCCGCGCCCGAGCAGGCCAAGCGCAGCGAACGGCGCATCGCGGCGGACGTGATCGTTGTGGCCATCGGTCAGGGCGTTGAGACGCACGGCTTCGACCAGAGCAAAATCGCCATCAAGCGCGGCGCGTTCGTCGCCGAGGCGAGCGGTCAGATCGACAATATGGACGGCGTGTTCGCCGGCGGCGACTGCGTCACCGGCCCCGCCACCGTCATCCGCGCCATCGCGGCGGGCAAGGTCGCCGCGGCAAACATCGACGAATACCTCGGCTTCCACCACGAGATCGACCCCGGCGTATCCGTGCCGACGCCGAGACTGAACAACAAGCCGCCCCACGGGCGCATCAACACCACCGAGCGCGAGGCTGGCGAGCGCAAGCACGACTTCAAGTGCATCGAATGCGGCCTTACGGATGAGGAAGCCTACACCGAAGCGTCCCGCTGCCTGCGCTGCGACCACTTCGGCTACGGCATCTTCCGCGGAGGGAGGAAGGGCAAATGGTAAAGAATGTTACGCTGACCATCGACCACAAGAGTGTCACCGTGCCGGAGAATACGACCATTCTCGAAGCGGCGCGCAGGCTCAACATCCATATCCCCACGCTCTGCTACTTAAAGGACATCAACGAGATCGCCGCGTGCCGCATCTGCTGCGTGGAGGTTGAGGGCATGGCGCGTCTCGTTCCCGCGTGCGACAACGTGGTGGCGGACGGTATGGTCGTTTTCACCAACAGCGCCAAGGCGCGCGAGGCGCGCCGCCTGAACCTGCGCCTGATCCTCTCGCACCACGATACCTCCTGCACGAACTGCACGCGCAGCGGCAGCTGCACGCTCCAGCAGCTCGCGAACGACTTCAACATGCGCGGTGCGCATTTCCCCAAAAAGCTGCGGCACGAGCCGGTGGACTACTCCACGCCGCTCATCCGCGAGAACGACAAGTGCGTGCAGTGCCTGCGCTGCATCCAGGTGTGCGACAAGGTGCAGAGCGTGAATATCTGGGATCTTCTCGGCACCGGCTCGCGCACGGTTGTGGACGCGTCGTACAACCGCCGCATCCAGGATACCGAGTGCACCTACTGCGGCCAGTGCATCACCCACTGCCCGACGGCGGCGCTGCGCGAGCGCGACGATACGGGCCGCGTCTTTGATGCGATCGACGATCCGAACATCGTGACGGTCGTGCAGGTCGCGCCCGCGGTGCGCGCGGCGTGGGCCGAGCAGTTCGGCCTTGACAGCAGCTTTGCAACGCCAAAGCGCATGGTCGCGGCGCTGCGCGAGCTCGGCTTCCACTATGTGTTCGACACCGACTTTGCCGCCGACCTCACGATCATGGAGGAGGGCAGCGAGTTCATCGAGCGCTTTACGCACAGGGAGCAGTACCAGTGGCCGATGTTCACCTCCTGCTGCCCCGGCTGGGTGCGGTTTTTGAAGTCGCAGTATCCGGAGCTGACGGGCAATCTCTCTACGGCCAAGTCGCCCCAGCAGATGTTCGGCGCGATCGCCAAGAGCTATTTTGCCGAAAAGACCGGCATCGACCCCAAGCGGCTGTTCGTCGTTTCCATCATGCCGTGCGTTGCGAAAAAGAGCGAGTGCGCTCTGCCGACGATGAAGGATGAGGGCGGCGATCCCGAGGTCGATGTGAGCATCACCACGCGCGAGCTCGGCATCATGCTGCGCGCGAACCACATCGAGCCGCAGTACCTGCCCGAGGAGGAGTTCGACAGTCCGCTCGGCTCAGGGACCGGCGCGGCGGTCATCTTCGGCGCGACCGGCGGCGTGATGGATGCGGCGCTGCGCTCGGCGTACTATCTGGTCACCGGCAAGAACCCCGATCCCGACGCCTTCACCGCCGTGCGCGGCATGGACGGGTGGAAGGAAGCGGTGTTCAACATCCCCGGCGCGGGCGATGTGCGCGTCGCGGTCGTGAGCTCGCTCGGCAATGCGAGAAAGCTCATCGAGGCCGTCAAGCGCGGCGAGGTGCAGTATGACTTTGTCGAGGTCATGGCCTGCCCCGGCGGCTGCGCGGGCGGCGGCGGACAGCCCATCCACGACGGCGCGGAGCTTGCCGAAGCGCGCGGAAGCATCCTCTGGCGGCTCGATCAGGGAGAGCTTCTGCGCTTCTCGCACGAGAATCCGGACGTCAAAGCCCTTTATAAGGACTATCTCGGATCTCCGCTCGGCGAAAAGTCGCACCACCTGCTGCACACCGATCACTTTGCCTGGGAAATGCCGCAGAAGGCGCGGTAATGAAATAAAAAAAGAGGGAAGGCACAGCCTTCCCTCTTTTTTTATTTCTGCTTCACAGCAAGCTTTTTGACGAGCGCTTCCTCGGGCGTGACGTAAAGCGTGCGGTAATTGTCATAGGTCACCATGCCGGGGCGCGCGCCCGCGGGCTTTTTGACGAACTTGACCGGGCAGCAGTCCACCGGCACGCCGCTGCTCTCCTTCGCCTGCGAGAAGTAGGCGGCGAGCATCGCGGACTCGCGCAGGTCCTCATCGCTGGGCGTGAGCCCCGCGCAGCGCAGGATAACGTGCGAGCCGTGGATGTGCTGAGTGTGGAACCAGTAGTCGCGCTTGTCGGCCTTTTTCGTCAGCTGGTCGTTCTGCACGTTGCTGCGGCCGACGAGCACCTCGAGCCCGCCCGAGGTCCTGAACGTGCGCGGCGCGAAGGCGCGCTTTTGCTCTTTTTTACCGCCGGACTTTTTGAGGTAATTCGTCTCCTGCAGCTCGCGGCGGATCTCGTTGAACTCCTGCTCCGTCTCCGCCTGCGAAAGCTCCTGCAGGACGCTTTCAAGGTACGCGCGCTCGCCCTCCGCCTTTTCAATCTGCTCGCGCAGGTGGAACTCGGCGGTCTTGAGCTTGTTATACTGCTTATAGTTCTTCGCGGCATTCTGCTGGGGAGAGAGCAGCGGGTCGAGCGGGATGTCGATGAGCGGGCAGCCGTCCTCGTAGTAATTTTCGGCCTGCAGAACGCGCTCGCCGCTCTTCATGCGGTAGAGGTTCGCAGTGATGAGGTCGCCGCGCAGGCGGAATTCGTCGCGCTTGAGCGTGGCGGCATAGTCGCGCCTGAGGTTTTCGGCCTTGCGCGCCATGCGGTCGCGCGCGACGGTGGCCGCGTGCGTCAGCTCGCGGCCGCGGCGGGCGGAAAGCTCCTGCCGTTCGCGCGCGTCGTAGAATTCGTCGAGCATCGAGGAAAAGTCCTCCCGCGTCTCGACCTGCGTTTCCGCGCCGTACTGCGCGATGGGACGGTAGGTGAAATCCACGGGCCTGCCGTCACGATAGAGGATGACAGGTGTATAATGCTCTTCCTTTACAGCGCTTGCGGTATCGGAGAATTCCCGCACCAGCGCTTCACGCTGGGGCGCGTTCAGCACGCCGAAGCGCACGTCGGTCTCGCCGCCCGCGCGGAAGGCGAACTCGCGCGCGATCAGCGGCGAAATGCCGGTGTAATGGTCGAGCACCCACTTGTCAACGGCGGTCTCCGCGCCGCCGCCGCGCTGCGCGAGGGCGAGCGAAGCCTCCTCCTGCGTGAGAAGCGAGAGCTTGTCGAGCGGCGTCGGCAGGTGATAGAAAAGGCCGGGGAGCAGCTGGCGCGCGGCGGAAAGGTCCGCGTCCACGCGGCGCAGGCAGTCCACGATGCGGCCCTGCGCGTCGAGCAGCACCAGGTTCGACCGCCGCCCCATGCACTCGAGCACGAGCTGCTTCTGGCTGCTCTCGCCGAATTCGTCCGTGCACTGGAGCTTCAGGATCACCATGCGCTCAAGGTCCGGCTGCTCGATCGACAGCACGCGCGCGCCGACCAGGTGCTTGCGCAGCAGCATGCAGAACATCGGCGGCTGGGCGGGGTTGTCGCGCAGGATATTGGTCAGCTGGATGCGCGGCTGATTCGCCCCCGCGTTGAGCAGCAGCCGCAGATTGCCGCGCAGCAGCAGAATGACCTGGTCGCGCGCGGGCTGCTGCACCTTGTCGATGCGCGCCCCGATGAGCTTGGGGCGCAGTTCATTCAAAACTGCCCGCAGGCAGATCGCGTCAAGTGGCATTGTCGTCCTCCATCATCCGGTTGAAGAGTTCATTGATGCGCGCGTGATCGCCGCGCAGATACAGCCAGCCGAACAGCGCTTCAAGGCCCGTGGCCTTCTGGTAGTCCGCGCGCTCGGCATGGTGGGGAATGGAATGAACGTTTGCATTGCGCCCGCGGCGGAACACAGCGAGCTCTTCCTCCGTCAAAAGAGGTAAGAGACGCTCTGCAAAGCGCGCCTGACGCGGCGCGCAGACGAGCTCGACCGTCGCGCGGTGCAGACCCTTGCCCGTCGCCTTGCCGTGCACACACAGGTAGGTGCGCACGAGCAGCTCATACACCGCGTCGCCCAGGTGGGCAAGGCCGATGGAGCTGATGGCGCGGATGGCATCGTCGTTCATTTTGGCTTGCGTATAATCGTACATAAAAGCTCCTGATGTTCAAAAGTGCATATATTTTATAACCGAACGGGAGTTCTGTCAATCTGCGGCGCGGTTTTGCCGCGCGATGGGGACGAAAAGCCGTTGCGCTTTTTGGAAGATACGCTATAATGGCAGGAAAGGCGCGCCGCGCCCCGATGCCCTGTGAAGAAAGAGGAGACCCATGAAACGAATGCTTTCCGCGCTGCTTGCGGCGCTTTTGCTGCTGAATCTCGCCGCCTGCGGCGAAAAGGACGAGCCGGACGAAACGCCTGCCTACGACGACGCGCTTATCACCGAGCTTTATGCCGAGGAGGGAGACTACCGCGACCCAGCCGGCAATGAAACACATTATGTCTACCACGTGCCGCAGATCGTGTCGGAAACGGCGGTCGCCGCGGCGATCAACGCCGAGATCGCGGATGCCTTCGGCAGCATTGTGCAGGACCAGAAGAACATGATGGCCGCGCGCGCCTCGCTGACCTGCCCTGCCGTGCGCTGGGAGAGCCACTGGAACGGCAGCCTTCTCTGCCTGCTCCTCTCGCGCGACATGGACGACGGCTCAACGCATTACGCGGTCTACAGTTACGACTTTTTCGGCGGCCAGCGCCTGACGGGGGAGGACCTGATCGCGCGCTGCGGCCTGAGCGCGGCGGATTTTATTGCCGCGGCGCGCCGCACGGCGGCGAACTGCTTTGACGAGATGTACCGCGGCGCGCTCACCGGCGGGACGAGCGGCGCGGACTTTGCCGCTGCCTATGCCGAGCGCCGCGCATGGACGATCTCGGACGAAAATATCAATTTGCAGACGCCGCTCTATCTGGACGGCGGCGCGCTGAAGCTGATCCTGCCCATCGGCTCGTTCGCCGGGGCGGGCAGCTATGAGCGCATCATCCCGCTGGATACGGGAGCGCCCGCTGCGGCGGAGCGGACGGCGGAGGACAGATTTGTCCGTGCTGCGCTTTCAGGCGGCACGCTCGCGGTCAGCTTTGAAGAGACGGCGGACGCGGCCTGGTACGCTGAGAATTTCCGCTTTGACTACGACAGCATCTATCCCGTCGCGGGCCTGTATTCCGATTATACCGATGTGTTCGTCGGCTCGGTGGGGCAGGGGTACTTCCCCTATGTATTCCTGCTGACGGCGGAGGGAACGGTCGAGTATGTCAACCTTCTCGAGGGGCTGACGGCGGGCTTCCTCTGCGACGGCGGGCCGCTCGGCGGCGTGAAGGATATCGTCTCGTTCGAAGCGGGCGAGGTCGAGGAGGAATACGGCACGTATCAGACGGTGTTCGCCATCGACAAAAGCGGGGAGCGGCACGACCTGTCCGGTCCCGTCAGCGACGCGGACTACACCGTGCCGCCGGAATTTTTCGGCGAGTGGACGGCAGCTGTCACCCATGACACCGCCGAGCAGGGCAGCTACGACAGCACCTACATCCTCACGCTGACCGACGGCGGGGGCCTTACGGTGCAGGATATCAACGCCGAAGTGGGCCTTTATTATGAGTACACGGGCCAGATCAACTACCTCGGCACGAACGGCGAGGGCATGGTGTTCGGCTACCACCTCAACGAGCGGGCGGGGACGGTGCGCTATGGCGCGTTCACGCTCCTGCGCGGGGCAGATGGCCTGCGCGTCAAGATCGTCACGGGGGATAACCTTTTCGACGCACCCAGCGGCCGCGCCACGGTCTTTGCGCAGAGCTGAAAGAGAAAAAAGAAGAGAGACGCGGAGCATCCGCGTCTCTCTTTTCCTATTGCGGCTTTTGGATGACGGCCACCGCGCAGGGGACGCGCCCCTCGCACAGCGTCAGGCGCACGTCCTGATAGCCCGCGTCCGCGAAAAACTGCCGGTAGGAATCCGGCGTGAACGCACGCTTGAAGTCCGCGCCCGCCCTGCCGATGGCGCCCGACACGCTGTTGGTCCTGCCCTTGTCCGTCTGGTTCATGTAGGTGGGGATGATGAGCTTCCCGCCGCGCCTGCAGACGCGGTCGAGCTCGCGCAGGGCGCGCAGCGGCTCGTCGAGCAGATGGATGACATTGGCGGCGACGACCGCGTCGAAGCGCTCGTCGGGGTGGCCGATCGCTGAAATGTCGCCCTGCTCAAAGCTGACGTTGCGAAGGTTTCTGCACTTTCGCTCCGCCCGACGGAGCATGTTGGCGGAAAAGTCTGACGCGGTCAGATGCGCGCACCTTTCCGCGATCACGACGCTGAGGAGCCCCGTCCCGCAGGCGCACTCAAGCACCTCGTCGCCGGGGGAGATGCACTCCGCCACCACGGCGCAGAGCTTCCGGTCCGCCTTACGGTTGATGACGTTGGCAAAAAGGTCGTAGACCCATGCGGCATTGTCCCAAAACATTGCACTTCACCTCGAAAATTATAATGATCCGGCCCGCCGCCGGGCTTATTCGCGCCTTGCGATCCTCCGGTACTCGATGGGCAGGATGCCCGTATTCTTTTTGAAAAGCTCGGTAAAGCGGCTGGAGGTGGTGTAGCCGATTATCTGGGCGATCTGGCCCATGGTGAAATCGGTGTCGATGAGCAGGTGCTCCGCCTGGCTCATCCTTCGGCCCTGAATATACTGCGTGACGCTGCACCCGAACTGCCGCTTAAAGCAGCCCTCGAGCTTGCTTTCGCTCATGCAGGCGATGCTCGCAAGGCGTCCGAGCGGAAGGTCGAAGGCGTAGTGGTCGGCAATGTAGCTGACCACGTTTTGAAGCCTTGGCCTAAAACACACGCGAAGGGTGCTGGTGTATCGCCGCGTACCGTATTTAGCGTGCGCATTTGACCCTGGGGAAGCTGCGAGCTTGAGCACCGAGGCGCGAGAAACTGCCAGAGCAAGGACTTGGGCAAAACGTGGTTTCTCACCCGCGAGGAAGCGGAGAAAGCATTGGGGGCGATGCAGAATGGCTGAATTGAAACCTTGCCCCTGCATTTACGCCTGTGGCATTCAAGCCAACGCCATCGGAGAAACGTTAGCATACTGCGAACTCACGGCGGAATGGATGAATGTCTCTTTGAGCGATTGCTCTGGTAACTGTGATAGTGAGGTGAGATAGCACATGGGACTTGATATTGTTGTCATGGAGCGCAAAGATGTCCGCTGCCCTCATTGTGGCGAGGTCATTACCTCGGTAGACGTTTCCAGTGTCAATAGCGGTGGTCGCCTGTGGTACGACTTTTTGGAAAGGCTCGGCTACTATGTTCCCTACGAGAAACGCACCGAGAAGAATGATCGGTACGGCAAGGATATGGTCCTTACCAGCGGACAGGCTGCACAGCTCGCGGTTTATGCCGCGGCAAAGGAAGCCTACCAAAGCCGTGAAATCACGGACCTTGTAGAAAGAGCGGTCATAGACGGAAACAAGGTGGTCATCAACGCCGGCTGGTAGTTAGGTAACAGCAAAGCCAGGCGACGCGATCGCTTTAAATCCTCGGCGCCTGTAATTCCTTCGCCGGAGACTGACAGTAGTTGCTGGCGCAGGACATTTCCGAGCACTCTGGTTAAGTTGACATAACTCTTTCGGAGGCTCGCAACCTCGTTGCAACTTTTTGCAACAATCGGGGTCAAGTTGGAGCCAGTTGGGGCAACCAGCTTGCAACCTGACTTTTTCTATGAAAAATCTTCATGCTGAAAAAGTTAGAAAAACACCCCGAAATCATGCGATTTCAAGGTGTTTTCTTGGTGGAGATAAGCGGGATCGAACCGCTGACCTCTTGACTGCCAGTCAAGCGCTCTCCCAGCTGAGCTATACCCC